>JAFGDS010000093.1 GCA_016931995.1 Pirellulales bacterium
ATTCCATCAACGTAACACCACCAGACAGCCCTACAACTCACTAACTCGCCAACACAAGAATTCCATTTCACGCTGAACCAGGACAATTGCAGGTACTGTATCTCGACGGCAACCTCGTCACCGACGAATACTTGTTTCACTTGGCCGAGCTTCGGCTTCCTTCGCTCATTACGTTGAGCCTCAAGTACACCAACGTGACTGACGCCGGCATAGAACGGATCTGTTCTGTGTATGAGCTTGAGAATTGGGATCTCTTGCGGTCGGCACGAGTGACGAAAGAATCAGTAAAGTCAATTGCGCGAATGCGGACGCTGCGACGACTCGGCATTGGATTGACCGGCATATGCCCGGACTGCCGCATGAACGCCGCCATAGAGGAACTCCAGCGTCGTCTTCCGCAGACTCGCGTGGACTACGGAGATTAGGAGGGAGGACAGTAAACGCGTGGAGAGTCTTGGACTGGACCCTCGACGCCCTGGGCAACTGGTCGGAGTTCAACGACGACGGGGCGTCGCAGACGCGGGTGGTGAACGAGGCGAATGAGATCGAGACGATTGACTCGTCCAGCACGAACGTGGCCTACGACGCCGCGGGCAACATGATCCGGGTGCCGAGCTTGGTGGCCCGCCATTCACTGCGGCCCGTCGTCCTTTGGCCTTGCTTGCCCGCTTGCCGTCCGATCGCCGGCCGCCCGATCATTCGACAGGGCCAGCGTCACCTGCTCGGCGTCCATCCGCCAGTCCTTGAAGAGCTTGAGGCCGGGGATCTTGCCTTCGCGGAGCATCCGGCGGACGGTCTCCTGGGAACAGCCCAGGTACTTGGCCATGTCGGGCACGGTCACCATGCGTTTGCCCATTGTCTCCTCCTTCATGCTCCCAGGCCCGCGAGCGCGCCGAAGCTCACGGCGAAGCCCGGATCGGTCGAGGGCGGCACGTCCCGGCCGTCCACGTCGACCGTGCGGGGTCGGTTAAGCGTCGCTTCGGCGAACATCGGGATCGTCGCGCAGCGGCACGCCCAGCCGTTGGGCGGCGTGTTTTCGAGCCAGAACGGATCGTCCTTGGGCAGCGTCACGCCGTCGTAGCCCTCGTGCTCCGGCCGGACGCGGTCGTCACCCCAAGTTCTTCCAGCACCGCATTTTACCACATATCCCCCGCGCTCGGGTGGATGGGTATTGACATGCCCTTGGCATGCCGATCTACTGGTTGGTAGTTCGTACCAACTGGTAAAAGAGTTCAACCGAGGGCGGGAGATGCGCGGCGCCGTCGAGGCTCGGTTGCGGCAGCTTGAGGGGCTCCTGCGGGGGCGAGGGCTGCCGCTGACCATGCAACGGCGGGAGATCCTCAAGGCCGTGGTTGAGCGGAACGATCATCCCACGGCCGATCAGGTCTTCGACGCCGTCAAGGACCGGCTCCCCAGGCTGTCGCGAACCACCGTGTACCGCGTGTTGGACAGGCTCGTCACCTTGGGCGTCATCCGACGGCTGCACCATCCCGGGGCGGGCACGCGTTTCGACGGAAAAATTGACCGGCACCACCACCTCTTCTGCCGGTCCTGCGGTTGCGTGATCGACGTGGCGAGTTCGGCCGTGGAGGACGTGTCGCTGCCGCCGGCCAGCCGGCACGGATTCCACGTCGAGGATTTCTCCGTTCACTTCGTGGGCGTGTGCCCCGACTGCCGGCGAAAAGCGTCTTCTTGACCGTATCGGACGGAAACACGACACACAGGCAGGCAGGCTTTATCAAAGGAGGCAAGATCATGTATCGCATGAGGACGCGCCGCGGCCGGCTCGCGCTGGGGGCGGTTGGCTGCGCTGTGCTGGCGGCCCTGGCGCTGGGCGCCGCCACGCCCGACGATCCCGGCGCCGACGTCCCCCGCGACGCGCTCGGCGCGGCCACGCCGGAGCATCAGGAGCAAGCCCTGGCCAAGCTCCTGCCCGAAGCGGACGTGACCAAACCGCCCGCCGCGTTCGATCCCGTCATTTGGGCGGCGTTCATCCCCGAGGACAACGCCATGACGCCCGAACGCGTGGCCTTGGGCCACAAGCTCTATTTCGACAAACGGTTGTCGAAGGACGGCACCGTCTCCTGCGCCACGTGCCACGACGTCACCCGCGGCTTCACCGACCAATTGCCCACCTCGCTGGGCATCAAGGATCAACTGGGCAAGCGCAACGCGCCGACCACGTTGAACGTCGCGCTGCTCCAAGTGCTCTTCTGGGACGGCCGTTCGCCCACGCTGGACCACCAGGCAATGATGCCCATCCTCAATCCCGTCGAGATGGGCATGCCCGACGAAGACACGGCCATGAAAGCCATCGCCGATGACGCGGAGTATCAAGAGGCGTTCAAAAAGGCCTTCGGGCGAGAAATGAACTACGAGGATCTTGGTCGGGCGATCGGGGCCTTCGAGCGGACGCTCGTCTTCATGGACTCTCCGTTCCGCCGGTTCCTCGACGGCGACGACGGCGCGATCTCGGCCGAAGCCAAGGCGGGCTGGGAGCTGTACAACGGCAAGGCCCGCTGCGCCGCCTGCCACCCCATGAATCCCTCCAACCCTCTGGGCACGGACAACCGCTTCCACAACGTCGGCGTCTCCGCCCGGCATCAGAATTTCGAAGACCTGGCGAGCGAGGCAATGAAGCTCTTGAAGGAGGACCCCTCCGAGCAGAAGCTCGACGAGCTGGCGGTGGGCACCGACCTGAGCGAGCTGGGGCGGTTCATGGTGACGCACAAGCGGGTGGATATCGGCTCGTTCCGCACGCCGCTGATCCTCAACATCGGCATCACCCAGCCCTACATGCACGACGGATCGCTCCCGACGCTGTGGGACGTGATGGATCACTACAACAAGGGCGGCGAGGCCAACCTGTTTCTCGACGGCGGCATCGAGCCGTTGAACCTCTCGGAAGAGGAAATCGACCAACTCGTGGCCTTCCTCTTCACGCTGACCGACGACCGGTTCGCCGAGGAGAACCAACGCCAAATGGACGAGCAGAAAGCCGCCGCTCAGGAGAAGCGCGCCATCCGCGACGACGCCATCGCCGGGCGGAAGACGCTTTCGTTCGAGCCGCGGGTGATGCCGGCCGAGAAACCCGAGAAATAAAGGAGCAATCCACGATGGCTACGTTCAAAAGCGTTGAAACCAAGTATTACGAACAGCGCGACGAGCTCTTCCGCGGCCTGCGGAATCTCGATCGCCGGTCGTTCCTGAAGGTCTCGGCCGCGGCGCTGGGCGCGACGGCCGGCCTGGTGACGCCCCACTCCTTCACGCCGGTGGCCGTGGCGCAAGACCCGGAGAACAAGGACGCCGCGCCGGGTTTCCGGTTCGCGTACATCTCCGATTCCCACCTGTACGTGAAGGAGCAGTACGACCGCTTCGCCAACGCCCTGTTGCGCGCGGTGGACGACGTGAACAACCTTGATCCCCAGCCGGACTTCGTCTTCTACGGGGGCGACCTGGCCCAGCTCGGCCGGCCCACCGAACTGGACATGGGCGCGGCGATCCTCAAAAACCTCAAGGCGCCGCTACGGATCATGGTCGGCGAGCACGACTGGTATCTCGACATGGGCGAGAAGTGGCGCGATCTGTTCGGCGAGCCGACGTACTCGTTCGACCACAAGGGCGTCCATTTCGTCGTGCTCAACAGCGTCATCGAGGCCGACTTCTGGACCGCCCGCGGCATGAAGCCCATGGAGCGGATGATGACCGTGGCCGGTCTGGACAACGGCCTGCAAAGCCCCTTCACCGTGGGCGAGCCCCAGCGGAAATGGCTCGAAGAGGATCTGGCCAAACACCCGGACGACGCCAAGATCGTCATCTTTTCCCATTCGCCGCTCTACAAGCTCTACAAGAAGTGGAACTTCTGGACCGACGACGCCGAGGAGGTGCAGGCGATCCTCAAGCGGTTCAAGCAGGTGACCGTGATCCACGGCCACACGCACCAGTTGCTGACCAACCGGATCGACAACATCCATTTCCACGGCGTGTTGTCCACGGCGTGGCCGTGGCCCTACGCGCCGGAGGGCATGCCCGAGCTGACCATCGAAATGGCCCGGCCCGACCCCTTCAACGCGAACGACGGATGCGGCGACGGCGAGGTCCAGGTGCACCCCGACGGGCTGGTGGACAAGATCTACAGCCTCTGGAACCGCAATCCGATCACGGTGAGCCGGACGTACATGACCAGTTGGGGCAAGGAGGACGCCCCGCCCAAACCCAACCGACCGGCCTATTAAAACGCATACCAGGAGACCAACCATGAACGATACGTCGATTCGTCGTCGCGCCCTGGCCCTGTTGGCCAGCGCAAGCTGCGCGGCATTCGTCGCGGCCCTGCTGGTCGGCTGCGCGCCCGATCGCAAGGGGGCGGACAAGAAGACCAGCGGCGGAAAACAAACCGTCGGCTCGTGCGACGGCGCCAACACCGTCGAGGTCGACGCCAATCTCACCGGCGAGGAGCTGGCCGGCGCCCTGATGGACCAGTGGAAGCGCGACCACCCCAACGATAGTTGGGTCGAGGAGGAACGAGCCGCCCACGACTTCAAGCCGCCGGCCGACAACGCCGCCGTGCTCGAGGGCGGACAAGGCCCCGACAACACCTACGGCAACTTCACGAAAAAAGACGTCCTCGTCTGGGCCCGCGAGACCGAGAAGGCCGTGGCCGAGGGCTCGCGGATCTTCCACAACGCCGACGCCCTGGGAAGCCCCGTGGGCGTGTCCTGCGACATGTGCCACCCGCACGCGTCGAACACGCATCCGGAGACGTATCCCAAGTATCAGGTCCAGTTGGGCCGCGTGGTGCTCCTGCGCGACATGATCAACTGGTGCGTCGAGAATCCCGTCCGCGGCAAAGCCCTCAACCCCGACGGCGCGACCATGCGGGCCCTCGAGGCCTACATCATGGCCGAGCGCAAGGGCGTCGAGATGAACTACGGCAAGCACTGATCGAAAACGCCTCCTCCCCTCTCCCGCGCTCGCGGGAGAGGGACCGGGGGCGAGGGGATCCGATGCTGCGCGCCGCCCCATCCCTCCGTGCTCCTCCGCGCCCTCCGTGGTAAGATAAACGCGTCCACTCTGTTCACCACGGAGGGCACGGAGGGATCCGCGACGCATCCAGCTAGGCTCCGTTGATGGAACTCGCACTGGCCATCTTGACCGCCGCGCTGGCCGTGGGGTTTCTCGGTTGGATCATCCATGGCCGGACCGCGCGCCACAAACGCCGGGCCGGGCCGCTCGTCTGGAGGTCCACGGTCTTGAGGTGGTCGTGGGCGCACGTCTTCGCGGGCATCGTCACACCGACAATGTTTGTTGTCTTGTTTGGCGTGATGTTCCTCTTGGTCGGCCAGCCGCCCGAGCCGCTGATAACTTTCTTCTGCTTCTTCAATGCGGGCCAACTCCTTCTCTTTCCCTTGCTGTACGTTAATGCCATCGAACTTCGCGAACAGGGATTGACTCTGCCGAATACTCGTGGGCATCCCGTGCTTTGGAGCGACATCCGCTACGTCAAGCGGACCCGCTGGGGCAGCGGACTGCTGGTGTGCTTGGACCGCATGACCGCCACCGCGAAGGTCGCGCCGGCCGAACTCGACGTGCTCATGGGATTGCTCGCCCAACGCGTCGAGGTCCGCGATGAAGACGACCGCGTGCTCAACCCGGACCGCGGGCCCACACCGGCCCGCCCCCGCGGGCCGGACCGCGCGTGGCTGCAATTCTCGCTGCAAGGGCTGCTGTTGTTCACCATTCTGGCCGCGTCGGCGTCGTCGTGGTACGGCGTCCACAAGCGGGCCCAATGGGCCGAAGAAGCCGCCCTGGCCGAGTTGGAACGTTTTGGCCCGGTCGTGCAGAACTGGCCCTACGGCGGCATCAGGCTCGACTTCTCCCAGTCGGCCACGCGGCCCGACGACGCGGCCCTCGAAATCGTGAGCCGTCTCGATCGGCTCTCCCGCCTGGACCTCACCAACTGCCCCATCACCGACGCGGGCCTCGCCCATCTCGAAGGTCTGGCATCGCTGGAGTTCCTCGCGCTGAACGGCACGAAGATCACCGACGCGGGCTTGGAACACCTGGCGAAGCTGACTCGCCTGAAACACGTCCACCTCGGCGCCGCCCCCGTCACCCCGGCCGGCGTCGCCCGGCTGCGGAAATCGCTGCCCAACACCGAGATCGTCCGTTGATTCTCCCTGCCGATGCAACGTCCTCGCCAGCCCCCTCCGTGCTCCTCCGCGCCCTCCGTGGTAAGATAAACGCGTCCAATCTATTCACCACGGAGGGCGCGAAGGCACACGGGGGGATTCTGGGGGAGTGTTTTGTCCCCGACGGACAATCGAGTCTCGCCCCTGGCTGCAGCCCTTTGCGGACCGCGTGACTACGGGTTCCTCTTCTCCATTCCGGTGCAGCTCACGCCGCAGGATTTTTAAGGCATAGCTCCGGTGTCCAATGAGCACGCCAAGAGTGCGAGCAATCAGCTTCTCGTCACAAGTCCCATTGGACACCGGAGTCATGCCTCGGAAAATCCCGGGGGTGCGGGGGCAGCGCCCCCGCGGATTCTCGTGACGGATGAACCTCTATTCCGAGACCCGCGGTGCCCTGCCGTTCCCCGCAGTACCGCTCGTCACGCTCGTCGCTGAGCCCCCAATTACCCCACCAAAAGGGACAAGATACCCCTCCGTGCAATCATCTTGGCGACTTCCTTGATCCATTTCGCCCATTTTCCCCCCCGGCCCGTCAGGAATCCCCGTTCGCCGGCTAAAAACCTGTAGGGAATATGTGCTAATGCGTGGAACGCGCACGGGGCCAGGGTCCAACACCGCGGAGACTGTTCTGATGAAACGGCTGGCTGCTCTTGGGGCCATTATCGTGTTGCTGGCGGCGGGGCCCGCCGTCGCGTCGATCACCGTCGGAAACTCCTTGGTTGATCGCGGCATCACCGACACCGCCACCGGATATGTCTTCGTGTTGGGAACCCAGCCCTCCGAAGCGGTCGGCAACATCGTCACGAGCTGGGCGTTCTTCGATGACGAGACCGGCGGGGCCACGGTCGATGGACGGCTGGTCACGCCCTTGATCTTCAACAAGGTCGGCAGCCTCTTCCAGATCGCCGGCATCGGCACCACCCGGGCGACCGACCGCGGCGGGATCCAAGAGTTCGCGTTCGATCTCGTGTCGGGCAGTGCTCTGATCGGCCCCGATTCGTACCTCGGCTGGCGCGACGGCAACATCGACGGCACGGTGGTCAACCAAGGCGTCATCGAGTTCGAGTGGGAATCCGACCCATCGACCTACGAGCCCTACACGGGCATTGTCTACCGGGGCAACCCCGGCGCGCTCCTTGTGCCAGGCGCCGCCTTCGCCGGCACGGCCGACGGCCGCCGCACGTATTCCGTGCAGTTCACCGCCGTGCCCGAGCCCGCCTCGCTGGCCGTTTGGAGCCTTCTGGCCGCGGCCGGCCTGGTCTGGACCGTCCGGCGCCGCCAGCGGTAGCACAAACGGCGGCAAGTCCGCCTCCGCCCGAATCACGAAGTTCTCTTCGCCATCGCCCGCTTGTCCGGTGGTGCGCGCCTCCCCGCCCCACGACGGCCCCCCCAAACAAAACGTTTGGGCCGGATCCATCACCCCGGTAAACATACCCGCCAGGGGGGCCTTGACGAGCCCGGCCCCGATTCGTCATAGATGGGTGAGACTATCGTCGCGTTGAACTCGCACTTGCAGGAAAGGCAGGCCTCATGAGCAAGAGCCAAAAGAAGCGTCTCCGGCGACGGATCTGGCGAAGGGGCCTCGAGGCGGGCTGCGTCGCGCTGGGAATGGCCACGGCCTGGGGCGGCCAAGCACGTGGCGAAGCCCTGCTATTGGCCAAGGCCGCGCCCGAGACCGCGCTTTCCGACGTGTTCGTCTACTACACCGCCAACAACTCCTTTTGCGGACTTGAGTCGCTCGGCGACATCCCTGCCGGCGAGACGTCCTTGCTGTATCGGTCCATTATACGCGAAAAGGAAGACTACGCTCGCGGCGGCTTCGTGGTTGTCGGCTTGTATCAAGAGGGCGCGGAAGAAGGCGTGGCCATCTCGTTTGCGAACGACGACGTGTTGACCTCCCACACACAATGGGCCGACCTCTTCGAATCCTCCCCCGCCAGCCATTACAACCACACCGAAGCCGAAGTGATCGACTGCCTGCACCAGGCGGCGGCCGGCAACACGGATCCGCTGTGGGACGTCCTATACTACGGGCTGAGCTTCCCTACGTGGTCGCCCTACGGCCACGAAGCCACGCTCGTCTGCTTCAGCGATCCGACCTTCGGCGGCACGGCCACCGTCCAGGTCATCCCCGAGCCGGCCGCGTGGGTGCTTGTCATTGGGATGGCGGGCGCCTTGCTGTGGTGGCGGCGCGATCTGCTCCACATTGCCCAGGAGGCGTGATTCCATGCGGATGAGTAAGAATAAGAAGAAGTCGCGGAAGAGACGAAGCTGGCGATCGGGTCTCAAGGCGGGCTGCGTCGCGTTGGGTATGGCCACGGCCTGGGGCGGCCAGGCGGACGCCGGCGTCATGTCGCTCGTGTCCATCACGCCCGAGGTCGATCTCACCCACGCGTTCGTCTACTACGGCAACAATGTCACCAGCGGCATGATCAAGTCGCTCGGCGATCTGCCCGGCGGCCAAACGACGACCGTGTCCCAGACCGGCTTCATCGTCGACTTTCCGCAGCACTACGACGAAACGAACGGCCACCGGCCCACCTACGCCGTCATCGCCCTCTACGACGAGGGCGGCAGTCCCGGCGTGGCTATTTCGTTCCCCAACGACGACCCGATCGCGATGAACCGATCGTGGGACGATATTTTTAGATACAGCTATTACCCTGGCGCGGGTTATGATGAAGAGGAAGTTGTCAATTCCCTGCTCCAGAGCGAAAACGAAGACCCCTCCGGCGGTCCTCTTGACTGGTTCCTCTGCTTCGCCATGTCCGACAGCACGGCGACCGGCGATCACTGCGCCACCGAATACGGCCAGCAGGCCACCTTGATCTGCTTCAGCAACGCCACCTTCGGCGGCACGGTCACCGTGGACGTCGTCCCCATCCCCGAGCCGGCCGCGTGGGTGCTTGTCATTGGGATGGCGGGCGCCTTGCTGTGGTGGCGGCGGGATCTCCTGGGCGGATAGGCCGATGCCCACGTTGAGCGTCTGTCTCATCGCCAAAAACGAAGAGCGCAACATCGAGCGGGCGCTGCGGTCCGTCGCCGGCGTCGCCGACGAGATCATCGTCACCGACACCGGCTCCACCGATCGGACCGTCGAGATCGCCGCCCGTTGGGCCACCATCGCCCATTTCCCCTGGGTGGACGACTTCTCGGCCGCGTACAACTACTGCAACGCCCGGGCCCGCGGCGAGTGGATCTTCATGCTCGACGCCGACGAGGAACTCCTCGCCGAATCGCGCGAGGAGCTCGCGCGTTGCCTCGCGTGCGACCGCGCGCTGGCGTTCACCGTGTTGCGCGAGGACCTCGTCGATCGGAACCGGCCGGACCAGTACACGCTCATGCTGCACCCGCGGCTCTTCCGCAACCGGCCGGAAATCCACTTCGTCGGCCACATCCACCACCATTTCACCCCGCCATTGAACGAAATCGCGGCGAAGACCGGTCAGGAGGTTCTTCCTTCGGGCATCCGCATCCGGCATTACGGATACGCCGAGGGCGACAAGCGGGCGAAGCTCGAGCGCGCGGCGCGCCTCATGGAACTGGACCTGCGTGATCGGCCGGGTGAGTTCTACTATCTCGTCGAATTGGGCCGGACGTACCTTGCCCTGGGCAACGAGCAAGGCGAGGCCCTGCTGGTCGAAGCGGCCGACATGGTACGCCGACAGCACTCGCAGGCCATCGAAGGCGGCGGGATGCTCGCCGCGCTCCTGGAGCACGTCCTGGCGTGCGACCGGCTGCCGGCCGGATTCCCGCTGGCGTGGGAAGACGCCCGGCGGCTGGCGCTGACCATGTTCCCCCGCGCGACGCCGCTGTTGTGGCAGATCGCGCGGCGCGCGTTCCGCCAGAACCGGTTCGACGCCTGCGCCGCGCTTTTGGAGCGGATCGTCGCCCTCGACCGCGAAACGGCCTACGACCAACTGATGAGCTTCGATCCCCGCATCATGCGCGACGACGCTCTGCTGAACCTGGGCGTCTGCTACACGCATCTGGGCAAGGTGGGTCCCGCCGCGCATTGTTTCCGGCAACTGCTCGACAGCCCCACGCGGGTCGCCGAGGCCAAGGCGAACCTGAACCGCCTCCGCCGCCGGCGCGACCACCGTGGAAGATAATCGGAATGAACGTGTTCGTGGATAACCCTTGCTGAGGAGAACTTTGATGCGGGCAACAGCGATTATTGTCGTTGGCTCCCTTTGGGTGTTTCTTCCTTGTTGCACGGCGTCTCAGGGCGAGAGCCTCGTCTTCTTTGATGAAGACGGCGGCGCCGGCAACCCGCGGGGGTTGTACAATTTTGACACCACAACGGGCGCTTCCACGCTCCGTTGTGCGATGGGTGGCAACGAGCGGTTTTTCGGCATGGATGTTCGACGCTCCGACCAGAAGGTGTTCGCGGTCGACTTGTGGGGCCGCGGCTTGTGGACGATCAACGTGAACACGGGCGAGAAGGCGCTTGTTGGAACGATGTCAGCAATCGACCGTCCGGAGGGCATCGCCTTCCACCCGATATCGGGTGAGTTGTACGTTAGCTCCGTCGTCGGTGATCTCTACAAGGTCAATCCCGATACGGCAGAGACCGACCTCATTGGATCTGCCGGCCAGAGCCTTAACGGCCATTCCTTCACACCGGACGGCACCAGACTGCTTGCGTTCCATCAAGCGGCCGGCTCCTGCTTCGAGGTCGATATCACAACGGGTTTGGCGACTCGCATCAGCGACGGCATTCCCTCCTCCCATGTTCCTGAAGACTCGGCCTTCACCCTGGACGGCGCCCTCTATCTCACCAGTTACAGCGGCTTCATTTTTGAATTGGATCCGATTTCCGGATTGAGACGCCAATCCTGGAGCACGGGTTTGGGCTCGCGCCTGCTGGGCCTTATCACCGCCCCAATCCCCGAGCCAACCACCGGCGCCTCGTTGGGCGCGCTGGCCGTCTTGGCTGCTTGCGGCGTTTCATGCCGACGGGCACGGCTCCTGGGCAAAAGCCTCCAGCAGCCATGACCGGCCAGCGCTCGATGTCTGCAAGTGCTCGCGACGCCGGGAAGTGACGAACGGCCCGCATTTGCCCGACGCCTCCGCGTCCTCCGTGGTGCACCTCCTTCTCGTCTTCCACACCCACCACGCACCCCCCTGAAGAATCCACGGGTTTCTCGCCGCGATTCCCTCTTGACACCTACGACCGCCGTAGTACAATGCGGCTACGACGTGTGTAATAGTCGGGGCCGTGACGCAAGGAGAAGGTGTCGAGATGGCCAGGAAACGCAAGGTGCCCCGGCTGTCGGCCGGGGAGATGGAAATGCTCCAAGTGCTGTGGCGCGAGGGGCCGGTCACGCTGGTCGAGGCGCAGCGGGCGCTGGGCCGGCCGATCGGATACACGACGGTGCAAACGCGGCTCAACCGGCTCGTGGACAAGGGCGTTGTCGCCCGCAACCCCGAGCGGCCCGCCCGCTACCAGGCGGCCGTCGCCCCCGAGGACGTGAGCGCCGGCCACTTGGAGTTGCTTCTCGAACGGGTCAGCGGGGGCAACGTGGTGCCGCTGGTGGCCCACCTCGTGCAAGATCGAACGCTCAGCGACGACGAGATCGGGCAGCTTCGTGACCTGGTGAACGAGGCCCAGCGACGCGCGCAATCCAAACGGTCCGGGAGGGGAAAACGATGAACGGGGCGCTCGAAGTCGTTCTTGTCGCGGTGGCGCGCACGAGCGCGCTGGTGGCCGCCGCGGCGATCGTGGTTTTCGGGCTGTTGCGACTGGCCCGGGTGTCGTCGCCGGCGGTGCATCGCGCGGCGTGTTGTCTGGTGCTCGCGGTGGGCTGGTTTTGGGTGCGTCTGCCCGTGACGATTGCGTATTGCCCGGCGGAACCGCGGCCAGTCGAGGCCATTGCAGAGTCGATCGCCCCTCGCCCCTCGTCCCTCGCCCCTCACAACAGCGTCGAAGGGGACAGTCCCATTTTCGCTGAGACGAGAATTGGGACAGTCCCCTTACCCCCGGCCCCTCTCCCGCAAGCGGGCGAGGGGAGCGGCGCGATCGACGCTCGTGCCCAAAACAACCCCGGCGATCTCGTTGCGCAACCCGCGGCCCTCGTCCCCCGGCGCCCGTCCCTCGCCCCCTACGACAGCACCGAAGGGGACAATCCCCTTTTCGCTGAGACGAGAATGGGGACAGTCCCCAGTGCCGCAGTGCCCTCAACCCCGGCCCCTCTCCCGCAAGCGGGTGAGGGGAGCGTTGATCTCGCAGCCCCCCGCTTCGCGCCCCTCGTATTTCGCGATTGGGCCGTCGTCGGCGCGCTGGCCATCTGGCTGACCGGCATCCCGGTCGTGGTGGCCGTGTGGCTTGCGCGCTACGCGCGTTTCGTGCGTCGGCTTCCCGCAGGCCGGCCGGGCGACAAAGCGTGGCAGGACGAGTGGACCGCGCTTCTCGGCGAACAAGGCGTCCGCCGCGCGATCCCCTTGCGCGTGACCGCGCGGACCGGGCCGCTTCTGTGCCGGTTGCCGCGGGAGTACGTGCTTCTCGTGCCCGAAGGGCTGTGGCGCACGCTCGCCCCGCCCGAGCGGATGGCCATTCTGCGGCACGATCTGGCCCACTACCAGCGGGCGGACATCTGGAAATCGCTCGCCGCGCGGATCCTGGCCTTGCCGCACTGGTTCAATCCAATGGCATGGTGGGCGGTCCGCCGGTTTGACGAGGCCGCCGAATGGGCCTGCGACGCCGCGGCCGTGCGCGACGCGCCGGACGACGCGCCCCGCTTCGCCCAGGCGCTTCTCGGCCTGGCCCAGCCGTCGGGCCATGCCGCCTACAGTCCCGCGGCCGGCGGCAGCGGCCTGGCCGTGCGGATCCGTCGTCTTCTGGCAACCTATCCCCTGGAGGATTCGATCATGAAACGCCTCGTGATACTCTCCGTCGCGATCCTGCTGGTGGTCGCGTGCCTCGTCCGCGTGGACCTCGTCGCCCAAGCGCCGGTGAGCGAATCGCCCGCCATCGCAGCGCCCGCCGATGAACCCGCGCCGCCGGCCGATGCCCCCGCGCCCATGGCCGAACAGCCGTCGGCGGAAGAACCCACGCCGCCGGCCCCGTCGGTCAATGCCGTTCCAGCGGCGCCTGACGCTCCCGCGTCGGACGCGCGACCGGCGCGGGCCGAGGCCGCGCTGGCCTCCGCTTCGGAGGACGCGAAATCACAAGCCCGGCTCAAGGCCCTCTACCAGCAGCGCGTCGCCGTGCTGCGCGAGGCGGAGGAACTCGCCCGCCGGGCGTGTAACGACGGCAACGCGACATCGGACGTGTATTGGTTGGCCAAAGCGGAGCGGCTCCAGGCGGAACTCGACCTGTGCGACAGCTCGGCGGATCGAATCAGGATCCTCGAGCAACGGTTGGCCGCGCTCCAACAAAGAGAAACGATGATCGCGTCTCGCCGTCAAGCGGGCGCAGTCGGCGGCGAGGTCGAGACCTTCGAACGGGCAAAGGCCGCGCGGCTCGCCGCGGCGATCACTCTGGAGAAAGAACGCGCTTTGGTCCGCCAGGAAATTGAAGGCGCGCGGAAGGACCTCCAGGACAAGGCGTCGCGTCTGGAGGCCGAGATCGCCCAGGCCCGACAGGGCGCGGCCGCCGCGGATTCGTCCCCGGCCGCCCCGCCGGTGGACGACCTGATCGCCACGGCGCGGGCCGCGCAGGAGTCCGCCCAAAAGGCCTACGACACAGGCACTCTCGGTCTCTCCGTCCTGTTGGACTGCGTGGATCGCCGGTATGAAGCCGAGTTGTTGGCCTGTCCCGGACGGGACCAGCGACTGGCCGTTCACGACCGACGCCTTGCCGATTTGAAGGCCGTCGTCGCAAAGATCGAGGCGCTCTATTCCGTGGGGGCCCGGGGCGGGGAATCGGAGCGACTCATGACGGCGAAGACGCGGTACCTACTGGCACAGCACGATCGCAATGTTGATGCCGCGCGCCAGGCGACACCCGACGAGACGCCCGCGCCCGCCGCGAAGAACCAACCGGCGGCGACCTCCCTGGTGCCAGACGTGCCGATGGACTCGACTTGGCCAGCGCCCGCGGAGGCAATCCAACCCCTCGCGGACAACCCGCTTCGCGCGACGACTCCAGCGGTCCCGTCGACTTCCGTTCCCCTTAGGACTCCAACAACCCCGGCGGCGCCGAATTCTGAGACTCCTGCAGTCTCGGCGGCGCCGGCGGAACCCGCGGCCGCGGACCTACCCGTCTTGCCTCCGCCGACGGCGCCGGAAACCGCCTCCATGTACGACGGCCTGGCTTTCTTCCAATGGAAAAGCATATGGCGACGGGAACTCAAGCCCGAGCGCCGGACCGAGGCCGTTCGGGCGATGGCCGCCTTCGCCGGCAGCGGCAAGGGCCCCGAAGCGGTCCGCGAGATCGTCGAGATGATGCGGGAGTACGACGTCTCAATGATCGGCGACAACGCGGTGGGGAAGCTCAAGCAGGCCGCGATCAATGCTTTTTCCACCTCGGGCGTGGACGGCTTCCGCGTTCCGCCGGCCACGGCCTTGCCCGTACTCTGCGAGGAGCTCGAAACCGGCCCCCGCAACGGCCGGCTGTTCGCCGTTTTGGCGCTCGGTGAGTTGGCCGACGAGTCCGCCGACGTTTTGCCCGCGCTCGAGCGCGTGCTTCGCGATGAGAAGGACGACGCGGTCCGCAGTCATGCGTTTTCGGCGCTCGTCGCGGGCGGCGCGAAGGGCGATCGGATCGTGGCCGTCCTGCGTCATTGGGTCGATGCCGGGCGCGAGGACGCCGTGGTCGAGGCAATCGCGGGACTCTACAATACGCGTATCCTTAGTGACAGCGCGTTGTTGTCCGTAAGTTCTCCCGCGGGCGGCATGGTGTCGTCGCGGGGGCGCGGGGTGGAACTCGCCTCGCGGGCCGGCCCGATCATCAAATTCTTGGTCGAGCTGGCCCATCACGAGCGGCGCCCGCTGCGGCTGGCGGCGATTCCGGCCCTTGCCCACGTGTCGCCTCTGGACGAGACGGCACGGAAGGCCCTGCTCGCGGCCCTGGACCACAAGGACCCGGCGACTGCCCAGGCGGCGCTCACGCATTTGGTTTTGTCGTCGGACGGAACCAGTTGGCTGCCGCTGCCGACACTGCTTGCGGGCACGAAAGACGAAAACCCAAGAATCCGCTGTAGTTGTTTGGCGCGTCTCGCGGCGATGGGTCCCAGACCGAAAGAGGTCCTACCCCGATTCCTCGAGGCCCTGGAGGAGGAGAAGGACCCAAGCGTGTGGGCGCAGTTGGGCAACACCTTCCTCGCCGAGCTGTCCGCGGAGGCCCCGGCCGCCATTCCGGTCCTCCGGCGCGTGGTCGAGTCGCACCCGAGTCCCGAAATCCGCGCGAGCGCAGCGGAGTTGCTTCACGCGCTAGAATCGCGTCCGGCCCAATCGGACGCGCTCCCGGCGGAGCCGAACGGGTAGCGGGTAGCCCCTATAATCCAAACGGCCATACCTGCGGAATGAGCGCCACGGCCACCACGGCCAGGAGCAGGCCGAGGGGCCAGCCGACGCGGAAGTAGTCGCGGGGTTTGTAGCCGCCGGGGCCCATCACCATGAGATTCGTTTGGTACCCGACCGGCGTGACGAAGCTCAATGACGCGGCCAGGGCGACGGCCATGACGAACGGGCGGGGACTGAGCCCGCTGGCCGCCGCCGTGGCCACGGCCAGCGGAAAGAGCATCGCCGCCACGGCCACGTTGGTAATCAGCTCGGTGAAGACCAGCGCCAAGAGATACATCGCGGCCAAGAGGACGTACGGGTGGCTGCTGCCCACGGCGCCGACCAGCCCTTGGGCGATGGCCCCGGCCGCGCCGCTTTCGGTCAGGGCGTGTCCCAACCCCAGCGCGCAGGCGATCGTCACGAGCACTTGCAGATCGACGGCCGCGCGGGCTTCGGCCATGGACAAACATCGCGAGACGACCATCAGGCCGGCCACCGCGAGGGCGGCCAAGGCCAAACCCGGCATCGATCCGGCGCCCAGAGCCGTCGACGCGCCCAGCCACCCGATCAGCCCCGCCACGAGCGCCCCGGCCAACCACGCCCGATCGCTCCGCCGCGGCTCCGAGCCCTCCACGTCGGCCACGAGGAAGAAATCCGCGCTGTGGCGAAACTGGTCCGGAAAACCGGCGCGGGTTTGCAGCAGCAGCGTATCGCCCACCTCGAGCACCACCTCGCCGACCTTGCTGGGCAGCCGGGCGCCATTGCGGTGGACGGCCACGACCGCGGCATTGTAAAGCCGGCGGAAACCCGCCTCGCGCACCGTTCGGCCCACCAGCGGCGACGAGCTGGAAACGACCGCCTCGGAAAGCCGCCTTGCGCCGCGTTGGGCCGGATGGATCTCGTAGGCGATGTCGCCCGCCGGCACGAGGCCCGGGATCTTCACCAGATCGACGATCGTCGTCACGACGCCGGTGAAGACGAGCCGGTCGCCGGCGCGGATGACGTCCTCGGGCGCGACCGGCGTGAGGATTTCCCCGTCGCGGTCGATTTCGATGAGGAACAGCCCGCGAAGGTGGCGCAGCCCCGCCCGCTCGACCGTCTGGCCAATCAGCCGGCAGTCGTCGCGGACGAGCATCTCGACCAGGTACTCGCGGCGTTGCTCGTCGAGTCGTTCGATCAGTTCGGTCCGATCGGGCAGGCGCCGCCGACCGATGAGGAGCAGGTAGAGAGCGCCCACGACCGTGCAGGGCAACCCCACCCAGCCAATCTCGAAAAGGCTCATGCCGCGAAGCTGCCGGCGGAACGCGGGATCGCCGTCGGCGCGGGCGGCGTGCTCGTCCTGCAACAAACCGTTGACCACGATGTTCGTGCTCGTCCCCACGAGCGTGCAGGTGCCGCCCAGGATGGCAAGGTAACTCAGCGGGATGAGCAGCCGCGAGGGCGAAACGCCCCGGCGACGGCACCAATCGATCACGGTGGGCACGAACATGGCCACCACGGGCGTGTTGTTCACGAAGGCGGAGATGCCAGCCACGGCCACGGAAAGCCGGACCAGGGCCCCCCGGGCGTCGAGGGCGGTACCCAGGAGGCGGTGACCGATCGCGTCGAGCACGCCCGTGCCACGCAACCCCGCCGCCACAATGAACAGCGCCCCGATCATCAACACGGCGGGATTGGCGAAGCCAGCCAGGGCGGATTCGGGTGGAATCACCCCGAGCACCACGACGGCCACCAGACCGCCGGCGAAGAGCAGGTCGGTGCTGCCGCCTCGGGAAATCTGCAACCCGGCGAAAACCGCCGCCGTGACCAGCAGGCTCAGCCAGCCCTCGGTGGGCATTCCAAGAATCGCAAGCGGAGACATGCGCTGGCCCGTCCGGATTGGGGGAAACACGACATTGGCTCAAGTATACCCGATCGGGGCGGGGCGCCGGCGGGGTGGAGACGACGAGCAAGGGCAAGAAAAACACCGGGATCATTCCGCCTGTAGCGACACCGGCCCGTTTTCCGGCAAGGTTTCGCGCGGCTTCCCAGTTTAATGCCGGCGCGGCCGAGAATCGTTGCAGGCGATACGAGCCGACGCGCAAGGGTGGCCCGAATTCCCGCAATCCTGCTTGGACCCTCTCAGGCGCGTCATCCGATCAAACTCGCAAACCTCGCCATTTAGCCGAAAGCCCCTGGCCGACCTAATGGCGATATCTTTTGTGCACCGATACGTGATTCAGCCCGTTGAAAAGCGCGGATTCGACGAACATGGGAGCACGATCGCACGGCGGGTTTTGACCATAAACGCGCTCGACCGTCCTGTTGAGTTATGGAGTCTTTCCAGGGAGGACACATGATATGAGATTCTCGCACGTCTTGCTGCCGATGCTGGTGGCCGTGTTGGGCGGCTTGGTCTGGGGCGGTTGTCCCACCGACGCCCGAACGGTTTCGGCAGCCGACGTCGGGCCATACACGCCGGCCCCACTCTCGTCGAACGCGGTCGAGGACTTCGTCGGCGTCCACCATTGGGACGCCGCGCCGTCATCCTCCGACCGTTTCGGCAACCGCGGATACTACCGCAAATACGGCTATGAGTACGCGTACCCGGAGGAACCGTACGGGTACGAAGCCTCGGCGGAGGCCGACAACGAGGCGAACGAGGAAGCGGATGCCCAGACGCCCCCGCTGGGCACGACCGACCCGGCGGAGGAAGACGCCGATGGGTCGGGCCGCGACGCTGCCGCGGAGAGCATGGACGATTCGACCGAGGCATCGACCAGCGACGACCCGACCCAGGGTCACTCGTACCAGTACGAATACTACTACGAAGACGGCTATGCGTCCGACGACTCCGAGGAGGTCGACCAGCCGTCCGCGGTCGAGGGGAACGACGAGCCCACGTCGGTCGCCCAAGACCCCGATGCGTACGGGTACGCGGTCAGCAAGGAGGAATACCTCCGCTGGCTTTTCGAGTCGGAATACGGTTACGACGAAGAGGAATACCAGTATGCTGGTTTCGACGAGGCGGCCGCCGGGCACGGTAGTGCCGACGACGCCCTTGGACCGTCGACCTTCGACGAGCCGTATATCTATCCTGCCGACGAGGAGACGTCGGGGCAAAGCGACTCCTCCAGCGGCTACTCGCCCGCCGGCGCATTCGAGTCCTACGGCAGCCAATACCTAGAGGGTGGCGCCGAGGCGGATGCCTGGCCGATCGAGCCGCGGGAAGAGGCCTATGACGATGCCCAGGACGACTACAGCGTTCGGCAGGAATACCCCCTTGAGGGGAACCGCGCCGGTCCCGGAATTGGCACGAGCGGCCCGCGATTGTTGGGCGCCGTGATTTCGGCCGCCGCGGATTCGCTTGACCGACTCAGTTTGGCGTTGAGGGGGGTATCCCGCCACTTGGAGGGTCTTCGTTAGGCCACCCAGCCCCATGCGGGTGGACGACTAGAGCCAGGTCCCCGGAGTGGTAATGCGTTCGGAATTACGGAGTGGTCCAAACACCCCGTCCCCAGGCCCCAGGGCACCCCTTTGCCAGAAGAAGACCTTGCGGCCCGAACGCCCGTTGGGGGCGTCCGGGCCGCTTTTCATTACAGCATAGTCCCAATGAGGGATGCGCATTATTGAAGATAGGGTTGGCCCCTCCGACGCAAGAACCGACTCCTCGTGGCCCAGGATACCGTGCGTTGGCGCGAGGCAGGCGGTTCTCCGGCACGACGGCGGGGGCGGGGGGTGGCTGAAATCGCGGTTTTTCGTTGGAATAAGTCGCGGCAACGGGATAAAATAGGGGCGACTGGCTGAAGCCGCCCTCTTTATCTGGCTCGCGTTTCAGCCGCTTTTTTGGATGGGGATGCCGCGCAAGGGGCGCGGGATCTCGATAATGAAAGAACGGACCCCCAACGGGCGCCTTCCGGGCGGTCGCTTCGGAACACGGCTGGCCCCGCGCTCGGTTTCTCGCGTGCCGGAGACACAAGACATGTCCACACGGTTCTCCATTGGGCTCGGCGTTTTGCCGCTGGCCATCCTCATCGCGTCGGTGTCGGTCGTGGCGGCCCTCGGCGCGCCGGCGAGTCCCGAGGCGGCTCGCATGGACACCTTCGCGCAGCCGGACGGCGTCCGGCTGTTCGCCTTGAGCCTCAGCCCGACCGCCCAGGTCGCCCCGCCCGAGGCCTGCGACGTCGTTGTTCTTATCGACACGTCGGCCAGTCAGACGGGCACGTTTCGGGCCAACTCGATCGCCGCGCTCCGCTCGTTGCTGGCGAGCCTTCGGCCCACCGACCGCGTGAAGCTGATCGCGGTCGATCTGAACGCGGTCGATCTGTGCGACGGGCTCGTGGCGCCCGGCGGCGAGGAGGTCAAGGCGGCCATCGCCAAGCTGGAAGCTCGCGAACCCCTTGGCGCGACGAACATGGACCAGGCCCTCCAGGCGGCCGCGGCGAGCTTCGCCGGCCAGGGGAAGCCCCGGGCCGTGGTGTACCTCGGCGACGGCATGAGCGCGGCGAACCTGCTCGGCACGGAGCAGTTCTCGCAATTGGTCGACATGCTGGTGGATTCGCGGATCGCGGTGAGCAGCTACGTGGTGGGCCCGCGGGTGGACGCGCAATTGCTCGGCTCGCTGGCTGGCAAGACCGGCGGGGTGATGCTCGAGCAGTCGGAGGAGCTACAACCCGACGCGGCCGGCGCCGCCCTGGGCGGCGCGACCCGCGCGGTCGTGTATTGGCCCACCGCCGCGAGCCTGCCGAAGGATCGTCTGGTCGAGATTTATCCCAGGCAATTGCCGCCGTTGCGTTCGGATCGGGACAGCGTCGTGGTGGGCGCGATCAACGGCGACGAGCCCGTCGAAATCAAGATGACGGCCCAAACGCCCGCCGGCGCCGAGGAAATGGCCTGGTCGGTCGCGCCGTCCGCGTCGAACAAGCTGAACGCGTATCTGGTGACGCTTTGCGACCATGCGCGGGCGGACGGGGGCATGAGCCTGCCGCTCATCGATTCGACCAGTCTGGATCACGCCCGCAACGTGGTCCGCGTGGGCGCCGTGCAATACGCCGATCTGGCCCGCCAGGCCCTGGCCGTGGGCGACGTCCGCGGCGCCCGGGCGATGGCCGAGGAGGCTCTGCGCCGCAACGCGGACGACGCCGGCGCGGCGAAGTTGCTCGACGAGATCAAGAACCGTCCGGCCGACGCCGCGACGGGTGGTTTGGAGCTGGTTGGCGATGCGGCCGAGGAAGCGCCCGAGGGCGCGCTGGCCGAGTCCTTCCGGCAAGACCGCGAACTGATTACCGCCCAGGTGACCAAGGACGTTCAGGTGGCCGTGAACCGGGCGCGTCAGGACATGTCCGCCTCGCCGGAGCCGGTGATTCAAGACCTCAAGCTCAAGCTCGAGATGGTCCGGCGGATGGCCGAACTCCATCCCGATGTCCGCGATCAATTGGCCAATCAGCTTCAGTCGGCGATTCAGTTGGCCGTGCAGCGCCAGGATCGCGAGGAGATCCGCCGCCAGCGCGACGCGGAGGCGAAGGCCGCCGCCGAGGAACGCGAGGCCATCGTGCAAAACCTCGTCCGCAAGGAGGAAAAAGTCCGGCAACTGATGCAGCGGTTCGACTCGCTGATGAAGGAAAGCCGGTACCGCGAGGATAACTACCGCCAGGCCGAGGAAGAGGTCATGGTCGAGGCGCAGGAGCTCGTCGACGAGGGGAACATGCACGCGTCGGAGCCCACCATGGTGGTCGGCACGCTGCACTCGCGCATGAAGCGATACTACTTCGAGGACCAGCAGCTTCGCGTGCTCCGACAGCGGAAGGTGGTCGAGGCCTTGGCCTCGACCGAGAAATCGCACGTCTGCTTCAACGACCTCGAGCCAATCATATATCCGGACGCCGAGGTCTGGAGCCAGATGTCCGAGCTGCGCAAGCAACGGTACAGCGCGACGGATCTGGCCGTGCGGAGCGAAGAAGACCAACGGGTGCAAAAGGAGCTGCGCGAGCCGACGTCGATGGATTTCGACGAAATGCCGCTGGAGCAGGTGATGGCCTACGTGGGCGAGGTGCACAAGATCCCCATCAAGATCCAGAAGAAGGCGCTCGATACCGTGGGGATCGAGGTGGATGCGCCGGTCACTTTCCACGCGCCGCGGGGGCTGCCTTTGCGCGCGGCGCTCAACGCGATGTTTGACGATCTCGAGCTGGCCTACTACGTCGAGAACGGGTTTCTCAACATCACCACGCCCGAGGACGCCGAGGAACACCGCAGCACGCGCGTCTACCCCGTGGCCGACCTCGTCGTGCCGATCCAGAGCAACATGATGGGCGGCATGGGAATGATGGGCGGCATGGGCATGGGTGGCATGGGCATGGGTGGCATGGGTGGCATGGGAATGGGTGGCATGGGCATGGGTGGCATGGGTGGCATGGGTGGCATGGGTGGCATGGGAATGATGAACTTGCCGCCCCAAAGAGTCCCCCAACAGGTCTTCGACAAGCTGCCCCCGCAGGTCCAACAGCTCCTGCCGCAACGACGTCCGGACGGACAATTCCAGGCCTTCTCGGTCGAGGACGATCTGAGCCAACCGCCCGCCAAGCCGGCGGCAAGCCAGAAGCCTCGGCCGGAAAAAATCGAAGTGGAGCTAAGCCCCGGTGTCGATCCTCGCGAAGTCTGGGACGCCTATTTCGCCGCCAACGCGCCGACCGAAGCGGCCGTCCGCAAGGCGATCCGCCGTTTGATGCACGACAAGCAATACGATCACGTGATCGCGCTTTGTCGGGCCGCGCTGCGGCGCGGCCAGGCGCAGCCGTGGATGTACGAGGCCACCGCCTTGGCCATGCAGATAACCGGCCGCGGCGCCGACGAAGTGGAACGCGCCGTCATGTCGGCGGTCGATATGGCCCAAAGCCCCGACGACCTGATGTACGTCGCCGCGTATCTTTCGGACATCGGTTCGTACCGCCGGGCGTTGCAGGTGTTCCGCCAGGCGTCGCGGCTCGCGCCGGAGCGGCCGGAACCCTATATGCACGGGCTCGAAGCCGCCCAAAAAGCCAACGACCTGGAAGGCATCCAATGGGCCACGGTCGGCATCGTCAGCCGCGCATGGCCGGAGCAACAAGGCGACGTGTGGATCAAGGGCGTCCGCGTCGCCCAGGCCACCCTGGAACAACTCAAAAAAGAGAACCGCGCGAAGGAAGCCGCCCAGTACGAAGCCATGCTCGACGAGGCCCTCGTCCGCGACGTCGTCGCCAAGGTCTCCTGGACCGGCAACGCCGACGTGGACCTGATGATTGAAGAGCCGTCGGGCACGATCTGCTCGTGCCGCAGCCCGCGAACCACCGCGGGCGGCATCATGATGGGCGACAAAAAAACAACGCTCGGCGAACAAACCGACGTCGGATTCGCCGAGGGCTACGTCTGCCCGCGGGGCTTCCCCGGCGAGTACAAGCTGGCGATCCGGCGCGTTTGGGGCGAGGTGACCGCGGGCACGATCACCGTCGACGTGTTCGTCAATTGGAACACGAAGAACGCCCAACACATCCGCAAGCGCGTTCGGCTCGACGACGACGCGGCGATGGTCCGATTCGATCTGCCCCAGGGGCGTCGCACCGAGTCGCTCAAAGCCCAACAGGTGGCCAATACGGCCGCGCAGCAGGTGGCGGTTCGCCGGGAAGTCCTCGCCCAACAGGCGGCCATGGATCCCATGTCCATGTTCAATCTCGGCCGTGCCCGCCAAAACGACAACAATGGAAACAATAACAATAACTTTCCCTACAACCAGGGCGCCGTGGGGTACGAACCCCAGATCCAAATGCTCTCCGAAGGCGCCATGATGACCGTGACGGCCGTCGTCTCGGCCGACCGGCGCTACGTCCGGGTCTCGCCCACCCCGTTCTTCTCCGGCATCGGCGAAGTGAACACGTTCAACTTCGTGAGCGGAGAAGGCGGCACCACCGAAGGCGGCACCGGTGGGCAAGGCTACGGCGGCGGCGGCTTCGGCGGAGGCATGGGCGGCATGGGAGGCATGGGGGGCGGCATGGGTGGCATGGGGGGCGGCATGGGAATGATGTAGCCCGCCTCAGAACGTGTTTTGAAATTGGGTGCCACTGCTGGCTTGTCCAGCAGTGCCGGCGAATCCCGGGGGAGAAACACTGCTGGACAAGCCAGCAGTGGCACCCCCAAAGTGGCTGTAACGCATTTCCAAACACGTTCTCAGAACGCCCCGCGCACCAGGCCAGGCAGCACGTCCAGGTCGAGATCCTCGACCAGCCCGGCGCGGAGCCGCTCCAGGGCAATCGCCCCCATCACCGCGTTGTCGGTGCACAATCGGGGGGGAGCAACGTGAAGCGTTGCTCCTTCGCGTCGCGCTGCGTCCTCCAGCCGCTGGCGCAGCCGCGCGTTGGCCGCCACGCCGCCCCCAACACACAACGTGGACATGCCCGTCTTCCGCAGACAGAGCATCGCCTTTCCCACCAGGCAATCCACCACGGCTTCCTGGAAGCTGGCGGCCAGATCGGCGACGAGTTTCTCCGGCAGGACGAGCTTGTCGAACTCGGGTTTGCCGGGCCCGACGATCTTGTAGCGGACGGCCGTCTTCAAACCGCTGAAACTGAAGTCGAGCCGTTCGTCGTCGTCCAGCAGCGCCCGAGGTAGCGCGAAGGCGCGGCGATTGCCGCGCTTCGCGGCCTCTTGGATCGACGGTCCGCCGGGATAGGGCAACCCCAGCATTGCGGCCACTTTGTCGAACGCCTCGCCGGCCGCGTCGTCGATCGTCGCGCCCAAAAGCTCGAAATCCAACGGGTCGCGGCAGCGGTAAAGGCTCGTATGTCCGCCGCTGACGATGAGCCCCACGCACGGAAACACGTCCTCGTCGGCGGCCATGCGGCAGGCGTACACGTGGGCTTGAAGGTGGTTCACGGCCACCAACGGAATATCCAGCGCCACGGCCAGCGCCTTGGCGGCGGAGAGCCCTACAAGAAGCGATCCGGCCAGGCCCGGCGTGTTGACCACCGCCACGGCGTCCAAATCGCCCAAGGCCACGCCCGCGCGGCGCATCGCCTCGTCGATAACCGGCAAGATCCGCTCGACGTGGGCGCGGGAGGCGATCTCGGGCACCACGCCGCCGAAGCGTCGGTGCAAGTCGTCCTGCGAGGCAACCACCGCGCCGAGCACGTTGCGGCCCTCGTCGATCACGGCCGCGGCGGTCTCGTCGCACGACGTTTCCAGGGCCAACAGGTACACTACTTTGCCCTGGCCAATTCGTGGTCGAGATACTCCACCGCCATCTTCAAGAGCCGATCCGCGACGATCGGCTTCTTCGGATCCGGATTTGCGCGCGGCGCCGCGCCGCGTTTCGATGCGGCGTCGCGTTGGACAACGGACGCCTTTTCGCCGGGCTTCGGCGCGGCTGGCTTCGCGGCGATGATGTCCCGCTCTCGTCGCTCCCGCAGCAAGGCCACGAGTTCGAGATCGCTCAGGTCCAACTCGTGGCCCTCATCCGGCGTCACGCCCCATTCGTCCTCGTCCGTGGCATCGGGAAACCGGTGGATGTTTTTGCCGCTGGGCCGGCGGTACGCGGCCGTGGTCAGCTTCAAGGCGCTATGACCGTTCTCCAGGGCGACGACGTTCTGCACGCTGCCCTTGCCCCAGGTCCGCTCGCCCATGACGACCGCCCGCTTGTGGTCCTGAAGACACGCCGACACGATCTCGGCGGCGCTGGCCGTGTAGCGATTGACGAGAACGACGATGGGGAATCCCTCGAACGTGTCTTTCTTGTGGGCGTCCCAGCTTCGCTCGACGGTGTTGCGGCCCGCGGTGCTCACGATGCGGCCGCTGGCGAGAAACAAGTCGCTCACCTCGATTCCGGAGCTCAAGAGCCCGCCGGGATTGAACCGCAGGTCGAGAACCAGTCCGGCCATTTTCTGTTTGGTAAGCGATTCCAGGGCTTTGCGCAGTTCGCTGGCCGTTTGGCGGCTGAAGGCGGTCACGCGGACGTAGCCAATCCGCTTGTCCGGATCGAGCATGAACTCCCAGGAGTTATCGGCCTTGCGCCGGTCGCCCAGCACCGTCTCGACGTGGATCCGCCGGCGCTTGATCGCAATGTCCTTGGGCTCGCTCTGGCCGGGATGAAGCACCGTGAGCGTAACCTTCGAGCCGATCTCGCCCTTGAGCTTGCGAATGGCCTCGTCCATATCGAGGTCATCCGTCGATTCCCCGTCGATCTTGAGAATCACGTCACCGGCAAGAATCCCGGCCTCGTAGGCGGGCGTGTCCACCAGGGGGCTCAGCACGGTCAGCCGCCCGTCGTCCAGGGTGATCTGGATCCCAATGCCGCCGAACTCGCTCTCGACGCTGGCGCGGAACAGATCCAACTCGTCGGGGCTGATGTAGGTCGAGTACGGATCGAGCTTCCGCAGGACGCCTTCAATCGCCGCCTCGACCAGTTCGCGCCGGCTGATTGGCTTGACGTAGTTCCGTTCGACCTGGTCCAGGGCATCCACCAGCGCACGCTGCAGCTCGTACTCCTCGTCCGGAGTCACTTCCTTCGGCGGGGTCCCGTCAGGCACAGCCTGCCCTACCAACGCGGCCAACACCAACGCAAAGGCCAGCCCAAGTCGGACCATAGGACGCCTCATTCGTTCCGCGAGCCAACGCGCGCAAGTCGCCTGACAAAAACCACTTACGCAATTATACCTGACCGCCGCGGGCTGGGCAACCAAGGTCGAATCGGGCATGATGGGCCCAAGCGGGGGGGACGTTGAGCCAAATGGCGTCCCGACGAATCTCGTGGTTCGTCAACAGGCCGCCCAGCACCCGTTGGATCCCCCGGGCGCGGTCCCTTTCGGCGCGGCTGCCAGCCAGCATCCGCAACCGTCGGACGGCCATGTACTCGAAGAACGACAACGTACCCCCCGGCGTAAGCAATTCTCTGAACGCCTGCAAGATCGTCTCGACCACGGCAACGGAGAAATTGTTCAACGGCAACCCGGAAACAATCACGTTGTAGCGGTCATGCTGGGGTAGCGACTCGATGGCCGTCTGCAGCACGCGGACCCGGGGCGCCACGGCCGCCAGCTCCGGCTCATGGGCGAAATCGTCTCGCAACCGGTTGGCAAAACTAGGGTTAAGTTCGACCAGGTCGATCTGGTCCTCGGGTCCCATCGCCCGGACGATGTGCCGGGTGATCGCCCCCGTGCCAGGCCCGACCTCGAGGATCCGCTGGGGTAAATCCCCCTTGCCCACGTACCGGGCCAGAGCCGCCGCGAGCCGCCGCCCGCTGGGCAACACGGCCCCCGTTGTGTGGAAATTCCGCCAGAATTCCCGCAGAAACAGCCCGTGTTCGGAGAGGCGCGAAGCCATGGTACAATTCTGGGGGTTGGCTGCCGGGGGGTCCGCGGCGAACGATGCCGAACGGATTTGCGTAGGATGATAATGTACTGCCAGCCGGCCCATTTGCCCAGGTCGAGGGGCCATGCGCTCTCCCGGGCAGTTGGCATGTGTGTCCATCGTTCTGGGGAAAGTCCAACATGAAAAAGACTCTGATCCTTTGCTTTGTGTCGGTGATGCTCGGCGCCGCCGTCACGGCGACGTGGAGAGGGCCGATCCAGACGCTTCCGGCGGCCGTGGCCCAGGACGTGGCGGTCCCGGCGGCGCCCAGCCGCGCGGCGGCCACGGCTCAGCCGCTTGGCGAGGACCTGCTCACGCCCGAGGAGCGGGTGAACGTGGCCGTCTACGAAAACGTCAACCGCAGCGTGGTCAACATCACCACCCGGACCATCCACGAAGGCCGGATGTTCCTGTTCGATATGCCCGAAGGCCGGGGCGAAGGCAGCGGGATCGTCATCGACCGCAAGGGACGCATCCTGACCAACTTCCACGTGATCGACGGCGCGCGCGACGTGCAGGTCACGCTCTTCGACGGCAAGACGCACGAAGCCAAGCTGGTGGGCATCGACCCGCCGACCGACGTGGCCGTTATCCAGATCGACGCCCCGGCCGAATCGCTCTTTCCGGTGACGTTTGGCAACTCAACGGGCCTGCGCGTGGGCCAGCGGGTGTTCGCGATCGGCAATCCGTTCGGGTTTGAACGGACGCTGACCACGGGCATCATCTCGAGCTTGAACCGGTCGATTCCCGCGCGCCGCGGCGATCGTAAAATCAAGTCGCTCATTCAGATCGACGCGGCGATCAATCCGGGCAATTCGGGCGGGCCGCTCTTGGACAGCCGAGGGCGAATGATCGGCATGAACACGGCGATCGCCAGCCGCACCGGCGAGTCGGCCGGCGTGGGCTTCGCCATCCCCGTGAACACGATCGGTCGCGTGATGCCGCAACTGATCGAGCACGGCCGCGTGGTCCGGGCGGATATCGGGATCCTGACCGTGTACCAGATGCGGCAGGGGCTTTTGGTCAAGGATCTCGAGCCCGGCGGCCCGGCGGAGCAAGCCGGCCTGCGCGGCCCACAGGTCGTCCGACGCCGCAAGCAGCAGGGTCCGATCGTGTACGAGTATCAGACGCTCGACCGCTCGGCGGCCGACTTGATCGTCGCCATCGACGGCCAGAAAATCGCGGACGCCGACGAGCTTCTCACGCAAGTGGAGAGCAAGCAGCCCGGCGACGAGGTCGTGCTTACCATCATCCGCGGCGGCCGCGAGATGAAAGTTCCGGTGCGGCTGAGCGCGGACGAGGAGTAGCCTCACTTCCGCCGCGCGTCGAGCAGCTCGGCGCGGACTTCTTCCTTGGTCGCCGGGTCGCGGATCTCGTCGGCCACGAGGGTTTTTCGCAGGGAATCGACGTCCGGGACCAGGGCTAGGTGGGGACGGATCACCTCGAGGAACAGATCGAAATCGCGGCGGCTGTAGGCGTAGTTCACGCCGGCCAACGACACGTAGCGCACCCGCTGGCGCATGGCCTTCCGCAAAAACGTCACCGTCTCGTGGAAATAGAGGAACAGGTGCGCCGGTCCGCCCAGCACGGCTTCGCACGGGTTGATTTGCACCATCATGTTCCGCGCGCCTATCTCGCGGAACGCCTCGACCTGATCCACGTTCAGGTAGTGGCTGACGATCGTGCCGGGGTATTGGCTTAGAAGCCAGCGGTGCAGCGGCTGCGGCTGGCGCCACTTGCCGCCGATGGAATCGACGTAGACGAGCACTTGGGGATTGACCTCGCGGCTCGCCTCGAAGAAGGCCTCGAGTTCGGCGGCGATGTCGGGATTGTTCCCGAACGCGCCGAACCACTCGATGCTCAGCTTGATGATATCCGCCCGGCGGGTCTTGGGCACGCTCGGGCCGATCCATGTCGCCAGCCACGCGGCGAAATGCTCCTTGTCGCGGGGTTTGGGCAGGCCCACCGGCTCGACGGAAACCATCAGCCCTCGCCGGTGCGCGTACTCGACAATCTCGAAGTACGTCCCAGCCAGCTCGGGGTTGAGCCCCGTCGGCGTGAAGAGCCGCCCTTGGGCCGTGCGGGTGTCGTCGCCCAGGCAGAAGACGTTGAAGGCCCCCAGCGCCACCGCCTCGTCCACCCAGCACTTCATGCGCGCCGCGTCCCAAACGAACATCTCGTAGCGCGGATAAAGCATGAACGAGTGGCAGCGCCCCTTGGTCAGATAGAGCTTGTTGAACTCCTGGTACACCTCCGGCCCGACCGGATCGGCCCACACCTGGAATTCGGAGAGCACAACGAATTTGTCTGGCGCGGCGGGATCGGCGGCGGACGAAGCCGCGACCAAGACGAAGGGCAACACAAGGGCGTGGATCACGGTGGGATGCTCCTGGGAAGAACGTAAGACGTCAGCCGTTTCGAAGGGCCGCGGCGGAACCTTTAGAGCCCATCACGGATAAGCGTAGTGCCTTGGGTGCCATGCCCACGCTTGCCGTGGACATGTTTTCCCGAGAAACGCCATGCATGGCCACGCGAGCGTGGCCATGGCACCCGCCACGATTTCGCGAGACGCGCTCATAACAACAATGTATTATCTCCCTTGGGAACGGCGCCACGCAAGCCGGCCTTGCGCCCCGTCGGCGCGTTTCACCGACGAGAACGGCCGGACGGCGAGGGCCAAGAAACGATCAAGCGGTCCACCCGCTGGTTGCTCGGGGGACCGCTTGCTCTTCGCAAAGGAAACGGCGTTGGGCCGTGTTCTCGTTTGGGGAGTGTGTCCCGCGTTATTTGCACGCGGCGCAGGCGGGCTCGCAGCAAGCCGGCTCGCAGCAGCAAGGATCGCAGCAGACCGGGCGGCAGCAACGGAGCTTGGCCAACAGGCCACGCAGCAGACCGCAACGCGGCGGGCAGCAGCAAGGATCGCAGCACGGCTCGCAGCAAGCGGGCTCGCAGGCCGCCGGCTCGCAGGCCTTCGGGGCTTCGCAAGCAGGCTCGCAAGCCTTGGGCGCTTCGCAGCAGGCAGGCTCGCAGCAGCAAGGCTCGCAGCAGCACGGCTCGCAGCAGCGGAGCTTCGCGAACAGACCGCGAAGCAGGCCGCATCGCGGCGCGCAGCAGCAAGGATCGCAGCACGGCTCGCAGCAGGCGGGCTCGCAGCAGGCAGGCTCGCAACAAGCGGGCTCGCAGCAGGCGGGCGCACAGCAGCGATTGCGGAACAGGCCGGCGTCCGCGGTCGACGCGCCGAGGACAACGACCACCGCCAGGGCAGCCATCACCGGCAGAAGGAAACGACGGTTCATGGGAGGTACTCCTTTAGAAGAACCAAAGGGGACACACGAAAGCCGTGTGACTGGGAATTCCTACGTGGACCCTAGGGTCTGCTATCGTCGTCCATACCATGTGCCTTTTAGCCAGACCGCCCTCGCTCGCCAGAGTTCGCAGAACCCGAATCTGGCTGTATCGTTAATTCCGTTTTTGCCGGCCATGATCGCGAAGAGCGCGCAATTCCCGCCAATATCCCTTTTTGTGACATATAGTTGCGCGTCGGCCGGCTTTCGCGGCCGGCTGGGCAAAAAACGGGGCCTTTACGGCCGACGACAATACCGCCCCTCGCCGGGAAGCCCGCCAACGGGTATTCCCCCAAGGGGCATATCCCCATGCACGGCGGCTCGCGCCGAAGGATGAAGGTCAACGATGAGCCAGAACTCGATGACGCCCGAAGTGCTCTACTCCGATCTCGCCACCGACCCGGATCTGGGCGAGCTGGTCGAGATGTTCGTCGACGAGATGCCCGACCGCGTGGCCAACATCCAAAACTTGCTCGGCGCGAAGGACTGGGAAGAACTCCGCCGGGCCGCGCACCAGCTCAAGGGCGCCGCCGGCAGCTACGGCTTCGTCCCCATTGGCCCGTCGGCCGCCGCCCTGGAAGAGTCGCTGCGCAACGCCGAGCCGGAAGAGCGGATCCGCCAAGCCGTGGCCGAGCTGTGCGACCTGTGCAACCGGGTCCGCGCCGGCGCGCCGGAGTGATCGACTCGCATCATCCCTCCCCTCTCCCGTTGGGAGAGGGGACTCCGATCGCCCGCTGTCGGCACACGTTCACCCCGTTGCTTCCCGTCGGTCCGGCGTCAACAATTTCCTGATGGACTCCATCTACCTCGACCACAACGCCACGACGCCGCTTGACCCTGAAGTGGCCCAGGCCATGGCCGAGGCGGCGCGGCGTTGGCCGGGCAATCCGGCCTCAGGACATCAACCCGGCCGCGAAGCCCGCCGAGCGCTGGAGGAGGCGCGCCGTGGCATCGCCGAACTCCTGGGGGCCGACCTCGACGCGGCCCGGCCCGACCGACTCGTGCTCACCAGCGGGGGCACCGAGGCCAACAACCTGGCCATCTTCGGCATCGCCCGCGCGACCCAGCGGCCGGGACACGTCCTCCTCTCCGGCATCGAACATTCCTCCGTTATCCGCCCAGCCGAACGCCTGCTCGATGAAGGCTGGCAGGTGGATTTGCTCGGCGCGGGGCGCAACGGCGTTGTTCGGGCCGAGCGACTTGGCAAGTTGCTGCGCCACGACACGCGGCTGGTCTGCGTGCTGTTGGCCAATCACGAGACGGGCGTGATCCAGCCGATCGAGGAACTGGCCGCCGCGTGCAGCGCCGCCGGCGTGCCGCTGTTGGTGGACGCCGTGCAAGCGGTCGGCAAATACCCGGTCCACTTCCGCCGGCTCGGCGCCGCGACCATGAGCGTGGGCGCGCACAAGTTCCACGGGCCGGCGGGCGCCGGGGCTCTTGTGATCCGCCACGGACTGCGCATCGAGCCGGCGATCGTCGGTGGACATCAACAGGATGGCTTGCGCGGCGGCACGGAGTCGGTGGTCCTGGCCGTGGGCACGTTCGCGGCGCTACGGCTCGCGCAGGCGAATCTCGACGCGGCGACCGCGCGGATGAGCCACCTTCGCGATCGATTCGAGCAGGGGCTCTTGGCAGTGCTGAGCGAGGCGCGGATTCACGGGCAGGACGCAGCGCGCTTGCCGCAAACGTCGAGCGTGGCCGTGCCGGGCATCGACGCCCCGATCCTCTTCACCGCGCTGGACGTGGCCGGCGTCGCGTGTTCCGTGGGCTCGGCCTGCGGGAGCGGATCGAGCGAACTGTCGCCGACGCTCCTGGCCATGGGCGTGCCCCGCGAGTTGGCCGCCAGCTCCTTGCGATTCAGCCTGGGCACAACAACCACCGAAGCCGACGTGGACGAAGCCCTCGCGCGGATCGTCCGCGTCGTTCGGCAGTTGAAGGGAACGTAGCGGTTCCATGGACCTCAATTGGTTGGTTCAGCCCACCGAAAACCGGCGCGACCTCGACCCATTCTTCAAAGCATGTCGGTGTATGGCGAGCGGTCGACGATTATTTCGTCCCTGCCTGGATTGTGCTCGACATACCGCTTAAATGGGCGACACCTTTCTTGTGCAATCGCAAACAGGTGACCTAGTGCGATGTCGTCGGCAAACACGTCCATCCACTCAATTCCATTGGATGCCGAGAAGCAGAAGGCGGTCGAACCGGCGGCAGCAACAGCCTGGGCATACCGAATCGCCGACATCGGCGTACCTTTTCTCATTTGATGAAGTGACGACCACACGTGCGGCCCCGAACACCAATAGAAAAGGCTGCCGATGTCCTCCTCCGTCACGGCGGTCGCCAATACAATCGCGCCTCTTTCCCAAGTGCCGGTGTTCCAGAATCTCTCGTGCCCTTTGACGACTTCACGGGAGAGGTCCGCCTCGATATGCCCCCGCTTACGCTTACCAAGGCTCAGCACCTCATCGCACAGCACACTCGTGTTGTCCCAGCCGTATATCCGCATCTCATGCGTTTGCGCGATCAAGGGCTCGATCACCAAACGGTGCGGTGGCAATCGCTTTCGGGTATCCACTCCGTGCGGGCACTGCGGATACACGCTCACGAAGAACGAACCATTCCTCTTCAGCGTCTCCAGAACGTCGGAATCCACATCTGTCATTTATCTCTACCCATGTCGTCGATGGTCGCCGTTGGTCGCTCCGACTCTTCGGAATCCTCGCACACTTCATTCAGGTCCCCCATTTCGTGTCCCCACGGTTAGATCGGCCCGACAGAACCGCTCGCGTCTGACCGGGGCAGCAACACGAGTTCATCTCGGCACCGTTGGCGCGGATAGCAACGGGGTTCAGAGTCACGTACGGCGCCCGCAAAGCGTGCCACCGAGAACAAGAAAATCCTACCGAAAAGAAGGGCCCCCGGCTGGCGCCGTTGCGAGTCGTTGGCGGGATTCGAGATTAGATGGTGGGAGGAGTTTTTGCGGGAAGGACGCGCCCGACCGCGGGAGGCCGGCACGCCCTAACTTCTTCTTCTACCTTTCCCTCGATCGGCGCCAGCGTTGGGGGGCCTTCGGCATGAAGCGTCACCTCCTCGGTTTTGGGTCTTGAGGCTGACGAGAAACGGCCGCCGGGATCAAGCGGGTTTCACCCGGCCGACCGGAGATACTCTCCACGGATTTCGCCCACGGGGGGGCATATTAACGATACGAGCACCAGGCGATGCCGGTTCGCGAAATCGACCGCGTCGGGCTGCTCGAGCACGATGGTTCGCTCGGCCTCGACGGCCAGCACGCGTCCGCCCGCGGCAATCATGGTTTGCAGCGTGCGCATGCCCACCGTGGGCACGTCGAACCGCATGTCCTGACGGGGTTTGGCCACTTTGATCACGGTGAACCCTCCGCCGCGGCACAGCGCGCCCGCCCGCTGGATGCACTGGTCCGTGCCCTCGACCGCTTCGACGGCGATCACCGCTTGATCTTTGACGACGACGCTTTGGCCGATGTCCAGATCGCCCATCCGCTTGGCCACGTCCCAGCCGAATTCGACGTCGCGCCACTGCGCGGCCGAGGGGCTCAGCCGCGTGAGCAGGCCCTCGCCGACCAGAAGCTCCGGGGCGTAGTCCGTCGCGGGTCCAAAATGGATGCCGTGCGCGGCGAACAATTCCACCAGCGCGCCCAAGAGCGAATCGTCGCGGCAGTCCTTGCGGCGCGTGACGAAATGGGGCACGAACGCGCGGATGGCGGTCAGGTCGGGCAGGTGCTTGATCCACCGCCACGGTTGATACAGGGCCGTCTTGTGGATCTTGCCGGCCATCGTGGCCTCGGTCACGCCGTGCCGCTGGAAGTAGCGGATCGCGCGACCCAGCTTGCACAGGCCGACCCACTCGAAATGATCGCAAACCGCGTCGAGCCCCGGCTCGGCGTGTCCGCTCACGCCCAGGGCGTACACCTCGGCGCCTTGCCGACGGAGGCTTTCGGCGACGATCCGCGGATAGCGTCCCCACCCGGCCAGGAGGCCCACGCGCCGCGGCGGCCCCGCGCGGCCGGCGTCCAGGGGCGTCGTGTTGCGGGGAATGTTGGACACGTTACGCGGCCTTCTGATCCGGGGTTTCGTTGGGTGCGTCCGCGTCCTGCTGCCGGACGAGCCGCTCGACCAGGCGTTGAAGCTGGCGGAGCTCGCGGCGCATCTCGGGCAGCTTGGCGAACGCGGCTTGTTTGACTTTTTGTTCTCGTTCGGGCGTAGCGGGAATGCCGATCATCCGCTGTCCTTCGGCCACGTCGTTGGTGATGCCGGCCATCGCGCCCAAGACGGCGCCCGTGCCAATGTGGACGTGGTCGCGGACGCCGACCTGGCCCGCCATCACGACGTAATCGCCCGTGCTTGTGCTGCCGGCAACGCCTACCTGCGAGCAGAGCATGTTGTGGCGTCCGATGCGGCAGTTGTGGGCGATCATCACGAGGTCGTCGATTTTGGTGCCTTCGCCGACCATGGTGGGCCCGTAGGTGCCGCGGTCGATCGTCGAGCCGGCGCCCACCTCGACATCGGCGCCGAGGATGACGTTGCCCAACTGGGCGGAAAGCACGTGCCGTCCCTCGACCTGGCAGTAGCCGAATCCGTAGGCCCCCAGCACGGCGCCGGCGTGGATGATGCACCGCGCGCCGACGATCGTGTCTTCGTAGAGCACGGCGTTGGGGAAGATGGTCACGTCGCGGCCGATCTTCGCGCCGGCCATGACGTGCACGCCCGCGTGAATCGTCGAGCCGGCGCCGATGTACACGTCGTCGCCGATGGTGGCGTACGGATGGATCTCGACGTTGGCCTCGAGCTTGGCGGTGGGGCTGATCGAGGCCAAGGGGCTCACGCCCGAGCGGGCCCGCTGACGCGGCGGGTTGAAGTGCTTGAGGATCGTGGCGAACGCGCAGTGGACGTCGTCCACCTGGATGGTGGGCACTCCGTCCGGCACGGTCTCGCGCGAGGCCACCACGGCCGACGCCCGGCTGGCCGACACGCTGTAATGCCGATTGGCGCAGTCGTCCATCAGCGTGATTTGTCCGGGCACGGCGTTGCACAAGGGCGCGGCCCCGTAGATCACGAGGTCGCCGTCGCCCACGAGCCGCCCTTCGACCAGCGCGGCCAGTTCAGCGAGAGTCGCTTGCATGGGATCGGAATCCTTTCCGCGAGAAGAGTCATTCCCTGACCAACCCCAGCCCCCCACCCCCCGCCACGGCGGGAAGGGACTCCGAGGCACCGTAGTCTAGCCCAAGGCGACCCGGCGGGACAAGAGCAGAAAAAGGTTTGCCGAGGTGCGGGTACGTTCGTTGTCCATCGGGTTAGGACCTGTTACACTCCCGGGCGGGGTGCCCTCACATCCGTGGCCGAAAGGGTTCCTCCCCGTTGCCGTTGTCCCGCAAACAGGTCGATGCGCAAGGAAACCGCGTCATGAACGTCGCCGTCACAACCACCTTCAATTTCGAGGGATATCGCATTACGGAATACAAAGGGGTCGCCCGAGGGATTATCGTGCGGGCGCCCACCATCGCCCAAGGCATTGTTGGCGGGCTGAAGAACATCCTGGGCGGGAGAATCGGCGCCTACACCGAGATGTGTGAACAGGCGCGGTCGCAAGCCTATGACCTTCTCGTCCAACACGCCCGCGAGATGGGCGCCAATGCGATTGTGGGTCTTCGCTACGACGCCTCCGAAGTGGTGAGCAAGGGCTCCGCCACCGAAGTGCTCTGTTACGGAACCGCCGTCGTGATCGAACCCATCACCCGCCCGTGAACTCGTCGCGGAGAAACGCGGCGGCCGTGTCCCATTTCTCGGCGGCGGACTCGAAATCGACCTGCATCGGGCGGACCGTGCGGGGCGTTTGCGTCCGTGGATCGGGCGGAACCGCGGGATTGAGCGGGATCTGGGCGCTGGGGCCCGCGGCCAGGCGAGCCTCGACCTCGGGACTCAACAAGTAGTCCACCAGCCGCCGCGCGGCCTCGGGATTCGGACCGCCGCGGACGATCGCCAGCGTGTTCGGGATGAACAGCGTGCCAAGCTGGCCCTCGGCTTGATCGGGATACACGATCGCCACGGGCATGCCCTTGCCTTGCTCGATGATGGCGTCGTCCGTGTCGGTCAGGCCGAAGGCCACTTGCCCGGCCGCCACGGCCAGGGCCACCTGTTTGTTGCCCGAGAGAATCCGCACGTTGTTTTGCTTGAGCTGGCGGAAGAAGTCTTTCGCCCGATCGTCGCCCCAGGCGGCGAACAGGCAGGCGGCATGGCTGGCGGTGGTGCCGAAAAGCGGTTTGGCGATGGCCGCCCGGCCGCGCCACTTCGGATCGGCCAGGTCGAGGATCGAGCCGGGCCGGTTGGCCTGGGGCACCAGATCGGTATTGATTACCAACACCCTTGCCCGGGCGGCAAACCCGTGCCACAGGCCCGTGGGGGAGCGGAATTCGGCGGGGTATTGCTCGGCAATGGGGGGGTGATAGGCGTCCAGGAGGCCCTGCCGGGCGAGCCGCAGCGTGTTGAGAATTTCGTTGTTCCAGAACAGATCGCACCGCGGCCGGTCCCGCTCGGCCAGAATCGCCTCGGTCAGGCCGACCGTTTTGGTCGATTCCGTGTCGAACTTCGGCCGAACGATCGCGCCGGTTTCGGTCTGGTAGTCGTCGAAAATCGGCTGGGAGAACTCGGAATCGAGCGCCGTGTAGACGACCACCTCCGACTCGGACGCCGACCAGCAGCCGCCCAGCGGGAGCGAGGCCAAGATCAGAACGAGCAGGCGGTATATGCCCATGGTGGGTGTTGGGTACGTCATGTCACACAACTTTCTGGTGGTATGCTCGCGCGTGTCATCCCGAGCGAAGCGAAGGATCTCGTTGGAACGCACGCGAGATCCTTCGCTTCGCTCGGGATGACACCTGAATGTTGGGTTGATTGGCGTCACCCAACGCGGTTCCCAACCTACCGGCCAATCGCCCGGGAGACAAGCCGGACACCCCCTGCCGGACGGCCTTTCCCCTCGCGAGACGGGCCATAGGCCGAAAACCTGGGAAAAACGGTGCAACCGTCATAGCTTGACTGCCGATACGAAAACGTGCACGCGCGTGCCTCCCGGCGCGAGGATTATCTTGCGGCTGGGCAGGGACAGGGCTGTGAGATTCACTTTTGGGAGCCAGACGATGCAAGTCAAGGTGTACATTCCGAAGATGATCGAGATCCCCAGCGAGTATCTCCCCGCGCTGGCCAAGCGGGCGGCCGATAGCCTGGGTGATCGGGCGGATGAGGTCTCGGCCACCCGGGGACACCTGGTCCGTCAGGCGGTCCAGGACGGTCTGCTGCGCCAGTTCGACGACCTGGTGAGCGACGACGGGACCGTGGATCTGGTCTGCGACCCGGGCATGGAAATCCCGTTGGAGCTTGAGAACAAGACCTTGACGCTCAACGAGCTGCTCGAGGCCCTGCAATACAAGCGCTCGTGGTCCGAGGTCAAGGCGCCGTCCGAAGCGGCCTAACGCCCGGCAACCCGGCCAAGCCGCCTGGGTCGTTCGGCCTCGCCGCGAGGAAGGTCCCCACCAACGCACCCGGCGCGGCCGGTCGCGCGTGCGCCCCCACTGCCCGTCAGGAAACACCTCATGGCGGTTTTCCCGAAGAAGCTGGATTTGGAGCGGCTCTTCCGGCAGCCGTCGGCGCGCGCCGCGGCGTCCGCGTCCAAGCGTCCCGCTTCGGGCAAACCTGGCTCGTGGCGCGTGGTCACCGCCGACGGCTGCACCACCGTCAGTTCGCTTGCCCGGCGAGCGGGCACGAAGCCGGATGAGTTGCTCCACAACGAGCATGCCGAGGTCGTTCTTCGCCACGATCGGGGCGGACGGCCCACGACGATCAAGCTCGTTAGTCCCGCCGGCCGGCAAGTTTCCTTGGCGGAACTCGATTTGGTCGACACCGACGTTCCGGCGGAAGATGCCAAGCCCAGTCCTCCCGCCCCTCGCCCCGCCGACAATCGCCCGACGGCTTCAAAAACGAACGTGAATTTGGCCATGCCCCGGGCCAGCGCGGTGCTGGCCGACGCCCTGCGCGACGACGCGGTGCTCCGGGTGGGCAAGCCCGACCAGAGCCGCGGCCGGTGGTTTACGCGACTGACCTCCCGCAAGAAGAAGGCCGAGCTATTCGACATCCGTCCCGCGGCTCGCCCGCTCGCGGCTCCACCCGACGTGGATCTCAACGGCATCGATCTGGACCTCGTCCGCGTGATCGAGCTCTGGCCCACCCTTGCGCCGCGGATCCGCGACGCCATTCTTGCCCTGGTCGACGCCGCCAAGTAACGGCGCGGTTCCCGCGGGTCAGTTGGGCCTGCCCGTAATGGGGTTTGCTTCCTCCTCCGAGCGCGTCCGCGATGGGCGTCCTGTCCGCGGTTTGTCGCGGGCATGTCTTTTGGGGCAACGGCGCCGCATAGCCGCACAAGCGTGGCCGCCGCGCCCACCGCGACCCGACGGCGGCGCGCCGATGTTTGGCGCCTCGGTAATTCGTTTTGCCAGAACAACTTAAGAACGCGAGAAACCACCGGAAATTTCCGCGACTCCACTCGTCGTGCGGCCCCAAACCTGCTACAATCACGGTTCGCGTTGTGTTGCACTCTCCAACTAATGCCGAGCCAGGCTGGACGGACCCTCGTGGACGAAAACGTCGTCTGCATTCGGCTACCGCGAGATGCCCCCGACGGGGCATATGGTACCGGCAATTCGCGTCGGGCCAACCCGGTGGACAACCCGTTCTTCGTGGGACCGGAGAATGACCTGGTCCCGGTGGCTGTTCAGGCGGTGCTCGACGATGCCGCGACGGATCGGCCCTCGCGGAAGTACAACCCGTTGGTGTTTTTTGGCGCGACGGGCACGGGCAAGTCGCACCTGGTTCGGGGCTTGGCGGCGGCCTATCGGGCTCGTCTGCCCGCGGCGAGCGTCGTGTGCGTTGCGGCGGCGGACTTCGCGCGGGAGTATGCCGACGCCATCGAGACGCAGTCGGTCGAGGAATTCCGCCGGCGCCACGGCCGGGCACGGCTGCTGGTGGTTGAAGACGTAACGCTTTTGGCGGATCGACCGGCGGCGCAACGCGAGTTGATCCAGGCAGTGGACGCGGCGTTGGCGGCGGGGCGTCGCGTGATTGCCACGGCGGGTCTGCCGCCTGGTCAATGGCCGCAAATTGCCCCAGCCCTGCAAAGCCGGTTGGCGGCGGGTTTGAGCGTGGGGCTGGCGTCGCCGGAACGCGCGACGCGCCAGGCAATCCTGCGCGAGTTGGCCCGGCAACGCGACGTCGTCCTGCCGGAACCCGCGGTAGAGCTTTTGGCCGCCGCGTTGAAAACGTCGGTCCGGCTGCTGATGGGGGCCGTGGGCACGCTCGCGGCGGACAGTCGCGCGACGGGCCGAACGATCGACGTCGACGCGGTGCGACGATTTCTAGCCCGGAAACAACAACAATCGCAGGTCGATCTACGGGAAATCGCCGCCGTAACCGCCCGGTGCTTCGGCCTAACTGTCACGCAACTGCGAAGCCGGACGCGGCGCCGCGAGGTGGTCACCGCGCGGGGGGTGGCCATGTATTTGGCCAGACAACTGACCAATGAGAACCTCGAACGAATCGGTGATTATTTCGGCGGGCGCGACCATACCACGGTATTGCACGGGTGCCGAAAGACCGAGACGCTGCTGCAAACCGAGCCGTCCGTTCAACAGGCGGTTGTCCACCTGCGATGCAAACTCCACGCCTCCTAACGCAACGACGCCAAGCGAACATCGATGTTGGTTCATTCTGAATGAGAGCAAGTGGGTGGGATGATTTCGCGGCAGGGTGTGTGCAAAACGCGACGGTTGCACGTCAATGAGTAGGAATAAGCAGGTAGGTTATCGACGGTGAAGCGGATTTGTCCGAATCTCGGCCGTGGACGAACGCCGAACCACCAATCGCCCGACGGGTTTCCAACAGGATATCCACGCCGTTTTTTCCGCCGAGCCACTTCGCAACCAATTACCCTAACGAGCGTTAAGCGACCTGCCTTTCCCGAAACCGACCGCGAAAGCCGATCTATTACTACTACTCTTATAAGAGAAATATAGAAGGGATGTTTTCCGGGCTGGACCAGCATACGTCCCAGGATTGGGAAACCCAGAAAGAAGGACAGTATTATGAAGATCCGTTGTGATCGGGAGCGTCTTTGGCGCGCGTTTCAGACGGCGGCCAGCGTTGTGCCGGCGCGAAGTCCCAAGCCTATCCTGCGAAACATCAAACTGGACGCGACTGCGGACGCCGTTACCCTCACGGCAACCGACCAGGAGGTGGGTATCCGGATCGACGTGGCGGGCATCGACGTCGGCGCTCCGGGAAGCGTCGTGTTGCCGGTCGATCGGGTGGGCGCCATCCTCCGCGAATCCTCGGACGAGAAGATTTCGATCGAAAGCGACGCTTCGCGGATTCGCGTGGAAACCGGGACGAGCCAGTTCCAGTTGCCCAGCGAAGACCCGGCCGAATTCCCCGGGGTGGGCGAGTTCGACGAACAGTCGTACCACGAGCTACCCGCGAGATTCTTCCGCGAGTTGATCCGGCGCACGACCTTCGCCACGGATAACGAGAGCAGCCGGTACGCCTTGGGCGGCGTTTTGTTGGAGCTGGGGGGAGAAGAGGTGTTGGGCGTGGGGACGGATGGGCGCCGGCTGGCCAAACAGGTTGGCCCGGCCAAGATTGTCGGGTCCGGCGGGGCGGCCGAGGGAAACACCATCGTGCCGACCCGGGCGATGCACCTGATGGAACGAGCGCTAGCCGACAACGATGAGGCAATTCAAGTAACGGCGCGGGCGAATGAAATCGTCGTGAGGAGCCAGAAGACAACGATTCTTTCGAGATTGGTGGAAGGGCGTTTTCCCAATTGGCGCGGCGTGTTTCCCGATGGGGTCGAGATCACGAAGATCGATCTTACGGTGGGGCCGTTCTTCGCGGCGGTCCGCCAAGCGGCGATCGTCACCAGCGACGAGCGGCGCGGCGTGGAGTTCCGTTTTGGCGATGGCAAGGTCGTTTTGTCGGCTCACGGGGCCGAGTTGGGCGAATCACACGTCGAGATGCCCACCGCCTACGACGGCGCCGAACTGCACATCAAGCTCGATCCCCGCTTCGTGAGTGAATTCCTGAAGGTGCTCGAACCAGACACGACCTTCACGCTCGAGCTGGTCGACGCCGATACCGCGGCCGTCTGCCGCACGGCGGACGGCTACTCGTACGTGGTCATGCCGCTATCGAGGAATCAGTAGGCGCGGGAGGACGCCACGATGGCGAAGGATGGCGATCGGACCCGCCGAAAATGCGCCCTGGGCGCGAAGCCATTGGGAAGAAAGACGACGCGTGGGGGCGACAGGACGAAGGGAGGTCCGCGGGCAATCGGCGACGTGCTGGCGGAGTTGATGGCGCAAAAGGGCTTTGGCCGAATTCGCGGCGCCGAGGCCTTCGAGCAAGCCTGGCGGGACGCGGTCGGCGAAATGGCCGCGGCGCACACGCGCGTTGGCGCGATCCGCCGGGGCAAGCTCGAAATCACCGTGGCCAACTCGATGCTCGTTCAGGAACTGACGTTTCAGAAACCGGCGCTGGTGCGCACCCTCCGCGAACGGATGCCGCACGACAAGATCAAGGATCTGCATTTCCGCGTCGGCAATATCGACGATTGAAACCGTAGAAAACAGAGAAAACCATGGTAGACGATCCGTCCCGCGAGCCCGAAACAGCGGACCTGCCCGAATACCGTATGGCCGAAGGCTCGGCCGAATACGGGGCCGAACAAATGGAGCACCTCAGCGACCTGGAGCACGTCCGCGAACGGCCGTCGATGTATATTCTCGACACGGCGGCCGGCGGTCTCCACCAGTTGGTGTATGAAGTCGTCGACAACTCGATCGACGAAGCGATGGCCGGCTACGCCACGGAAATCGCCGTCCGGATCAACAACGACGGGTCGATCACGGTCGACGACAACGGGCGAGGCATTCCCGTGGAGGTTCACCCCGACCTGGGCAAATCGACCCTGGAAGGCGTGATGACGGTCCTGAAGTTTGGCGGCAAATTCACCAAGGGCGTCTACCAAACGTCGGGTGGATTGCACGGCGTCGGGGTGACCGTGGTTAACTTCCTCTCCGAGTGGTGCGAAGTCGAAGTGTGCCGCAACGGCAGGATCTACCATCAAGAGTACGAGCGCGGCGTGCCCACGAGCGAAGTCTGCAAAATCGGGCTCAGCGACCGCGTGGGCACGAAGACGACCTTTAAGCCGGATCCGCTGATCTTCCCCGACACGAAGTTTCGCTACGCCACGCTGCACAAGCGGCTCCAGGAACTGGCTTTCCTCAATCGAGGCGTCCGCATCGACTTCTTCGACGAGCGCATAGGAGAAGGAGAGACGTTCCAGTACGAACACGGCATCCTTCAGTTCGTGCAGCACCTCAATCGGGCAAGCGAACCCGTCCACGACGACATCATCTACATCAACGGCGAGTTCGACAAGGTCTGGGTGGAAGTCGCGTTGCAGTACACGACGGAATTCACGGAAAACGTGCATGCCTACGTGAACAACATCTGCACGACGGAAGGCGGTACCCACCTGTCCGGTTTCCGAACGGCCATCACCCGCACCCTCAACGCCTACGGCAAGCGGGCGGGGTTCTACAAGGACGTCCTTCCCACGGGAGACGACTGCCGCGAGGGTCTGACGGCCGTGATCGCGCTGCGCGTGCCGGAACCGCAATTTGGAAGCCAGGCCAAGACGAAACTGGGTAACAGCGAGGTCGAGGGGATCGTCAACTCGGCGGTGGGCGATCATTTGGCCAGATTCCTGGAGGAGAACCCGAAGACGGCCCGGGCGATTGTTCAAAAGGGTCTTCTGGCCGCCGAAGCCCGCGAAAGCGCCCGCAAAGCCAGAGCCCTCGTTCGCGAGCGCAAGGGCGCCCTGTCCGGCGGGGGCCTGCCCGGCAAACTCCGCGATTGCAGCAGCCGCGAGGTCGAAAAATGCGAGTTGTACCTGGTGGAGGGCGATTCGGCGGGCGGCAGCGCGGAAGGCGGCCGCATGCGCGAATTCCAGGCAATCCTTCCCTTGCGCGGCAAGATCATCAACGCCTACAAGTCGCGCGACGACCGCGTCCTGGCCAATGAAGAGGTCCGCAGCATGATCTCGGCCATTGGCTCGGGCATCGGACAGGAGATGGACCTCTCGAAGCGGCGCTACGGCAAGGTTATCATCATGACCGACGCCGACGTCGACGGATCCCACATCCGCACGCTGCTTCTGACTTTTTTCTACCGGCAAATGTACGACCTGGTCAAAGGCGGCTACGTCTACGTCGCCCAGCCGCCGCTGTTCCGCGTCCGCCGGAAGAAAGAAACGTACTACGTGCAGACCGAGGAGGAGATGAAGGAGCAACTGCTCGAGGCGGGCCTGGGCGACGCGGCGTTCGAGCCGGACGACGGCCGCGTCGTCGAAGGCGAGGCCATGCAGCAGCTCTGCCGCGCGCTGGCCGCGCTGGAGGAATCGCTCGTCGCCCTGGAACGCCGCGGCATCAGTCTCCGCGCCCACGCCGCGCGCCGCGATCCGGTCTCTGGACGCCTTCCGATATACCACGTTTTTCTCGGGCACGACGAGCATTGGTTCACGACGCGCGAGGAACTGGACGTTTTCGTCGCCCGACAGGAAGAAGCCGCCGGCAAAGAGCTTCGGATCTCCGGCCGGCGCGAGGGCGACGGCGACGGCAACGGCAAGACGGAGAGCCGCCTGCACATCGTCGAGCTGCACGAGGTCCGCTCGATCAACAATCAGCTAGCGGATCTCCGCGCGATGGGCTTCGAGATCGACGCCCTGCTCCCGCAGGAGCGGACCGGCGTCGAGGAACCCCGCTACCGGCTCCGCCGCAGCGAGATCACCACCGGCCTGGACGACCTGCGAGGCCTCTTGGCGGCGGTGCGCGCCGCTGGCGAAAAAGGCCTCCAGGTCACGCGGTTCAAGGGGCTGGGCGAAATGAACGCCGACGAGCTCCGCACCACGACGCTCGATCCGGCCCAACGCACCCTGCTGCAAGTCACCATGGACGACGCCTCCGCGGCCGACGACCTGTTCCGCATCCTGATGGGCGACAAGGTCGAACCCCGCCGCGAATTCATCGAAAAGCACGCCTTGGAAGTGCGGAATCTGGACGTGTAGGATGGGCGCCACCTCGAAACGACTCGAACCCAACCGCGTCCACCAGGGCGACTGCGCGCGCATGCTCGCCCAGATCGAACCCGGCCGCGTCGATCTTGTTTTCGCCGATCCGCCGTTCAACATCGGCTACGACTACGACCTCTACAACGACCGCCGCTCGCGCGAGGAGTACCTCGATTGGTCGAAAGCGTGGATGGCGGGCGTCAAGCGGGCACTCAAACCCGACGGGACGTTCTGGCTGGCCATCGGCGACGAATACGCCGCCGAGCTGAAGCTCATCGCCCAGGACGCGCTTGGCTTCGCGTGCCGCGGTTGGGTCATTTGGTATTACACGTTCGGCGTCAACTGCGTCCGCGCGTTCAGCCGGTCGCACACGCATCTGTTCCACTTCGTCAAGGATCCGGACAAGTACACGTTCAACGCGGAGAATCCGGCCGTGCGCGTGCCGTCGGCGCGGCAGCTCGTGTACGCCGATCGCCGGGCGAACGCGAAGTGCCGCTTGCCCGACAACACGTGGATCCTCCGCCCGCAGGACGCGCCAGCCGGCGGCTTCGCCACGATGCACGACACGTGGTATTTCGCCCGCGTGGCCGGCACGTTCAAGGAGCGAGAAGGCTTCCACGGCTGCCAGATGCCGGAGCAATTGCTGGGGCGGATCATCCGCATATCGAGCCGACCGCAGGAGCTGGTGCTCGACCCGTTCGCCGGCAGCGGCACGACGCTGGCCGTGGCCAAGAAGCTCGGCCGGCGTTGGCTGGGCTTCGAGCTATCGAAGGACTACGTCAAGCGGATCAACGAACGGCTCGCGCAAACGCGGGTGGGCGCGCCGCTGGATGGACCGGCCGATCCCGTCCGCAGCGCGCCCAAGACGGCCGCCGGCAAGCGGCGCGTCCGCATGCGCAACGGCCGGCCCGTGCCCCACCTGGACGAGCAGACCCAGCGGGGCATCGTGGACGCGTACCGCGACGCGTGCATAGGCTGCTCCACCGACTACGTCCTGTGCGATCCGGAGCTTAACGCGGCGTTCGTGGCCGCGTGTCACAAGAAGGACCTGCGAGGCGACGCGGAGCTGTGGAACCGTTTGCTCCTGCGGATCCGCAAGGCCGGCAAGCTTCCGCGGATGGAGCAGACGCGCCGGCGGCTCACGTTCGAGGAGATGGACCCGTACAGCTTCGCCAGCGAGATTGCCATGCAGATGGTCGGCGTGACCTACGGCTACACGCTGGACGAGATACTCTGCAACCCGCTCGCGGCGGCGGAGTTCGACGATCTGGCCGCGCAGTTTGCCCCGGGTTTTTCGCCTTTTGAATACCGTTGGGCGGCCCTGTCGATCCGCAAGCGGGCACGGCAATCGCGGCGGCTTGCCCGCGAGCGATTCGCCGATTGGCTCAAGAAGCGTCTGCCGGCGGCCGTACCGCTGGAGAAGTGCCTGACGTCGAAATACGAAGGGCCGGGGGTGTACGTGCTGCTCAATTCCGGCCACGATCTGTACGTGGGCGAGACGCTTGACTTCAAGCGACGCATCGAGCGCGTGGCGGACGCAGAGTGCTGGACGGCCTATGCGCCGCGGGCCGTGCGGTTCATCTCCATCAACGACAAATTCAACGAGCAGCACGGTCTGCAATCGTTGTTGGTGGACCGCGTCCGGCCGCTGTTGAATTCGCCATTGCTCGGGTCGGACGGCGAACGGTCCCCTTCCCATTTGGGAGAGAAATGAAGTCCTGTTTTGGGCAGCGTCGGGAAAGTCAAAACTTCCTCTCCGCGTCTTGGCGTCTCCGCGCGAGATACCCAAAGTCAGTTCTTCTCGCGCGGAGACGCCAAAACGCGGAGTTGTGGTGGTGCACGGGGTATTGTGGGGTTAGACAACCGCGAACCCCCGCGGGATCCCCTCACCCCCGGCCCTTCTCCCGCAAGCGGGCGAGGGGAGTGTTGCGGTCCGACCGTCCGCCGGCCACGTTCCATGCAGGTTTCCGATCGTGCCCAACCAACCCGTTGACTGGAATCGGCTTTGGCGCGACGAGCGGCCCGCCGGCCGGGCAGTGGATCTGCGGGTGCGGCTGCGGTGGTGTGTTGTGCTGTTCATCGTCTTGTTGGGCGTGGTATTCGGTCGGGCGGTGCGGTTGCAGGTGGTCCACGGCGAGGCGTATCGCCGCGAGGCCGCCCGGCCAATCCTCGAGCGGGAGAGCTTGCCGGGCGTGCGGGGCCGAATCCTTGCCCGCGACGGCACGGTGCTTGCCCAGGACAAACCCATCCAGTCGATCGCCCTGCGCTACCGCTATCTGGAATCGCCGCCGGACGCCCGGTGGCTCCGCTCGATGGCCCGGTCGCGGATGTCGCGGCGGGAGCGGGCGGATCCGCGGCGCGTGGCCGCGGAAGAGACGCGGGTGCGGATCGAGTGCCAGGATTTAGGCCGGCGGCTGGCCGAGTTGTGCGGCGTGCCGTGGACCGAGTGGAGCCGCCGCGCGGCGGCGATTCAAGCCCGGGTCGAACGGATCGCCGATGACGTCCACCGCCGCCGGCGGACCGCGCTGGCGCCGCGCCAGCGTCGCGGCCTGCGCGCGTGGATTGACCAGTTGCTTGGCCCCGGCGACGCGCCGGGCGCGCAGGACGACACGATCCGCGAGGAATTGGATTATCACGTGGTTGTCGAGGACGTCGCGCCCGACGTGGTCGCCCGGATCGAGGATCATCCGGATTATTACCCCGGCGCGCGGATCATCCGCCACGCCCGGCGCGACTACCCCGGCAACACGCTGGCCGCCCACGTGCTGGGCCACCTGGGGCCCCTCGAAGCGAAGGAACTCGACGGGCCGGGCGGCGATGGATACGAGAAGAGCGACTTATGCGGGCGGATGGGGCTCGAACGCCAGTACGAACGACTCCTGCACGGACGCCGCGGCGAGCGCTGCGAACGGCTCAACCACAGCGGTCGCATCCTGGCCGTGGATCGCATCCACCCGCCCGGCGTGGGCCGTGATCTGATCCTCACGCTCGATGTCCGGCTGCAGCGCGAGGCCGAAACGCTCCTGGACCGGGCGCTGGTGCGCCGCAAGATGCTCGGTCTGGAGCCCGAGGAAGCCGGCGGCGCGATCGTCGTGATGGACGTGAACACCGGCGCGATCCTCGTGGCGGCTAGCGCCCCGCGGTTCGATCCCGGCGCGTTCGTCGCCGAGGAGCGGGACGAGGCCGCCCGGGCGCTGGCCGATCCGGGCAAACCGCTGTTCGACCGCTGCTGGCGGATGGCGATACCGCCCGGCTCGGTGTTCAAGACGCTCGCGGCCGTGGCCCTGCTGGAATCCGGCCGCGTCGATCCGGAGGCCCCGTTCGATTGCCAGGGCTACTACAAGACGCCCAACGCGCTAAGGTGCGAGATTTTCCGCGACACGGGCCGGGGGCACGGGAGGGTGACGCTGGCCGACGCGCTGGGGCAAAGCTGCAATGTGTATTTCTTCCACCACGCCGCCGTGCTGGGCGCGGGGCCGCTGGTCGATTGGGCGAAGCGGTTCGGATTTGGATCGCCCACGGGCGTGGACCTGCCCGGCGAAGCGGCCGGGACGCTGCCCGCGCCGGACGACCCAGCGCGCAAGGAACGTTCTTGGGCGACGGTGGACACGCAGATGTTGGCGATTGGCCAGGGCGAGCTAACCGCGACACCGCTCCAGATCGCCCGCATGATGGCGGCCGTGGCCAACGGCGGCAAGTTGGTCGCGCCGCACGTGGTCGAGCGACTCGGCCCGCCGACCCGCGCGGGTGGTTTGCCGGCCGCGGCTGACGTGGAGGATTCGGAGGACAAGAGCGCTTTTGTCGCGCCGGCGCCGCCGCGGGCGATTCTCGGGCTCAGCGCGGCGACGCTGGAGGCCGTGCGGCGGGGGCTCCGCCAGACGGTCGAGTCGCCGTTGGGCACGGCGCACGCGACGGTGTTTTTGGACGTGGTGGGCGTGGCGGGCAAGACGGGCACGGCCCAGACCGACGGCGGCAAGGCGGATCACGCCTGGTTTGCCGGCTACGTACCCGCCGAACGGCCCCGCTTCGTCCTGGTCGTCGTTCTGGAGCACTCCGGCGGCGGCGGGGAGATGGCCGGTCCCGTGGCGCGCCGGCTGGTCGAGCGGATGATCGAGCTGGGTTTGATGTGGTAGATTTGGTGGGGCTCGCCGCGCTCGACCCACCCTACGGATTTGCGGGTACACGTGGAGAGGAAATCATGGACCAGTCGAAATTGAATCAACTGATCGAGACGTTCTTCACGTGCAACCGGCGACAGATCGGGTCGATTTTCAACGAGCTGTTGGCCGCCGTGGAGATGGAGCAGCGTTTGCCGCCGGGCGGGTTGATGTCGCGGAATTACGAAACGGCCCAGGCCAATCCCGAAATCCACACCCTGCCCGGCAACCTGAAGGACGCCCGCGACGCCATCTTTCCCTATTTTTGGGGCACGGACGGCTGGTCGTCGAAGCTGCACGTCGAGAACGTCAAGGGCCCGAGCAACTACGCGTCGCTCATCGGCGCGCTGGCGTGCCTTTTGAAAAACCCCAACCTCTGCACGGACACCTACAGCCAGCGGTCCAACGAGCTCGAGGTGAAGTCGATCACGGCGCTGGCCAATCTCGTTTTCTACCACACGGAGTCGCCCTGGGGCGTGTTCACGATGGGCGGGACCATCTCGAACATGTACGGCGGGCGGATCGGGATCGAGCGCGTGCTGCCCGGCGCGATGCAGCGGGGGTTGGGCGAGGCCAAGATCTCGGGGATCGTCTCCGAGGCGGCGCATTATTCGAACGCCACGCTGGCCGGCTGGCTCGGCCTGGGCACCGACAACCTGCGCGCCGTGCCCACCGACGACAAGCTGGCCATGCGGCTGGACCTGCTCGAATCGACGCTCGATGCGCTCTACGGCGAGGGCAGGCGCGTGGCGTTTGTCATGGCCACGTTCGGCAGCACGGATGCCTTCGGCGTGGACGACGTCGAGGCCATCCGAAAAATCATCGACGCGAGGGCCGCCGCGCACAACGCGCCCGTGCCGCAACTGCACGTGGACGCCGCGGTGGGCTGGTTCTTCACGGTGCTCAACGAATACGACGTGGCGGCCAATCCGTTCGACCTGGACGCCGAGACGCTGCCGGTTCTCGAGGCGGTCAAACGCCATGCGCGGGACCTGCACTACGCGGACTCCGTGACGCTCGATTTCCACAAGCTGGGCTGGGGGCATTACCCCGCCAGCGCGTTCATCGTGAACCGGCGCGAGGATCTGAAGTATCTCTACCGGGCGAAGTCGGACGTGCCGTATTTTGCCGAGGCCGACGCGCAGCGCGACCCGGCGATGTTCACGCTGGAGTGCTCACGCCCCGCGATCGGGCCGTACGCCGTGATGGCGACGCTCAACGGGTTGGGCTTGATCGGCTGCCAGATGCTCGCCGCGCATGCACTCGAGATGGCCCGGCGGCTCAAGGCGGGCCTGGCCAAGCTGAAATACTGCAAGGTGCTCAACGCGGAGACGTTCGGCCCCAGCGTCGTGTGGTGGGTGTTGCCCAAGGGACGCGACGCGGAGGACATCTTCAACCGCGTGCAGTCGGGCGACCTGCCGGCCGAGTCGCGCGAGCGCTATTTCGCGGAGATCAAACGCCTGTTCGACAAGCGCGAGGCGGCGCTCGATCCGGAGGCGGACGCGCGGCTGAGCTACACGACGTCGATGGGCTATTGCCCCAACGGCGTCTGCCTGCCCGCCTGGAAGGCCGTGTTCATGAACCCCAAGTCCGACGACGCGGTCATCGGGCAAATCCTGCGGAGCATCGAGGAGCTGGTCTAAATCCAGTAGTTCCAGGTTTTGCCGAAACCGGACACGGTCGTTCGGAGCGAAGCGAAGAATCTCCCTCGCCACCGAGATCCTTCGCTGCGCTCAGGATGACTTGCGGGGGCAAATTTGGAGCTACTGAAATCGCGTCGCGTCTTCCCCTTTGCACGCGCCGGGGGCCGTGGCCTATAATGGGGTTTTGCGGGGGGGCGCGCCGCCCGCCCGAGATCACGCACTGCATTCCGGGAGACACACGCATGAATCGTCGAGAATTCATGGGGCGAAATCTGGCTAGCGCCGCGGGCGCGTCGTTTTTGGCGGCGGGTTTGCCGGGCTTGGCGCGCGCCGACGAGGAACCGCCCGCCGCGCCGCCCAAGGCCGACGACGTCCGGCGGCATCTGGTCGGCTTGGGCGCCGGGTGGATCAACGCCAAGGGCACCGTCGACACCATCAAGGCCGGCGATCCCGAGACGGTCGTCGAGGGCATCGCCGTCTGCTGGATGGGCTACGCCAGCGCGATGCGCGAGGCCCATCGGCTCGGCTGCAACCTTTTGGTCGTGCATGAGCCCATCTACTACAACCACCGCGACGATCCCATCCCGAACTACTCCGCCGTCCAGGAGAAAAAGAAGTTTCTGGAGGAAAGCGGCCTGGTCGTCGTGCGTTGCCACGACGTCTGGGATCGCGTGGCGAAGATCGGCATCCGCGACGCCTGGGCGGAATTCCTCGGGTTGGGCGAGGAGATCGATCGAGACAACAGCGAGGACGCGACCAACGGGGCGCCGTTTTGCGGCGTGTACGAGATCGAGCCGGTCGCCGCGGCCGAGTTCGCCCGGCGGGTGGCCGGCAAGGTGGCCGCGCTGGGCCAGCGGGCCGTCGAGCTGGTCGGGCCGGCGGACAAGGTGGTCCGCCGCGTGGCCGTGGGCACGGGCGCGATCACGCCGTTCGAGCAGATGGTCTTCGACCTGAAAGCGGACCTGGCCGTCTGCAGCGACGACGGATTCTGCTACTGGCGCAGCGGCGCCCTGGCCATCGACATGAACGTCCCGGTCGTCCTCGCCGCCCACGGCGTCTCCGAGGAGCCTGGCGTCCGGCGCCTGGCGGAGCACCTCGCGAAAACCTACCCCGGCGTGCCCGTGCGGTGCCTGGAGCAACAGTGCATGTTCCGGACACTCCGAGGAAGCCAGCGGCGCGACATTCGGTAAGGAAACAGGAGGAACCTGTGGGGAGGCGCGTCTGATGAATCCAAACCCAAAGGTTGCGATGCTGTTTTTCGCTGCGCTGTCGCTTTCGGGCTCTGCCGAGGCCGCTGCGCCGCGGCCGAATGTGGTGATTGTCTTCGCGGACGACTTGGGCTATGGCGACCTGGGCTGCCAGGGGCATCCCTCGATCGCGACGCCCCGGCTGGACCGCATGGCCCAAGAGGGACAGCGTTGGACGGAGTTCTACGTGGCCGCGCCGGTATGCACGCCGTCGCGGGCGGGGCTGTTGACGGGCCGGCTGCCCGTGCGCAGCGGCATGTGCAGCCTCCGCGATCACGTCCTCTATCCCGACTCGTTGGGCGGACTGCCGGCAAGCGAAATCACGCTGGCCGAGGCGCTCCGGGCCGCCGGCTACGCCACGGCGTGCGTCGGCAAGTGGCACTTGGGCCACCGGCCGGAGTTCCTGCCCACGCGACAAGGATTCGACGCGTACTTCGGCCTGCCGTATTCCAACGACATGCCCAACCGGCGCGCGCCGGCGGCCCAACCGGGCGGTAAGGACATCATCGAGCGGATCGGCGTGCCGCTCTTGCGCGGCGAGGAGACGATCGAGCAGCCCGTCGAGCAATCGACGCTCACCCAGCGCTACACGGCCGAGGCCGTCCGGTTCATCGAGGAGCACCGGGACGGGCCGTTCTTCTTGTACCTCGCCCACACGATGCCGCACGTGCCGCTTGCCCGCTCGGAGCGGTTCGTCGACGCGAGCCGGCGAGGGCTCTATGGCGACGTGGTCGAGGAGATCGACGACAGCGTGGGCCAGGTGCTCGATGCGCTGGCGCGGCTCGGGCTCGACCGGCGCACGCTCGTGGTTTTCACGTCGGACAACGGGCCGTGGCTCGTCAAGGGACAAAACGGCGGTTCGGCGGGGCTCTTGCGCGGCGGCAAGGGCAGCACGTGGGAAGGCGGGATGCGCGAGCCGGCGATCTTCTGGTGGCCCGGCACGATCCGGCCTGGCGTCGTGCGCGAGATGGGCTCGACCCTGGACCTGTTGCCCACGCTGGCCGCCTTGTGTGGCGGGGACGTGCCGGCGGACCGCGCGATCGACGGGCTGGACCTGAGCCCGGCCCTGATGGGCACGGGACGGAGCCCGCGGGACACGATGTTCTTCTACCGCGGCGACCAGCTTTGCGCCGTGCGGCACGGCCCGTTCAAGATGTACTACCATACGCAGCCGAACTACCAGAACCGCAAGGGCGTCGCGCACGACCCGCCGCTTCTGTTCCATTTGGACCATGACCCCTCGGAGCGGCACAACGTCGCCGCGAAGCATCCGGTGGTGATTGCCGAGTTGAAGGCGATCGTCGAGGCGCACAAGAGAACGGTCGAGCCCGTGCCGTCGCAACTGGAGTTGCGGCCGTAAGGGGGCACGGAGAAGGAACCGCGGATGAACGCGGATAAACGCGGATGTCAAAGAGTTTGATGGCCGGGTACCATGGCCACCCTTGTGTGGCCATATATTCTCGTTCTCGGCAAAACATGCCCATGGCGAACACAGGCACGGGGTCCATGTTTTGGACAGGTCGTCAATCGAGCCCTATCTTCTTTCGAAGGATCCGATCGGCGATTTGTTTGAGCAACTCGACCGACGCCGATGTCAGACCATGCTCTTTCATATTCCCGACTACCTCATCCCAGATGAACCGATCGCGGATTCTGTCGAGAAACTCATGCCCATCCCATGTTAGCTCTTGGGGGAGGACGTCGACGACGCGATCGCTCGTGGATGATTTCGTTACCTCACAGCGGAGGTATCCAGCCTCGTGGAGCAGGAGAAGATGGTACCTGATAAGACCATCATCATAGTCATGGATCCTCGGCGTTTTTTTGAACTCTCTGGTTTCCTTCTCCTCGAAGAACAACAGCAACTCCCGAATCAACTCCATATCCCTTTTCATGATTGAGTCCACTCAGAAAGGAGGCCATGAGGAGTCAATGGTCCGATTCGGATGTTGCGTCCGCCTTCGGCAGCAATCGCTCGAGCACGGGCCCGAGGCAGTCGGCGATGCGGGTCATGCCGAGGTCGGTGGGGTGGGAGCCGTCCACGGTGCCTTCACTGTCGGGGCCCAAGAGATCCGCGCCGGGCACGTAGCGCAGATTCGGGACACCGTCGGCCACGAGCTTCTCGTAAGCCGCCCGCAGGGCCGCGCGGCTCGCGGCGTGGCGGGTGCGGGCGGACTTTTTGAGCGGGGTGTAGTCGTACGTGCGGTCTTCGACCAGGACGATGGGCGTCTCGGGCCGGGCCGCGCGGAGGCGGCGAACGAACGGCTCCGCCCGCTGGGCGACGGTCTCGCCCGACATGTTCGGCAGGCAGTCGATCACGTACACCGCCGCGTCCAGCTCGCCCAGGAGGTCCGCCACGGACATGTCCATCTCCCCGTTGCCGGAGAAGCCCAGGTTGATGATCGGCCAATCGAGCCGGCGGTCGAGGATGGCCGTGTAGACCATGCCGGGCCGCGAGGCGCATCCACCTTGATTGATGGACGTGCCGTAAAACACGATCGGCGGCTTCGCCCGGGGCGCGAGCGGGACGAACGTCGCGTTGCGGGGCACGCCGATCGAGAGCTCTTCAACGCCGTTGTACAGCGGCAGATACAGCCGGAACTCGCGCCGGCCGGGATCGAGATCCTGACAAAGGACCGCGTCGACCCGCTGCGACGTGGGCCGGGCGCCGCCGACGGGGACCCACCGGCCGTCGTGCCGCGCGTACAGGTCCAGGCCGCTCACGCCGGAAGCCGGCATGTGCGGCAGGGCCAGCGCGCGCGAGAGAAGCCGGTAGCGGACCTGGATCGCGATCGCGTCGGTCTCGAACCGGACGGACATGCCGGCCGAATTGCGACTGCGATCCCAGACGGGCGGGCGAACGGTTTTCTCAGCCCGCTCGGGCAGCCGGTCGAACCACCGCTTGGTATCGCTCCAGCCCTTTCCCTCGACGCCCCAGTCGGTGACGTCGTACCACGCCACGTCGCCGTCGACGCGCGGCGCGACCGGCCTGGGCTCGTCGGCGACGGCTGCGGAGGCGGCCAGCAGCGCGGCGACTCCCCATGTGCCAAAGGTGATTCTGCCGATCGGCCGTTGTGGATTTCTTGGTTGACTCGTTGTGGCAAGTTCTTTCATTTCGTGTTACTCATTGTTGCTTTGGCGTTTGCCCGCGAGTCCAATCGGATTCTGGCTGGACAAACCATTCGATGCCCCCCTTGCTGCCGTGTATGAAACGCCCGATTCCCGCGATGCGGCCATCGGGACGAATAGCCAGCTCCAAGTTGACGCCGTCGAGTCCATAGGAAAGGCGCGTTGCGCGAATCTGTTCTTTTGCTTGATCTGGCGTCGGGGAAAGCCGTTTGGCAACCGACAAGGAGAAGTCGTTCAGTTTGACGTACGGTTCCAGCTCCGTCAGGATCTCCGCGGGCGTCGCGTCGCTCAACAAGATGTTTCCAACTTGACGGCGCGCGAGGGAGTTTGGGGCGGGCCATAACCAATAGGTGGCCGCCGCGGCGATCGCGATTAGCAAGGCAATCGCGAGCATCGTTACAATTATTTGCAATTTCGAGCTTGAGTGGCTCGACATGGCACGCTCCCTTTTCGACCCGATCCAAAAATCATTCTATACGTCCCCGCGGGGAGGCCGCAATACCCGCCAGCCACCTCGCGTCCAACCGCGCACAAGGGCGCGGCATTTCCGGCAATCCGACTGGACGAGGCAGCCTCCGGCCGACGCGGGGCGGACCCGGGACGAAGACGCCGTCACACCCGCACGGCGCAGGGTTTCCGCCAGACCCGGTGGCCTTCGCCGAGCACCACGAAGGTGGAGAAGTAATACTTCCCGGCGTCTGGCTCGGTCGTCGCGCGTGCGCCGACGGTGTGGACGCCGGCCACGCGGCGGTCCTCGGCGACGTGCATGTGGCCGTGCAGGACCAGGCGCACCCGATGGGTAATGCACAAAAGCCGCAGCGCGCGGCGTTGGTCCCGTGGGATCTGATGCGTCGCCCGGCCCAGCGGACCCGTCGGCCGCTGTCCGCGTTGGGCGGCCGTTCGGTCCTCGGGGATATTCGGGCTGTGATGAAGGAGCACGATCTTCACCGGGACGTCGCGATGGACGTGCAGCTTGTTGGCCAGGTCCTGGAGCTGATAGTAGCCAATCCGGCCCAAGGCATTGTCCGCCGCCGAAAAATTGCCGAGGTTATTGGAGTTCAAGCCGAAGACGGCCACCCTTGGGTCCGGGCTTCGCGCCCACGGCAGTTTCGTCGGCTGATTACCCAGCCGCAAACCCGCCGCCGCCTTTGCCCAGTCCGCCCGGGCATCGGCGTTCCACGGAGCGCGAACGCCCAGGCAGCACACGTCGTGATTGCCCGGCACAACGAGCGCGCGGTGCGAGAGGCCAGCCTCGGCCAGGGCGTTCCAGAAGACCTTCCACGCGTCGATCTCTCCGCGATCGGCGATATCGCCCGTGAAAACGATCAAGTCGGCCCGCTGGATGGCCGGCGTCCGGACGATCTTGCGAAACGCCGCGTTCATTCCCCGCAGCCGGCCAAACAGCCTCGTCTCCGATCGCGCCGCGCGATCGCTCGCGGTCAGATGCAGGTCCGATAGATGCGCGATCCGAAAGGGTCTTGGTTTGGGCACGGGATTATCCTCCGTCCGTCGGTGTCCTTGTCGCGGCGCCGGGCGGCCAAGCTGCAATTCGGGGGTTGTACTGAATTTTGTGGCACGGGCTTCCAGCCCGTGAAGAAACACGGCCAAGATGGCCGTGCCACATTGGTTGACACAAAATTCCGCACAGCCCCCAATCCGCGCCCCGCCCGGCTCCGCGGATCCCGTCTCTTGACGCCATCGGGTGGGCGCCATTACAACAAAGGACGGGTGCCGTTTCCATCATAACGACCCCTTCGGCAAGCTGCAAAGGTGGGGCCATGGCCAAGGCGAACGGACCGACGCGGCCTTCCGAGCGGACGGTGAAGCGGCTCTTCGCCCTCTCCGGGAACCAATGCGCCTTTCCCGGGTGCGACCGTCACCTGGTCGACCCGACCAGTGGCTCCGTCCTCGGACAGATCTGCCACATCAAGGGCGACAAGGAAGGCGCCGCGCGTTACGACGCCTCCCAGACGAACCGCGAGCGGCACGGGTTCGACAACCTCATTCTGCTCTGCGGCGTTCACCACAAGATCATCGACGACGACGGGCAAACGTACACGGTCGATCGCTTGAGGGAGATGAAGGCGACCCACGAGACACAACACCGCGACGCCCCGGTGTCGATGAACCACGCCACCGCGAAACAGTTCATCTTGAACATCTCGAACGTCGTCCAGATCGCCGACACCATCACCAACGTCTTCTCCGCGCCGTCGCCGGTCGACCTTGCCGAACTGCTGACGCCCAACGCCAGTCCGCTGCCCCCCAACGTCCGCAACCCGGCCTCGCTCTTGAACGCCCGCCACCAGGTCGTCCCCTTCCTCGACGCGCCGCGCCAGCGCGAGATGGAGGCGATCGAGACGTGGCGCGCGGCGGACGAGCCGGCCAGCGTCCGGCTCTTCGTCGGGCCCGGGGGAACGGGCAAGACGCGGCTGTTTATCGAGTGGGTCAAGCGGCTCTCGCGGCGCGGCTGGCGGGCTGGCTTCCTCCGCGAGCGGCGCGCCGCCGCGGAACTGGACGCCCTGGTGGCGTGCCCCGACCCGCTCTTGGTCGTCGTCGACTATGCCGAGGCGCGGCCCGACGTGCTGGAGCTGCTGCGGCGGGCGGCGCGCCGGCCGGCCGCGGGGGCCGTGCTCCGCGTGGCCCTCTTGGCGCGGGAGGTCGCCGACTGGTGGCCCGCCCTCGCCCAGCAAGACGCCGACGTGGCCCCGCTGCTCGCGCGGCACGAGCCGCTGCGGCTTGCGCCCGTGCCGCTGGAAGGCACGCTCCGGCAAGAGGCCTTCGCGGCGGCGGTCCGGGCTTTCGACGAGACCCGCAAGGACCGGCAAATCGAGAACGGTCGCGAGTCGGAAGGGGACCGTCCCGTTGTCGCCGCGCAAAAATCGGGACGGTCCCCCGCTTCTCCGGACCTGTCCGACCGTCGCTTTGGCCAGATGCTCTATTTGCACATGGCCGCGCTGGCGCGCGTGGAAGGGCTGTCCTTGTCGGCCGACTCGCTCTTGGACGACGTCGTCGCGCACGAAGGGCGGTATTGGTTGCGGCGTTATCCCGAACGGTATCCCGCCGATCCGCTGGACCGCTGCGCCTTCGCGGCTGGGGCCCGCCGCGTGGTCGCCGCGGCGACGTTGCTGGGCGGCCTGCCGACCGTCGAGGCGGTCAAGCGAACGATTCAGTGTGTCGACGGGCCTCTTTTGAAAAACTTCCCCGAGTTTCTGCGGTGGCTCTACCCGGGCCGGGGAGGCCCCCAATCCCAGGATGCCTTCGTGGCACCGCTGGAACCCGATCTCTTGGGGCAGGCCCTGGTGGCGCGGGCGCTCTCCGACCGCGCGACGCGCGAGGATTACCTCGATCGGGTCTTTGACGACGCCGACGCGCCGTCGACGACCAACGGCTTCCTCGTTCTGGGCCGTCTCGCGGAAGACCGGCCCGAGGCAAGGCCCTGGATCGAGCGGGCGCTGGGCCGCGACGTTCCGGCCCGCGCGGAGGCCGCCTTCGCCGCCGCGCTCGCGCTGGGCGAGAAAACGGCCGGGTCTCCCCTGGGCCTCGTCCTGGCCTCGGCCCTCCAGCGCGAGGGCACGACCGAGCTTGCCCGGGCGTTTGAGGACCGTTTGCCCAAAGAAACGGTTTCGCTTCGAGAACTGCGCGTCTGGACGGTGTGGCGACTCTTGGAGCAATTCCCAGAAGACCAAACCACGGAGGAGGCACTCCCGGAACGCGCACGCCTGCTTAACAATCTGGGCGTCTTCCTCAGCGAGTTGGGACGGCGGGAGGAAGCCCTCGAGGCGACGCGCGACGCGGTGGAGATCCGCCGCGCGCTGGCTCGGGGACGGCGTGACGCCTTCCTGCCGCACCTGGCTGGGAGCCTTAACAACTTGAGCGCTCGTCTGAGTGAGTTAGGTCAGCGCGAAGAAGCCTTGGAGGCGGCAAGCGAATCGGTGGAGATTCGCCGCGAGTTGGTCCGCCAAGGGGGTCACGCCTTCCTGCCGGACCTGGCCAGGAGCCTCAACAACCTGGGCATTCGCCTGAGCGAGTTGGCTCGGCAAGAGGAAGCCCTGCAGGCGACACAGGAAGCTGTCAAGCACTACCGCACATTGACGGGCAAGCGGTGCAGTGTCTTCCTGGGGGACTTGGCTAGGAGCCTCAGCAACCTGGGCAACTGCCTTAGCGAACTGGGTCGGTTGGAGGAAGCATTGAAGGTGACGCGTGAATCCGTGAAGCACTACCGCACGCTGTCCCGCCAGCGTCCGGACGCTTTCCTGCCGGTCCTGATGGGCACCCTCAGCAACCTGGGCAATCGCCTCGGCGAGCTGGGTCGGTGGGAGGAAGCCCTTGAGGCGGCCCATGAAGCGGTGGAGTGCTACGGCGCGTTGGCCGCAAAGAGGCCCGACGCCTTCCTGCCCCACCTGGCGATGAGCCTCAACAACCTGGGTGGTGTCCTGAGTGCTCTGGGTCGGTGGGAGGAAGCGCTCGAGGCTACACGCGAAGCCGTGGAGATTCGCCGCCCGCTGGCCGGGCGGTGGCGCGACGCGTTCTCGCCGGATCTCGCAGGGAGCCTCGACAACCTGGGCCGTTGCCTGGGTGCCCTGGGGCAGGAGGAGGAAGCGCGGAAAGCGACCGACGAGGCGGCGGAGATCCGCCGCGCTCGTGCAAGCAAGCGGCCCGACGCTGGGGAGCCGCGGTAGGGGGGCGACCTCGGCGGTTGTCGACGGAGGACATGCCGGGAGTCCGCGGTCGTCCGTCGTGTCTTCCCAGCGCCGCGGGCCGCCTGGGATAATGGACCCAAACGCCCTCCCACGTTCCCGCCCGATGGAAAGCTCCCGATGACCAACGTCGCTCGGAACCCGAAGGCCGGCTCACGCGGAGTCGCGCCGATCTTTCTCGCCGCACTGGTCGGACTGCTCGCCCCGGGCCCGGCGCGCGCGGCCGAGCCCATGGCGGCGGACTTGCTGTTGCGCGAGGGGACGATCTTCGACGGGACGGGCGGGCCCGGCGCCGTGGGCTCGGTGGCCATTGCCGGAGGGCGGATCGTCGCCGTGGGCCGGTTCGAGGTCGGCACGGTCAAACGGACGATCGACTGTCGAGGCCTCATCATCGCGCCGGGGTTCATCGACCCGCACACGCACTGCGACCGCTCGATCGTCGTGCCCAAGTGGCGGGCGAATCTCAATTACCTTCTCCAGGGCTGCACCACCGTGGTGACGGGCAATTGCGGCGGAGGCGCGGCCGATACGAAGGCTTTTCTGGCGACGATCGACGCGCGCGGCGCGGGCACGAACGTCGCCCATCTGATTCCGCACGGCCCCATCCGCCGCGCCGTGATGGACATGTCCACCGGACGGCCCAGCGCGGAGCAGCTCGCGCGGATGGAACGGCTGGTGGACCAGGGCATGGAGGCCGGGGCGTGGGGGATGTCCACCGGGCTGATCTACGCGCCCGGCGCGTATGCCGACGTGGACGAACTCGCGGCTCTCGCCCGGCGGGTCGCCCGGCACGGCGGGATCTACGCCAGCCACATCCGCGGCGAGGGCGGGCAATTGCTCGAAGCGGTGGGCGAGGCGATCGAGATCGGCCGCCGCTCGGGCGCACACGTTCACATCTCACACTTCAAAGCCAACGGCAAGTCGAACTGGGGCCGCATCCGCCAGGCCGTGGCATTGATCGAAAAAGCCCGCGACGAGGGCCTGGCGGTCACCGCCGACCAATACCCTTACACAGCCAGTTCGACGAGCATTCAGGCTATCCTGCTGCCGATCGGCTCGGTGCCCGGCGGCTTGGACAATCTTGCCGCACGGATGAAGGCCGATCCCAAGCTGGATCGCCTTGTCCGCGAGGTGATCCACCGCCAACTGGCCGAGTCGGACGGCGTGGTGATGGTCGGCGGCAAGATCGCCCAGTACCGTGGCCGCAAGGTCCGCGACGTCGCCGAGGAGGAGAAGGTCGATCCGGCCGACGTGGTCCTCCGCGCGCTCCGCTCGGGCGGCTGCCACGCGATCGACTTCGGCATGTCGGAGAACGACGTCCGCTGGGCGATGAAGCTGCCCTGGGTGGCCACGGCCTCCGACGGGCGGGGCTACACGGCCGAGCAGGACCTGTTCACCCATCCCCGCAGCTTCGGCACGTTCGCCCGAAAGATCGGTCGCTACGCCCGGCAGGAGCAGGTTGTTTCGATGGCCCAGGCGATACGGAGCTGCTCGGGCTTGCCGGCCGACGTGCTGGGCATGACCGATCGCGGCTACCTCCGCGTCGGCGCGGTGGCCGACGTGGTCGTGTTCGATCCGGAGACCTATCTGGACGAAGCCACGTACGAACGGCCCGCCGTGTACGCCACGGGCGTGCGCCACGTCGTGCTCGCCGGCGAACTGGCCGTCTCCGATGGCGCGGCCACGGCGGGCCTCTGTGGGCGGGCTCTGCGGCACGTATCGCGAAGAGTTCGTCACGAAGCCCTTTGACCGGCGCGCCGTCCTGGGCAGACGGCGACGAGGGGACCCTCGCGCACATCCCGCCCCCGAATCGCCGACGAAAACGCGGCCGTCGGTTCGTCTGGAAGACTCTCGGGGGCTCTCGAAGTCCGCTTTTTTAACTCGACGCTTTACTCGGAGACTTCGCCCTGTTAGACTGGTGGCACGGCTCCACGGAGGAGGGGGGGTACTCCGCGACCTGACACGACATCTCCCGACGGTACCGCGTCACGTGCAATCGTGTGTTGGCTGGGCAGCCTCTTTCCGGAGGGTTCGACGAAATGGGCATATTCGGCAGGCAAAAGGAATACGACAGGCAGCTTGCGGTGTCCGCTGAGCAGCAAGCCGAAGCCGAACGGCAGCTTGAGCGTTCTCGACAGTAGCGAGACGAAACCGAACGGCAGCTTGAGTGTTCTCGACGGCAGCAGGCTGAAGTGGACCACCAGTTGGACCTTCAACGGCAACAGCAGGAGATCCGCGACCGGCAGCAGCGCGGTACCGATGAGATGTTGAAGCGATCGCACGAGCAGCAGGATCGCTTCGGACGACTGTTGGACGTTTGGGAGGAGCAGTCGCGCCGTTTCGACGCCATTCTCGCGAAGTGGGAACAAATGAGATAGACGATTTATCGTGAATCGCGAGCCCTGTTGCCTCGTTGACCGCTCGTTTTTTCTCCGGCGTTTGAAGAACTGTGACTGCAGCGCACGGGTCATCCTGGCAACCGACGGCCATTCGGCATCATATCAAGAGTCTGCCTACTTCGGCGGGTACGATGCGTGTCCGCACGGATCTTGGCGACGGTTATCTCAAGGCAATGGGGAATCCGGCCGGCGAACACGCCTTGGCGTGCGAATTGGTGGGAACACAGCTCGCCGCGTGGTTTGGATTGCCCGTATTTGACTTTGCCATCATCGACGTCATCGAAGCGGACTCGCTCCCGTTTGCCGGAGGCGGATTTGCCCAACCGGGGCCCGCGTTCATCACGCGCGCCGAGAAGGGGGAACCGTGGTCCGGCAAGGTGCGAGAACTCAAGCGGCTGACGAATCCCGAAGACATCAGCCGTCTGATTGTGTTTGACACGTGGACCCTCAATTGCGACCGGCACGTGTCGGACCGATCCCGAAGGCCGAACAGGAATAACGTGTTCCTCAGCGAAGAAGCGCCAAGGGGCAAATTCCGCTTGCGAGCCATGGACCACACGCATTGCTTTGACTCTCGTCCCCATTTGTCCACTCAGATTGCGAATATCGACCGCATCCGGGATCCACGCGTCTTTGGGTTCTTTCCCGAGTTCCAGCAATTCTTGAACAAGGAAGTGGTTGCCCGGTGTACCGGTCGGCTCCGGCAAGTAACTCAACAAGCACTTGCCGATATTGCGCAAACGATACCACCAGAATGGGACGTCGACTCGCGTGCTAAAGAAGCCCTCGTCTCACTCCTGCTGGGGAGGGCCAGTTTTGTCGCGGAGCGTATAATTAAGAGTCTGTGGGAACAGAGGGACTTTGGATTCATGCGGGAGTCGGAGGACGACCAATGACATTCATGACGGGGTATTACTGTCTGATCCAATACTGTCCTGACCCCACGCGATTGGAGGCCGCGACGATCGGGGTGCTGCTATTCTGTCCAGAGCAAGGGTTTCTCAAGGCCCGCACGGCGCAGGATAACCGCCGCATTCGACAGTTTTTCGGACGGGAAGGGCATGACTGGTCGCGCATCAACTCGTTCAAGAAAGCCATCGAAGAACGACTAGAGGTCGAACAACCGGAAATGAGGTCGGTAGCAGACCTCGAAGCCTTCATTGCCCTTCGGGCAAATCAGATCGTGTTTACGCCTCCACGAGCGATGCGCGTGGCCAAACCAGAGGATGACCTGCAAAGGATTTTTGAAGAAGTGGTCGGTGGCGTTTATCGGAAAGAACCGGGGCGGAGCTTCAAAAAAGTCGTTGACGAACGCCTTCGCAGGGCTGGCCTTCAGCGCAAACTCCGAAGGGACATCAACGTCGAGGTCCCGGTCTTCAAACGGCAGGTGTCAATCCCGTACGGCTTTCAGAATGGCCGGTTCAACTTGATCCAACTGGTTCAATTCCTCACCACGAACGCGGACCAAGCCATCTACACGGCGTGTCGTTATGCGGCCGAAGGGCGATCGCTGTGGAAGAATCCGCATCCAGAATATGGGAAACTGAAGCTCGTGATCGTGGGCGAGTTCCTCCCGGAGCGCCCGCAAACGAAAGACGAAGTCCGTCTCGTATTCAATGAAATGGATAGTCACGTGGATCTTTTTGCCACGAGTGAACTTGACGGGCTGATTAGTGAGATTCGAACCACCGGCAAAGACATCCTTGACGATCCGACGAACGCGACGACAGAGTAAGTCCCATTGAGTTGGCCTTCACAGATCGGCAAAGACGCCGAATTGCCGACGTCGAGTCGGTGCATGTGAGATGACATGTGCCTACCTGCCTGGCGGGGCGGTTGCCTCTGCCGCCCCCCATCGCCTGGCTCTTTCCAGGCTCCTTCCTCCCACGGGAGACACCATCCATGACGAAGACGCTTTCCCGACGCGACGTGCTCAAGGCCGGGTTGGCCGGCGGAACGGGCTTTGCGCTGGTTGGCTTGGGCGGACTGGCCAAGGCCCTGGCGGCTCCGTCCGGCGAACGGCTTTGCGTGGCCGTGTGCAGTCATTGGAGCTACATCGGGATCGGCTGGCAGTTGGGCATCGAATCGAACGTCGTCTCGGTGACCGACGCCATGGAGATCGTCGACCGGCCGCCCACGCCAAGATCTCGATCGTGCCCAACAACAGGGCGATACCGTGCTCGACGCCGCGTTGCGCTCATTCGCCGCCCGGATCAACGCCGCCGACAACAAGCAGGGCCCGCTGGCCGTCACCGTGTTCAATCCGCACGGCTGGGAGCGATCCGACCTGGCGCGGACCGGCCGGGTGTACCCGCTGCCGGAGAATACAAAGGACCTCGTCGTCAAGGACCGTCGCGGCCCTCCGCGACGGCCGCATGGCGTTTTCGCTGGAGATCCAGACGTTCCACCTGGACGATCCCGCCTGAGAGCGAAGCGGTTGTCATACAACCTGCCCGCGTTCACCGTCGAAAGAGGGTCGCAAGCAGGGGTAATGTGGGCCGCGCCGGCCTTTGCGCCGGCGCGCGCCCGGATCCTCCGCCGAAAGGGCGCGCGCCGACCGCGCAACCGCTACAGCCGGCGCGATCCGTGCATCGGGTTACGGTCCGTTTGACGCGGCGGCGCCACGACCTAGCTTTCAGTATCGCCGGTACTAGGCGGACGGTTCCGTCCTCGGGCGGCTTCTGGTGAAGTGGCGCAAACTTTCGGCACCCGTGCATCATGGTCAGTGAAGTCCTCGTCCAACCCGAGCAGGTTCGCGTCCACGTGGCCAAGGCGCGGAAGATCCTCATTGTGGACGACGATGAGGCCCTGGCCGAAGTGCTCTCGCGCCGGCTGGCGCAGCAGGGATACCGGCCGATCACGGCCGACTCTGGCGCGACGGGCCTGACCATGGCTCGATCGGAGCGGCCGGACCTGATCGTGTTGGACCTGCGCCTGCCCGACACCGACGGTTTTGCCATTTGCGAAGAGCTGGCCGACTCGCCGGACACGTGCGGGATCCCGGTGCTCATTCTCAGTGGCATGGAGCGGCCGGACATCATCCGCCGCTCCCGCTCGGCCGGCTGCTGCTATTTCGTCCGCAAGCCCTACGACCCAAATGCCCTGTTGGTGCTCATCCGGCAAGCCATTCAGGAGTCGCAGGACGACTGGTCCGAGTAGCGGCGGCGCGTTGCCGCGCTCGATCGCTGGCGTCGCCGGGGTTTCGGGATTCCGCCACGCGCGATTTCCGGAAGGGTGAGGCGTCCGCCGAACCGTGCGCCCGTCGACGCTTCCCGGTTCGGCGGACGCCTTGCCCTCGCGACCCCCGCCAAGGCAATCGTCAACGATTACCCAGACTCCTTATCTTGATGGGTCGATTCATCGCCCAGTCTCGCCAGGTTCTCTAGTTGGACGGCTTGCTAGCAGAACGCGGGATTCGACGCGGGAAACGCGCGGCGGACACGGGGTGGCGGGAGGTCCGTCCGTATGGGTTGGGGTGGTTTTGCCTTGACGCTCCAGTGGCGGGCGCGTTAGATTGTTCAGTTGCTTCGGATGATGGGATGGATCGTTGGCCGGTAGTGGCGGAGTGGACCGGATGCTCAGAAACCTCGCGATCGTCGAAGCCCGCCGCGGCCCGAAGGATTCCGGCACGCGGTCGGCCCGCCGGCTCGGGGGCAAGTCCGTCCTTGAATGGATTGTGCGCCGGGTGACGGATTGCCAGCGCGTGGACGGGGTCATTGTGCTTTGCGGCGACACGCCGGCGGATCGCTGTCTGGGGCAGTTGGTTCCGTCGGACGTGCCCGTCTTCTCGAGCGCGGCGGGCGACCTCTTGGCCTGGTATGCCGCGGCGACGGAGGAGTATCCTTGCGAGGCGGTGGTCCGCGTGCGGACGGATTGCCTTTTTGTGGACCCGGCGTTGATCGACCGCCTGGTCACGACGGCGGAGGTTCACGCGGAATGCGACTACGTGGGGTATTGTTCGCGCGACGGCCGCCCGGCGATTTTGTCGCCCGTGGGCATGTACGCGGAATGGATCCGCGCGTCGGCGATTCGGCGGGCGAACCGCCGCGCGACGCGGGAGGCGGACCGGCGGGACGTGACGCTCTATTTGTGCTCGCATCCCGAGAAGTTCCGCTTGCGGTTGATTCCCGCGCCGACGCGGATGGACCGCGAGGACGTTCGACTGACGGTCGATATCGAAGAGGACTGGGACAACGCGCTGGCCATCTTCGAGGCCCTAGGGCCCGAGCAGTTGGACTGGCAACGGATTGCCGACCTATTGGACCAGCAGCCGGCGATGCGGAGCCGGATGGCGGTCCTCAACCGCGCGCACGCTCGGGGGTGAATCGCCGCGTCGATGATACCGACGTTCCTTGTCGCCTGCGCGCACGCGTGAAGGGATTCGCGTAGTCGGTCGACTTCATCGAAGGGAATCGAGAAGCGATGCCTGGCAAGAACGCCCCGCGCCCTTGTTGGCCCTGCCCGAAGAGCGGGTTGCTCTTGGGCATGAACGACGTCATTTGCGACGCCACGGCTTGGCGGCGTTGGTTGGTGTCGCTGCTAAGGCGGTTGGGCGTGGACGTGTCGTATCCGGCCTTCTGCCGCGGGTGGGAGCGGCAATATGCCCAGGACGTCTGCTGCGGCCGCCGCGAGATGATCGAGGCGTTTCGCGAGATGCTCCGGTCGCTCGGCCTGCCGCGCGCCCAGATTGACGAGGTGGTCTCGGCCTGCCGCGCCCATTGGCGCCAGACCGACAACGCCACCCGCGCCCTGCCGGGCGTGCGTACCACGCTGGCGCGGCTTCGCGAGGCGGGCGTGGTGCTGGGCGTGTTGACCGACTCGGGTTGCGGCAAAGCGGCGATTTCCGAGCGCCTCGACCGGTTCGGCCTGGCCGGTTTTTTTGCGTCCGTCTTGTCGTCCTTCGACTTGGGCCAGACGAAGCCCTGCCCCATGGGATACGCGCGATCGCTGCGGGCGATGGGTCTGGACGCGGCCGACGTCGCGTTTGTGGGCCATCGCGCGGCGGAGTTGGCCGGCGCGGCGGCCCTCGGGATGGGCACCATCGCGCTGAACTACGACGAGGACGTCCAGGCCGACGTGTGCGTTGGCCGGTTTGATGAGTTATTGTCCCTGGCGGCGATGCAACCCCGCCGCGCCGCGGCGGGATGACGATTAAGGAGAAACGGCGCGTTGCGACGGACGATCTTTGCCCGCCATGAATTGGCGGATCCTTTGCCGATGGCCCACGAAGCCGCCCTCCTGCTGGAAGGCGCGTGGCCGGCCGGCGCGCCCGCGTGGCACGAGTCGCTCGACCAGCGCGTCGACGCCGGGTTCGAGTGGATAGACGTCCTGGCCGGTCATTGGGCGGAACAGCTCGGCGGCGCGAACGACCTGGCCGCGGGACGGTCCGGGGGCGGAATCCACGATGAGATCACGGCGGCGTACCTTAATGCCCTGTCGCTGCGTTACGGGCTTGTGAGGCTCCTGCGCGTCGTGGCCTACTTGACCGAAATCCGTCCCGTCGAGTCCGGCGAACGCATGGATCTGGTCGCCGCCCGAGGCCGCGACGAGGATTACGCCGACCTGCTGGCCGAGCTGGCCCGAGCGGCCGGCGCCGAGCTGTGCGTGCATTGGCGCGTCGCGCGCGGGCGGCCCGAAACCGCGTTCCCGCCCAATGGACGCCCGAGGCGCTGGTGCGGCCTGGCGGCACGTTGGCTTGAGCCGTCCGTGGGCGATTGCGACGTCGGGCATCGCGCCGTGCTCTGCGGCAATCCGCGGATACTTGACCCCGTCTGCGCCGAACTGGTCGGTCGCGGCTGCCGCGTTTGGTGGCTTTACGACCGATTCGCGTTTCATTCTTGGCTTCGCTGGCGCAAGGCGGGCGTGGGCCAGTTGGTGTGCAACGCCAGCACGGGACGGCAAAACCGGATCGCCAGCCGCTTGCCCGAGCAGCTTCTCTGCCGACAGGTCGATCTCGTGCCGGCGGTGGGTCGCTGGCTGGCCGGCCAGATGCGCTTGCACGGGCGGATGCAAACCCGGACGCTCGAGGCCTTGGACGCGCATTTCCGCCGCATCCGGCCCGATTCGCTCGTGGTGTGCGAGGACGCGACGCCTTTCGCGCGAGCGGCCGTGGCCATCGCCCGGCGGCACGGCGCCACGTCGTTCGTGGTGCAGCACGGCGCGCCGACGTGCCGGTTCGCATACGCGCCGCTGGCGGCTGATCGTTTCCTGGCCTGGGGGCATTCGTCGCGCCAACAGCTCATCGACTGGGGCGTGGCGGCCGAACGGATCGAAGTCACCGGATCGCCCCAGCACGACAATTGGGCGAAAAGATTCCAGGGCGACGTGAACCGCGTCGAGGCCGCCCGCGGAAGCCTGCCCGCCGCGCTGGCGCCCTGGCGGCGGCTGGGCCGGCGGCGCTGGGGTCGCCTGGGCCGGGGTCGCGCGAGGCCGGCCTGGAAGGACGCGGCGCTGCGATTCGAGGACGAGTCCGTCAAGCGGGCCGCGCCCCGACTGCTCGTGTTGGGCACGGTCCCGCCGGACGACGACCGGCCGGAATCGATCGCCGCGCACTTCAACCGAGCGACGTACACCGCCATGTGGCAGGCGATCTTCGCCGTTGCGCAGGCCAGGCCGGGCACGCGCCTGACCATCAAGACCCACCCGCGCGGCCCCCGCGACGCGATTCTGGAGGCGGCCATGCAGGCCCATCCGGCGGTGCCCTCGACAATTGTCAAGAACGGCTTGCTTTGGGAGCTGGTCGCCGGGGCCGATTGCACGTTGAGCCTGATCTCCAGCGCCGGCGTCGAGGCGGCGCAGGCCGGCGCGCCCGTCATCCAGATCATGCCGCCCGGCTCGGGCGATATCTTGCCGTGCGCGGCGTGGGGACTGGTGGGAAGCGCGCGAACGCAGGCGGAGCTCGAGCGGCTCGTCGATCGGGTGCTCCGTGGCGATTGGCGCGCGGCCGATCCCACCGATGGACGCGTGTTGGACAACTTCTCCGGCTCGGCCGCCGCGCGCGCGGCCGACGCGATTCTCCGCGCGGACCATCGGGCCGTGCCGGCCGACGGTCGCGCCGCGTCGGCGGAGGCGGGCGATCGGGCCGAGCGCGCCGCCGGCCGACTACAGACGACGCAGGTGGGATGAGCGTGAGCACCCAAGCCCTCGACGCGACGCCGCTCGCCCCGCCCCGCGCCGTTGCTCCCGTGACCGGCTGGCGCCGCGTGCTGGGCGACTGGCTATTGGTCGGCAGGGCCACCGTCGTCTGCCACGCGCTGGCGGCGGCCATGGGCTTGCTCGCGCGGATGCTGCTCGGTCCGGCGCGGATGGGCGTCTGGCAAACCGCGATGCTCGTGTTGAACTACGGCCACGCGGCCAACCTCGGCATCGGCGACGCCGCCGTGCGCGAGTACGCCGTCGCCCGGGGACGCGGCAACGCCGCCCGCGCCCACCGCGATCTGCATCTCGCGATGGTCGTCAACACGATCACGAGTTTTTTCACCGGCGGGCTCGTGGCGGCTTCGGGCGTCTGGATTGCTTGGCGGTCGCAAGACGCCGAAGCCACGGCCTGGGCCGTTGGGATGGTCACCGCGGGAGCCCTGCTGGTGATCTCCCGACACGTCACGTTCCATACCGCCATCCTCCGCGGGCAGCAGGACTTCGAAACCACCTCGCGGTTGGCCGTGTTGGAAGGGGCGCTGACGCTTCTGCTGGCCGGATCAGCCGCGTATATGTGGGGATTGACCGGGCTGTGCCTGGGAACCGTCGTCGTCACGCTGGTCACGCTCGTCTACGTCGTTCGCCACCGCGGCGTCACGCTCCGTTGGGCGTGGGACGCGCGGCGCGTGGGCCAACTCGTCGTCATCGGCGCGCCGATCCTGTTGGCCGGAACCGTCTCGACCCTGTTCCGCTCGCTCGACAAGCTGATGATCCTCGCCTACCTCGACGACGCGGACTACCAGTTGGGCTGCTATTCCGTGGCGCTAATGGTGACCACGCAGTTGTTCGGCGTGGGCAATATGCTCTCGCTGGTGATGGGGCCGCGGTTGGCGGAGAAGTTCGGCGCGTCGGGCCGCCGCGGCGACGTGGCACGGCTGGCCGCCCGCGCATGCGAGCTCCATGCCGCCGCGCTCGCCTTGCCCGCGGCGCTGGCGCTGGTGGTCGGACCGCCGCTGCTCGCGTGGCTGTTGCCCGACTACCGCGTCGGACTGGCGGCACTGGCGTGGCTCGTGCCGGGAACGCTGGCCCTGGGCGTCGCCCTCCCGGCCGCGCAGTATCTCGTGGCGGTGAACCGGCAGCGGCGGGCGCTGGCGGCCGTCGTGGTGGCCACGGGCGCGGGCGCGCTGGCCAACCACGCGGCGCTTCGGGCCGGGTTTGGCCTGCCGGGCGTGGCCGTGGCCACGTGCGCGTCCTACGGCGTTTATCTCGTTCTCTTGCTGGGCGTGTCGCTGTGGGGCGAACTCGCCCGCGGCGAGAAACTGCGTTTCGTGGCGATGCTCGGGCTGGCCGCGCTGCCCACGCTGGCGGCCGGTTTGTGGCTGGCCCCGCCGGCCGACGATCCGGCGTCCTCCTGGCCGTGCGTGTCCCTTTCCACGATCGCCGTGGTTGCCGTCTGGGCGCTGTCGCTCGCCGCCGCCTGGCGGTGGGGTGGATGGAGAAAGGGCAAGCCCCGCGATGCGCGTTGACCTGGTCATCTTGAACTACAACGGCCGGCGGTGGCTGGCCGAGTGTCTGCCGTCGATCGTCGAGGCGGCGCGCCGGTCGCGACACGAGTGCGACGTCGTCGTGATCGACAACGATTCGCGCGACGATTCGTTGGCGTGGCTGGCCGAGCGCTTTCCCGCCGTTTGCGTCGTTCGTCGGCCCAACCGGGGCCTCTGTAGCTACAACGACGTACTGCCGGAGCTGCCGGGCCGCGTGGCCGTGCTCCTCAATAACGACATCAAACTGGAACCCGACGCCATCGACCCGCTGGTCGAACCGCTGCGGGATGACTCATTCGGTTGTTTCATGACCGCGCCGTTGTGCCGGCGGTTCGACGGCCGGACCTACGAGGGCGGGCGCACGGCCGTGCAATGGCGGTTCGGGTTGGTGCGGGCCACGTCGTTCTTCGCGGGCCACGAGGCCCTCATCGAACGGCCGGGGTTGACCGCCTCGGCCGGCGCGGTCATGGCCGTCAACCGCCAGACGTTTCTCCGCTTGGGTGGGTTCGACCCGCTGTACCTGCCCGGCCGGCTGGAGGATCTCGACCTGGCGTTTCGCGCGTACCAAGCGGGCTATCACGCCCGCTACGTGCCGGACTCGCGGGCGCTGCACCTGGGCATGGCCACGTTCGCCGCGGTGTTTGGCCAGGACGGTTGCGACCGACTGGCCCTGCGCAACACGCTCCTGTTCCAATGGAAAAATCTCCGGGAGCCTGGCAACCTGGCGCGGCAACTGGCCGGCGGGCTCGCGCGGCTGGCGGCCGACGTCGTCCGCGCGCCGGCGACGCCGAGCGGACGGCGCTGGGCGTTTTGCCGGGCGCTGGCCGAGGCGATTGCACGGGGGGCGAGCGTCGAACGGCCAAAACCAGGCGTCCGGGCCGTGTGCCGGGCCGTGTGCCACGG
>JAFGDS010000094.1 GCA_016931995.1 Pirellulales bacterium
GCCTCTCTCCGTTCCAGTTCCTGTTTGGGTCCGCCCAAATCCGATACCCGGGGCCTTGACTCGCCGGCGGTTATGGGTGTCCCCTTTCCGTCCCCGTGTTTCAAATGGGAAGCCAGCGGCTAGTCAGCAGCGTTGGCGAAGTACTGCACGATTTCCGCGATACGTTCGACGAATTGATGCGAGATCTGGGCAACACCGACAAATTGCCTCCAGACTTTGTGGACCGAGTCCTTCTGTCTTGACTCTCGGCGCCTTCCCAAGAATGCGTTGCCCGCAGCAGACGGCACGGGTCGAGCAGACCGCTTGCCGCCAGTGACTCCATCTTGTGGATCTTGTCAGTCCGATCCGATTCTTTTGACGCGCACGCGGGCGACGCTCAGATCGGCGCCGACGCGGGCGAGGCGGAAGTCCGCGCCGTTCGTGCCGCCGGCAAGCTGGGCATGGGGCACGCGAAATGTGACTTCCTTCCACTGGCCCGTGTCGCCCAGCGGCTGGCGGTGGCCGACGCGAAACCGCCGGGCGACGCCCTCCAGCGCCGGGTCGCACGAGTCGTACTCGAACCGGAACTCGCCCCCGCCGGCGTCCAGGTACGTGATGGTCACCTCGACGTCCGTTTCGCCGCCGGCCAGGAAAAACGGCCCCACGGAGAAGTACATGTAGCGGTTGTCCGACGAGTGGCGGTTGGGCTTCGTGGTCCACGCCGGGCGTCCGGCCACCGGCGCGACGACCACTGGTCCGTCGCCGTCCGTCTGCGGCACGACCTTGAGCCCTTGCGACTCGTCCGGAGTCGCCGAGACGACCGCCGGGGTGGGTGGCACGAAGGGTTTTTCGATCCGGACGCCGTTGCGGAACCGATCGGCGTAGCGCCGGGTCAGGTCGATGTAGAGCCGGCCGTATTCCTTGGTCTCGCAAATCTCCGTGCCCTCGTGCAGCTCGTTCCACGTTTCGACGTGCACCAGCCAGGGCCGCGCGGCGGGGTCCATGGCGAGGAGCTTCTCCCAGGCGTAGCGGTAGAATCCGCCGTCGAGCCGCGGCTGTACCAAGGGCGAGCGCCCCGGCACGGCCGAGTGGTCGTAGCCCGGCCCGATGCCCGCGGTGGCCAAAATCCGCGGCCCCAGCGCGCCGCCCCATTGATACACGCTATCCGCTTCGCCGGGCCAATCGGCCATCTTCACCAGGAACAGGTCCGTGCCAAAATCCTTGCGGAACATCTCGCGCACGGCCGGAAAGAGCTTGTCGTCCACGTCCTTGGCGAACGCCCGCGTGTAGAGGAACACCAGCGGCCGGCCGTCGACGCACGCGCGGTGCTCCGGCGGAACGAGCGAGAAGAAGTCGCGGATCGTGCCGTGGAACCAGAGCCGGCCGGCCGGCGTGGTCAGATCGGCGTGGTAGCCGTGGCGATTGTGCTGGAGCGTGCTCGTGTCGTAGAACATGCCGATCCGCGGCGGATTCTTGCCTTGCGCGATCAGACGTTCGCGCGCGGCCACGAGCGGGGGCAAGCCGACGTCGCTGAAGCCCAGCGAGGCCAGCGGCCGCTCGTCGGGCGAGCCCCAATAGACCGGCATGGCCACGTCGATGCCCGCGGCGATCATGTCGGCCAGCTCGCCCGCGTGCCAGTCCACGCTCTTGTGGCTGAATCCTTCGAGCGTCTTGGGATGATCGGTCAGGGCGTCCGTGCCGTCGTGGTCGACGACGTGTTCGCCCGAGGGCGCGTGGTACCAATAGAAGTAGGACGTGGCCACGAGCGGCTTTCCGGCGGGAAAGGAATGCTCGGTTTTCTGGGGCCCGACAAATTCGCCGGGCGGCGGCGGCAGCGTGTAGTCGGCCGGCAGCTCGGCGGCCAGGGCCCAGGCGACCACACACAGAAGCGAGGCGGAGTGAAGCATGGCGGGACTCCTTGTGCAGGGGGCGGGAGGAGGCAGGACCGCACCCTAGGATACGCCCGCGAAAGCCGATCCACAACCGAGCTAGCAGCCTGTTGAGAAAGTCACGGGGTACCATGCCCACGCTTGCGTGGGCATGTGAAACCTCGAAAAATGCGGCGAAAGCATGCCCACGCATGCGTGGGCATGGCACCCAAAGCCGAAGGAAGCACTTCTTCAATGGGCTGCTAGGCCTGGCTCAGAGCCCCCGGCCACGACGATGCCAGAGTGCGTGTTGCGATCACTAGAATGGGGGGGCATGCCATGACAACATCGTGTTGAGAAGGTGTTCGATTTCGCTACACATGTTCAATTTTGCTGTAGCGAAATAAAACAGGCGAGTTGGGGATTGATCGGCAAGAGATCCCCAACTCGCCCTTTCATCTCGGAAGCCGTTACTTCCGACCCGTCGGGATGCCTTCTTCTCCGCTTCCTGGCCTTCTCTGCTCCGAACAAAGACACCAAAAACAGGGAGTCTCGACGGCGCGATTGCTTTGCCGTACGTGCCTCTTCCGTTTACCGGCCCCAAATACAGGAATTTTGCCTCTTCTCTGTTCCGGTTCGGCGGCCCACGAGGGCCGCCGAACCGTCTGGGGGGGTGAGTGCTGTGCCATCGGCACGCACGTCAGAGTAGTTGCAAAAGGCGTGCCAATGGCTCGAATCGCCCTGTGAAGCGTTCGTTTAAAAGCGGCGACGAGCCGAACCGCGAGGGGTCAGAACATGCCCATGCCGCCACCCATGCCGCCCATGAGGCCGGGACTGGGCGGAGTGGGGCCCAGCGCGCCGCGGGGCGCGGGACCGGCGCCGGGCGCGGGGCCGGCGCCGGGTGGCACGGGCTGGGCGGGGCGGGGCGCGCCGCCGGGGGCAGTCCGGGCTTCGCCGCACATCCACGGGCCCGGCGCCGGGCGCGATCGCACCGGCGGGTCGGATGGAACCCGGTTCTCGCGGTTCAACCGCCGGAGATCCGCAAGAAGTTGGGCCACCTGACGGTGCCGGGCGTACGTCTGGGTGACCACCAGACCCCGGGCCTGGCCCAAGGGCGCCTCGCGGATTTGGCCCAATCCACCACTCACTTCGGCCCAACTGTCGGGAGACAGCGTGGTCTGGATCGCGTCGATCAGCGTGTCGTAGTCGTCCCAACGGACGTGCTTCTCGTCCTGGAAGACGACCAGATCCGTCACGTCGTACACCCGGGTCAACAGGTAGTTGCCTTCGTCCGCTTCCGCCGAAGTAATCAAGAGCACTTCGTCCGAGATCGTGTACTTCAGGTCGAGCGGCCGGCAGATCAAATTGAGCGCCGAGCGAAGCCGAATGCCCTTCAGGTGACACGTGATCGGCGTGTCGCTGCCGAGACCCATCTCGTCCAACGCCCGCGTGTCGATCTGAACGGCGATCTTGTGTGCCTCGGCCAGATAGGCCACGACCTGGTCCAAAGGCATTTCGTCGAAGTCGAGAGCCGCGGGTGCGTCCAGCTCGCGTTCGATTTGGTTTTCGGCCGATACCCGCGCTGGACGGGCCGGCGCCTTGGCCGGCGCGGCGGCCTGGGCCGGCTCGCCGCCGAATGGATCGTTCGCCGACGCGGGCGACACTGCCGGGGCCGACTCGTCGCCGAACGGATCGTTCGCCGCGGCAAATAGCTTGCTCACCGGCGCGGGCGACGCGGCGGCCTGGGCCGGCTTGACGCCGAATGGGTTCTCCTCGTCGTCCGCCCTGATGCCGAGGGCTGGCAGGGCGAGCAACACGACGAGCGCAGGCGCAAGGAGCCACCAGTGTTTGGACATGACAGATCCCCTTCTCGAAAGAGCCATGCGAACGCAAAAGACCAGGCCGGCGGTGTTCCAGGTCGCCGGCCCCTGACGCCCGTCAGTCTAGCAGCGTCGCGAGGAAAAGGCAATCCCTGGTGGAAGCACCCTCTTCGGAAGAGGGGGGCGCCGCGTTTCCGCGTCGCCGGGCTCCCAGGACCGGTCCCGGTCGCCTAGAATCCAGCCATCGGGGCCCGCTGGGGCGGGTGAGCTATCTTTGGGAAATGGTCCCGGACGGTCGCGCGGAGCGACGCGCCCGCCCTGGACCCCGTCATGCCGAGCGCGGCGAAGCATCGGGCGAGGGAAGGCCAACGAGATCCTTCGCTTCGCTCAGGATGACGGGAAGGACTCAGGATGACGGGAAGGACTCAGGATGACGGGAAGGACTCAGGATGATCGGGAAAGGCAGTCTTCTCAAGCCAACGATTCTCTTATTCACCCAATCGGAGGAGCATTCGATGACAGATCAGACTTGGACGCGATCGGCCCGGCGGACGTGGCTGGCGACGATTGCAGCGGTTTTGGCGTTTGTATCGCTCGTGTGCCCGGCGGCCGCGGCCACGACGGGCACGTCGCTGGATTGGACGCCGGACGACGCCGCGCTGTATAGCTCGATGCTCCGCTGCGCCGAGCAGATGAAGATCATCGCGGCCAGCCGCGCGTGGAAGAACATCCAGGCGATGCCCGCCGTGAAGATGGCCTGGGAGGCGTACGAGAAGCAAAGCGCCGAGCCGGGCAACCCGGCCGCGCAGGTGAAGATGGCCTTGAGCGATCCGCAGGTGCGGGACGCTTTGATGCTCTTGGCCGACATGTTCTCCGAGGAGGTGTTCGTCTATGCCGACGCCGACACCGTCGGGGCGTTCGACTTATTGCAGCAGATGAACACGGCGATCAGCTTCGGGCCGCTCGTGGTGGCCGCCAGCGGCGACAGCGACCTGGAGGAAGAGCAGGTCCAGGCGATGCTGGCCATCGGCGTGCTGTCGGAAAACCTCGACAAGGTCAAGGTGCCCGGCATGGTGATGGGCTTCAGGCTGACTGACACGAACCGCGCCGTATTGAACCTGGGCAAGATCGAGATGGTCGGCGGGATTGTGCTCGCGCAAGTGCCCACGCTGGCCGGGTCGATGAAGCGGACAAAGGTGGGCGAGCACGAATACGTCGTGTTGACCCTGCGCGGCGACATGATCCCCTGGGACATGTTGCCGCTGGACGAGGTCCGCGAGCTCGAACCCGAGGAAGGCTGCGTCGATAAGCTCGTCGAGAAGATCAAGAAGGAGACGCTCGTGGTGGCCCTGGGTCTGCGGGGCGACTACCTGCTCATGGCCATCGGTTCCTCGACCGACGTGATCGCCAGGCTGGGCCAGGGCACGCCCCTGATCGAACGGCCGGAGCTAAAGCCGGTCGTCGAACTGGCCGAGAAGCGTCTTGCCGGCGTGGACTACGTCAGCGCGCCGTTGAACGACGTGCTCAACAACAGCCAGCGGCAGATCGACGACCTGGTGGAGGTGGTCGGCCAGATCGTGCCCAACCTCGACATCGACGAATCGGCGCAGGCGCGGATCCGCAAGGACGCCGAGGCGCTGGCCGCCGATCTGAAGCGTCTTATGCCCACCCGCGGCGCGCTGGTGAACGTGAGCTTTCTCACCGACGCGGGCATGGAAACCTACATGTACAATTACGGCACGCGGCCCGACCTGGACGCCACGCAGCCGTTGGGCCTGTTGGCCCACGTCGGCGGGACGCCCCTGCTGGCCGTGATCGCCCGGCAGAAGGGATCCGTCGAGGACTACGACGTGCTGGTGAAGTGGCTCAAGGTGGGCTACGGCTACTTCGAGAAATACGGCCTGCCCGAGATGGACGACGCCGAGCGGGAGAAGTTCGAGGACCTGGCCGCGGCGGCCGGGCCGATTCTCGAGCGGCTCGACCAGGCGAACCGGGAGCTGCTCATCCCGGCGTTGGACGGCCAGTTCGGCTTCGTGGTGGACGGGCAGCTTAAGAGCAAGCAGTTTCTGACGACGCTTCCCGCCACGGAGGAAGCCATGCCCATGGCGGAGCCGGCCTTCGTGCTGGGCCTGCGCGATACGGAGCGGATGCGGCAGGCGCTGGTCGAGTACTGGGAGATCCTGCAGGACGCGCTGGACGCGGCCGCCGACGTGGAGCCGGACCTGGCCGAGCTGGTGCTTCCCGATCCGACGCCGATCGAAACGTCCGAGGGCATGCTCTATGCCTTCGTCCCGCCGGCCGAGTGCCCGGTGGACAAGCAGATCGCGCCGAACGTGGGCGTGGGCAAGGAGGTGTGCGTTTTTTCGATGTCGCAGGCCCACACGCGGCGGCTTTTGAAGTCCACGCCGTTCGCGGCGGCGGGCGCATTGGACGAAGTCGAGCGGCCGATGGCCGTGGCGGTGGCGCTGGACTGGGCCGGCCTGGTGAAGGCGGCTTCGCCCTGGATCGATCTGGCCACCGGCGAGATCGTGCGCGACCAGATGTCCTCCGAGGCCGCCGAGGCGCAACTGCCGGGCATCCGCGAGCAGGTGCACACGGTGCTCGACGCCTTGGCGACGCTCCGCCGGGTGACCAGCGAGACGGTCGAAAAGGACGGCGTGATCGTCACGCACGTGATGGTCGAGATCAAGGACGTCGAGTGACGCCGATCGCGTTTCGCTTTGGAGAAAGCCCCGCGTGATTCGTCTGCGCGTCGTCTACGGCACCTGTTCCTTGCTTTCGAGGGATCGCATGGAGCAGGTGCGGGAGATTTTTCGGCGGAGCTTTCCGCGGCTGGCGGGTTACGCCGACCGTCTGCCGTCGCTGTTGCGCCAGCCCGTGCGGCACGGCTACCGCTCGGCCCTGTTGGTGGCCGAGGGGGCGTTGGGTCGGGTGGACGCCTTCGCGCTGGTGATGCACTTCGACGAGATCAACGCGGTGTTTCTCGACTTCATCGCCACGCGGCCGGGATTACGGGGCGGGGGCGTGGGCGGGGCGCTCTACGAGGCGGTGCGCGAGTTCGCCGGCGAGCTGGGCGCGGCGGGGCTGTACATGGAGGTCCAGCCCGACGACGCCCAGCGGACGCCCGAGGCCGCCCAGCTCGACGAAGCCCGCCGCCGCGTTCGATTCTACGAGCAGTACGGGGCGCGGGTGGTCGAGAACGAGGCCTACTCGGCGCCCGTGGGCGATCCGCCGACCTGCGCGCTTTTGTTGTTTGACGGGCTGGGGCGGACCGAGCCACTGGGCCGCGCCGAGGCGCGCCAGGCCGTGGAGAGAATCCTCTCGCGGCGGTTCGCCCAGGTCGTCGATCCGCGGTACGTCCGCCGCGTGGTCGAGGCCTTTCGGGACGATCCCGTGCCGCTGCGTCCGGCGCGCTTGTCGGCGCCGCGCGCCGGGCCGCGACCGGTGAACGGACGGGCGCTCGGCGCGGCTTTCACGCTCACGTGCAGCCCAAAACACGAGATCCATCACCTGCGCGAGCGCGGCTATTTCGAACGGCCCGTGCGCATCGGCGCGATCCGCGAGACGCTGGATCCGACGGGGCTTTTCGCCGTGGTACCGCCGCGCCCGCACGGCGAGAAACCCCTCCTCGCGGTGCACGATCCGGCGTTCGTCCATTTCCTGCAGACGGTGTGTCTACGGCTGCGCTCGCAGCGGCCGATCTATCCCGACACGTTCCCGATCCGCCGTCCCGATCGGCGTCCCAAGGAGCTGCCCGTCCAGGCCGGGTATTACTGCCTGGACACGGGCACGCCCTTGTACCCGAACGCGTACATGGCGGCCCGCGCGGCGGTGGACACCACGCTCACGGCGGCGGATGAGATCATGGGAGGCCGGCGGCTGGCGTACGCCGTGTGTCGTCCGCCCGGCCACCACGCGGGAAAACGATTCTACGGCGGATTCTGCTACTTCAACAACGCCGCCATCGCGGCGCACTATCTCGGCCGGGAAACCCGCGTGGCCATTCTCGACGTCGACTTCCACCACGGCAACGGCACGCAAGACGTCTTCTACGACCGCGGCGACGTGCTGACCGTCTCCGTCCACGGTCATCCGGATTACGCGTATCCGTACTTCAGCGGCTTCACGCACGAAACCGGCGAGGGCGACGGGCTGGGACGGAACCGCAATTTCCCCCTGGCGCCCCAGGCCGACGACTCCACCTATCTGGCCGCGTTCGATCGCGCGCGGGACGTTGTTGGCCGTTTCGCGCCCGACGTGCTCGTGGTCAGCCTGGGCTTCGACATCCTCAAAGGCGATCCGACCGGCACGTTTCCGTTGCGCCCGCGCGTGCTTCGCGCGATGGGCCGGCGCCTCATGGAGCTGCGCCGGCCGCTCTTGATCGTGCAGGAAGGCGGCTACAACCTCCGCAACATCCGCCGCGGCTGCGCCGAATTCTTCACCGGTTGCGCCGAAGGCACGTAGAACGACGATCCCAGGAGTCCGGCATGCCGCGCTTCCGACCAGCCCGGCGGCGAATTCTAGGCTGGGGGGATTGGGCCCCTCTGGCCACGGGAATATGCTATCGGACGCTTAGAACGTGTTTGGAAAGGTCTTGCGGAACTAGAAAAAAGCGGGTATTTGTACGCGGCGATGGAATGGGCTGTTTTACATCGCCC
>JAFGDS010000095.1 GCA_016931995.1 Pirellulales bacterium
CAAGTGAGCGGTCGCAGCTTCGCGAGATGCTCGCCGAGCTGCCCGGGTCGGCGATCTTGGTGGCCGACGCCGGCTTTCTCGGCGATGCCGTCGCGTGCCAAATGGTGCGGGAAAAACGGCATTTTCCGCTTCGCGTGGGCGGAAACGTCCACTTGATCGAGGTGTTGGGCTACGCGTCCGAAATCCAAGGTCGTGACGTCTACCCGTGGCCCCTCGAACGGCAACACGACAAGCAGCCGCCGCTGAAGCTTCGGTTGATTGTCGCGCAGGACGAAGGCAAGCAGCCCGTGTACCTGGCGACCAGCGTGCTGGACGAAAACGCCCTGACCGATCGGGATTAGTAGACGGCGTTGAGTGGCACTCAACGCGGAGCCAGTGGCGCCCTACGCGGTGCCCGTTGCATGCGTCTATTTCCGGCCTCGCGGCTCGGTGGGCAGGAACGCCAGCGGATGCTCCGACGCGGGGTTTTCCACCCGAACGGCGATCCGGCCGGCCAGGAGTTCTTCGAACAAGTCGCCGACCACCTCCGCCCGCCAACCCCGCGCCAGCGCCGGCGGCTCGCCACACCCGCGACCGCGGTGGTTTCGGTGGTTGATCCAATCGCGAACGTCGCCGGGCGTGCCCACCAGTCCCGGCGCCAAATCGAGCTCCCGACAGCGGCTGCCCAAGGCCGAGAAGAAGAACTGCCCCAGGACGGACAGTTGCTGTTGCGATCGCTCTCGCGAGGGCATTTCGGGACATTGGTCGTCGGGCAGGGACATCGCCCGAGCGATCCGGCGCGACATCTCGGGCAACTGCCGGCGCAGGTCGCCCCGCTCCAGCCCGCGCACCGCGCCGATCCGCTTGGGCTCGTCCGTTTTCCGCCGGGCCAGCTCGACCAGGAGATCGTCGCGAAGGACCCTGCGCACGGGCACGTTGCGTCGCTGGGCCTCGCCCTCGCGCCATTGCCACAACTCCCGGAGGATCGCCAGGCCGCGCGGGTCGAGTCCCGCGCAGCCCGACACCCGCCGCCACCGCTCCTGCGTGAGCGACTGGCGCACCTGCGTCCGCCAATTCTCCATTTCCTCGACCAGCCAGCCGGCGCGATGGAGCTTCTCGAGCCGGGCCACGATCGCGTCGCGAATGGCGTGCAGATGGCGGACGTCGTCCAAGGCGTAGTCGATCTGGCGGGCGGTCAGAGGACGGCGGCGCCAGTCGGTGCGGGTCTCGTGCTTCTGGTGTTTGCGCTCGAGCAGTTTGGTCACGAGCGACCCATAGCCGGCGGGGTACTCCAGCCCGGCCAACCCGGCGGCAATCTGCACGTCGATCAAGCCGGCGGGCATCCGCCCGACCGATTCGATCGAAAACTCGATCTCGCCCCGTCCCGCGTGCACGATCGTCTCGTGCCCCTCGGACGCCAACACGTCCCAGAAGGGAGCGAGGTCCTCGACCACCATCGCGTCGATCAGGGCGAGCCGGCCCCCGGCCACCACCTGCACCAGGCACAATTGCGGCCGGTACGTGTGCTCCGAGACGAACTCCGTATCCACGCCGATCGAGTCGGCCTGGGCCAACTCCCGGCAATACTCGCCAAGCTGCGCGTCGGTGGTGATGGTTCGATGAGGCACGGGCAGGTTGCCGATACTGTGCTGGTTGTGTTGCGAATCAACTCCCTACTTCCGTCACCCCGAGCGAAGCGAGGGGGCTAGGATCGCCGGATTCCTCGCTTCGCTCGGAATGACGAGAGAAGAGCGCGTTTTGACGTAACGGGGACTTCGTGGTCAAGCTTACCGAAGGAATATCCACGTCGTGAGGATCAAAATGGGAAGCAGGATCCCGCAGCTATAGGCCATGTAGCCAAAGAAACTCGGCATCTTGACGCCGGACTTTTCGGCGATCGCCTTGACCATGAAATTCGGGCCGTTTCCGATGTAGGTCATCGCCCCCATGAACACCGCCCCCAGGCTGATCGCGATGAGCAGAGGCTCGGCCACGCCGCCGGTTGCCGCCGTGCCGCCGCCCAGCGTCAGGGCCGTCTCGAAAAAGACGACGTACGTCGGGGCATTGTCCAGAACCGACGACAGCGAGCCGGTGGCCCAAAAAAACTGCATCGGCTTGGTCAACCCCAGCGCCGGTCCCTCGATGGCCAGGATCTGCAAGGCCGGCTGCATGCACACGAAAATGCCGGAAAACAACGCCGCCACCTCGATGATCGCGTGGTAGTTGAAATTGTTCTCCCGGCGGATTTCGCGGCTCCCCAGAACCAGCGACGCGCCGATCAAGCCAAGCTGCACGATCTCGCGCAGGTACATCCACGGCCGCCAGTCCGTGCCGGGCAGCGGCTTGTTGGGGTCCAACAGGGCCACCGAAAAAATCACGCCGGCCAAAAGGACCGCGTTGGGCCATAGCCCGGCGATCCGCAGCCGAGTCGTCCGCGTCTCGTCCAACGCCACGTCGAGCGGCTTCTCGTGCGGGTGGCACCAAAAACGGTCGTATGCGTAGTAGATCAAAAGAAGCAAGGCGTTGACAAACGCCCATTCGACCCAAAGCTTGAACGTCCACAGGAAACTGACGCCCCGCAGATAGCCCAGGAACAACGGCGGATCGCCGATGGGCAACAGGCAGCCGCCACAATTGCACACGACGAAAATGAAGAAGATCACCGTGTGGACCACGTACTTGCGCTCGCGATTGGTCTCCAACAGCGGCCGGATGAGCAACATCGCGGCCCCCGTGGTGCCGACGAAGCTGGCCAGCACGGCTCCAATGGCGATGAACGTCGTATTCGTGAGCGGATGCGCCCGCAGGTCGCCGGTGATCCGGATCCCGCCGCTGATCGTGTACAAGGCGAAAAGCAGCATGATGAACGGGATGTATTCGTAGAGAATCGCGTTGGCCAGCACCGCCATCGCCTGGGCCCAGTTGGGGCCGGAGGCCGACGGCTCGACGACGTGGTGGACCGGCCAATGGCCCGCGATCGGAGCGCCGTGAAGGAAGAGATAATAGGCCACCGTCAGCGCGCCCAATCCCGCCGCCACGAGAAATCGGTTCTTGTTGCTCTCCCACCAGTGTTCCGTCCAGGGCACGAGCGGCAACACGGCGATGGCGCCCAAAAGCAGCGCGAAGGGGGCAACCATCCAATACGGCGGGTGCTCGGTGATCGCGTGCCCGCCGTGGTCTTCGCTCGCCCGCTCGAAGCGCTTCGCCTCCACGTCGGCCGGGCCGTGGTCGAGGGTCTGCTCGGCGGCTGTCTCACCGCCGCGTTCCGCCTCGCCCACAAGCCGGGCGCCTTCTTGCGGCCAGCCCAAAACGGCCGTGATCGCGTAAACCACGAGCACGACGGCAATCGCTCCCAGAAGCGTTTTGTCCGAGCCGTGCGCGGAAGAAGACGTGTCCATCGCCGATTCCTCTCGCCTTCCCCATGGTTCCCGTCGGCCGACAACACCCCAGCGCGCCGCCCGAAGGTCAAGTCCCCCAACAGAAAGGATCGACGCGAATAAATCAAGCCCACCGACGGCGCGATCCACGGCAAGCAACCTGAACCCGCGTCATTGTCACAACACAACGAATGAGATATTGGGAAATCTGGGGCACGTGAAAGGTCTGTATGTTCTGGGTCGTTTATGGAGAGATTTCGTGGGCTTTCACGGCGTTGCGGTGTCCTAGTTCGTGGGTTCGGCCGAAAATGCTTGACAGTTGGGGATGGAACGCCAATACTATTTACTTTGGCTACCGGCGAACGGCACAGGGCGGGGGGCAAACGCGGTTAGGACTGGGTGTGTCTCACGGATGGGCGCGTCCCGCGTGGGCGAGATTCTGGAAGTCCCGTAGCAAGGAGCGAGACGGTGCCGAAGTCCGTGTTGGAAGCCATTAAGATGGGCCTTTGGGAGTTTGAGCCGCCGGAGATGGACGGTGGCCAATTCGATGCAACCGGGGCCATGCCTGGCACGAAGGACAAGCTGCTCGTCCTGGCGGACCGCGTTCGCAATGGACAGCCTCTCTGGCACCCCTCCGACCGCGAGGACGTCGACGATCCCGCGCCCCCAATCCGAAGGCCGCGCTAGATCGCGTCCGCGGCGCGTTGCTGGCCACCGTGCTCGCGCGATCCCGGCCTTATTCCACGGCCGGTGGCGACGGGTGTCCCATCAGGCGACGGATAAGCCGGCGGGCTTGAAACGCGAAAAGAAACTCGTCGATCTTCACCTGCTCGTCCGGCCCGGCGTCGGACTTCCATGCCGCGACGCCCGAGAGAAGCATGTCCTTGAGTTCTGGCGGCGTCCCGTCGCGGTCCGCCGTCGGGCGTATCCCGTCCAAACCCTTCCACTTGGCGAGCGTGTCGAGAATGCCGTCGATGTACGCGGCGCGGGCGGAGGCGGGCGCGCGGTGGTAGCCGTCCACCTTGGCGAAAAACCACGGTTCCAGAAGCAGCGGAACATTGTCCCAAAGACGCTGGCGACACTCCGGCGTCAGTTGACCGTCAATCTCGCCCCAGGCAATTCCCGCGCGGCACTCCTCGTCCAGCCGCAGCGCCAGTTGCCGCCGGGTTTCGGGCGGTTCGACGCTCAGGTCCCGCGTGACCAGCCAGCGGAATAGCGCATCGCGGTCGGCGGTCGCGGGGTCGGGCAGCGGCCGGTTCAGCAGAAACACGCCCGCCACGCCCGAAATAACCGCCACCCCAACCACCAGGGCCAAGGTGAGCCCAGCCAGCCCGCCTGGATTGCGCATGATTCACTCGCTTGCGTTGGTGTTGCTCCAAGTATTCTACGGCAATCCGCGGCGGGCGCCACGTCCGTTTGCCAGACGTCACTCGACGACCACTACCGGCAATTGTAGGTCGCCTCGGGTTGTTCGTTCTTCCGGGCGTCATATTGGCCGGCGCGCAACTCGGATTGACGCGCGGAGAGGAAAATGGCAGGCTAGGGGGCCAGACGTTTCCAACCCCTCCGGGAGGTGGACCATGTTCGTTGCCCCCTTGCTCGTTGGTTGTGTATTAACCGGTCAACTCTCGACCCCCTCGGCGTCGAATCCCCCGGCCGTGACGCCACCCGAAATGGTCACCCGCGCCATGGCGCTGCCGGCCGACGGGAGCCTTTCTGGCCGGCCGCTCACGTTGACCGAAGCCATGGCGAGCGCCGCCGACGCGCCGGCCCAGGCCGAGGTGGCCCACGACTACTGGCGACTGACCGCCGCCGTGGCCCGATACAACGCGCGCCGCGAGCATGCCTCGCTGTTGGGCGACGTCTCGCCGCGCGACGAGGACCGTGCCGCGCATGCGACGGCCGCGGCCGAGGCCGCCGCGAGGGTGGCCGAGGCGGAATTGGACCTGCTCGCCGCGCAACACGACCTCGTCTCGCGCGCCGGCTTGTCGCTGGAGGATCCGTTACCGCTGCCGGTGGACCCGCCTCACGCGGGCACGTACCGGACGGGATTTGACGAGATTTTCGCCGCTCGCCCCGCGCCGACGCAAAGCCGCGCCATCGACCGGCGGCTGCCGGTGCATCGCCGGCTGATCGACCATCGGGCCCGGGCGGTCCAATCGGCCGCGGTCGTCTGGAACACGGCCGTGGGCGCGTATCGCGCTGGGGCCGGCGATCTGGACCGTTGCGTGGCGGCGGCAGGCGAGTTTGCCCGGCAACGCGAGGCGTTTTTCGACGCCGTTTGCCAGTACAATCACGACATCGTCGACTACGCCGCGTTGGCGTTGGATCGGCCGCTCGGCCCGGCGGTGTTTGTCGCCCGATTGATTCAACAACCCGGCGGCGGATCCGCGCAGCCGCTGGTAGTCGACTCGTCGCGACAGGGTTTGCCCTGGCAACAACCGACGCTCGCGCCGCGGCCCACGACGGTCCAGCCGGCGGTGGAGTTCCAGCCGATGCCGGGGTCGCGGCCGCAGCCGGCCGGAGCTGTCGGGCCGACGGACACGGAGTGGCGAGCGGGACTTGCGGATGGCGCGAGCGACCCTCGGGACCCAGGCAAGCCCGGGGCGCAGCGCGACCGGCTGGATCGCGCGGATCCGCCGGAGTTGGTTCCGTTGGACGGTACGGGGTTCTCCCCCCAGATCCCGCCGCGGCAGCCACCCGCGTCCGAACCCGAGGCGCCCAAGCTGCCCGTGGTGCCCGTTGTCGGCGGTTGATGATGACCGTGCCCCGCTCCCTCGGCCACTGCCAGCCCTGGCGATCTGCCAGGGGGTCCGGCTTGGTGGGGCGCGAGTCTCGCCTTCCCCGCATCTTCCATCGCTCTTGCGGTTGACCGCTTTTCATCCGCTCGACCTCCCCGCATCCCCCCCTTGGATGGGTCCCGCCAAGGCCGAAGGGCGCATTCCGCGCATCCCGCGGTGGCACCGGCCTTCCCGACCGCGGTGGTGTATGCAAGACTTATGAAGATGAGCAGGGTTTGAGCGAAGCCACCTGGAGCAGCAAGGACAAAAGGACAATGCAGCCCCGTTTGCTTTGCGGTTTTTTTGTTGCCGTATGTGGTGTCTTGTCCGCCGGGTGGGCCCGCGCCGACGACCCGCCGGCTGGTTCGGACCCGTCGAAGATCGAGAACGGGTCGGCTCCGGCGGATGGGACCGACGCGCCGCAGTCGCTCCAGACGCGGCCGATCGACGCGGGCATCGTGATTCTCAACGGGCGTTACGTCGCGCGGCCGTACGTGCTCCGGCAGGAAGGAGAAGCCATCTCGCTGAACGACCATCCGTTGCCGCTGGACAACATCGAGGGACTCTTCTGGGGCCGTGGCGGGGGTGGTGGATGGCGGCCGCCGCCGACCGAGGGATTCGATCGCGGTTGGATGCGGCCGCGGCGCAATATGTTGGCCCGCATCGAGCATCAGCTTCAAAACAACAGCATGCTCCTGGGCTTTCGCGACGGCACGACCGGCTTCATTCCGCTGGGGCGGGACAAGGAGGTTCTAGCCGCGCTTCTGGCGGGCATCCCGAACGAGGAGAAGATCCAGCGGCTCGTGAAAACCGGCATCCATTGGGTGAGTTCGGCGCAGTGGGCCGATCTGGTCGAGACGTTCCAATCCGATCCGGAATTGGTGGCCGCGTTTCAGGCGATGAAGACGGCCCCCCCTCCCCGCCTCCCGAGCGATTCCGCCGCGCCGTTCGCGTCCTCCGACTTGATCGCGTACGGGAGCACCATGTGCGCCCTGATTCTGGTGGTGTACGGCATGGGCACGCTGATGAACCACCATCCGAGGCCCGGCAGGCCGTGGCGCGAGATCGACGCGGCGGGCGAGGACGTGCCGATGCTGGTGCGCAACGTGATCCTGGTGGCCGTGCTGGGCACGTTCGACCTGGGCTGCACGCTCCTGGCCAAGCAGTCGTCCGGCTTTTGGGAGCTCAACCCGTTGGGCAACCACCTCCTGATCGAAGACCCCCGGGCGTTGGTGGGCTTCAAGTTCGCGTCGCTTCTGGCCGGCGCGTCGATCTTGTTCTGGCTGCGGCGCTACCGCGGCGCCCAACTGGCCGCGTGGTGGCTGTGCCTGCTGTGCACCATCGTGGCGTTCCGCTGGGCGACGTACAACTCGATGTTCTTGACGTAGGAAGAAGAACGATCACCGCCAACCATTCGCGTTCATTGGCGTCCATTCGCGGTTCTCCTTCTTGGCGCGGCGACTCCCATCCCCCACCCCCCGCCCCGAGCCATAGTTGCATGGGAGCGCCGGGCGCCGCCGGCGCGCGATTGGGGCAATGGTGAGGGGGTTTCGGCATGTCCGGTTTCCCACAGGGCATCTCCGAGTACGATCTGTCCGGCGGCGACCGGGCCGAGATCCTGGTCCAGCGGCTCTTTCGCCGGATCGGCGAGGTCTCGACCTTGCCATCGCCCTGCTGGGCTTCAACGAGGTCCGCAACCTGGCGATGATCGTGTCGTTGGCCAACGTCTTCTGCGCGCTCAAAGGGCTCACCTCGCTGGGCGTGCGTCCGCGCCAGGTACCCCCGGCGGGGCTCATCGCCGGCCTCGGTTTGCGCGAGGAGCAGGTGGCCGACATTTGGGCCCGCCTCGACGACGTTCTCAAAGCCGCCGACGTTCTGGCCGTGACGCGGATCAGGAGTCCCGGAGCCACAGTCTTGAGATCCTCGCTCCGTTCTGGCATGATGCCCTTGTTGAACGCGATGAATTCAATCTCGTTAGAGGGGGTCTCGATTAACCCAAAGGAGCCAACCATGGCCGGATTCCCGGAGATCGAAAAGGTCCGTTACGAGGGCCCACAGTCGAAGAACCCGCTGGCCTTCCGCTATTACGACGCCGACGAAGTGGTCGAGGGCCGCACGATGCGGGAGCATTTCCGCTTCAGCGCGGCCTACTGGCACACGATGCGCGGCACGGGGGCCGATCCGTTTGGGCCCGGCACCATGCTCCGCCCGTGGGAAGGGCCCCAGGACAACGTCGAGAACGCCTGCAATCGGGTCCGGGTCTTCTTCGAGTTTTGCGAGAAGCTCGGCGCGGGATTCTACTGCTTCCACGACCGCGACGTCGCGCCCGAGGGAAGCTCGCTGGCCGAGACGAACCAGAACCTCGACGCCGTGGTCCGCGTGCTTGCGGAGGAGCAAGAGCGCACGGGCATTAAGCTCCTCTGGGGCACGGCCAATCTGTTCAGCAATCCGCGGTACATGCACGGCGCGGCCACAAGCTGCAACGCCGACGCTTTCGCCTTCGCCGCGGCGCAGGTGAAGAAGGCCCTCGAAGTGACCAAGGAGCTGGGCGGATCGGGCTACACGTTCTGGGGCGGGCGCGAGGGCTATCAAACTCTCTGGAACACCGACATGGGGCGCGAACTGGACCACCTGGCCCGGTTCATGCACATGGCGGTCGATTACGCCCGCGAGATCGGCTTCACCGGCCAGTTCTATTTCGAGCCGAAGCCGAAGGAGCCGACCAAGCATCAGTACGACTTCGACGCGGCCAACTGCATCAACTTCCTCCGGGCGCACGGCCTGGAGAAGCACGTCAAGCTCAATATCGAGACGAACCACGCCACGCTGGCCGGCCACACCGTCGAGCACGAGCTGGAATACGCCGGCATGCAGGGATTCCTCGGCTCGGTGGACGCGAACACGGGCGACCTGCTGTTGGGCTGGGACACGGACCAGTTTCCCACCGACGTGTACATGACGACCAAAATCATGCTGGCCTTCATGAAGTACGGCGGACTGGCGCCCGGCGGCGTGAATTTCGACGCGAAGGTCCGACGCGAGAGCTTCGAGCCGGTCGACCTCTTCCACGCCCACATCGGCGGCATGGACACCTTCGCCAAGGGCCTCAAGGTGGCCGCCGCGATCCGCGCCGACGGCGAACTCGAGCGCTGGGTTCGGGAGCGATACGCCAGTTGGGACTCGGGCATCGGCGCCGAGATCGAAACCGGCCGACACGACTTCAAATCGCTCGAGGCCTACATGCTCGCCAAGGGCGACGTCGAGCCCAACCGCAGCGGACGCCAGGAGGCATTCGAGAACCTGGTGAACCGGTACGTGTTTTGACGTGGATTAGCTTTGACGAAGCGCTACGTCTCGTCGTCCGGACGGTTCTTCAACAGCGCCCGGGTCATCTCGACGACGTCGCGTCCGCCGCGCCAGCCCACCCATACGAGCAGAATCGCGTACCAGGCGATCGACGCGAAGATCATCGCCGTCCAGAACCAGAGCCAATACGCGTCGATATCGGGAATCATCGTTTCTCCTCCTCCGATGCTGGTGCAAACCGCTCTAAAAGGACGCGCCACGCCCACGAACCGAGAAACATGCCGGCGAACGCCAGGATGAACGCGGCCAGGCCAATGACCTCGGGCAGGATCACGCCTTTCTTCGCGTTCATGATCGGCTCCATCGCGGCGACCAGGGACACCGGAACCCTTTTTTCTTGAAGCAGGTGGTTGACCACGACGAACAGGATGGGACCCGCCGCGCCGAGCACGATGGCCGCCACCGCGCCGACCGCGTTGGCCCCGCGCCAATAGAGCGCTCCGACCAACAGGGCGAAAATGCTGGCCAGGTAGATGTCGCCGGTCAGGGCCAGGTAGTCCCACACGGCGGTCTTCCCGAGCTTGTACCACAGCCCATAAAAGACCAGAAACAGGCCAATCAACACGACCATGGATCGCACGATCAACAGCCGCGCCCGCGCCGAGGGCTGGTGGCGTCCGAGGCAAGGCATGATGAGGTCATTGTAGATCACGGTTGCCCAGGTGAGCAGGTAGCCGCTGTCGGTGGACATCTCGGCGGCGAGCATGGCCGCGATCAACAGGCCCAGCACGCCCACCGGCAGGATCGCGTTCAGGAAGGCCGGCATGGCCGTCTGGGAGTCGAGTCCCATGGGCAGCAGGCCCGCGGCGTCGGGCCGGGTCCAGAAGTAGACGAACGCGGCCGCGCCCCACAGCCCGGGCAGGCCCCACCGGCCAACCCAGTAGAACGCCGCCCGGCGATACATGCTCCGCGCGGTGGCCGCGTTCTTGGCGGCAAGGACGCGGGAAATCGTCGTCTGCCACGTGGTCACCACGGCCAAGGCGTGGATGGCCTGCCAGACGACCCAGCCGACGCCGATCCCGCCCTCGCCGAAGGGATTAAACGGATTGGTCATCACCAGATTCCGCTCACCCTGGGCGGCGCCGGCCGTGGCTCGGAACGCCTCCCACAGGCGATCGACCAGCTCGGTCCAGCCCGTGTTGGTGACCACGAGAATCGACGTCACCACGATGCCCAGCCCCATCACGAGGAACTGGAGGTAGTCGGTCACCAGGACGGAGAGCATGCCGCCCAGCACGGTGTACACCAACACGATGGCCAATAGGGCGGTCATGGTCAGCTCGAGGTAACCGGCGTCGAGGGTGGCCGAGCCGTCGCCCCAGGGCAGGGCGATATGGATGCCCTCGGTGTTTCCCAATCCCGTGACGTGCGTGAGAAACTCCCCGCCCAGTCGGAGGAAGACGCCCATGTTGAGCACGCCGCCCAACACGACCACCAAGCCGGCCAGCCAGCGGACCAGCTTGCCGAACCGCTTCTCGAACAGTTCGGGAATGGTGATGACGCTCGCGTCGCGCAGCGGCGTGATGACGAAGCCCGTCATGCCGACCAACAGCATGGCGGCCGCCGTGAGCACGCCGGGCATCGCGCCGACGAAGCCGTTTTGGAATCCGAATTGTGCCGTGTACATCACCGTGACGATACCCAGCTCCGTGGCGGCCAGCGACGCGACGCCGAGGTTGGTGTTCATCGCGCGGCCGGCCACGGCGAAGTCCTCGACCCCGCGGACGTACCGCTTCATCCACACCCCCGCCGCCACGCAGCCCACCAGGTACACGGCGATGATCGTCCAGTCGATGGGGTGCAGCATCATGGGGTCATTCCCTCGTTAGGAGATGCTCGTATCCGACGTGGTCGCGGGCGCGACGGCCGGCAGCTCGAGCGTGAAACGCGTTCCGCGGCCCGGGGCGGTTTGCACGCGGATCTGCCCGCCGTGTTCCGCGAGAATCTTCTGGCTCACGGCCAGCCCAAGACCGGTGCCGCGGGCGCCCTTGGACGAGACGAAAGGGCTGAACAGGTGCCGCATCGTCTCGGGCGGGATGCCCGGCCCGTTGTCCTCGACCACGACGCGGAGGGCCTCTTCCGCGCGGCTCCATTGGACGGCAACCTCGACGCGGGCGTCCGCTCCCGCCTCGGCGACCGCGTCCAGGGCGTTGGACACGACGTTCAGCACCGCCCGGTGCATGGCTTCCGCGTCGAACACGAAGGTTTGCATGTCGGCGGCGGGACGCCACGACAGGGCAACGCCGTCCTCCTCGGCCCGCGATTCCAAGAGCTCGATCACGTCGCCCACCACCTGGTTCAGGTTGGCGGGGGCCCTCTCGGGCTCGCGCTCCTTGCTGAACGTGAGCATGTCCATCACGAGCGAGGAGATCTTATTCTGGTTTCGCTCGACGATCTTCCAGCCCTTGCGGACCACCTCGGGATCCTCGTTGGACAAACCCATCTCGATCAGATAGCTGCCCCCGCGGATGCCCTGCAGGATGTTTTTCACGTGGTGCGCGAGCATGGCCACGGTCTGTCCCACCGCCGCGAGCCGCTCCGCCTGGACCATGGCCGAGTAGTAACGCGTGTCCTCGACGGCGAGGGCCGCCTGATGGGCGACGGCGACGAGCAGCTTGAGGTGGTCCTGGGTGAACTTGGGGGCGCCGCCCTGCCGCACGACGTCCCGCGGCGAGGTGGACGTGTCGATGTAGATGACGCCAACCACGTCGTAGCGCCCTTTCATCGGCACGCAAATCGCCTCGCGGATGCCCGCCTGCACGATGCTCGCCGCCGCGTCCCAGCGCGCGTCTTGCCGGGCGTCGCTGGTCAGCACGCCCTCGCCGCGTTGAATCACGTAGTCGAGGATCGTCTTGCTGATGGTGATCTTTTCGGCCTCGCGCCCCGCCCGATCGGCCTTGCGTCCGCGGGTGCGCCGGACCTTCGGCTCTAGCCGCTTCGAGGCGGGATCGACGAGCATGACGCAGCCCCGGTCCGCCTCGACCCACTCGAACACGAGGTCCATGATCCGGTTGAGGAGTTGATCGATGTCCAGCGTATGGCTCACGGCCAACGCGGTGTGGTACATCACGCGCAGGCTACCCCGCGCCCGGGCAAGCCACGATCCCTCCGGCAGATCCGCGCCCGGCTCGAACGCCCGGCTGCCGTCCTCCGGCGTGATGGAGTGCACGATCCGCGACGGCTCGTCGGGCGACGGCGACGTGGCAATGTCGATCGCGTCGACGAGGTCCTCGGCCGGCGCCTCCGGCGGACCGGTGTACAGCATGATCGTTCCGCCCAGTTGAACCTGATCGCCGCTGGCCAACCGATGCCGCTCCACTCGACGGCCGTTGACGAACGTGCCGTTCGAGCTGGCCAGGTCCACCAGCACGAAGCCGTCCTCGTCGCGGCGGACCTCGGCGTGCTGGCGGGAGACCTCGGTGTCGTGCAGGCGGACGCGGTTCGAGTGGTCGCGGCCCAACCGCACGGCCGGCTCGTCGAACTCGAATCGAGAGCCCTGATCGCTTCCTTGGATGACGAATAAGGACGGCACGGCGTCGACTCCACGACCACGGGCGGTCCGTCGCGCGAGGCCACGATCCCCGCTTGCGGACGGCCGCGTCCCCCGCCGGCCCGCCCGGGACATCTCCTCGATTGTATTCCTTGCCTCCCGTTTGCGGGAGAGGCGCGGCCGGGACACCGCCGGATTCCCCACCGCGTCGCCGCACGACCGGCCCGCACAATTTGCCGACGTTTCCCGAACTCGCGCGCGGATCACTTGCCGAAACGCGGCACTGTGGGAGGCGACTCCCGTCGCCGACACGGCAGGAGTCGACACCGGATCGGCGACGGGAGTCGCCTCCCACAGTTAATGGATTCCCGCAGGGACGGTCTCCCGCCAAACCGAGACGCCACTACGGGCTGGACCTCCTCACAGAGTGCGTATGTGGAACCCGCCGTCCACGTCGAAGTGGGAGCCGGTCGTGAAGGGAAAGTAGTCCTGGACGATCGCGGCCACGGCGCGGGCGACGTCCTCCGGCTGACCCCAGCGGCGGATGGGCCAGAGACCCTCGGCAATCAGCCGGTCGTACTTCTCCTGGACCGGCGCGGTCATGTCGCTGGCGATCACGCCGGGCCGGATCTCGAACACGCCGATCCCGTCGTCGGCCAGTCGTTGGGCATAAAGCCGCGTCATCATGCCCAGCGCCGCCTTCGTCAGGCAGTAATCCGCCCGATTGACCGACACGGCTTCGGCCGAAATCGACGAGACAATGACGATCTTGCCGCCGGTGATCCGTTTTTCGCGGATCTGGTCGCGCATCCGGTTGGCGGCCAACTGCGCGAGGAAGAACGGCCCCTTCAGGTTCGTGGCGAAGACCTGGTCCCAGCTTTCCTCGGTGGCTTCGAGGATGTCCTTGCGGCCGGGCGACGTGATGCCGGCGTTGCTGACCAGCACGTCGAGCCGGCCGAACCGTTCCATGGTCGCCTTGACCATCGCCGTACGATCGTCCGCCCGGGCGACGTCTCCCCGCACGGCCGCGGCGCTTCCACCGGCCTCGGCGATCCGCGCGACGACCTGCTCGGCGGCGTCGGCCCGCGAGACGAAGTTCACCGCCACGCCGTACCCCAACCGGCCCAGCTCAAAACAAATCGCCCTTCCGATTCCCCGCGACCCCCCGGTCACGAGCGCCGCGCCGCGCAACGACATGATGTTGTTCTCCCGGAAGGACAAATCCTCACGGTACGAATGTACCGATTCTGGCCGGGGCGCGTCAATCGTCCCGGGAGTCTGGCCCAACAGGTGAGCGGAGAAGGGAATGGATAGGATTGACGGGATGAACAAGATGAAGACCGGCGCGTGTGCCACTGGCTCCGCCAGTGCGGCTTCCGCGGCGTTCCGAAGCACTGACGGAGCCAGCGGCGGTCTACGCGTCCGCCGGACGAGCCTGGCGACGGTATTCGCCCGGCGACGCGCCGGCGACCTTGCGGAAGACGCTGGCCAGGCGTTGGGGGCTGGAGAAGCCCGCGCGGCGGTCAATCTGCGACACGCTCAAATCCGTGTTCAGGAGTAGCTCCTTTGTCTGTTCGATCCGCTGGCGATGGATTTCGGACAACACGGAGCGCCCGAGCAAGGCGCGGAATCGCTTCTCCAACACACGGCGCCGGACGACCATCGCCTCGGCGATCGCCCCAACGCGGATCGGGTCCGCAAGGTGATTTTGGATGTAGCGCAGCGCGCCGGCCACCACTTCGTCGTCGACGGCCAGCGTGTCGGTCGACTGCCGCGCGACCACGCGCAGGGGCGGAAGGAACATCGGCTGCCGCGGCGGCGCGTGGCCGGCCAGCATCCGGTCCAAGAGCCGTGCCGCCTCGTAGCCGATCCGCTCGGTGGGAATCGCCACGCTCGACAGCGGCGGAAAGGCCAACTGACATTCCAGCTCGTCGTTGTCCACGCCCAAAATCGCCACGTCGTCCGGTACCCGCAACCCAAGCCGCGCGCACGCGTCGGCCAGGTCGCGAGCGGCCGCGTCGTGATCGGCCAGAATGGCCACGGGCGTGGGCAGCCGTCTGAGCCAGCCACGTACCCGCCGGTTCACGCTTTTCCAGCTCACGCCGGCCGGCAGACGAGGGACGTATTCCACGTGACAGGCCGAAACGTCGCAACCGGCCTTGGCCAGCGCGTCGCGGAAACTCGCCAGACGCATCTTCGCGTGGTGGACCAATCCGCCATGGAATCCGAAATGGCGATGCCCGAGGCCCAGAAAATACTCGGCGGCCATCCGCCCCACCGACTCGTGGTCCACGTCCACCGTGGGCACGCGCAGGTCCGGTATCGCGCAGGCCGTGTCCACCACGGGCTTGCCGAGCCGCAGCACGCTCCGGGCGGTCCGCCTCTCGGCCAGATGCGCGATGATGCCGTGCGGATTCCACTCGCGCAGCGGTCTGAGCGTGCTGGAGTCCAGCGGCGCGTTGTGGAATTGCCAGTCTCTTCTATTCGAGGCGTATGCCCGGATGCCCAGAAGCACTTGCCGATGGAAGCCCGCGTCCTGACCCATCAACAGCGCGATGCGACGCGGTTCGCTCATGGACGGCCACCTAGCCTCGGCGGAATCGGCTCGTTCGTCGGGTTCAAAGCGGAGCTTTGAAATCCCCTCGCGGATTCCATTCTACCCCGCACGTTCCGGCGCGGGTACCCCGCCAGAGGCGCAAAACGATACAAAATGGACGCAAAATAATACGTAATGACCGGCCGCCGCGTTGCCGCGGGACGGGGCCGCGACTATCCTGAATGTCAGTTGCCCGCGCCGCGCGACGGGCCCCGCCCCAGACCATCATGCCGAGCACGGCGACGCGTCGCCCCCGACCGACCCCAACGAGATCCTTCGCCGCGCTCGGAACGATCTGCCAAAACAACCGGCGTCCCGCGTTGGATTCCGGGTCTTCTGTTGAACCACGTGAAAAGGGAGCCGTCCCGATGAACATCCTCCGCAGCCTTCCTTCGGCCGTTGTCGCCGCCGCTCTCGCGGGAATCCTGGGCGCGACGTCGCGCGCCGACGAGCATCTCTCCGACGCGCGGGCCGACCGGATCGTGTCGGTCGATCAGGGCTGGGGACAGCTTGGGTTGGACACGGCCGTCAAACCGATGGATCGGCCGGCCGAGAAGCTCCGCATTGGCGATAAACCATACGAACGCGGGCTGGGCCACCACGCCCCCGGAGAAATCGTCGTCGATCTGGGCGGACAGTTCACAACGTTCCGCGCCGACGTGGGCGTGCAATGGCAAGGCGGCGGCGCGGCCGGCTCCGTCGTCTTCCGGGTTTTCGTGGACAATCACGAAGTCTTCGCTAGCGGCGTCATGCGCCAGAGCGACCCGCCGCGGCCCGTGGACGTTTCCGTCGAGGGCGCAAACGAATTGCGGCTCGTGTGCGAGGAGGCGGGCGACGGCATCGCGTGCGACTGCGCCAACTGGGCCGACGCCCGGCTGACGCGCGATCCGAAGGCGGCCGACCGCCCACGCGAACCCGGCGTCGACGTCGCCCCGTTCGGCTACATTGTCGCGTGGGACCCGAAACACATGACGGGCACGGCGGCCAGCCGGATCGAGGAGTTTCCCGCGGAAGACCTTTACCCCGCCAAGGATCTCCTACCCGGCGACGACGGGGCCTATCGCGCGGCCGTCTTCGACGGCGCCGCCTCGATCGGCGTCCGCTGGGACGAGAACCGGCTGCTGCGCCAATTGACGCTCGAGCTGGCCGATCCCGCGTCCGCGCCGGCCGACGCGCGGCTCCAGCTTTGGGAAGGCGAGTCGGCTTGGCAAGGCGCCTGGCGGCCTCTGGACATCAAGCCCGAGAAGGCAGGCAACCGCCTCACCTGGCGGCTGGGCTTCGCCGATTTTCCACGAGGCACGCAGAAGGCGCGTTGGGTGTTTCCCGGCGCGACGGAGCCGATCGTGGTTAAGACGCTTTCGGCGTACACGCGATCAACCTGGCGCGATTTGGACGTGCGGATCGAGTCCACGCGGCCCGCCGCCGGACAGAAGGCCACCGTCGATCTGTACAACGGCGTCCTGTTCGACGCCGCCGGCGGTGCGACGCGTGAATGTGCCTGGAATCCAGACGAGCCGCTTACGGTCAAGGTCCGCCATAGCGTTCCGAAACGCTACAAGGCCGACCGCACCGTGTTGCGGTTTCGGCTTCCGGAGGCGGTCTTCGCGGTGGCCGTCGAGGACCTTCTGGCCAACGACTGCGTGTACGTCCCTCACGCCGGCGTGTTCGTGACGCGTCTGCCCGCGCCCGTCACGTCGAAAGAATACCTCGCCCGCATCGCGGGTCGCAAGACGATGCTCCAGCGGGTTCGCCAGCGGCCGGATCAGACGTTTGCCCGGGCGATGGAGGTCGTGCACAATCCGGTTCAGGATCGCGGGCCGACCATGCTCTCGCTGGCGTGCGACAATCGCAAGTTCGTCGTGCACCGCGTGGGTCGGGTCGATTTCGATCTGTGCGATCGGCCCGACGGAGAGCCGCGGGCTTTCCCTCAACAATGGCTGCTCGTGCCGCGTTTTGGCGGCGGAACCAACCAGCAGCTTGCCCGGCGTCTCCACGGCGGCTGGCTCCCCATGCCGGAAATCACCGTGACGGAAGGCAACGTCACCTACCGGCAGACCGCCTACGTCGCTCCGGTCGGCGAGCCGGCGGCCGGCAAGCCCGCTTGGTGGCGCGATCGCGCGTTGGGCGTGGTGGAATACGAAATCGCCAACCGCGGCGCCGAGCCCGCCGAGGTTGATTTTGCCTTGAACTTTGTTCCCGGCCCCGCGCCGCCGGCGGGCGTCGCGCTCGAGGCGAGCGACGCGGCCGGCGGAATCCAAGTCGTCGCAGGCGACCGCGTGGCGGCGTGGATCGACACCCGCGCCGCTGGGCCCTTGACCATCAAGCGGGATGGACTCGTGGTGACGCTTGCCGCCGCGCTTCCGGCGGGAACCAAGGCGCGATGCACCGTCCTCCTGCCCGCATGGCCTCTTGCGGTCGGAGAAATCGCGACTCTGGCCGAGCCCGCGCCCTGGGCCGAGCGGACCGAGGCGTATTGGCGGGAGCTGCTCGCGCCAGCCATGCAAATCGAGCTGCCCGACGCGTTGCTCACCAACGTCATCCGGGCGTCGCAGGTCCACTGCCTGTTGGCCGCCCGCAACGAGGACGGCGGCGCGCGGATCGCGCCCTGGATCAGCTCGCCCCTCTACGGTCCGCTCGAGAGCGAGGCGAATGCGATCCTCCGCGGGATGGACATGCTCGGCCATGCGGACTTCGCCCGGCGGGGCTTCGACTTCTTCATCAAGCGGTTCAACGAGGCCGGATTCCTGACGACCGGATACACCCTGGTGGGCACGGGCGAGCACCTCTGGACGCTGGCCGAGCACCACCAGCGGACCGCCGACCGCGCCTGGCTCGCCCAGCGCGCCGCCAATCTGGCCCGGACGTGCCAGTGGGTCATCCGCCAGCGCGCGAAAACCCAACGGACCGACGCGCGGGGCCACAACGTGCCGGAATACGGCCTCATGCCGCCGGGTGTGTCGGCCGATTGGAACCGCTTCGCCTACCGGTTTTTCAACGATGCGCAGTACTACGCTGGATTGGAAACCGCCGGGCGGGCGCTGGCCGACGTCGGCCATCCCGACGCCGAAGCGATCCTGGCCGACGCGCGGCGGTATCGAGAGGATATCGTCCGCGCCTACCGCTGGACCCAGGCCCGCTCGCCGGTCGTGCCGCTGGACGACGGCGCCTGGGCGCCGGCCGATCCGGCGATCCTCGATTGCTTTGGGCGGGTGGAGGACTTTTTGCCCGATGAGGATGCCAACCGAAGCTGGTGTTACAGCATTGAAATCGGCGCGCACCAACTCGCCGCCACGGGGATTCTCGATCCGGCATCCGACGAAGTGGGCTGGATCGCGGATCATCTGGAGGACGTCCAGTTCCTCCGCACCGGCATGGGCGACTATCCCGAGGAGCGCAACCGCACCGACCCCTTCTGCTTCGGCGGGTTCTCCAAGGTGCAGCCGTACTATTGCCGCATTGCCGAAGTGTACGCGCTGCGCGACGACGTGAAGCCCTTCGTGCGTTCCTACTTCAACGCCATCCCGACGCTCTTGAACCCCGAGGACCTGTCGTTCTGGGAGCACTTCCACAACATGGGCGCGTGGAATAAAACCCACGAAACCGGCTGGTTCCTTTGCCAGACCGCGTTGATGCTGGTCGATGCCCGCGGCGACGAGTTGTGGCTTGCACCGATGGCGACCGACCAATGGTTCCGCGACGGAATGACGATCTCCGTGGGCAACGCGCCCACGCGGTTCGGCCCGGTGGGCTACACGATCGCGTCGTCCGTCGCCCAGGGACACATCGACGCCGAGATCCTTCCGCCCCGGCGCGCCCGGCCCGCACGGATCGTGCTCCGCGTGCGTCATCCGGAAGGCAAGCCGATCCAGCGCGTCGTGGTCAACGGCCAGGCCCATCGCGATTTCGACCCGGCGCGCGCCATCGTCCGGCTTGCCCCGTCCGACGAGCCGATCCGCGTTCGGGTTCAATTCTGACGAGCCCGCGCCTCCCGACAGATCATCCTGAGCGAAGCGAAGGATCCCGCAGTCGGGTGATTTTTCGCTTCGCTCGGAATGACGATAGTGGTGTTTCGCGCAATTTGCATTGAGTTTTAGGGATACGGGGAACCACAAGAATCCCGTTCCCCGAGACTCGCGACAGGGTCTGACCTCGCTTCTTTCCCAGGGATCGTAAATCACCTTCGATTGCCCCAGCCGGAATGACCGATCTTGTCTGATGCGGTCGGTGTGTTTCCATCGTTTCAGGTGGCAAATGAGGTGATCTGGGATGTCTAGGGAAAGAATCGGCCGGGTCTGGCCGTTCTTGGCGCTCCTGATATGCCTATTCCTTATAAGTCTCGGGCTACCCCGTTCGTGGCAGCGGATCGCGCGGCCGCGCGCGGCCGAGCAACTGTTGGGCGAACGACGCGCCGCCACGCCGGCGGAAAGCACGGCGGCTGCCCGGACCTCGGCGCCGGTCACGCTGGCCGTGCCCGTGGAGCCCGAGTTCGTCATGCCCTCGGTCGAGGATGAGCCTATCGAGCCGCCGACGTCACCCGAGCTCTCGTGGGTGTTCGAGGTCCGGTCGGCCCGCGATCCCTCCGTGGCACTGGCGGCGCCTGCCCCGTCCGACTCGACGGACGCGGGCTGGGTCGCCGCGCCTCCGGAAGCCAAATATGCCGGCAGCATACCCGATCCCTTGAATACCATGTTACCGCCGGGCCAACCGTCGGCGGAACAATCGGCTGCGGCGCCGCCGGATCCGTCGGTCGCGCCTTCCGGCGACGCCGAGGGCGCGGCGAACGACAGACGGGACGTTCCGTCATTGGCACTGCGGCCTTCGACCGCGGAAAAGCGCGCCCATCCGCCCGCCGAGCCGACCGCGCCGCTCGACGCGCCAAAGGCGCCTCCGAGGGCCGCGCCGAAAAACCCGTGGCAGTCGCCCGAGACGCTGCTCGGCGAGCTGGCCGCGCTGGCCCAGCGCGAGGAAACGGCCGCCTGGGCGCGCCGCGTGGAGGACGCCGTGGGCCGGTTGGGCCAGATGGCCGCCGAGGGGCCCGACCGCGTCGTGCCCGTGTGTCGCGAACTGGATATCCTGGTCAAGCAGGGCGGCCCGTTGGCCGATCGGCTCGGCGCGCAAGCCGCCGCTTCCGAGCTGCGCAGGGCCGCGTACGCCTTGCGCCGCCGGCTCGAGATCTGGGTGCCGGTCCTGACGGCCGCCGAAGCGCCCCAATGGGAGCCCGACAGCCGGGCATTGGCGCTGGCCGTGGCGGACGTCCAGTCGATGGCGAGCGACTCGGCCGAGGGCCGCGCATGGCGCGAGTACCTGCTATTGGATGCGTTGGGTAAGCTGCCCCGTTCGTCCGACGCGCAAGACGCCCAGCGGCGCCGGACGGCGGCCCGATACGTCCTGGCCCGCGTGGCCCATGCCCCGCTGGAGTCTTCGCAGCGCGATTTCCTTCGAACGGAGCCGTTGGCGCGACTCGGCACGGAACTGGGTCGCGCCGCGGCGGGGCCCTTGGATCGGGCCCGGTTGCTCGCGTGCGTCGAACAGTTCGAGCGGACCCGACTACCCAGCGACGCCCAACGGTTGGCCGAGGAAGGACTCTGGCTGGGCCTGGGCGAGGGCGAGATCCACCAGAAGGTCTCGCGCCGCCTGGGCACGCACTATCGCAACGCCAACATCCGGATCGCCCTGAGCGAGTCGCTCTTGAATCGGTTCATGCCGGAACAGCCGGTCGAACGCGCGCCCGTGCGCGACGTCGTGTTGGGCCGGCCGGTTCGCGGCGAGAGCCTCACGGAGACGAACGTCGCGGTGCGGCTCATCCCCGACCCGCGGCGCCTTCGACTGGCGCTGGAAATCACCGGCGACGTGGCGGCGTTGACCTCGTCCACCAGCGGCCCGGCCACGTTCCACAACGCGAGCCAGTCGCACTACATCGCCCGCAAGCCCGTCGAAATCACCACGGCCGGCCTCGTGCTCGGCCCTGCCGAGGTCGAGCAGGTGGACAACGTCACCCGCCTGCGGGCGCTGCGGACCGACTTCGACGGCATACCGCTCATCGGCTCGCTGGTGCATGGAGTGGCCCGTTCGCAGCACGACGCCAAGCGGTCGGAACTCCGCCGCGAAGTGACGCAGAAGGTGGCGTGGCGGGCCAAACAGCGGATCGACGACGAGGCGGACGCGCGACTGGGCGACGTGTCCGACCGGCTGCGGCAACGGATGGTCGAGCCGCTGGCGCGGATGGCGCTGGGCCCGACGATGATCCAGTCCAGCACGACCGAGGACCGACTCGTCATGCGGCTGCGGCTGGCCTCGCGGCGGCAGCTAGGCGCCCACACGCCGCGTCCGCGGGCCCCCGGCGACAGCCTGGCCAGCGTGCAGATCCACCAATCGGCCATAAACAACGTGCTCGAACGCCTCGAGCTGGCCGGGCAGACCGTGACGCTGCCGGAGTTGCGCCAGCGGCTGGCCGACCAGCTCGGCCGGCCCGAACTGGCCGAAGGGCCCGTTCTGAACGAAGACGTCTCGATCACGTTCGCCCCGCGCGACGCCGTCCACGTCGCGTGCGAGGACGGCCGCGTCGGAATCAACCTGGCGATCAGCGAATTGTCGAAACCGCCCCGGGCATGGCACGACTTCGAGGTGCGCGTCCATTACCAACCCAAGGTCGAGGGGCTGTCCATCGAGATGGTCCGCGACGAGGTGATCCAGCTTCGCGGCGAGCGCCTCGGCACCGGCGCGAAGGTTGCCCTGGGCAGCATTTTCAGCAAGATCTTTCTGAAGAACCGCGCGCGGCAGCTCATTCCCGAGCGGATCCGCAACGAGCCGGGCCTGGCAGACCTCGCGGTCACCCAGATGAAGATCGCCGACGGCTGGGTCGGCCTGGCCCTCGGCCCAGCCCGCCGCGTTGCCCAAGCCCCGCCCGCCGGACCGGCCCGATAGTAGTCGGGCGAGACAAGGCCGCGCCGGCTCCGCGCCCCGTGTTCCCAGGACGGCCGAGAATGCTTATCATGGCGCGGACCGTCCCCGGTAGCGCGCCATTGGAGCATCTCCATGCCCATCTCCTGGAACGAGATCCGCCAGAACGCCATCCGCTTCTCCCGCGATTGGGCCGACGCGGCCAGCGAGAGCGCCGAGAAGCAGACCTTCTGGAACCAATTCTTCCTCGTGTTTGGCATCCCCCGGCGCACGGTGGCGAACTTCGAGGAACGGGTCGGCAATCTGGCGGGCAACCACGACCGGATCGACCTCTTCTGGCCGGGGGTCCTCCTTGTCGAACACAAGAGCCTGGGCAAGGACCTCGAAACCGCCGAGTCCCAGGCGCATGGCTACATCGCCAACCTCATTAGCGCCGGCCGCGACGACGAGGCGCCCCGCTACATCATCACGTCCGATTTCGCCCGGATCAGTCTGATCGACCTGGAGCCCGACGACCCGAGCCGCCGCGCGGCCGCCGGCGGCTACCGCGTCGAGTTTCCCCTGGCCGAGTTGCACAAGCACATCCACGAATTCGCCTTCATCCCCGGCTATAAGCAGCACCACTTCGAGGACCAGGATCCGATCAACCTCCGCGCCGTGCGGATCATGGGCGATCTGCACGACACGCTTGAAGCCGGCGGATACGAAGGCCACGACCTCGAACGGATGCTCGTCCACGTGCTCTTTTGTCTATTTGCCGAAGACACCGGCATCTTCGAACGCGAGGCGTTCCACCTCTATATCGAGAATCGCACGAAGCCCGATGGTTCCGATCTCGGAGCCCACCTGGCGCGGCTGTTCGAGGTGCTCAACACGCCGGGCGAGCGGCGGCAGAAGAACCTGGACGAAACCCTCGCGGCTTTTCCGTACGTCAACGGGGATTTGTTTGCCGAGCATCTCGGCTTCGCCGAGTTCAATCGCGACATGCGCAATAGCCTTCTGGCCTGCACGCGGTTCGATTGGTCGCGGATCTCCCCGGCCGTGTTCGGCTCGCTCTTCCAGGGCATCATGGAGCCCAAGGAACGCCGGCAGATCGGCGGGCATTACACCAGCGAACGCGACATCCTCAAGGTGATCCGCGCGTTGTTTCTCGACGACCTCAAGGCCGAATTCGAGCGGGTGAAACGGCAGAAGAAGGCCCTGAAGGCGTTCCACGCGAAACTCGCGGGCCTGCGTTTTCTCGATCCGGCCTGCGGGTGCGGCAACTTCCTGGTGATTACCTACCGCGAGCTTCGGCTGCTGGAAATCGAAGTGCTCAAGGCCCTGGTGGGCACGGAGCAGAAACACCTGGACATGCCGACGCTGTCGCTCTTGGACGTGGACGCCTTCTTCGGTATCGAAATCAGCGAGTGGCCCGCCCGAATCGCGGAGGTCGCCATGTGGCTGGTCGATCATCAGATGAACGTGCGGCTATCGGAAGCCTTTGGCCAGTACTTCGTCCGTCTCCCTTCGAAGAAGAGCCCCACGATCGTGCTGGGCAATGCCCTGCGGCTCGACTGGAAAGAGATCCTCCCGCCCGAGCGGTGCAGCTACGTGCTCGGCAATCCGCCGTTCGTGGGGAAACAGTTCATGACCCCGGGGCAAAACGCGGACATGAAGCATGTGTGTGGTCACATCAAGGGTCATGGATTGCTGGACTATGTGACGGCGTGGTACGTGAAGGCGGCATTATACATCCACCGCAGTTCTGTTCGCGTCGCCTTCGTCTCCACAAATAGCATTAGTCAAGGAGAGCAGGTCGGGATTCTGTGGACATGGTTGTATGCCCAGGGCGTGAAGATCCATTTCGCGCACGGCACGTTCCCTTGGGAGAGCGAGGCAAAAGGCAAAGCGCATGTCCATGTGGTGATTATCGGGTTCGGGACTAGCGACTTTTCCCCCAAGGTGCTCTATGAGTACGAGGCGGCGCCCAAGGCGTCTTCGCGCTCATCCCAAGGGGAGGAATCGAGGGAGCCCATTGTTACCGTCACGGAAGTGGCGAACATTAGTCCCTACTTGGTTGGTGGTCCGGGCGTGGCGGTTACTTCCCGGAGCAAACCGCTTTGTCGAGTACCTGAGATTGTCTTCGGTAGCATGCCCAATGACGGTGGGCATCTCCTTATGACTCGTTTCGGTCGTGACCTGCTGCTTCGAAAGGAGCCCGGCGCGAAGAAGTACATTCGCCGTTTCGTGGGAGCCGATGAGTTTCTGAATGGAATCGAACGGTGGTGTTTGTGGTTGCACGGAGAGAGCCCGGGAGAGTTCCGGAAGATGCGAGAAGTCATGGACTGCGTTTATGCCGTGGCGATCCACCGTCGGAATAGCAAACGCGAGACCACGAGGCAGCTTGCCAGCGCGGCGGCGTATTTTGGTGAGATACGTCAGCCTGATTGCCCATACCTCCTTATTCCTTCAGTATCCAGCGAGCGGCGGCGATACATCCCAATTGGATTCATGCGTCCCAACGTGATTGCGAGCAATCTTGTTTTGATTATCCCAGGAGCCGATCTCTATCATTTCGGCGTGCTGTCGTCGGCGATGCACATGGCGTGGGTGCGCCGAGTTGCTGGCCGACTGAAGTCGGATTACCGATACTCCAATCGGATTGTGTACAACACGTTTCCATGGCCGAGTGAACCAAACGAAACACAAATAGACCGTGTCAAGGAAGCGGCTCAACGGATCCTCGATCTCCGCGTCGAACTCGGAGATGGTCGCGTTGGCTTCCTGCCCGCGACGAAGAAGGGGAACGCGTCGGTCTCTCTGGCAGATCTGTACGCGCCAGAGGGTATGCCGCCATCGCTCATGAAGGCCCACGCGGCGCTGGATCGGGCGGTGGATCGGTGTTATCGGAAGCAGGCGTTCGCCAGCGAGCGGCAGCGGGTCGAGTTCCTCTTCGCGCTGTACGAGAAGCTCACCGCGCCGCTGTTGCCCGCCGGACGAAAGAAAACGCGGTAGCGCCGTGACGCCGCGGCAATGCAGTCGATGGCGGGTGGTTTCGCGCGCCTCGGGCTTTGCCCGTGCCGGTCGGATGCCACGACGCGCGCGCTCCACGGCACGCGCACTGGCAGAGCCAGTGGCACACGGGTGGGCACGCGCACTGGCGGAGCCAGTGGCGCTCTACGCCGTTAACCATGTTCTTTGGACAAATGACAGACGCGATGCCGGACATTTGCCCCGAAGGGGCTTCGTGGGTTAGCCCAGGGTTGACGCCGAAGGCGGCTACCCTGGGGTCGCGAGGCCAATTCTCCGGGAAACCCCAACGGGGTTTCGTGGCCGACGCCTTATGCAACCCTTTCAGGGTTGAA
>JAFGDS010000096.1 GCA_016931995.1 Pirellulales bacterium
GCGGCCAGGTGGAGCAGAAGGGCCACGGCGGGGCCGGCCGAGGGACCCGCACGCCATGCCCATGACACTGTCTTGGCTCAGCCTGGACGGAACCTCGGGCCTCACGTTAAGGAAGGATGTCGCGGACGCACGGGTTCCTCTCCTCTGGTCCGGGAGGCAAGAAGCGTGGATCTCCGTGCATGAACGCCAACAGAGAAGAGGAACCCGTATTTGGCCTGCCCAGGCGGCGTGGCGCAGTTCGCTGGAGGCGCCGGTTCGATCCGAACCAAGAAGCCGGGAGGGCGAAGGTGCCGCCGAGCCGTCGGCCTGGCGCGGACGGCGGTCAACTCGGCGAGATATTGCGGGAGGATGTGGCCAGCGTCCGCGTCGCGCCGCCGGGTTTGATGGTCCGTCGCTTCGCCCTTGGCACGTCGTTTGGGCATGATGGGGTTCTCCATGGAGTCGTCCGTGAAAACGGCAGTTTACCCCGGATTGAGGGGCGTTGAAAGACGGGCCGACGGCGCCGGGCAAAGTGCCCGCGCGAGCGTCACCCTTCCATCCGCAATTCGCGATCCCGAATCCCAACGCCCGCCCCTCATCCCCACCGCGGCTCCGCCGCGGGATTTTCCTAGGCATGGGTCCGGTGTCCAATGGGATTCAACAAAAAGCCCCTGGTGACCAAAGCCATCGGGGGCCATCCGCGCTGAAGAACCGTAGACAAGCACCATTGGGCACCGGACGTATGCCTTGAAAATCCCCGGGCGACGCCCGGCGCGCTCGTGAATCGGATGAACCTCATTATTCCCTTTATTCCTTTTTCCCCGGGAAAACCGCGTCCATTTTCACCGGCGGGTGGGCGGTGTGCCACTGGCTCCGCCAGTGCGGAATGCTCTCCATCGCCCAATGCACTGGCGAAGCCAGTGGCACGCGATCCCTCGCCGCTACTCCTCCGCGAGCTTCTCCGCCTTGGCCGTCTTCGGGCTCACCAGCGGCGCCGTCTCGGCCAGATAGTCGCGCAGCTCCGTGATATCGACGAACAGGCTCACCAGCCGCGCCGTCGTCGAGCAGCCCTCGATCACCGCCTTGCCGTTTTTCGTCGCGGGGAAGTAGACCTCAATCTCGTCCACGCCCGTCACGACGTGCTCGTTGGTTACGAGTAGCCGCTTCTTTGCATCGACCACCCAGCCGGTGCCCTCGTGGCTCCCCTCGCCCTCGACCACGTAGCGAAGCCAGGCCGTGCTCTTGAGCAACCGGCGATACACGTCCTGCGGGCTCAGCGCCGGCCGCGGCTCGGCTTGCTTCGCCGCCGGCGCGCTCCCGGCGGCAGCCGGCTCGGCGCACGCGCCATGGCCAGCCCAAGCGACCACCGACGCCACGGCCATGACGCCCGCGCAAAGGAGCTTTCGTGTTGTCGGGATTCCGTGGCGATCCGAAATCGCGCGCGGCGCGGCGACCATAGCTGTTTCCTCCAAGTCGATTCTCCAGAATCCCTCGCCCAATCCGGCTTCTGTAGGAGGCGACTCCTGTCGCCGATGGCACGTCCGTGCCCTATCATTTCGGCGACGGAAGCCCCTCCCACAAGAGTTGCCGTGGCGTGCGGGCGAGCTCGCGCCATTATGTCTTGGGCAACTCCCCCTCGAATCCCATCGAGTGCAGCGCCTTCGTCTTGAGAACGTCGGTGAACTTCATGCCCTCGATGCTTTGGTAGGGAAGCACGACCATACGGCCGCCCATCGAGTCGGGGGCGGCTCGGGCCAAAAGCACGAATCCTTCGCAAGTGAGGAAACCCGCGAAGGGGATCTGCTCGCCAAATGAGGTGATGACAATCCCCCGCCGCGGCAGCTCCGCCGGCCAGCGGCAGAAGACGTCCCGCCAGTTGTTGAGTGTTGTATCCATGTCAGAATACCTGCCTTGCCCACCCTCCAAAGATACGCGGCCCGCGTGGCTTCCACAAGCATCGTCACACGCATGGGGACGGTCGCTGGATTTCCGGCACGGTCGGCGGGCGCTCGTTCGTGCGAAGCCGCAAGCGGCGGTCCAAGTCGGAAGTCGGTTCCATCCCAATCCCCGAACCCCAATCCCCAATCCCCAATCCCCGATCCCCAATCCCCGAACCCCGAACCCCGAACCCCGAACCCCGAACCCCGAACCCCGAGCCCGGCAATCGGCCTGGGAATCTGGCAAAGGCTTCAAGTGGTTGGAAAACTTTGCCGATTATCCCGACAGTGTCGTTTGGCGCGACTTTGATGGGGGCGTCTGGACTTCCGCAAATTCCCTAAAACGCCTAGGATACCAAAATGGGACTGCTCTTCGCCAAAGGTCCGAAGGACGGGGGAATGGGGAGGTGCTGGCGGGCGTGGCTCGTGGGGTTGCCGCTAGGCGTGGCGATCCTGGCCGGCTGCCGGGCCGTGGACTATTACGACAAGACGCTCGAACAGCCCGTCCCCCCGCCCATGGAGCCACCCCGCGAGAAATCGATGCAGTCGCTGCCGGCCTACCGGATCGAGCCGCCCGACATCTTGCAGATCGAGCTGATGAAGCTGGTCCCGCGGCCGCCGTATCGCATCGAGGCCTACGACGTTTTGCAGATCAACGCCCTGGGCGCGTTGCCGGAGTATCCGATCAACAGCTACTACCTGGTCGAGGCGGAGGGCTCGGTCGATCTGGGCCCGGCCTACGGCGAGGTCCGCGTCATCGGCATGACGCCGCAGGACGCCGAGAAAGCCGTCGCCCGCAAGCTGCAAGAGGTGCTCTCGCATCCGCAGGTGTCGGTGCAGCTTGCCCGCGCCTCCGGCATGCAGCCGATCACGGGCCCGTACCTCGTCGGGCCGGACGGGACGATCAACCTGCGACAATACGGGTCGGTGTACGTGGCGGGCAAGACGGTGCTCGAAGCCCGCGAGGCCCTCGAACGCCACCTCGAAGCCTTCCTCGACATGCCCGAGGTGTCGGTCGATATCGCCTCGTACAACAGCAAGGTCTATTACATCATCACGGAAGGCAGCTCGGCGGGCGACAACGTGGTCCGCGTGCCGGTCACCGGCAACGAGACGGTGCTCGACGCGATCACGCAGGTGCAAGGCCTCTCGCAGCTATCGAGCAAGAACATCTGGATCGCGCGGCCCGCGCCCGGCGGGTTCGGCTGCGAACAGATTCTGCCGGTCGATTACACGGCGATCACCCGCGGCGGCGTCACCGCGACGAACTACCAGCTCATGCCGGGCGACCGCGTGTTCATCGCCGAGGATCCCGTCCTGGCCTTCGCCGGCTTCCTGAACCGCATCATCACGCCCGTCGAACGCGTCATGGGCTTCGGCTCCCTCACCGCCAGCACCGTCCGCGGCTTCCAACTCATCGGCTACCGACAGC
>JAFGDS010000097.1 GCA_016931995.1 Pirellulales bacterium
AGCCGCCAAGCACCAGGCCGAAGACCCCCTGACCAACCAGCGCCTACCCCGCTCCCACCGCGACCACGCCCGCGAGTATCTCGAACGGCTTCGGGAGCAAGAGTAGGGCAACTCGGCGGCGCGCCAACCTCCGTCAGCCGGAGCGAGGCGAAGCATCTCCGCGGGGCGCCGATTGCCCATCAATCGGTGTGGCAAAAGCGGCGGGCCTGTACGATTTTTTGTGTCAGGCGAGCAGGGCACGTTATTTGCTGATTTGCTCGGGCATACGGCCTTCGTACAGGATGGCGAAGTGGTTTAGCGCCTGTTTCCAGTGGTGGATCGGCATGGTCCACTTCTTGGCCGCCTCGCGGATAGGCCGCGTGAATCGCTTCGGCGAATCCGCTCAGCCCGTCAATGCACGCGACGAAAATGTCGCGCGGCCCGCGGTTTTTCATGCAGACCGCTTCCAGCGGCCGCATCCTCCTCTGTTCCGTTGTTCCGTGAGATGTGCCGACCGCTCTTCCCGAAGCATCCTGATGACCCTGTAAACCGTCCACGCCAGGATACCGAGGACCGTGGTCGAGGCTTCCGGCCGGCGAGCGCCTCCCGAGAGGGGCTTCTCGGGGCGGACGTCGCGACGGCGACCGGGACCGCTCGTGGCACTGTACCGTTCTCTGGGTCCATCCACGGCGTCGAAGGGGACAGTCCCCTTTTTGCGGCGTCCTGCCACAAAAATCGGGACAGTCCCCGCTCGTCAGGCAGAGCCTGACCTACGCGGCGCGATCAGGCTGACGAACACGCCCACGGCGATCTGGACGACGAGGCCAAACGGCATGGCCCAGAGGAAACTGATGCCCGGTCCCTTGAGGAATTCGGGGCAGTGGCCGAACGTCGAGATCATGAGCGACGCGGCGCCGGGGGCGAGTTCCCGCCAGTAGTTGATCACGGCGACGGTTTCGGTTCCCAGCACGGCCCCGGCCACCGTACCCAACGGCGTGGCCCGGCGGACGAATATGGCCATGAAGAAGAGGCCAAACAGCGGGGCGGTCAGCAGGTTGACCACCTTGAAGGCCACTTCGAGCAGATTCCCACGGACCGCGCCCACCCCGGCGCTGAGGACCACCACGGCGACGCCGACCAAGATGGCGATGTATCGGGCCAATCGGACGTGGTCGGCCTCCGACGCGCGGCGGCCGCGGAAGCGGTCGATGAAGTCCACCGTGATGACGGAGCAGGAGGAATTCACGCCGCTGGACAGGCTCGACATGGCCGCGGCCAGCAGGCCCGCCACGATCGCGCCGCTGACGCCGGCGGGCATGCCGCTGGCGATGAACCGCGGGAAGAGCTTGTCGGCGTCCTTCAAGAGCGATTGGCCTTGAGGGATCAATTCGGGATGGGCTCGATAGTAGCCAAAGAGCGACATTCCCACCGCGGCCAGCACCAGCGCGACGGCCACGTTGGCCAGGAGCGAGACGAGCAGGACCCGTCGGGCGGCCTTGACGTCGCGGGTGGCCAGATAGCGCTGGATGGCCATCTGGTCCGATCCGGCGGAGCACACCCACCACGTGAAATGCCCCAGCATGGCCCCGAGGAACGTCACGCGGGCAGTCAGGCCGAGGCTCCAATCGGCCTGGGGCCATTGGGCGGGCCACTGGCGCGGGAACCACTGGCCGACGCCGCCCATCTTGTAGCTCACCAGCGCGACCGTCAGGATCGCGCCGCCGAAGAGGATCACCGTCTGCGCGACGTCGGTCACGACGACCGCGCGTAGTCCGCCCATCGACGTGTAGATGATGGTGATGATCGCCAGCGCGGCGCAGAGGTAGGGCGCGGCCTGTTGCGGCAAACCCGACAGGGGGATCAGAATCGTCTGGACCGTGGCGAAGAGGATGACGGCCATCCACAGAAGCCGCATGAGCAGGAAGAACGTCGAGCCCAGCATCCGCACGCCGAGTCCGAGCCGCGTCTCGAGGATCTCGTAGGCGCTGGTGACGCGAAGGCTCATGATGAACGGGATGATGAGCCACCCGACGAGCAAATAGACGAGCGGATAGCCGGCGATCATCGCCAGGATCATGGGCCCGTTGAGGATGATTTCGCCGGGCCACATCAGGTAGGTGATCGTGCTGAAGAGCGTGGCGAACAGGGAGAGCCCGACGCCCAGCGGACGCATGTTTCGCCCGCCGAGCAGATAATCGTCGGTGCTTTTGGCGCGGCGGGAATAGTACCAGCCGACGGCGAGCACGCCGAGCATGTACAGGCCGATGACGAGCCAATCGACGAGGACCATGCCGGGGATCTCGCCAGGGCGAGCGGTGGTCAGCGCGTCCGCGGCGCGAGCGTCGGCGTCGTCGTCCGCCAAGCCCGCCGAAGGCAGGAAGCTCAGCAGGGCCGCCAAGATGAGAAGCAGGACGATGCCGACCGGGCGGTATTGTCTTTGGCGCACGACCATCGACCGAGCCGCCAAGGGCACTGCCATGAGGTTGTTCTCCCGCGGATCCGAGGCCGCGGCCCCGAGAAACGGGGCAATGGTCTCTTTTTGCCCTTCGCCCACGCTCCTCCCCCGCGGCCGTGTCCAGTCCGACCGGCGGGTGAGGGTTATTGCCAGGGTCCCTCTCCTCTACTAGAATTGAAGCCTGTTGTCTAGCGGACCTCTTTAGGTACCGCCACGATTGTGGATCAAGAAGGGGGCCCAATCCCCCTGACGTCAGGGAGCCAGACGCCCTTTTCTGGTGGCTCCTTTTTTGGGACCCAACGAATGCGACCCAGCCGAGTTAAAGCCAAGTTCGAGCGTGATGAACCCGCCCTGATCGTCGTCCTCCACCTGACCGACCCGAGCCTGTTCGAGATGGTCAGCATGATGGGCTTCGACGGGATCTGGATGGACATGGAGCACCATTCGTATGGTCTGCCGCGGGGAGCGGAGTTGATGCGGGCGGCTCGGGTGGGGTTGGCGGACATCGTGGCCCGGCCCGCCAAGGGCGAATTCACCCGGATGCAGCGGATGCTCGAGGCGGGGGCTCAGGGAATCATGTACCCCCGCTGCGACGACGCCGCCGAGGCGACGGAGGTGGTCCGCTGGGCGAAGTTCGCCCCCGAGGGCGAGCGCGGCTGCGACGGGGCCAACGGCGACATGCCCTACCTGATGATGCCCCTGGAGAAATACGTCGCCGAGGCCAATCGCGAGACGTTCCTCGTCGTGCAGATCGAGAGTCGTTCGGCGCTGGATCGGGCCGAGGAAATCGCCGCGGTCGACGGCGTGGACGTCTTGATGTTTGGCCCGGGCGATTTCAGCGTCCTTTCCGGCATTCCGGGCCAGTGGGACCATCCTTGGATTCACGAGGCCCGCCAGACCGTCGCCCGCGCCGCCCGAAACGCCGGCAAGCAATGGGGTTGCCCCACCTTCTCGCTGGAGGACTCGAAGCGCCTGGTGGACATGGGCGCGCGGTTCATCTGCTGCACGTCCGACTTCGTCCTCGTGAAGCAGGGTTTTGAAAAGATCCGCGAGGATTACACGGGGCTTGGGTTCACGTTCGCGAAGCCGTAGCCGCCGCGTGGCGGACGTTGGGCAAACGTGAGTGCCAGTGCCACTCGGCGACGGGAGTCGCCTCCTACAAAGGACCCTGGCACTTTAATCGGATTTCACCCGGGACCCGGCGGATCATGGCCCCATCGCGTTGGCTCCACGATGCCGGATCGCGGCTCGTCCTGCAATTGCTGGGCATGGCGATTGTCGTCGCGCTCCTAGCCGGCAGCTACTGGGCCAAGGGACGCCTAGACGCGCGGGCCGACGCCCGGCGGGCCGAACGCCGTGGGCCGGAACGCATCGTTTCGCTCGCGCCCAGCGCCACGGAAACGCTCTTCGCCCTGGGACTGGGCGACCGCGTGGTGGGCGTGTCCCGCTACTGTCTCTATCCGCCCGCGGCACGCGAGAAACCGCACGTCGGCGGTCTGGCCGATCTGAACGTCGAGGGTCTCGTCGCCCTGCGGCCCACGCTCGTGGTCATGCTGGCCGGCGATCGGTCGCTGGAGCCGACGTTCGACGCGCTGGGCATCGACACGCTCGTCGTGGAACACCGGACGGTCGAGGGCGTCTTCGAGTCCATCCCGACGATCGGCCGTCGCTGCGGCGCGTCGGACCGCGCGGACCGACTCGTGACCGCGCTTCACGCCCGGCTGAAACGCGTGGAGGACAGGCTCGCCGGGCGTCCGCGCCCCCGGGTGTTCGTGGCGGTCGATCGCATCGAGCGGGGTGGCGGTGGGCTGTGCGACGTCTACGCGGTGGGCGGCGGGCCGGATCTGCACCTCAACGCCGTCTTGACGCTAGCCGGCGGCCGCAACGCGCTGGAAGGCACGACCATCGCCTACCCGGTGGTCTCGACCGAAGGCATCCTCCAGACCAATCCAGAGGTGATCGTCGAACTCATGCCGCCCGCGACGGACGAGCAACGGGCCGCGTGGCTGGGCGATTGGCAACGGGTGGATCGGACGCCGGCCGTCCAACGGGGGCGGGTGTACGCGTTGACCAACGACTGCGCGTCGGTGCCGGGTCCGCGTCTTGTCCTCGCCGTCGAGCAGCTTGCCCGGTTGCTCCACCCCGACGCCGGCTGGGATGGGGCGGAAGGCCACTGAAAACGCGCCATGCCAAGCGGGGTCGTCATGTTGAGCGGTCGCGTCATGCTGAGCGAAGCGAAGCATCTCCGTTGCCTGGGCGCGGCCGAGATCCTTCGCTTCGCTCAGGATGACGGGCGTGGACGCCACGGGCTTTGCCAGCGCGCGAATCGCGGCACGTCACGACACTGGCGGAGCCAGTGGCACACGGATGGCGCGTTACTACAAAGAAACAAGGACACCGGCCCATGAGCGACGCGCCCCCCGGCGGATCGGATCTCTCGCACAAACCGCTTCTGGAGCAGGTTCGGTCGCTCGGCCGCGTCTTCTGGGTGGCCAACTGGATCGAGCTTATCGAGCGGCTGGCGTATTGCGGCGTTCGCGTGATCGCTCCTCTGTTCATCGTGGCCGCGTTCGAGCAGGGCGGACCGGAGCTCACGCAAATCCAAAAGGGCGACATCTTCGCCGTGTGGGCCGTGATCCAGTCGTTCGTGCCCATCCTCTCCGGCGGCTTCGCCGACCGCTTCGGATTCAGGCTGAACATCGCCTGCTCGATCGTCCTGACGGTGCTGGGTTATCTTCTGATGGGTCACTCCGTGATGCTGGCCGAGACTTGGGCCGGCATGCCCCTACGCGAGGCGCGGACATTGGGGACGGACCACGCGTACGGGCTCCTGTTCGCCGGAACCACGCTCGTGGCCTTCGGCACGGCCATCTTCAAGCCGGGCGTGCAAGGGCTGATCGCCAGCCAAATCCCCCGAAGCGCGGCGTCCCTGGCCTGGGGTATCTTCTACCAGGTGGTCAACATCGGCGGGAGTTTTGGGCCGCTCGCGGCCGGCCCGCTCCGGAATCGTTTCGGCTGGCAATCCGTCTTTCTCGTGTGCGCCGGCGCCCTGACGCTCAACTTCATCCCGTTGTTCTTCCTGCGCGAACCGGCGCGCGAGCCCGACCCCAACCGCGTGTCCAATCCCTTCACGCTCTTGTATCGCGCCATGCGGGGGCTGCTCGAGCCGCGGCTGTTCTTCTTCACGATCAGCTTCGCCGGCTTCTGGCTCATGTATAATCAGATCTTCGACGTCCTACCCAACTTCATCGACGATTGGGTCGATTCGCGCGGGCCGGCCGCCGTGCTCATCGCGATCTTGGGTGAAAGCCGCGTGCCCATCGTGGGCGGCGGCAACCTGCCGCAAGAATGGATCCTCCTGGTGAATTACGTGCTCATCAGCACGTCGGCGTTCGCCGTGGCCTATTACATGGGCAGGATGCGGTCGCTCACGGCGATCGTTTTGGGGATCGCGCTGGCCGCCGCGTCCACCCATGCCTTGGGATGGACCATGAACGCCTGGTGGATCATCGCGGCCATCGCCGCGTTCTCGTTCGGCGAGATGATGGCCGGCCCCACGCAATTCCGCTACCTGGCCGGCATCGCTCCGCCCGGCAAGGAAGGCCAGTTCATGGGCTATCTCGGGTTCACGAACGGAATCGGATGGGCGATCGGCAGCATTCTCGGCGGGCATTTGTACGAGCATTGGGGCGATAAAGCCGTCCTGGCGCGGCGATACCTCATCGAGCACGAGAACCTATCCCGGGCGGCGGTCGACGCGGTGACGAAAAACGATCTCATGCCGCATTTCGAGAAGACCCTGGGCGTGGACGCGTGGGAAGCCCGGCGAGTGCTCTGGGACACCTACAGCCCGTACTCAATATGGCTCGTGTTCACCCTCATCGGCGTGGGCTCGCTGGTGGCCTTGCTGGCGTACAACTACGTTGTCCGAGCGGCCGAGGCGAATCCTGGCCACGGCTTCAACGTCCACGGCCGCGTCTGGACGCGGGCGTTTCTGTTTCCCATTTGCGCGGGATTTGCCGCGGCGACGGCCGTGCTATGGTGGCAATTCGGCATACGCTCGCCCGGCATGGTGCTCATCACCGGCTTCTTCTGGCTCCTGGCCGCGGTCTCCCTCGTCCCGGAGGACAAGGCGGCGACATAGCGCCACGTGGGCGCGGCGCCTGACGTCGATGAAAGCCGTCAAGGCATCGTGCCGGCGCACCAGTAGAACGGAAAGCCAACGAAAAGAAGGGTCCGATCCCAAAAAGACGGCTCACCGGCCGACGGCGGACATACGCTTGGCGGGTACGTACATGCCGGAGCGGAACCGGGGACGACGGAAGCGTTGGGTGGGCACGCTGAAAGGGTAGGAACGGGCGACGGTTGCGCCGCGAGGTCGGGATAGGGCCCCGGCATTCGACAGCCGCCGAGCACCACGAGGGCGAGGATAACATACTTGTTCATCACTCACCTGCCGCTGAGTGCCACTAGCTTTGCCAGTGCTCTTTGCGGAGTTCAAACGTGAGACAAGTTCTACCGATCCATTATTCCCAGACGTTTGCCCGCACTGGTGGAGCCAGTGGCACGCGCCGCAAAGTCGCACGCGTCCAACTTGTCGTCCTACCGCAAGAACCCGACGAAGAAGCTGAAGTTCTCGATGCGGTCGCCGGGATTGTGGGCGGCGGGGAAGGCGAAGTCCAACGCGATCGGGGCCGGACCCATCGCGGGAATGACAATCCGTAGGCCGAAGCCCGGCGAAACCCGGTACTTGTCCCGCCAGTCGTCGATCGACGGCTGGGCCGTGCCCGTGTCGCAGAAAATCACCCCGCGGAGCATGTCGTCGGCCGTGATGGGAAACAGATACTCGGCCGAGGCGAGAAGCTGGAAGTGGCCGCCGACGACCACGCCGGTCGCGGGGTCGCGGGGGGCCGCGCCGCGGAAATCGAAGCCGCGGATTGTCGAGAATCCGCCGGGAAAGAAGTGCTCGTAGATCGGCGTCTCGGAATCCGTGAAGCCCATCCGCCCGTTCACGGCCAACACGTGGCGGCCCGAGCCGTCCGGCCGCTGCCGGAGCAGGAAATACTTCCGCACGTCCACCTCCGCCCGCGGATACACGTACGTGCCGATCACCTGCTCGACCGACATCTCGATCAAGTGGCCTTCGGTCGCCAGAAACTGGCTGTCGCGGGTGTCGTGGGCCAGGCGGGCCTCGAAGCCGTGCAGGGCCGAATCGCCCAGGGCCTCCTCCAGGTCGAAGGGCGTCGGCTCGATGGGGTCGTAAAGCGTCACCTTCATCCCGCGGTAGGCGATGCTGCCGGTCAGCGCGTGGTTGAAGTGGTACCCGATCGCGATCTGCCCGCCGAGCCGTTCCTCCGACCACTCGCGGTAGATCCGCGTGTAGTAGTGGCCGCTCAGGCCCAGGCTCACGTCGGAGTAAAAGAGGTAGGGCTGCTGGAAGTTGATCATGTAGCGCTGGATTTCCGTGCCCGGCATGGCCTCGACGCGGAACCGCTGCCCGTCGCCGCGCCAAGCCGTGGCGTTGCGGATGTCCTCCCAGCCGCGGGGAAACTTCGTCCAGTTGAAATTCTGCTCGTCGATGACCACCGAGCCGTACATACCCATGTCCGAATTGACGCCCACGCCGAACATGAGCCGGCCGGTCTGCGTGCCGGCGAGTTGCGGCCGCAAGGGGATGAACCGCGCGGGGTCCCAGATGGGGTCGTTGCCGATCGGCGGCAGGTCGTCCAGCACGCCGTGGGCCGGGTTCTCCGCGTCGCGCGGATGCACGGGCGCCCACGGGCCGGTGGCCGGCGCGGCGCCGCCCGCCAATGGCTGCTGGGCGTACGGCCCGCTCACCGGCGCCAACTGCCCGCCGGATGAGTCGTACGACTCGCGGGCGGCGGCGCGGTCGCCGCCGACGGAAAACCCGCTGGCCACGGGCTGCGTGCCGGCGGGAAGGAGCGACGGCACGCTCCGCCCGCCCTCGGCCGTGTACTGCGCCCGCACGACGGGGACTGTCCCGATTTTCGCGCTAGCGAAAAGGGAACTGTCCCCTTCATCGCCGCTGTCCCCTTCATCGCCGCGCGGCCGCAGCGCAACCCGCGGCGACGCCATCGGCGCGGTCCGCTCGGAGAAGACGCCGTTTTCCGCGAACTGCCACGCCGGGCTCTGGCAACCCGTCCATGCGACCGTCAAGGCAAACAGAAGAAGAACGCGTGCCACGGGCTCTGCCGACGCGTGTGCCACGGGCTCTGCCGACGCGTGTGCCACTGGCTCTGCCAGTGCCACCCCGAACCTGGAGGAACGCACTGGCAAAGCCAGTGGCACTCTACCAGCAGTACGCACTGGCGGAGCCAGGGGCACTCGTTGGCCCCCTCCCGTCAGCCGCCGCGTGTGAAGTCCTCTCATCGGCGACCTCCGTTTTGGGGGGCGAACCAGACGGGCCGCGTACTCGGGCGGAACAGCGATTCCATGGAGAAGAGCGGTCGCGGGGAATCGGGGCTCTGGCCGCGGAAAAGCTCCGGCGGACGCGGCGGCTGGGCCAGTCGCGGCGTTTCGCCCTCCAATGGCTCGGGGTCCTCGGCCTCGTTGGGGCTGAAGACGATCTTCGGCTGCGCGCCCATCTGCGGGTTCACTTCAAACAGCCCGCAGGCCCGGAGCCGTCGCTCGCTGTCGCGCAGCTCCCGAATATCCACGATGTCGCCCGGCTGAAGCGAAATCCGCGTGAGCACGGTCGAGATCTTCGTGTGGGGGAATTCCTCGGTGATGACCGGGTTGATCCGCCCGACGCGGTAGCGGTCGCCCTCCTCGATCTGGTAGACGAGATCGAGCAGGCCGGGTTCCTCCAACAGCCGGGGCTGCGCCTGCACGTCGGTGAAGATGTACCCCACGCTGCCGTAGCGCTCTTGGATGCCCCGCACGTCCGCGTCCATCTCGTTCTGGTTGAAGAATTCGCCGCTTTGCAGTTCCAGTTCGCCGCCGAGAACCTGTGTCGAAAATTTGGTGTTGCCGGCGAAGTACACGTCGCGGAGCTTGTATCGTGGGCCCTCGTCGATCACGAACGTGAGGCGGACCCAGTTCTGGCTCTCGCCCGGCGCGATCTCCACGCCCACCCGGGCGCGGAAGAACCCCAGGCCGCGGTAATAGGCTTCGATCCTCTTCTTGTCTTCCTCGATCTTTTTGCGGTCGAATTCGCCCTTGAAGACCCAAAACACGCCCTGCTTCGACTCGATCTGCGTCCTCAGCCGAGCATCGTCGGCGATCGTGTTGCCCACGAAATCCGTCCAAAGGATCCGCTGCTTGGGCCCTTCGTGGATGATGAAGACGGCCCCCTGGTCGCCCAGCTTGTTGCCCTCGTGCACGGTGACCCTGGCCACGCCGAAGCCGCGGTCGCGGTAGAACATCTCCAGCGACCGTCGGGCTTCCTCCACGGCGAACGGATCGGCCGCGTCGCCCACCGCGAGGTGCGATTCCTTCAGCAGGGTCTTTTCCTTGATCTTCTGATTGCCGACGAACTTGACGTACCGCAGCGTCGGCCGCTCGACCACCTCGAAGATCACGATCCGCCCGCCGGGCGCCTCCTGAAACGACGGCTTGATCGTGACGAACATCCGCGTGGTGTCCAGCCGGCGAACGTCCTGCTCGATCAGCTCCATCCGGAAGGGCCGGCCCGCGCGCGTGCGGATGTGCGGAAGAATCTCCGCGTTCTTGACCGTCCGGTTGCCGACGATGCGGACCTCGACAACCGTCTCCTCGGGCCGCGCGGGGGCGGCGCCCGCCGCCGGCGCAAGCGCCTCCGGCGGGGACGGATAAGGCGCCGGAGAATACGCGGCGGGGCCCGAAGGCGCGAGAGACGCCGGTTGCGCCATCGGCGGACCCAGCGCGGGACCCACCGGCGGGCCCTGGGCGCGGCACGCCGATGCCAGGAGAACAACCCCCAACGTCAACGTGGCGATCCCGCTCCTCCGAAATCCATTTCGGATGGGAAGCATTCCGTTCTCCGCGTTGGGCGGCTCCCTCCGTGCCGCGGGTATACCTCAACTACGCCAGCCGCGACAAGGCGGTTCGCCGCGTCCGGCGCATCTTCTCTGATATAGACATAAAAAGGTCGCGTAGAAATACCGGAACCGCCCGGTCGGGGCAAGCCGAATTCGTCCCCCGGCGAACATTTCCCCCCGCTAACCAGTCAAAATGAAGAGACTACGCGGACTGCCCTGGCCCCTACCTTTTCTCGGACGTTCCCGCAACCGGTCCTCCCCATCCGGGTTTATCTGTGTTCATCCGTGGTTTCTCCTGTCCTCACGAATGCCCGGCCCGATTGCGATGGTCCTAAGTCTCTGTCTAAAATGGCATTAAGATAGAGCTGACCGACTCGCACTCCCCATGAGTGCTACTGTCCTCCGAACCCACAGCCCCCGTTTGGGGTCCTTCCCATCATGGCGTACTTCCGGCCCGAGATTGAAGCGATGACCGGCTACGTGCCGGGCGAGCAGCCCGCCGAGGCCGAGGTCGTCAAGCTCAACACGAACGAAAACCCCTACCGGTGTTCGCCGGCCGTCGCTCGGGCGATCGAGGACGCGCTGGGCCGGGGGCTCGCGCGCTATCCCCACCCCATGGCCGAAAACTTCCGCCGCCAGGCCGCCGAGGTATTGGGTATCGAGCCCGACTGGATCCTCTGCGGCAATGGCAGCGACGACCTGCTGACCATCGTCACCCGCGCCTTGGTGGGTCCCGGCCAACGGCTGCGGCTGCCGTATCCCAGCTACATCCTCTACAAGACGCTGGCCGAGCTGCAGGGCGCCCGGGCGGAAGAGGTCCGTTTTCGGCCCGATTGGACGCTCGATGAGGGCTTTTTCGCCGGCGGCAACGATCCGCGGCTGGTGTTTTTGGCCAATCCGAACAGCCCCTCGGGCACGGTGATCCCGCCGGACGCCGTGCTCGATATTGCCCGGCGGCTACCCTGCCCGCTTCTGGTGGACGAGGCCTACGTCGATTTCGCCGAGATGAACTGTCTCGACCTCGTCGCCCAGTGCGACAAGATTCTGGTCTCGCGGTCGTTGAGCAAGTCGTACGCCCTGGCGGGGCTGCGGTTTGGCTATCTGGTGGCCCAGCCGCACATGATCGAACAGTTCACGAAGGTGAAAGATTCCTACAATTGCGACACGCTAGCCGCCGCCGGGGCCGCCGCCGCGCTGGCCGATCGGGCCTGGCTGGCCGAAAATCGGGCCAAAATCCTCGCCACCCGGGGCCGGCTCGCCGAGGCCATGCGTGGGCTAGGCTTTCACGTGGCCCCATCCCAGGCCAATTTCGTCTGGTGCACCCGCGGCGACCGGCCCGTCCGACCGCTCTACGAAGGACTCAAACGCCAGGGCGTCCTGGTGCGATACATGAACTACCCCGGCTGGGGCGACGGACTGCGGATCAGCGTCGGCACGGACGACCAAATCGACCGCTGCCTGAAGCTCCTGGCCGAGATGCTCTAAGCCGCTTGCGGTTTCGCAACAAACAACAAACCGTTGGGAAAAACCCAACAAGCCAATCCCATGACACGCACTGCCTCTCTCCAACGCAACACGACCGAGACGCAAATCGAGCTGTCGCTCGATCTCGACGGCGAGGGCCGGGCCGACGTCGAAACCGGCGTCGGCTTCTTCGACCACATGCTCACGCTTCTGGCCAAACACGCGGTTATCGATCTACGTCTCCGCGCCGCGGGCGATCGCCACGTGGACGATCACCACACGGTCGAGGACGTGGGCATCTGCCTGGGCCAGGCGGTCCGCGAGGCCCTCGGCGACAAGGCCGGCATCGCCCGATACGGCCAGGCCACGCTCCCGATGGAAGAAACCCTCGCCAGCGCGGCGGTCGATCTGGGCGGCCGGGCGTACTTCGTCTACAACGTCGCGATGCCCTCGCCCAAGATCGGCCAGTTCGACAGCGAGCTCGTGGCCGACTTCTGGCAGGCCTTCGCCGCCAACGCCCTGTGCAATCTGCACCTTGCGCTCCACTACGGCCGAAACGGCCATCACGCGGCCGAGGGCCTGTTCAAGGCCGCCGCCCGCGCCCTGCGGGCCGCCTGGCGGATCGATCCCCGGATCGAGGGCGTCCCCAGCACCAAGGGCGTGCTGTAGTTTGCATTCTCGGCGGCGCCGGGCGACAATGGGGCGAAAAGCCGCCTTGCCGCCAAATCGCATTCCCCGAAATCGTAGCGGGTGCCATGGCCACGCTCGCGTGGCCATGCATCGCGTTTCGAAAGAAAACATGCCCACGACAAGCGTGGGCATGGCACCTAAAATGCCGCGCGTTTCCACGACGCGATCCAATAGCGCCCCATCCCTCCTTTCCCGAGTCGCCGTCATGCACATCCACCGTCACGTGATCGTCGTCGTGCTGGCCCTTTGCGGCGTGTCGCCCGCCGGCCCGATCGAGGCGGCCGACGTCCGCCCGAACATCTTGTGGATCTCCTGCGAGGACGCCAGCCCCAACTTGGGCTGCTACGGCGACGCCGACGCCGTGACGCCGGCGTTGGACCGGCTGGCCGGGGAAGGCGTCCGCTACACGAGCGTCTTCAGCGTCGCCGGCGTGTGCGCGCCGACCCGCTCGACCATCATCACGGGCGTGTACGCCTCGACGCTCGGCTCGATGCACATGCGCTGCGAGGCGGCGCTGCCCGCCGAGGTGAAATGCTTCCCCGAGTATCTTCGCGATGCCGGGTATTACTGCACGAACAACAAGAAGACCGACTACAACTTCAAGGCGCCCAAAAGCGCGTGGGACGCCTGCCACGGCCGCGCCCATTGGCGCAACCGGCCGCCCGGCGCGCCGTTTTTCGCCGTGTTCAACATCGAGGTCACCCACGAGAGCCAGATCCGCGCGTCGGACGCCCAGCACGCCGCGAACACCAAACGCCTTTCGGCCGCCCAGCTGCAGGATCCCAATCGCCTCGCGCCGCCGCCGTTTCACCCCGACACGGACGTCGCGCGGCGCGACTGGGCTCGATACCGCGAGCTGGTCACCGCCATGGACTACGAGGTTGGCGATCGGCTCAAGGAACTGCGCGACGCCGGTTTGGAGCAGAACACGATCGTCTTCTTCTGGGCCGATCACGGGGCCGGCCTGCCGCGGATGAAACGATGGCTCCACGACTCGGGCACGCGCGTGCCCATGCTCGTTCGCGTTCCGGAGAAGTATCGCGCGAGCGGTCAAGGCGCGCCGGGCACGGTCGACGATCAGCTTGTGAGCTTCGTCGATCTGGCGCCCACCGTGCTCCATCTGGCGGGCGTGCCCATCCCCGCGCACATGCAGGGCCGCGCCTTCCTGGGCCACGATCTCGCGCCGCCGCGCGAGTACGTCTTCGCCGCGCGCGATCGGATGGACGAGCGCTACGACCTCATCCGCGCGGTCCGCGACCATCGCTATCGGTACGTCCGCAACTACCAGCCGGAGAAGCCCTACGCCCAGGTCCTGGAATACGCGGAGCAGATGCCCACCCTGCGCGCCATGCGCCGCTTGCTCGCCCAGGGGCAACTGAACGGTCCCGCGGCGCTCTTCTTCCGCGATCGCAAGCCGGTCGAGGAGCTGTACGATCTAACGAACGACCCGCACGAGATCCACAATCTGGCCGACTCGCCCGAGCACAAGGACGCGCTGGCGCGCCTGCGCGCCGTCCACGAACGCTGGATGGCGGAAACGCGCGACCTGGGCCTGATTCCCGAGCCCGAGCTGGCGCTTTTGGCCAAACGGCACGGAAGCCAATACGCCATTCTTCGCCAGCCGGGGGCCGCGCGGCTCATCGAGCGGCTCCACGCGGCGGCCGACGCCTCGTGCGCGGGCCGCGAAGCCGATCTCGTCGCCGCGCTGGACGACCCGGAGGCCGCGGTGCGCTGCTGGGCGGTCGCCGGGCTGGGAAACGTCGAGGGGATCTCTCCCGCCGCGCTCGACCGGCTGGGCGACGCGCTGGCCGACGGGTCGGCGACCGTTCGCGTGGCCGCCGCCCGGGCGCTCTGGCGCCGGGGCCAGCCCGACCGCGCGATGGGCGTGCTCCTCCGCGAGTTGGCCAGCGACCAGGAGTGGGTCCGCCTGGCCGCCGCCGGCACGCTGGACGACATGGGCCCCCTGGCCGCGGACGCCCGCGACGCCCTGCGCGAAGCCGCCCAGCGCGACCCCAACGGCTACGTCGTCCGGGTCGCCAAACACGCCCTGGCCCGATTGCAGTCGGCGCGATAGGACCAATGCGCGCAAAGAGGCCTATTCGCGTTCATTCGCGTCCATTCGCGGTTGCCCCTTCGTCCGGACGTACCGCTTCCATTCCAATTGGGGCCCGCCGAAGTTGACGAGCAAGCCAACCGGCAAGCCCGTCGCCTTCAGATAGTTCAGCAGTTGCGCTTCCTCGACGCTGCTGATGGCCTTGATCGCCTTGATCTCGACGATGATCTGGTCAAAACACACGAGGTCCGCGATGTATTCCTTCTTCAACGGGCGTCCCTTGAAGGACACCTGTATCGCCTGCTGTGCGACATGCGGGATCCGCCGCTCGCCCAGCTCGATCTCCATTGCCTCCTGATACACCGCCTCCAGAAACCCGCAGCCCAGTTGATTGGCCACTTCCATCGCCGCGCCGACGATCTCGTAGACCTCGTCCTTCAACACCAATTCGCGTGTATTCGCGTCCATTCGCGGTTCCCTTTCGTCACATCATTTATGTTCTTCCGTCGCGCGTCCTCGCTGCCTTTATTCAACCGCGAATGAACGCGAATACACGCCAATGACGTTATTTGCGCCTTCGCCGTTCCCGCTTGCCCGAACGTGTCATTCCAATTCATGTTAAGCGTGTCCGGATCAACGGCTAGCATAAATGGAAGGCCCCTGATGACGAGTCGGTCCAGACGGGATGTGACCTCGCCCTCACCATCTCCTCGACTCTTGAGAAAAACCCGATCCACCTCATCCTTCAACACCCATTCGCGTGTATTCGCGTTCATTCGCGGTTCACCCTCCCGCCGTCACTTGGCGGCCGCTTCGCTGCCAACCGAATGGGACTTCGTATCGCGTCCCTCACCCCTCCTCCCGCTTGTAGAACCGCTCGATGTTGATCCCGCCGCGGATTTCCTCTTCGGCGAGCTTCACGCGGGTTTCGAGCCGCTCGATCCGGCGCTGCAGGGCGGGCAGCAACGTGTCCTGGTCGGGGCCGCGACGGGGTCTGGGCACCTCGGGGTAGCCGAGGTGGCGCTGTAACGCGGAGAAGAGGAACAGCGGGTCCTTGCGGCGGTTGGCCAGGGCGATGCGGCCTTCCTTGTCGCCAAACAGGATGGGCTTCTCCGGCTCGCCGCGCGTGAGAGCGTAGTGCTGGCTGCGGACGTAGATCATGTCGCCCAGATCCACCAGGCCAAGCTGCCGGCTGACGATCCCGATCCACTCCCGCCACGGCTCGTCGTAGATCGGGTCGGCGGCCATGGCGGCCAGGCCCGCGTCGTAGCCCAGCCGGTTGCGGCAGAGCGTCTCGAACTGGAAGAGAAACGCGCCCTGCGGCGTCGGCGCCTTCGCGCGGTATTCCGCGTCGCGGCGGAGCACCTCCAGGGCGATGCGGAAGTCAAACCGGCCCTCGTGCCGCTCGGCCTCGGCGGCCACGAACGTCTGAAACGACGTGAAATAATGCGCCAGCCGCCCCATCGCCGTGGCGAACCCGCCCGTCAGACGCAGTTCCTGCGCCATGAACTCCAGCGCGATGGGCAGCCGCGTGGTGGCCAGGATCTCGTGCCGGATCGCCTCGATCAATTCCTGCGTCGACACGTCCTGCCGCATCCGCTCGCAAAGCGTGCGGAAGAAATACGCCTGCTCGATGTATTCCTCGGGCGGAAGAAGCATGGTTGTAGCTCACTCCTCCGTGAAGTAGTCAGAGTCGATTCGCTTGATCTCAAAGGCGTGAGTCGGGCTCACGCCTACATTGAAGTCAATCATAAGTTGGGCCAATCGTAGGCCGTCGACAAGGACAACCTTGGAATCGATAGTGGCAGCGAACTCGGTTGCCTCCGTCGTGAAGGTGCTCGTAGTTATGAAGACGCCTTTGCGAGCATGTTTGCCGTGTAAGGCACCAACGAACTTCTGAATTTCTGGCCTGCCGACGGGATTCTCCCATCGCTTGGCCTGGATGTAAATGAAGTCCAGACCGAGGCGGTCCTCCTGAATCACACCGTCAATACCGGCATCGGCTCCCCCAGGCCCAAGTGTCGCCTCGCGGTAGCTCCCGTAACCCATCTTCAACATCACGTCGAGCACCAGCCGTTCAAAAAACCTCGGCGAGACCATCTTCACCTGCTCGAGCACTTCAGCGGCCAAGTCTTCTCTAATCTGCTGATAGGCTTGTTCCAGAGCCTCCTCGGGCGTTTGAGACATGGGCGCGTTGTCCCCATCATCGTCATCCGCAGGCGTTCGTCGCCGAAAGTCAGCAAAGCCCGGGAATTGAAATAACCATCGAATATCGATTCGGTCCGGCGGATTATCGAGGGCCCGCTTGCCGGCGTCGGTGATGGCAAAGACGCCGCGGCGAATTTTTTGAAGCAACCCCGCCCGTTCGAGGTGCGTTTTCGCCCAGGCTACGCGATTACTGAACCGTGGCTGTTGCCCACTCGGCAAAAGCTCTTCACATTCCTCGGGGGTCAAGCCCATTTGTTGCGCCAACACCGACCGGACTTCTTTCGTCGTGTGCTCCGCTCCGTCCGCTGAGAATTGAAGCATTGGCAACATGAGCGCCTGAAAATCCGGCATGGCCATGGGACTCGCCTCGCGTGGGGAAAAGCCTTCACATTAGTTCCAATAAAATGCAGCGCGGTTTGTCGGAACACCTCGCGTTTGAGCAAACGAGCGACTCCGCCAATCCGACGGCTCGGCGGGAGCCTCGCCCTCCCAGCCTCCAGCCGGGAACCGCCAGACGCGAGCGTCCAATCCGTAGTGTACTCGCCCCCCCGCTCCGCCGTACCCTCCCGCCGTCGGTCAACCGGGCTTCCCGGCCATCGTTTTTTTGGCATTGGCTATTGACACGTCCTGCCCACCTCGTATACTGTACTAGTGAGCTAGGACAGGAGCGAGCCATGTTCCTCCAGATCGATCCGGCCGGCGAACTGCCCATCTACGAGCAGATCGTTCGCCAAGTGAAGTTCGCCGTGGCGGGGCGAATCGTGAAATCGGGCGAAATGATCCCCTCCGTCAGGGAGGTCGCCCGGGCGCTGGCCATCAACCCGAACACCGTGGCCAAGGCCTACCGCCAGCTCCAGCTTGACGGCGTCCTCGAGCCCGTCCGCGGCGAGGGGTTGCAGGTGGCCCCCGGGGCGGTCGAGCCGTGCGTCCGCGACCGGCTCGCGCTCATCCGCGCCCGGCTCCGCCAGGTCCTCGGCGAAGCCCGGCGGAGCCATCTCGACGCCCGCGCGATCGGCGAGCTTGTCCAAGGTGAACTCGATGCAATCCAACGCGAGGAGGTCTCCGCATGAAACCGGTGATTCGATTCGAGCGCGTGGCCAAGCGGTTCGGGACCAACACGGCGTTGGACGATTTCTCGCTGGACGTGCCGCCCGGCGTGGTCTTCGCCCTGTTGGGCGAGAACGGCGCGGGCAAGACCACGGCCATCCGGATCATGCTCGGCCTGTTGCCGCCCAGCGCCGGCCGGGCCGACGTGTTCGGCCTGGACGCCGCCCGCCACGGCCTGGACATCCGCCGCCGCGTGGGCTACGTGCCCGAGCAGCTTACGCTGTACGACTGGATGACCGTCGCCCAGATCGGCTGGTTCACGGCCGGATTCTACGGCCCCGGCTTCCTGCCGCGATACGACCGACTCGTGGCCGAGTTCCACCTGCCGCCGGGTCAAAAGATCAAGGCGCTCTCGAAGGGCATGAGGGCGAAGGTGGCCTTGTCGCTGGCGCTGGCCGACGATCCCGAAGTGCTCGTGCTGGACGAGCCCACCTCGGGCCTGGACGCCATTGTGCGCCGCGAGTTCCTCCAGAGCATGGTCGACCGCGCGGCCACCGGCAAGACGGTCTTCCTGTCGAGCCATCAGATCCACGAGGTCGAGCGGGTGGCCGACGTGGTGGCCATTCTGCGCCACGGCCGGCTCGCCCTGGTCGAGCCGCTGGACCGGCTCAAGGCGAGCATCCGCGAAGTGACCATGACTCTCACCAATCCAACCGGCGATCCGCCCAAGTTGCCGGGCACGCTCCTGGGCCGAACCGCTCGGGGACGCCAGTGGCAATTGCTCGTCCGCGACGTGCCCGAGGAGCAACTGGCCAAGCTGGATGAACACGACGGCGTCGCCGGGGTCGAGATCCGCGCGCCGTCGCTCGAGGAGATCTTCGTGGCGTACATGCGGGCGGAGCCGGCCGGCGCGGTCGAGGAGGTGTCGCCGTGACGAACGCCTCGATCCTGCGGCGATTGTTGTGGAAGGAACTCCGCGCGGGCGCGGGCCTGTGGATCGCCCTGCTGGCCATCGCGGTGGCGTTCACCGCCGCGTATTACGTGCGGGCGTCGCATATGCGGGGAGCGGACTACGTCAACCGCGACGTCGGCGCGTTCTTTGTCGCCTTGATGTTTGTCGCGCTCTACGCCGCCGGATGCGGGGCCACGATCTTTTCAACCGAGCGCGAGACAGGCACGTTTTGCCTGTTGCAGGCCCTGCCGGTCTCGGCCGGCCGCGTGGCGTGGGCCAAAGTGCTCTTCGCCGCCGCGGCCACGGCCGCCATGTTCGTCGTGCTCTGGACCGGCGTGGCGATGCTGATTCCCGACAAGCTGCCGTGGCGCACGGTGGGCGGCATTACGCTCTTCGGCGCGGTAACCGCGGCCCAAGGGCTCGCCTGGGGCGTCTTCTTCTCGCTCCGCGCGAGCCGGCCGATGGTGGCCGTGCTCTTGGCCATCGCCGCCGCGTCCACCTGCGTGAACATGCTCTCGGTTCACTATGGCAACCGCACGGGCGGGCAATTCGAGTCGTACGTCGCGTCCGTGCCCCTGTCGGCTCTGATTGTCTTGTGCGTGGTCGTGGCCGACGTGCTTTCCGCCCGGCGATGGTTCGACGAGAAGCCCGTATCGCGCAGGCGATGGTTCCACCGGCGCGATCGGGGCGAAGTTGCCGCCAACAAACGCGCCGGAGAAATCCCCGCGCGTCCCCGGCCGATCGGCTTCGGCCGGCTGGTCTGGCAGAGCTGGCGGGAATCGCGCCCCGCTCTGGCGGCGCTGGCGGTGTTCGCGGTTGTCTCCCTCCCTCCGTTCTTCTCACTTCTCTACGGCTGTTATGGTCACGACGTCGGCGATCGGCGCGGTTGGGATCGGCTGCTGTCGGGCGACGGGCACACCTTCTTCCTCTCGGCGTTGTGGCTTGGGTTCGGCACGTCGCTGGCCGGCGCGTTGGTCTTTGGGGCCGACTGGCGGCGCAATCAATACCGGTTTCTCGCTCAGCGCAGCGTCGGCCCTCGCGCCGTCTGGTTCAGTCGTCTCTTGGTTTGGGCAACGCCCGTCGCGGTCGCGCTGACGGCCGTGCTCGTGTTTTTGTACTTCCTGAGCGCCGCGGCGGGCCACCGGCTGTTGACGGACCTTGTGTCGGACGTGGACGGCCGTGCGTTCGATCTCGTATGTCGGGATCACCACTATCTCTTCCGAACGGCCAACCTGATCGTTCTGCCCGACTGGCTCGGCGGCGTGTTGATCTTCGCGGTGCTCGGCTTCTGCGTGGGCCAGCTTTGCTCGATGCTCGTTCGCAGCGGATTCGTGGCCGTCGTGATTACGATGATGGTCGCGCTGGGCGTCATGGCTTGGGCGGGATTGATGCTCTATTTCGGCGTGCCGTGGCTCTGGTCGGTCGCGCCGGGGATACCGGCGCTTCTTCTGGCGTCGTGGGTCCACGCGCCCGAATGGCTGGCCGAGCGGCGGGATGGGCGGTCGCGGTTGCGTTGGGCGTCGTGCCTGGTCGTGCCGGGCGTGGCGATCCTTGCGGCCTTGCCGCTTTACCGCGCGTTTTCCGTGCCCGAGGTGGACCCCGGGTTCTCGGTCGAGGCGTTTCTCCGGCCCGACACGCCGGAAGAGACAGCCACGTTGGAGTTGTACAAAAAGGCCGCGGCGGCCATGGCGCCGTGGGACAAGGTCGGCCCGACGATCGACGAGAATGACTCGGAATACGTCCGGCGCCGAAAGAACCGCGAGAGGGAACGCGCCCAGGCCGAGGCCAGTCCCAAGGCCGTCGCCCTGGCCCTGGAAGCCAGCCGGCGCGAGCACTGCGGACGGGCAGTTTTTCCATTGCGGCAATCCGTGGTATGGTCAGCGAATCTGCTCGTTGCTAGCGGTGAGTTCGAATTGAACAAGGGCAACCTGGACGGCTCGCTAGAAAGATATCTCGGCGCGTTGTGCACTGCATCGCACCTCCGCCGGGGTCTCGACGCGGCGTGGCAGGGCAGCACCGACAACTACGAATGCCGAGCCCTCGCCGGCCTGCGGGCCTGGGCCGCCGCGCCGGGCCAAACCCACAAGCGGATCCGAACCGCCATCGAGGCCCTCGACCAGATCGACCGCGAGCGACCCTCGCGATCCGACGCGATCAAGGCGCAATACGTCGAAGCGCGGGCGGTGATCCAGGGCGACGCGACGAGGGCAAGCGAGGACGACCTCCTCCGCACCAGGTGGGTCCGGGCGATGCCGTGGGAGAGGCACCGGGCCATGCGCGTGCTGAACTTCACGACGAACCGGCAACTCCGCCGGTGGGACGCCATCGACGCGGCCGCGAAACACGGCACGGCGTCTTGGCCGGCGAACACACTGGATCGCGACGCCCCGTGGGCCGCGCCCCCCCTTCACAACTACATCTGGCCCTACAACATCGTCGAAATGACGTGGCACGAGAAGAGCGCCGAAAAACACCGCCGAGCAACGCGGCTGGCCCTGGTCATCCAGGCGTGGACGCTCGAGCACGGCCGGCGGCCCAACACGTTCGATGAGCTCAAGGGGCCGCTGTCGAAGACCATCCCCCCCAACGACCCGACCACCGGCCAGCCCTTCCGCCTGGCCCCCAGCGGTCTGCCCGAGCTGCCCAGCCACGATTGGTGGTGACGCGCGGCGCACCGCGTGCCATGGGCTGTGCCAGCCGTGTGCCACTGGCTCTGCCAGTGCCCGTTCCACTGTGTGCCACTGGCTCCGCCAGTGCCGTCCGCGGGAACGAGGATTCCGCACGGGAAAAGCCCGTGGCACACGGGCGCCCTTTTTTAGGTTCACCCGACCCAAGAATGCGCCGGGCTTCGCCCGGGGATTTTCCAAGGCATACGTCCGGTGTCCAATGGTGCTTGCGTAGGGCTTATCGGCGCGGATGCACGGGAGCTGTCTTGAATCCCATTGGACACCGGAGCCATGCCTCAAAAAATCCCGCGGCGAGAGCCGCGACCCCGCAACGACTTGCGTCGGCACGCGGACATCATTCTCACCCTGTCCACGGCAAGCGTGGACGTGGCGCCCAATAGCCCGTGGCACGCGCGCAATCTCATCTTGTGAATCTTGTCAATCCTGTCAAAAACTGTCGCTGCAATCGGCACGCGCCGTCCGGACCGGCGAGTCTTTCCAGTAAGAATTTCCGTGTGCCTGACCACGTTGAGGGGGGGCGGACAGCCCGCAACGTAGGCTTCCTCAAGGGGCATTCTCCGTGGGCGCCGCGCCGGCGCGGCCACGTCCCGTTGCGTGGGTGGTTCGATGGCAAAACAAAACTGTTGGGAATTCAAGAAGTGCGGCCGTCAGCCGGGCGGGCCCAAGGCCGCCGAGCTGGGCGTGTGCATGGCCGCCACCGACGCGACGCTCGCCGGCCAGAACGGCGGCAAGGCGGCCGGCCGGATCTGCTGGAAAATCGCCGGCAGCATGTCGCCCGACAAAAAACGCGGCGTCTTCTCCGCGAAGCTCCTCACGTGTCTGGCGTGCGATTTCTATTCGGTCGTGCAGGCGGAAGAGAAGAAGTAGCCGCGTGAGTGCCACTGGCTCCGCCAGTGTCATTAGGACACGCGAGGGGACGCTGCACTGGCGGAGCCAGTGGCACACGTGCGCTATGGCTCCGCCGGACCGGTCGTCTTCGGCACGAACTTGAATAGCTCGACGTACGCCATCGCCCGGAGCTTCGTCTCGCGCTTGTCGAAGCAGGCGAAGGGCAATCGCTCCCGGGCCACGAGTGTGTAACGCTCCCGCATCGAGGCGACCCAGCGATCCAGGCCGTCTCGGTCGAGCGGATAGGTGCTTGAGTAAAACTGCACGCAACGCAGCGGCCAATCGGCCGAGACGCGGTCCCAGCGCGGCGGCTCGCCCCGGGCGTGGCGCGGCGAGTAGATCCGCTGGTTGCACAGGTACATCGCCGAAAAGCCGTGCCGAAACTCCTCCGGCGAGAAGTCCTTGCCCAGGTCCGTGTTCAGACAGACCACTTCGCCGTCGTGGGCCATGTCGAACCAGAACCAGCGGGCGAAGTCGCGGAAGCGCATGTCCGCGGCGGCCTTGGCGGGAAAGGCCACGTCGCGGGCGATCGATCCGGCGGCCACGAGCATCAGCGCGCCCGCGGCCACCAAGAGCCCGGTCCGCCCCCGCGCGGCCGTCCGCGGCTGCCGCGGCGCGAGCGCGGCGGCCAGCCCCAGGCCCACCAGCAGGCACACGATCGGGCCCATGTAGATGTTGAAGCGGACCATGCCGCCATACGGATACCGGCCGATCACCGCGGCCGCGAACGTCAAGGCCAGCGGCCCCAGGCACAGTAGCAGGAGCATATACTGGCGTCTTCGCGCGAGCACGACCAGCGCCACCACGCAAAGGAGGAAGCTCAGCGTGCTGCCGCCGTTGTCGCCGCCGAACGGGTAGGCGAGCAGTTGGCCCGTGTGGACGTTGAAGAACCAAGCGATAAACGCGAGCGGACTTCCCAGCGGCGGGAATCCGCGGTCCCAGTACGCCCGCAGGGTGTCCAGCTCGGCCGCGCTTTGCGGCTGGACCGAGACGAGGAAAATCGCGCCGAACGCGCCGACCAGGGCGGCGTTGTACGCGACCCAGGCCGCCCAGTCCCACCAACGGCCGCGCCGCCACAAGGCGCACGCGATGAACAGGCTCGCCGCACCGCCCACGAACACGACCGGATAGGACACCAGCACGGCCACGGGAATGAGCGCGGCCAGGAGCCAAAGCCATCGGGCGTGCGTCGCCCCTCGCGCCCACCACTCGACGGCCACGGCCAGGACGACCAGGGCGAGGAAGAGATCCACGCCGTAGGGCTTGGCCTCGGCGGCGTAGCGCAGCATCGGATAGGCCACGGCGTACGTGCCCACGGCCAGCACGAGCGCCGCCCCGCCCAACAGCCGCCCGGCCATGTGCCGAAAGAGGAACAGCCCCGCGACGCTGGCCACGAACGATGGCAGCCGGACGACGTATTCACAAAAGCCCAAGAGCCGAACCAGGGCCAGCTCGAGCCAAAGGAACCCGACGGGGCAGATCTGCCAGTAGTTCAGCGGCTTGGTCAGGCCCGCGTAGTCACGGTCCAAGAGATTCGCCATCAGAAAGCACTCATCGTCCCAAAGGGGGAACTTGAGCCCATACCGCACCGCCCGGGCGGCCACGCCCAGAATCAAAAGCGCCCAGAGCAACCGCCGCTCGCGCCGCTGACCCAGCGGCCCGGCGGGAAGGTCTTCCCAGAGAAGCGGCAATCCCTCGTACCGACCGACTCCCGCCTCGTTCACGCTGGCGTCTCCTCGATGAGCTGGAACCGGGACTTGGACGCTTTCAAACGGAGTTTGTAGCTTCTTCGTGGCTGCGAAGCCGCGAGCGGCTTGCCGCTTCGCTGGCAAGAACCGCCCGCCCCCGCACCCCTGGCGGGGAGTTTACCTGCATTTCCCGCCGAGGTGTAGGGCGGTTGGCCACTGGCCCGGGGCGGCAAGTTGGGCTATCATCACCGCATGGTTGACACAGCCCGCGATAAGCAAAACGACCACCCACCGGGGGACCCGCCCGATCCGCCCGCCGACGTGCTCATTGTGGACAACGACGCCGCCCACGCCGACGTCGTGGCCGAAAGTCTCCAGCGCGTCGGCTTCCGCTGCCACGTGGCCACGTCCGGCCCCGCGGGCGCGGAAATGCTGGAAAACGGCTCGTTTGATGTGATTATCACCGATCTAGTAATGAATGATCTCGACGGGCTGGCGATTCTCGCCCGGGCGAAGGAGGCCCAGCCCGACTGCGAGGTCATCCTGATGACAGGCCACGGCACGGTACCCTCGGCGGTCGAGGCCATGCAGCGGGGGGCGTTCAACTATCTCTTGAAGCCGCTCCAGATCGACCAGCTTCGGGCGATCGCCGAGAAGGCGGCCGAGAGCGCCCGGCTCCGCCGGGCGAACGTCGAGCTCCAGCGGCGGCTGGACGAGAAATACGGCTTCGAGGGCGTGGTGGGCGACAGCCCCATGATGCGCGACGTCATCGAGCGGCTCCGGCGGATCGCCCCGACCAACGCGACGGTGTTGATCCAGGGCGAGACGGGCACGGGCAAGGAGCTCGTGGCGCAGTCGATCCACCAGAACAGCCCTCGCAAGAGCAAACCCTTCGTGGCGCTCAACTGCGCCGCCCTGAGCGAGAATATCCTCGAAAGCGAGCTGTTTGGGCACGTCAAGGGGGCGTTCACCGACGCGTCGGCCGATCGGGTGGGCAAGTTCGAGTACGCCCACGGCGGCACGATGTTTCTCGACGAGGTGGGCGACATGCCCCTGCCCACCCAGATCAAGCTTCTCCGCGTCCTCGAAAACGGCGAGATCACCCGGGTGGGCTCGAACGATCCAGTCAAGGTCAACGTCCGCGTGCTGTCGGCCACGAACCAGAACCTGGAGGACGCCATCGCAGCAGGCACGTTCCGCAGCGACCTGTACCACCGGCTCAAGGTCGTGACCCTCCGCCTGCCGACGCTCGTCGAGCGGAGCGAGGACATCCCCGTCCTGATCGACCATTTCATCCGGCAGTTCGCCGCCCGGCACGATAAGCCCATCCGGGGCATGTCGCCCGCCGCGCGGCGGCGGATGCTGACCTACACGTGGCCCGGCAACGTCCGCCAGTTGCGCAACGCGGTGGAAAGCATGGTCGTGGTGGACTACGACGGCCTGTTGGACCTGGACGACCTGCCCGAGGAACTGGCCGACGCCGCCGAGCCGTCCGGCGAGACCTCCGCGGCGTCGCTGGCCGGCCTGGTGGGCAAATCCCTGGAGGAAATCGAGCGGCTCTTCATCGCCGAGACCCTCCGCGTGACCGGCGGCAACCGCGAGGAAGCCGCCCACATGCTCGGCATCGGCGAACGGACGCTGTATCGGAAGATAAAGGGGATTGGGGATTAGGGATTGGGGATTGGGGATTGGGGATTGGGGATTGGGGGGTGCGCGATGGGGGCCGTCAATTTTCGGGAGTTGAGGGTGTGGCAATTGGGGATGGACCTGGCCGAGGAGGTCTACCTTATGTCGCAACGGTTTCCGAAACATGAGTCCTTCGGGCTTGCCAGCCAGCTTCAACGCGCGTCGGTTTCGGTTCCGGCCAACATCGCCGAAGGCCACGCAAAGGGTTCCACCAAGGACTTCCTGCGCCATCTGGCAATCGCCCAAGGGTCGCTTGCCGAGTTGGAGACCCATTTGATGATTGCCGAACGAATCCAATACGTGGATTGTCCTCGGATCAAGGCCATCCTGGACCGTTGTGCCCAAGAGGCCAGGATGCTACGAAGCCTGAGAAGCAGTGTCCGCCGACGGCTTTCGGCGACAGGCGACAAGCAGGGGCGTGGAGTGCTCCCCAGCTAGACGAGTTGGATGCTGGCGGATTGTGGAACGTCTTCGATGACGAGCGGGTATTCGACCGATGCATGTTGAGATGGGCAACAACGTGTCCGCAATTCCCTGCCCACCCGTGCCCACCCCCCTAATCCCTAATCCCTAATCCCTAATCCCCTCTTTCCCCCCATGCGCATCCACCGCTTGCCGCAGTCGCTGGTGAACAAGATCGCCGCGGGCGAGGTGATCGAGCGTCCGGCCAGCGCGGTGAAGGAACTCGTGGAAAACGCGGTGGACGCCGGGGCCTCGCGGATCCACGTCGCGGCCGGCGGCGGCGGGATCGAAATGCTCCGCGTGAGCGACAACGGCTGCGGCATCGATCCGGACGACCTGGAGCTGGCCCTGGCCTGCCACGCCACGAGCAAGATCGAGTCGGCCGACGACCTGTTCCGCGTCGGCACGATGGGTTTCCGCGGCGAAGCCCTGGCGTCGATCGCCGAGGTCAGCCGCGTGACCATCCGCAGCCGCACCGCCGCGCGGACCGACGGCGCCCAGATCGAGGCCACCGGTGGCAAGCTCTCGGCCGTCGCGCCCTGCGGCCACGCGGTGGGCACGACGATCGAGGTGCACAATCTCTTCTACAACATGCCGGTCCGCCGCAAGGCCCTCCGCTCGGCCCAAACGGAGTTCGGCCACATCAAGGAAGCCTTCACGCGGATCGCGCTGGCGCTGCCGTCGCTGGGTTTCACGTTGTCGCACAACGACCGGCCCGTGCTGGAGCTGGCCCCGGCGGACGATTGGCGGGAGCGGATCGCCTTGTTCTTCGGGCGGGAGCTGGCCGACAACTTGATTTGGGTGGCCAGCGACGAGGGCGACGTGCACATGTCGGGCTACGTCGCCCATCCGAGCTACAGCAGGGCGAACAGCCGCCTGCAATATCTCTTCCTCAACGGTCGGTTCATCCGCGACCGGTCGCTGCAGCACGCCCTGGGCGAGGCCTATCGCGGGCTGCTCCTGACCGGGCGGTATCCGATCGGGTTTCTGAACCTCGCCATGCCGCCCGAGGCGGTGGACGTGAACGTCCATCCGACCAAGATCGAGGTCCGCTTCCACGACGCGAGCCGGCATTACAGCCAGCTTCTGGCCATGTTGCGGACGAAGTTCCTCTCGACCGATCTGCACGCACGCGTGCGGTCCGACGACGCGGTCGCTCCGCCGGGGGCGATCGACGAGGAGCACGCCGCGCGGCTCCGTCGCGAGCTGGTGGATTGGGCCAAGGGCGAAATGGCCCACTGGCCGGACGCAGCCGCCGCGCCGGACGCGTCGCCACGGTGCGGCCTGGCGTGGACAGAAACGGCCGAGCCGAGCCGGCCGCTGACGCTCACGCGGCTGGGCCGTGCCTGGCGGGCCGCCGAGCACGAAGACGAGGACGTGCCGGGCTTGGACGACGCCGGCTCGCCCGGCGACCAACCCGCCGGCGACAGTCCGGGCAACGTCGCCCCGTGGCCGGCGCCGGCGCCCGCCCGGGCGATGCAGGTCCACAACCGCTATCTCGTCGCCGAGACGGACGACGGGGTGATGATCATCGACCAGCACGCCCTGCACGAGCGGATCTTGTACGAGCACCTGCGGGGGCGCGTGTTGGCCGACCAGGTCGAAACGCAGAGCCTGCTTGTGCCCGAGCCGGTGGACCTCGCGCCCGCCGAGGCCGCCGCCGCCCTGGAGCACCGCCCGATGCTGGCAAAGCTGGGGATGCGGATCGAGCCGTTCGGGGGTGATACAATACTCATAGCGGGCTATCCAGCGATGCTGGCCAACATGAACCCGGCCGAGGTGCTCCGGGCGTTGCTGGACCGGCTGTTGGAGGAAGGGAGAATGCCCGACCGGGCGGCGGTGCTCGACGACCTGCTGCACACGATCGCGTGCAAGGCCGCCGTGAAGGCGGGCGACCGGCTGGCCCCGGAGGAAATCACCGCGCTGTTGGAGCAGCGCCACCTGATCAACGACGCCCACCACTGCCCCCACGGCCGCCCCACCGCGCTGGTCTTCTCCCGCGAGGAGCTGGATAAACAGTTTAAGAGAATGTGAAGGGAAGTCGGAAATCGGAGGTCGGAGACGGCGGGCTTTCCCGGTTTCCGACTTCCGACCTCCGATTTCCGCCTTCCCACTTCCGATTTCCGACCTCCGACCTCCGACCTCGTATCGCCATGATTTGCGTCAGCATTGGAAGAAGCCGTCATCGGCACGTGATTGCGGAACATCGGCACCTGGTCGAACAGGGAGCCCGGCTGGTCGAGTTGCGGCTGGACTACGTCCGCGGCGACGTGAACATCAAGCGGCTCATCACGAACCGTCCCTGCCCGGTGATCATTTCCTGCCGGCGCGAGGCCGACGGCGGCCGGTTTCCCGGCACCGAGGCCCAGCGGCGGATGCTCTTGCGGACGGCCATTGCCGAGGGGGTCGAGTACGTCGATCTCGAGGACGATTTGGCCGGCAGCGTCCCGCGGTTCGGCAAGACCAAGCGGATCGTGAGCCTGCACGACTTCCGCCGCACGCCGGACGATCTCGACGCGATCTACGCCCGCCTGGCCGCCCTGGACCCGGACGTCGTGAAGATCTGCACCATGGCCAACCACCCGCACGACAACATCCGGATGCTGCGGATGGTCCAGCAGGCGAAGCTCCCCACCATCGGCCTGTGCATGGGCGACATCGGCGTGCCCTCGCGGGTGCTGGGCGGGCGGTACGGGGCGCCATTCACCTACGCGACGTTCCATCACGAGCGGGCGCTGGCCCCCGGCCAGCTCAGCTTCGACGAAATGGTGAACGTCTACCGCTACGAGCGGATCGACAAGGACACCGAGGTCTACGGCGTGATCGCCGATCCCGTGGGCCATAGCCTTAGCCCGCTGATTCACAACGCCGCCTTCGCCGAGCGCGGGCTCAACAAGGTGTACCTGCCCTTCCGCGTGCCCCGGGAAGACCTTGCCCAGTTTCTCGACGACGCGGGCGAGCTGGGCATCAAGGGCCTCAGCGTGACCATTCCGCACAAGGAAGCCGTGCTGGCCAAGCTGACCAAGGCCGACGGGGCCGTGCAGGGGATCGGGGCGTGCAATACGATTGTCCTGGCGGGCAAGGACCGCCTCGGCTTCAACACGGATTACCACGCCGCCATGTCGAGCCTCGAGGAGGCCATGGGCGGCGCCGGCGACGATCACCGGCCGCTGGCCGGCAAAAAGGCCCTCGTGCTCGGCGCCGGCGGGGTGGGCAAGGCCATCGCCTACGGACTGATGCGACGCGAGGCGCAGGTGGTTGTGTCCGACGGCCGAAACGACGTGGCAAGAAAGCTGGCCTCGCGCTTCGGTTGCCACCACGTCGAATGGGCCAAACGGCACACCGTCATACCCGACGTGCTGGTCAACTGCACGCCCGTCGGCATGCACCCCAACGTGGACGAGTCGCCCTATCCCAAGCACCACCTCCGCCCGACCATGGTGGTTTTCGACGCCGTGTACAACCCTGAATCGACGCTCTTGGTCAAGGACGCGCGGGCGAGAAACTGCCGCGTGGTCACCGGCCTGGAGATGTTCGTCCGCCAGGCGTGCTTTCAGTTCAAGCACTTCACCGGCCAGGACGGCCCCGCCGACCTCATGCGCGACGTCATCCGCCGCACCATCGCCGCGGCGAAGGGTTAACCGCCCGATTGAACGGATGAGGCGGTGATCCCCCTGTGGCACAGCCGCCCTCGGCTGTGCAAACTGTCCAGCACCAGCCGAGGGCGGCTGTGCCACGGGACAAATTGCGACTGACGAATCAGAACACGCGATAGCCCCGGCACGCCCCCGAATGGCTCCCCAGACGGAGAGGAGTTGTAATTGAAATGAATTGAAATGGGGACGCAGCTAGTTTCGGCCCCCCGATCCGACTCCCGAAAAACTAGCTGCGTCCCCGTTTCGACTCCCGTTTCGACTCCCGACTCCCGTTTCGACTCCCCGCGCGAACGCCGCCGCGCCGTTCTCGAAGAGCTGCTTCTGCCACTGATAAAACTGCGTGGGCGAGATCCGCTCTTGGTCGCACAACGCGGAAATGGCCACCCCCTCGACCAGGTGCCGCTTGACCACGGCCACCTTCTGCTCGGCCGAAAACGACCTACGCTCCTTGCCACTCATGGAATCCTCCTTCGCTTCGGGTTATACTAACCCGCAACA
>JAFGDS010000098.1 GCA_016931995.1 Pirellulales bacterium
AGAGCGTATGCTATTTCAGGGCTCGCCGGAACGGCTTAGCCCCCAGGGTCGCACGGCCGTAGGCCGTGGGTTTATGACGTACTAAGACCATTAACTGCGTCCCGTGGGATACCAGAGGAATGCCGCCGTGGGCGCCGCAGGGGGTTTGCCGTGGACATGACTTTTGCTGTGTGATTCATCCCGACTTCGGAATCCGCGGGGGCGCTGCCCCCGGACCCCCGGGATTTTGGGAGGCATGGCTCCGGTGTCCAATGGTGATTGTGACGGTACAGCGATCGCTCGTTTTTTGGGGTGCGCAGAGAAACGGAGTCAGGCTCTGTGCGTGTGCCACTGGCTTTGCCAGTGTGCGTGGGGACGGGGCCATGCGTTTGCCGAATGGACGCGTCGTTGGCCCCGTGCTAAACGGCGCACTGGCAGAGCCAGTGGCACACGGCGGCCGTGTCGTTTCCACGCCCATTGGACACCGGACCCATGCCTCAAAAATCCTGCGGCGAAGCCGCACCCAGCGTGGACATGGTACCTGCCCGGTCAGCCCGATGACTCGCGAGATTGAAGCCATTGGTAGACCGTGCGCCGGGTGACGCCCAGCTCCCGCGCCGCGGCGGCCTTGCTGCCGCCGAGGCGGGCGAGCACCTCGGGAAGACGCGCCCGCTTGGCCGCCATGCCTTCGCCTCGCGCATCGCGGCGCGCATCGTGCGACGCCGCGGGGGCGGCGATCCGGGCGTCCATCGCCAATACGTCCTCGAACCACTCGGCGCGGAAACGCCCGCCCCCGCCCAAAACAAAGCCGCGCTCGATGACGCCCCGGAGTTGCCGGATGTTGCCGGGCCATTGGTGGGCCATGAGCCGATCCATCACCGCGTCGGGAATCGTCGGCGGCCGGCAGGCGTAGCGATCGGCAAACTCGTGGACGAACTCGCGGACCAGCAGCGGAATATCTTCCGTCCGGTCGCGCAGCGGCGGGATGGCCAACACCACCGTGCTCAGCCGATAGTAGAGATCGAGCCGGAACCGCCCGGATTGGATGAGTCCGGCGACGTCCTTGTTCGACGCGGCCACCAGACGCACGTCGACGGGAATCGTCCGCTGGGAGCCCACGCGCACAATCTCACGTTCTTGCAGCACCCGCAGCAGGCTTGCCTGGACCGACAGCGGCAGGTCGACCACCTCGTCCATGAAGAGCGTGGCGCCGTCGGCCGTCTCGAACTTTCCGAGATAGGTGCTCGTCGCGCCGGTGAACGCGCCCTTCTCGTGCCCAAACAACTCGGACATGGCCAGGTTTTCGCTCGTCGCGCCGCAGTTCCAGCAGACCAGGGCCTGCGCGCCGCGGGGGCTGAGGCGGTGGATCTCTCGCGCGACCAACTCCTTGCCCGTCCCGCTTTCGCCGAGAATGAGCACGGCGGCGTTGGACTGCGCGACGCGGCGGATGGTCTCGAACAGCTCGTGCATCCGCTCGCTTCGCGCGGTGATCGCGCCGAAGCGGTCGCGCTGGTCGCGGACGGTGGCCAGCTTGAACTCGCGCACGGTCTGGACGATGGTCTCGGCGGCCGGGAATCGCTCGACGGAGCTGCCGCCGAGATAGCCCAACGCGCCCGTCCGCTGGAAGACCTGTTCGGCGTCCTGGGGTAGGATGACCGGCCCGCCGACCACCACGAGGTACGCGTCGCGACCGGCCGCCCGCAGGGCGCCCGACACCGCGTTGATCGCGGCCACGGCGCGATCCAGGTCGTCCTGATGGCCGGGCGACTCGGCCGGATGGTAGTCGGCGAAACCGGACGCCAGATTCAACACGTCGACGCCCGCCTCGGCCATGGCGATCGCCTCGCGCGGGTTGAAGCAGAAACCGACCGTGAAGAAATCCCGCCGCTTGGCCGCGGCGAGCATTTCGACCTCCCGGGCCAAGGAGTACCCGCTCTGGTCCATCGCCTCGCGGTATTGCCCGTCGAGGAAGCCGACGGTGGGGAAGTTCGTCACGCCCGCCACGCCAAACCCGCGGAATCGGGCCAGCACGGCATCGAGGTCCAACACCGGATCGTGGGCGCACAAGCCGACCACGACGGGCGTCCGCGTCACGCGCGGCAGCACGTGGCGTTGGGCAATCTCCCAGGTGAGCTCGTTGGCGTTGGCCAGGGGCAGCAAGGCGGCCATGCTCGACACGCCCTGGCTGCGGAAGAAGCCGGCGTTGAGGACCATCACGAGATCGGCCCCGCCGGCCTCGGCCGCCGCAGCCGCCATGCCCGAGCCGACCGCCACGCCGATCATCCGCCGTCGCGCTTGCACGAGTTGGTGGAGGTTTGACAAGGAATGCTCCCGAATGCGTATACTAAACGACTACTATACGTCTACTGTATGCGCCACCGGCCGGCGCCGTCAACACGGCGGCCGCTGAGTCGAGAACCTCCAGCCTCGAGACCGACCGGCGTGACGGCGGCCCCCGGCGCGGATGTGCCTTTGGGGCCCGCACGCCTTCATGCTCGGCACGGTGAAGAATCTCCTTGCCGCGCAAACAGTTGCGGCGACTTGCCGCGTTGGGTATGACAAGCGGAAGGCCGACCGGCGAGCCTCAATCATCACGGGCTGGCGGACGCGGCCGGAATGCAAGCCGGCGATTGAAGGCCGCGCGGCACGGAATATGTAGGAGGTGTCGCCCGGCGGGGCATCGGACGGTCTGGCAAGCGCGGTCCTCATTATTCCCCAAGGCAACTCCCACCATGAAACGCCGAGAATTCCTTCGACGAGCGACGGCGGCGGTCGCGCTGCCGATCTTCCTGCCCGCGGCGACCTTGGGCCGCGACGGCGCCACGCCGCCGAGCGATCAGATCCCCATGGCGGCCATTGGCCTCGGGTTCGCCTGGTCCGTCGGGGCCGACAATCCGCACACCCGCATGTTGGCCGTCTGCGACGTGTGGCGGGCTCGCCGGGAAGACGCCAAACGGTACGTCGATGGCCGCCACGGCAACACCGACTGCCGCGCGTATAACGATTTCCGCGAGGTCCTCGCCCGCGACGACATCGACGCCGTCTACATCGCCACGCCCGACCACTGGCACGCCCTGGTCGCGATTGCCGCCGCGCGTGCCGGCAAGGATATCTATTGCCAGAAGCCCATGACGCACACGATCGCCGAGGGCAAGGCCGTGGTCGAGGCCGTGCGTCGCCACGGAGTGGTTTTTCAGCACGGGACGCAGCACCGGTCGGAATGGGCCTTCGCCGCCGCCCGGGAGCTGGTCCGCGGCGGATATCTCGGCGAGCTGAAGCGGATTCGTCTGGGATTCCCCAGCGGCGCGCACTTGCCGCCCCAGCCCATCCAGCCCGTGCCCGACGGCTTCGACTACGACATGTGGCTTGGCCCCGCGCCCTGGGCGCCGTTCACGTCGCGGCGGTGCTTCGGGCCGCACTCGTGGTACTTCATCTCGGACTACTGCGTGGGCTACGTCAGCGCCTGGGGCGTTCATCACCTCGACAGCGGCCAACAGGGCCACGGCACCGATCACACGGGCCCGATCGAGGTCCGGTCCAAGGCCATCTTCCCCACCGACGGGCTCTACGACACGCCAATCCACTACCGCGTCGATTACCAGTTCGCCGACGGCGCGACCATGACCGGCGTCGACGTGCTGGGAGACTCCTGGTCCTGGCAGTCCGTCGTGCCCCTGGCGCGGGTGCGGGAAATCCACGGCGACGCCTTCGGGCGGCACGCCTTCGGCGTCCGTTTCGAGGGGACCGAGGGCAGCGCGTTTGCCTGGCGCGGCGGCCGGCTCGACACCGATCCCCCGTCGCTTCGCCAGATCGTCGAGCACGACGCCCCCCGCACCGTGCCCTTCGACGGGACGGGCGACCACTTCCAGAATTGGGTGGACTGCATCCGCACGCGGCACGACCCGCACGCCCCGGTCGAGATTGCCCACCGCTCGACGACCCTGGGCAACCTGGCCGCCATCAGCATGACGCTGGGCCGCTCGCTCCGCTGGGACCCCGAGCGCGAGGTCTTCCCCGACGACGACGAGGCCAATCGCCTGCTCTCCTACCCCATGCGGGCGCCGTGGAGCATATCGTAGTCTTCACGACAATAAAAGGGATTTCACCACGAAGACACGGAGGACACGGAGAGAGAATTAGGGGACGACGAAAGAACTGCCGATGCGAACAGATCAAGGGAAAGAGAAGAGACCGCGGATGGACGCGGATGAACGCAGATGTATTCAATTAGGGAGGGTGACAAGGTGATCTGGGAACGAACTGACGGGGATTCAATGCCTACGCTTTCGTTCCTGGTTGATCTTCTGGCCCATCTGCGTTTATCTGCGTTCATCCGCGGTTCTCTCTCCGGTTTCGCCTATTGGCGTGGCATCATCTGTATTCCTCCGTGTCTCCGTGGTGATTTCCCTTCTTGCTTTCCGGACAGACCGTGTTTGATGTGACGAGGGTACCATGAGAACGCGCATATTCGTTTGGTGCGTTGGACTTCTCGCGCCGATCTGGCTTGCATCTCCGTGTCGCGCCGCCGACGGCGTGCCCGCGGCGCGGAATCGGGACGAGGTGAAGGCGATCTTGAAAGCCGCGCACGCCGCGCCGGCCGAGCGGACGCTCGACGTGGTGCTCGTGGCCGGCCCCAAGGACCACGGGCCCAACGAGCACGACTATCCGCTCTGGCAGAAGCGTTGGAAAGTCCTCCTGGGCGGGCTGGCCGAGGGCGACGAGCCGTTCCTGAACACGTATGGCCCGCCCGCGCCGGCCGACGAGCAGGATCTCGCCGGGGCCGAAAACGTCCGCGTCACGACGGCCTGGCAGTGGCCCACGGCCGAGCAATGGGACGCGGCCGAGCTGGTCGTCATCAACAGCGCCCCGCCATGGACGCCCGAGCGGCTCGCCCAGATCGAAGCGTATCTCCAGCGCGGCGGCGGGCTGGCGGTCATCCACATGACCGTCTGGCACGGCGCGCCGGAGCTCGTGCCGCTTTTCGGCATTACCCAAAAGCGCGAAACGCAGTTCCGCCACGGCCCCGTGCTGCTGGAGCTGCCCGACCGCACGCAAGGCATCTGCCTGGGGCTGCCGGCCGCGTTCGAGCTCGTGGACGAATCCTACTTCAATTTCCGCACGGACCTGGCCGGCGCCGACGTCCTGGCCACGTGCAAGGAGACCCGCCCGGGCGAAACGGCCCCGCGCGACGAGCCGATCTTCTGGACGCGCCCGCACGGCCGGGGGCGGGTGTTCGCGTGCATCCCGGGCCACTACATGTGGACGTTCGACGACCCGCTGTTTCGGATCCTGCTGCTGCGCGGCATGGCCTGGGCGGCCGGCGAATCGCCGTATCGCTTCGATCCGCTCGTCCTTCGTGGCGCACGCGTCGCCCGGCCCGTGACCGCCCAGAAGCCCGACGCGAACGACCCCGACTTGCTCCTTTGGCTGGACGCCTCCGACAAGGAGACGCTTTCGCTGGACGAAGGCCTCGTTTCCCGCTGGCAAAACAAGGCCGCCAAATTCGATCGGGCGCTCGCGTCCGAAGGAGCGGCGCGGCCCCGCTGGGTGGCCGACGCGATGGCCGGCCGCCCGGCCGTGCGGTTCGACGGGCAGGACGACGTGCTTCGGGCGAAGGACTTCCAGGGCGAGGCCGCCCAGTGGACCTTGTTTCTCGTCACGACGCCCCGATCGAACCGCGGCAGCGGCATCCCCGCCGGTTTCCACGGCTTCTTCTCCGCCAACGCGCCCGGCGGACAGGACTACGTCACTGGAATCAACGTCGATATGGGCGGCGTGGAAACGACCGACTTCACGTGCCTGAACGTCGAGGGGGCCAAGGGCGGCGGCGCCGTTAATCTGCTTTCTGAAGGCTTTGAGTTCGGGCAGCCCCACGTTCTGGCCATCGCCACGGACAACCAACTCACCACCGTCTACGTCGATTCCGCGGCCCAAGGCTTTCGCGGGGCCAACGACGCGGCCGCGTCGCTGGCCGAGATCCGCGTCGGGGCGCGGTGTTATCACCACGGCCAGGAGACCGGCTTTGTCGACGCCGACGTCGCCGAGGTGATCCTCTATCGAAAATATCTGTCCGAGACCCAGATCGCGGCCGTCTCGCGTTACCTCCAGGACAAATACCCGATTGCCGCCCGCGACGAGCCGGCGACGCTCGACGACGCCCTGGCCGCGCTGGCCGCGTACGACTGGGGGCACTCTCGCCGCGCGTTGGTCCCCATCGACGACGCGATTCGTTCACCAAACGGCGGCGCGGGCGATCTTGAGGAGAGACTAGCCGACGTGCTCCAAAAGGGTGTCTCGCCCTGCGCCGCCGACTTTATTTGTCGCCGATTGGCGCTGATCGGCACGGCCCGCGGCGTGCCGGCGCTGGCCGAGCTTCTGGCCGATCCCGATCGCGCGGCCATGGCACGATACGCCCTGGAGCAGATTCCCGCAAAAGAGGCCGGCGAGGCGCTCTTGGATGCCCTGCCCGATGCGAAGGGATCGCTCCGCGTCGAGATCATCCACTCGCTCGGGCGTCGGCGGTGCGCCGCGGCCGCGCCGCGGCTATTGGAAATTCTCCGCGCGGAAGAAGGGCCGCCGGCCGACGCGGCCCTGGCGGCCCTGGCCGAGTTGGGCGAGCCCGGCACGGTCGCGCCGATCCTCGCGCGGCGCGGCGTGCCGGCGGACGTTCTCCTCGTGTTGGCCCAACGGCTATTGGAGCACGGCGACAAGGACGCGGCCGGCGAGATCTACGATTCGCTCGAGCGCCCCGGCGCGGCCGTGCCGGAGCAGGTGGCCGCCGCCATTCTGCAGGGTCGCGTCGCGCTCGATCCGGATCGCGCCACCGAGCGCCTGTTGCCCGTCTTGAAGGGCGACGACGCCCGGCTTCGCGGCCAGGCGGTCTCGCTGCTCACGCAAACCGCGCCGGAGGCGGCCGCCGCGGACGCGGTGAACCAGTTCGACGCGCTGCCGCTTGCCGCGCGGCGGGCGCTGCTGGCGGCCGACTGGCGGCGGTTTCCCGCCTTGGGGCGAAAGGCGGTGCTGGCC
>JAFGDS010000012.1 GCA_016931995.1 Pirellulales bacterium
AGCGAAGGATCTCGTTGGCGTTTCAGGAGTTCAGATGCTTCGCTTCGCTCAGCATGACGATATTATCCGGGTTCTGGGATAGGCTCTTAGCGCATATTGGCCCTATCGCCACAACGCCGACGGCAGACACCCCCATGAATCCCGACACCCAAAACGCCGCCCCGATCCCCCGTCCGTTGGACCCGTACCTCGCCCTGGACGAGGCCGAGCTGGTTCGCCGGGCGCGAGCGGTCCGCGAGGCGATGGGGCCGGATCTGCTAATCCTGGGACATCACTACCAGCGGGACGCCGTGGTCGAGCTGTCCGACTTGCAGGGCGACAGCTACCGGCTCAGCGAGCTGGCCGCCGCCAACGAGACCTGCAAGGCGATCGTGTTCTGCGGCGTCCATTTCATGGCCGAAACGGCCGACGTGCTGGCGAATCGGCCGGAGCGCTTGGCCGCGAGGGGGGGGCGTCGCGTGGACGTCGTCCTGCCCGATCTCGACGCCGGTTGTCCCCTGGCCGACATGGCCGGCATCGACCAGGTCGAGCAGTGCTGGGACGAGCTATCCGAGGTGATCGACACGGGCGACGTGACGCCGGTGACGTACGTCAACTCGGCGGCGTCGCTGAAGGCGTTTTGCGGCCGGCACGGCGGCATCGTCTGCACGTCGTCCAACGCCGAGGCCGTGCTCCGTTGGGCGCTGGCCCGGCGCGGCCGCGTGCTGTTCTTCCCCGATCAACATCTCGGCCGAAACACCGCGCTGGCCATGGGCATTCCCCCGGACGAAATGCCGGTCTGGGACCCGCACCAGCGCCCGTTGGGCGGCAACGCGCCCGAGGCGCTCCGCCGCGGCCGCGTGCTCCTCTGGCAGGGCTATTGCAGCGTCCACCAGGTGTTTTTGCCGTACCACGTCGAACAGTTCCGGCGCGAGCATCCCGGCATCCGCGTCGTGGTCCACCCCGAGTGCATGCGCGAGGTCGTCGAGTTGGCCGACGTCGTCGGATCGACCGGCCGGATCGTCCGCGAGATCGAATCGGCTCCGCCGGGCACGGAATGGGCCATCGGCACGGAGCTGAACCTCGTGCGACGGCTCGCGAGGCTCCATCCCGATAAGCGGATCCACTTCCTCGCCCCGATCATCTGCATGTGCGCCACGATGTACCGGATCGACCTGCCGCACCTGTGCTGGGCGCTGGAAAACCTGGCCGCCGGCGCGCCGGTGAACGTCATCCGCGTTCCCGACGCCGTGGCCCGCGACGCCCTGGTGGCCCTCGCCCGGATGCTCGACGTCCGCGGGTCGTAGGCGCATGGGGGCACGCGTCTGTGGGTATGCAGGCCGTTGATGCACCTCGCAGTGGCCGGGTGGCGCAAGACCTCTTCGTCAAAACGACCGGACAGCAATCACGAGAGCCAAAGGCAGGTCATGGCGTCGGGGAGGCTGACGCGTCATCTGAGGGGCGAGTGTCATTCATTGGATCGCCACGTTTCGGGAGCGAGAACGGGATTCTCAGGCGGCCCGACAGGACGGGGCGCGGCTTGCGAGGACTCCAAACGGTCCATACTTGGGATTCCATGGGTTCTGGCCACTCAGAAAGCGAAGCACAATGCCCTGCCAGCTTGGCCGGGCCACGGAATTCCAGTTCTCGTCAGGGGCACAGACCAGCCGTGTCTCGAAACCCGAAGACTGGAGGAGGAGGCGGATTTCGTCCACGGGAAACCCTTTGCCTGGCTGATTGTGCAATTCGGCCATGTAGTAATTCAACTTGGCGTGCTTGAGGTCACGAAAATCGTATTTGCTGGCCGCGAAGTAGGAGAGGAGTTTATAGACGTACCAGCGATGTTCGAAGACCATTCTGGCGGCGGCGCTCCAGTCAAGGGAATCTGTGCTGGGCTCGCTGTCAAGCACGATTCCGCCCTTGTCGCAACAGACTCGACAAGCCTCGTTTATGGTTGCGCGCCAGTCTTCGATGTGGTGCAGAACGGAGGATTCCGTGACGAGATCGAAGACGCCGTCGCAGAACGGCATATTGTCGGCGCTACCGAGTACCACCAGAGCGTTGGTCGTCTGTCGGGCGTTGCGGAGATTCGTGAGACTCACGTCTAATCCGACTTGGCGAAGTCCAAGATCGCAGAGCCACTTCAGCACGTGGCCCGGACCGCATCCGAAATCGAGGTGCCAGCACGCGGCCGTATCCGACGTGGCAGATCGCGGCGTCCTCCGTGTCAGATGCGCGGCGGCATGGCGCATACGTCGTGCGTTTTCCAGGGTCTGACGCCGGAAAGCGGCGTACTGGCTGGAGGTCCGTTCGTAAACCGCGATGTTCGCTGCCAGCGTGGAGGCGCTTTTGTCGCTCGCCTCAAGACACGCCCGTAGACGGTCCGTCCACATGATGGGAATCCCGTCTCGGGTGACGGGATACGTTGTGCCACACTGCCCGCAATACAGCACGTCACGACCGAGTTGATCGGCCAGGGCCGGGGTCGTGTCTGTCTGTCCCTCGCCGAGCACAAGGGAAGACGATCGACACTGGACGCACCGCAGGAAGGGAATAATCGGCGACCAAGGTGCCTCGTGTCCGTGGGAATCCCGCGCTTCCATGGTTCTGCCTCCTTGACTGAGCGATAGGATCGGGGCTGCGCCGACTGGTGGCATTCTCATTCAAATCGTTGGCATCAGGGCTCGCCACGGGTTACGCTGCCGATGACACCCGCCTGACCAGGCGGAATGTCTCGACCACGCGCCGCCGGTCCTCGTCGGAGAGATTCGATCCGCTGGGCAGGCACAGCCCTCGGCGGAAGAGATCCTCGGCCACGGCGCCGCCCCGGACGCGGCAGCCGGAGAAAATCGGCTGCAGGTGCATCGGTTTCCAGATGGGCCGCGACTCGATGTTCTCGGCCTCCAGGGCAAGGCGCACGGCCTCGCGGTCGGCGCCGAACCGGGCGGGGTCGATCACGAGGCACGTGAGCCAGCGGGTGGCGCGGCCGGCCGGGTGCTCCGGCATGAACTCCACACCGGGCACGTCGCCCAGCGCGTCGCGGTAGAACGCGAAATTCGCCCGGCGCAGGGCCACCCGCTCGTCGAGCGACTCGAATTGCCCCCGCCCCAACGCGGCCAGCAGATTGCTCATCCGGTAGTTATAGCCGATCTCGGTGTGTTCGTAGTGGGGCACCGGCTCGCGGGCTTGCGTGGCGAGTTTTCGGGCTTTTTGAGCCCAGTCGGGCCGCCGGCAAATCAACATGCCGCCGCCGCTGGTGGTGATGATCTTGTTGCCGTTGAACGAGAAACAACCCAGGTCGCCCCACGCGCCGGCCGGCCGGCCGCGGTAGGTCGCGCCCAGGGCCTCGGCCGCGTCTTCGATCAACGGCACCCCGTGCCGCCGGCAACACGCCGCGAGGGGCTCGTAGTCGGCGCACTGCCCATAGAGATCGACGACGATCGCCGCGGCGGGCAGCTTCCCGCGCCGGGCGGCCTCGTCGAGTTCCTCGGCCAGCAGGGCGGGGTCCATGTTCCACGTTTGCCGGTCGCTATCGACGAACACGGGCGTGGCGCCGACGTAACGGATGGCGTTGGCCGTGGCGGCAAACGTGAGCGTGGACGTGACCACCTCGTCGCCCGGCTTGACGCCCAGCAGAATCAGCGCCAAATGCAGCGCCGCGGTGCCGCTGCTCAAGGCGACCGCCTCCTCGACGCCCAGCCTCGCGGCGAACTCCTCCTCGAACGCGTCCACCTGCGGCCCCAGCGGCGCGATCCACCCCGAATCAAACGCCGCCAGCAGCAACTCGCGGTCGCGCGGGGAAACGTGGGGCGGGGAGAGGTAGAGACGTTTCTTCATCGGGATTGCGTGGGGGGACATGTGTTGGCCATGAGGACACGCGCGTCGTCGCCGGAACGTTCCACAAGGGGCAGGACCTCCGCCAGGCTCGACACGGTCCAGTCCGGGGCATCGTCGATCGTTGGCGGTTCGACATCGCGGTAGAAGCCGGCCGCGTGCCGAACGCGGATGGTTGCCATCCCCACGTGCCGCGCTCCTCGAAAATCTTTCAATGGGTTGTCGCCCACGTATACCGCCTGATGGGCAGCCGTGGTTAGCTTATCAAGGATGAGGATGAACGGCCGCGGGCTGGGCTTCCAGGCGTCGCGTCCCAACTGGTCGGAATACACGATCTCGTCAAATAGTCCGGCCAATCCAGAAGCCTTCACTTTTCGCCGTTGCACCTCCAGGTAGCCGTCCGTCACGATGCCCAGCCGATAATGTCGCCGGAGTTGCTCCAAGAGCGGCGCCGTTTCGGGATAGGGCGTCAGCGTGGGCTCATGTTCGCGATAAACGCGCACCATCTCCGGCACCCAGTTCTCCGGGTCGAGCGAGTGATCCTCCAGCCAGTGGTTGAACGTGTTGCCACGAGAGCCGCTGCCTACAAATGTCAGCAACTCCCGAACCGACGACTCGACCGGCAGCCCGAACTTGGCGTGAATCCACACGGCCACGGCGCGCATTCCGCTTTGCACGTACTGTCGTTCCGGACAGAGCGTGTCATCGAGGTCGAAGATGATTGCGCCGCAGGATTCCATGGGCCGATCATTCCGTGTAATACGCTTCGTGATAGCGGGAGCAGACGACGTTCCGCCGATACGAGCCCAACGACGGGATGCAGCATGGCGTTCCGGTTACGCTGGCCAGGAGCCAGGTGGGCGAGTCTGCGCCGGCCGCGATTCCCAGGGGGGCGCCGCCGCCGAATCGCGCGTTGATTTCCGTGAAGACCGGCTCGCCCTCGCGCATCATACACTGCACGGTGATGGGACCCACCGCCGGCAGCGCCTCCGCAATACGTACGCAACCCTCCAATATCTCTGGAAAAAACACGGTCTTGCCGATGAGCACCTCGCCGCCGTGCGCGCGAATTCGCTCGCGCGAAACCACGGCCAACAACCGGCCTTCGAGATCGCAGATTACGTCGTTGGTGATCTCCGGGCCGGGCAGGCACTCCTGGATGATGGGCGAGGGCACATATTCCGAGAAGAACTCGGCTTCTCGGGCGTTGCGCACGCGGAACACGTTCTGCGACGCGCTGCCGAAGCGGGGCTTGACGACGAGCGGATACTCTGCGGCGTGCAGGTCGCACTGGCCGGGCAGCCACGATCGCGGGGCCGGCAACCGCAGCCCTGTAAAGAACTCGCCCGTGCGCCACTTGTCCGCGGCGATGGCCGCGGCTTCCTCCCCAACCACCGCCAATTTGGCGCCGGCGTCCTCGATCAGACGGCGATGAGTAGCCAAGATCGGGACGTCGGGATCGATGAGTGGAAATACCGCGGAAACGTGCTCTCGCCGCACGATTTCCAACAGCGCTGGAATGTATTCGGGTGAATCGAGGCGCGGGACAAGGCACGACACGTCCGCCACCCGCAAGGCCGGCGCCAAGGTATCGATATCCGAGGCGATAATTCGCCCCTCGATCCCGAGCCGCTGGTAGGCTTGGCGGAAGCTCCGCAACAGCTCGACGCGGCGTCCGGCGCTTGTGAACAAGAGGTTCGCGCTCATCGAGCCTTCGCCTCCGATGCGTCCCGATCGGACAAAGCCAGGAGGCCCCGGAATTCCGGCATGGTCTCGTGCGCGGGTGCGTGTATCCCCTCGCAACGAATCACGTGCCCTATCGTCCGAAACAGGATCCGCACGTCCAGCCAAAAACACGCGTTCTCCACGTACCAAAGGTCCAGCTTGAATCGTTCCTCCCAGTCAACGGCGTTGCGCCCGTTGACTTGGGCCCAGCCGGTGATACCAGGTTTCACTTCGTGTCGCCGGGCTTGCTGGGGCGTGTAGCGGTCGAGGTACTCCATCAGAAGTGGCCTCGGCCCCACCAGGCTCATGTCGCCCCGCAAGACGTTGAAGAACTCCGGCAACTCGTCCAGGCTTAGGTGACGCAGAAGACGCCCCAGACGCGTGAGTCGTCGGCCGTCCGGCAGCAACTGGCCGTCGTCGCCGCGCGCATCGCGCATGGTCCGGAACTTGTACATGACGTACGGATTCCCGTGCAGCCCCGGACGCTTCTGTCGAAACAGGATCGGGCGTCCCATCGTCGCCAGAATCGCCAGGGCGACAATCGCGAGCAGCGGCAGGGCGACGAGAAGAATGATCGCCGCCGTCGAAAGGTCGAATGCGCGTTTCACGAGGCGCTGTGAATTCATGGGGCGTGTTCGCCCTCTCGATCGGGTTGTCGGTGTGGGATGAGCTCAATCCTCTGGCGCCGAGCAAGGCTCACGCCGCTCTCCGTCGTTCTCGACCCCCGCCCTTGGCGGTGGCGCCGAACATCTCCCGCAACATGACCGCGTTCACCTGGCGCACGTCGTACCGCTCTTCGGCGTAGCGGCGGCCGGCGCGGCCCATAAGGGCGATCTGCTCGGGATTCTCGATGCAATACTCCATGGCGGCGGCCAACGCGTCCGCGTCCTTGACGGGCACGAGAATGCCGTTTTCGCCGATTTTGAGTCGGTCGGATTCACGTCTCTCCTCGTCCGCCAGCCATGGGGCCTCGTGGCGGACTGTCTCCCGGCACCCCGGCGCATCGGTGGTGATGACGGCTCGCCCGGTGGCCATGGCCTCGAGCACGGTCCGCGGCGTCCCTTCGCGGTAAGACGGCAACACGTAGACGTGGCAATCCCGCAGGAAGGGGCGGACGTCGGATTGGGGACCATGGTAGCGGATTGTGCCTTCGTTCTGCCACTGGCGCACTTCGTCGGGCTGCAGTCCTGCCGGGTTCGAGTCGAAGGGACCGATCAAATGGAACTCAGCCCACGGGTACCTGCATTTCACGATCCGCGCCGCGGCGACATATTCCCGGATGCCCTTGTCGCGCAGCAGCCGGGCGATCAACAGGAAGCGGACCGGGGAATTGGTTTTCCGTCGCGTCTCTCCACCACCTTGCGAGCCCGAGGCGTGGTCGAGCCCCACAAACGGGAAGTGGTCCAGGTCCACGCCCGACCCATTCACGGCCACGACACGATCCGAGGCGACAAGGCCCGCGTCGACGAACGTGGCGGCATCGTCGGGATTCTGGAAGAACACGCGGCGACTACGAGACAGACTCACGCCGTAGAGGAGTCGGGCGAGTCGGCCGGCAAGCCGCTGACGGGGGGACGTCCCGTCCATGAAGGTGTAGCCGAGGCCCGTGATCAAGGAGTAGACCGAACGGACGCCGGCCAGCCGCGCCGCCAGGGCGGCGTAGACGACGGGCTTGATGGTATACGCCAACACCATGTCGGGCCTAACGCGGCGCATTATGCGAAAAAGATCGAAAAGGGTCAACGCATCCGCCAAGGGGTTCATTCCCGCCCGCGCGACGTGGATCGGGAAGTACTGGACGCCCCAGGACGCCAACTGTGCTTCGACGCCTGCGTCCCGCCCATTGGCCGCCGCGTACACGGTCAGTCCCCTTGCCCGCAAGGCCTGAATGAGCGGCCCGCGGAAGTTGACCAGCGAGGGCGCCAAAGCGCCGACGATCAGGCATGATGTGCCGCGTTGCGCCATGGGCAGGTCTCAGGTGGTCTCGGATCGGTCGGGGATGGCGAGTTTGTCCACCTCGATCGCGCGGCGTCTGACAGGGATTGGCTTCGTGGGCGGCCTCGCTTGGCTGTCTCCGCCGGCAGACGGTGTCTTGGTTACCGTGCTCGCGGAAGCCCGCCGCGACGGCCGCTTCTGAGCCAGGCCAACCGCGTGGGGCGCCCGTACGTTCGTAGGCCGTCGTCTCGCACCGCCGAATGCGCCTTCTGGACCTTGGCTGTCGTCGCGGTCTGCGGCCTTCACGGGCTGCTGTCTCGATAGTACGGGCAGCGCAATCATCGCGAGAATGGCCGGATAGACCTGGAGACGTTGCCGGGCGGCCAACCCGAGGTTGTAGCAGTAACTGAAAAGGAAGCCCATGAGAAGGATCGTGATGACGCCGCAGATGCCCAGCGAGGTCCACAACAGACGAACTCGTTGCCGACAGTTCAGCCACGCCAGGGCAAGGATCAGCGAAAGTCCCCACACTTCCGCGCCGGCCAAAGCGCTTTCGACGTCCTGGACTTCGGTAGGGTAAGGTCGGAGAAAGACGATCGCGAGGCCCGAGAGCACGGGCACGGGTCCGCCACTTGCGTAGACGATGGTACTTCCGCCGCCGGCTAGTCCCCTTTCATCGTGGCGCAGACAGGCATCGCGTTGGACCTCATAAAGCTGCTCGAGCCCTTCCCCCGCACCCACCTTTTGGACCATCTCGACGGTTTGCGGCACCATGGTTGCGAGGGCCCAATACGCGACACCCACACCCAACAAGAGAATCGGCACCGATTCAAACGCCTTCCGCCGAACGATGACCCCCACGGATGCGGCGAACAACCACACCATGGCGTAGTGAGGTCGAATCAGCAGCCCCGCGAGCATCTGGGCGACCGGTAGTTGCACCCGTGATTGCGTGACGCCGTCGCAACCCAACAGGACTAGCTGCGCAAACCCGCAGATCGCCCAGAGCATAACGCCCTCTTTCAGATTCGTCGTCGTCCAATAGAGCGCTGAGGGCGAGGCGCATACGAGAACGGCGAGCCAACTGGGAATTTTCGCGCATCGCGTGGCTTGCGAGAGCGTAACGAGCAGTCCCAAGAGGCCCGAGAAGGCCAAGACGCCATTCAAGACAACGATGATCCCTGGCGGAGCCGAGGTGACCGCATAGAAGACGCCCAACAGCAACCGATAGAGGTGGTTGCCAAGTCCGACGAATGACGTTAGTTCCTTCCAGTCACCCGCCCAAATGAGGTCCGCCACCAGTCGGGCGTTTAGCTCGTGAGTCGCGGCATCCCCGCGAAAACCGGACAATTGGACTACCAGGACTTTGGAGAAGATGACTGCTACCCAAAGCAGAACGCACGCATTTAGCGAAACCCGACATGAGCGGATGGGCGAATCGCAGCGCGTGCGATGCGCGACTGACGCCGTGAGCCACGCGCCGGCCGCCAACATTGCCAAGGAGACGACAAGAAGTTGCATGTCGAGTCTCAAGGGTCCACAAGCCGATCAGCAACGACCGCTACGGCGTTCGCCAATCCGGATTTTTACAATCTTCGCTGACACAGACGTCAATCCACGCCACTGGGAATCGTCTGCATCGCCTGCGGCGCGGCAACACCGGCCGTGACGGCCGCGTCGTTCCAAATACTGCACAGTACGTCGAGAGAACGTCGGATGGAAAACGGGCTCCCGGAGAAGCGATCTTGCGCCGCCTGGAGCGACGCGGCAGTCTTGCTCGCGCCGCCGGCGAGTTCCAAGGACCTTTCGGCCCATTGCGCGTCGCTCCATGCAAGCGGCAGACAACAGATGTCGGGAAAGTGGCGTCCTATTTCGTGAAAGCATGACAAATCGCTCGCCAAGACCGGCGTGCCGGCAACGCACGCCTCAAGTACCGCTCCTCCAAACCCCTCTCTAAGGGAGGGGAAGAGCATCAGGTCGGCCGTCTGAAGCAGACGTGGCACGTCCGCGCGTCTGCCCATCACGAGCACGACATCCGACAGATTCCGACTCGCGATCCGGGCCCGGACCTGCCTTTCGATGGAGCCGCCCCAGTCGCCTCCGACAAGCATCAGACGAGCCGACGGGTCCGCCCGATGAATCGCCGCGAAAATCGACAACAGCCGGAGATGGTTCTTGGCCGGGGTAAAGTTGCCGACGTGAATGATGAGCCTGGCGTCCGGCGGCACGCCCAACTCCCTTCGCACCTCCTCGGGATCGGCGCGGTTCTGAAACGGCTGCGCATCCAGGCCGTTATAGACCACCGTGCAACGAGGATCGGAGCGCCATCTCGGCCACATCGACGACATTGTCGCTTCCGAGTTGGCAAGGATGTGCGTGGCGTATCGATCGATCCATTTCCACATGCAGTACTGGGCGATGGCGCGCGCGGGGTTCGACCAATGTGGCGGCCGGCTGGTGCGAAAATGGACGATCCGTTTGGGAACGCCTGCTTGCGACGCAAGCCGCATGATCCAACCGGAGATCAGGGTCATGTGCGAATGCACCACATTGACTCGTTCACATTGGATCAGGCGCCGGAATCGTCGGCCAAATGTTGGCCCTATCCTTTGGTGGTGGATCCGTCCGCCAAGCTCCCGCACCTCGTCGTCGAGCGGTCCCGTGCGTCCCGAAACCAACGAGAAGAGAAACTGATAGTGCCGCCGGTCGATGTGGCGCATGAGGTCGAGGGTCCGGAGTTCGGCGCCCCCTGGCGCGAGCCGGTTGTAGACGTGAAGGATGTTGGTGACTCCGTCGACCATATCCAATGCTCCGCAACCCCATGCTGGCGACAATCGTCAATGCCTTGCTGGCGAATCCGCGGTCGCACTCCTATCGGCCGCGTTCGGAGCCTTGCTCCCACGGCAGGTTCCTTTGGAAATCTTGTTGGGACGGCCGAGAATCGCACGGCGACCGGCGCCTGCCGTTTCTATGCCGCTGCCCTGCGAACCGCGGTTCTTGTGTACAGCGCGGTTAGGGTTTCGACGTGTCTTCGAATATCGAACGACGATCGCATTGCCTCGGACAAGGCGGCTCGTCGACTTGCCACCGAGATTCCGCTGCGCGCTTGCGCGACGGTCGCAGCCCACGTGGACGCCGGCGCGGAAAGCGGGAGCCGGCGCAGCAACGATTCAACAATCTCCGCTTCTCTCGGCACAACGTCCGAGAAGACGCAGGGAAGCCCGGCTGCCTGCGCTTCGATCAGGGCAAGTCCTAGGCCCTCGCGAGCCGAGGGAAAGACAAACGCGTCCATGGCTCCGCGCATCAATCGCGGCACGTCCGGACGCGCTCCCGTGAAGACTACGCGGTGGCTCAACCCCCTGTTGGCCGCGCGTCGTCTGATATCCGTTTCCAAGGGGCCTTCGCCGACCAGCATCAGCCACGTCCGCGGTTCGCGCCTTGCCAGTTCCGCCACAACGTCGATGAGAAAGCGATGGTTTTTTGCCTCCGCGAGCCGGCCGACGTGCCCCACGACAAACGCATCGTCCGGAATCCCGAACTCCGCGCGCACTCCAGCGCGATCAACCGTCGCGCCGAAGGGCGAGAAATCCACGCCACAATGCAGGATTCGCCAGCGAGGGTCGGATTGCCAGTTTGCCCCGAACAGCGCAACGGCTACTTTCTCACTTGCCGCAAGGCCATCCGTTGCGTAACGAGACACCCACCGCGCCATCGTCGAATAGTAGGCGCGGTGCAGAAGGCTTTTTTGACGATAAAGCCCTTGGGTATCGCTGTGACTGTGGGCGATACGGATCGGCACGCCCGCCTCGGCGGCAATCCGGAGGACCCAACCGCTGTAGTGCTGTGGATGGCTGTGGACGACGTCGTAGGGTCCAAAATCGCGGAGGATTTGACGGAGGCGCCGTCGGCTGTATCGGTGCGCGAATACCCGACTGACGCAGGGTATGATTCTGGATCCAAGGGCCTCGATCTCATCGTCGTAGGCGGCCTTCTGGCAGGTGCGGGTTAGAAAGTCCATCTGGAACCGATCTCGGTCGATGTGGCGCAGGAGGTGCATGAGCCACGTCTCGATGCCTGCGCGGTCCATTTGCCCAACGGCTTGAAGAATCCGTATCGGCCGCTCGCGATTCGCGCTCATGTCCACGGCACTCCTGAAGCCTATGTATCCGAAAGTAATTCACCGAGGCCACAATAGTATCTTCGGCTTGCTTGCGACGGCGTCGTCATCAGAGACACCGAGACCCAAAACCCGCCTCATCGACAACACGCCCTTCGCGAACGTGACACGCTCTCCCTAACACTGTCTTCGCGCGCCGCCGGTTTTCTGCAGATGATGTAAAGTTGATCCCCCCAATTGTGGCGAAGGCACCACGGGCAGATTTCGATTGCCGCGTACGCGACTGCTCGGGGCAACCGGAAGAGACTTCTGAGCCATCGGGGCCTCCAGGGCGCAAAACACCACCGCCACGCGCAGCTCTCAATCCTGAACCCGTTTTCCCGCAGCAGTCCAATAAGCGACGCGCCCGAGAAGAAGTGAAGGTGATCGGGTGAGCGGTACAGTCGCCATTGATCGCCCGCAATTCTCGCCCGCCATGATGTGCGATCGCCCGTCATAAGCATCATGACCCCGCCCGGTTTCACGATTCGGTACGCCTCGTGAACGAGATCTCGTGGGTGCGTCACGTGCTCGATTACGGCAAACATGGTGACGCAATCAAAGTAGTCGTCCGCAAACGCGCAGTCTTCAACGAAGCAATTCTGCACGTTCGCATGCGCGTACTGCGATGCCAGCATCGACCGCGTGGCATTCAACTCAACGCCGTATTTCTCCCAGCGCTTGTCAAGATTGAAAAGGAACGTTCCGCTGCTGCACCCGATGTCCAAAACCTTCGTCGCGTTCCGGCCGCACGATCGGCGAAGCTCCCGTCCGAGCCGCCGTGCAACGATTGACCGCCGAGGGGGGGCGGGGACGTAAAGCTCTTCGTGAAGAGACGCAATGTCCTCCCGGCTGCGCGTGATCGGAAGCCATCCGTGTTCGCATTGCTGGCAGACGGACACCCAAACCGTATCGCCTAGAAGCGTGACGACTCGGACGGGTTCCCGCGCGGGAAGACCGCCACACACGGGACAGTGGCAGGACCTGGGAATAGCGCTCATTGCATGCCATCCTTCCTTCAAGCATGGCCTCGCGAAGGCACACACACCGCGTCCGCCGACAAGCGAGCCCCTTGCGTGAGTCTTCGGACCGGCCCTATGCCGGCCCCGTCGCGTCCCTAGGTCCCATCGCGTCTTTGGACCCGCCTCCAAACCGCGCAAAAGGTGCTCCCGTCATGGGGAAACCGTCGCTCCAACTCGCGACATCTTCGGAGCCAAGCGGCCGGAAGCATGTTTTCGGAGAGGTACCCCATGAAGTTGTAAGTCCGAGACCACGCAAGTTGCCATTGACCCGCCAGGCGGTCCGCCATCTCGGAGACATCGAATCCCCGCCCCATCTCCACTTCCTCGCGAGAATTCGGAACGTGGCAATCCACCAGTCGCGCGACGACGCGTGCCGGTGGCTTCCTCCGAACCAACCCTCGCTGTTCTGCTTCCAGCGCGGCTTTTTTCGCGGGCGACGCGCCCTGGAGCAGGATCTCTTTGGCGTAGGATACATACGCGCGGAGCGACAAATACTTCCGATATCGCCACTGATTCTGAAATCGCGTCAAGACGTCGCGGCACTCCGGATTCCGAAGGAATCGGCTCGACGGCTCGTGCCCAGCCAACCATACGGCGCAATCGCTCATGACGGAACCCAGTCGCTGTATCGTATCAAGTGGGTCGGGCAAATGATGGAGCAGCGAGTTCGTCAGAAGCACATCGAACCTTCCACCACTGGCACTCAGCGCCTCCCTATCCGACACGATTCGGATTGGGCATGAGAATCGCGCAAGGCGATCGCGGCAGATGCTCAGCATTTCCGGCGACAGATCGTAACAGACCAGCTCCTCAATTCGGCTGTCGCCCCCGTTCTCCAGCAGACGAATCGCCTCAAAACCAGTGCCGCACCCGAAGTCGAGAACCCGTAGCGGCCGGCGTTCAAAGCTCGCCAATCCCACCGTCAGCATCTCGCGCCAAGTCGCCAAAAGACCGTCACGGGTTTCGGGATGCCGTTTGTCGTAATGGCGCGCGGCGCTTGCGTGGTAGAATCGATTGAACTGCTCCACGAGTTCCGCAATCGGAATCTGCGGCTCGTAGGGCGCGATCAACTCCGTCGCGGAGCATGTCGTATTCACGCGATTTGACCTCGTGAGGGCCGTAACAAGACGGCTCATGGCCTAGGCGTCCACGTGGGCGCCTTGCGTCGTACGAACCGCGTCGGGACGACCTCAAACCCGGAGCGGCGCACATGGGCTCCTGCGGTTCTGTCGTCCGTGTCACGGCGCCACGTCGCGATCCTGCGACGGCGAGGATTGCCTTCCACGCGCGACCATCTCCGAGAATGCCATTGGGCGCAGCCGAGGACTATCCCATCTTTTTTGTCTACCCTATGCCGCCCACCGCTTGAGATCCCGCCCCAGAATCTCCTCAAGCTTCCGCACTTCCGGCCGATAATACGCAATCAACTCCTGTTCAAGCGCCGTTGGCAACGGCGCCCGTGCCGCCGGCGCCGAAAGACGCTCGAGAATCCACCGTCTCACGCAACCATCCGGCACATGAAGCCCCCATTTCATGATGGACTTCGCCACACTCAAGGGAAATGGCGTTTGTAGCATGAGGCGGCTGAACCATGCGAGGCGATGGACCTTGTTCTCATTGATCCTCTCGAAGGTCGTACGATCATCACGCGGAAGTCCCAAAAAAGACAACGTCTCGCCATAGACGCGCTCTGGAAAGGCGGCCAGATCGTCCAGCAAAATGATCTTGACTTGTTCACGTGGAGCGTGCTGAAGCAGACGTTCCACCTGACATCCCAGCCTCCCCACGTCGCCGTATTGAAGAAACTCCGGGGCCGGACAGACCGCGGGGAGCCGCTTTCCCTGCGCTCTCGCGCTCTGTAGAGCCCAGGCCCTTGCGAAATCCCTCTCGTTCTCGCGAAACGAGAACACGTGCTGAGAGTGCAACGAATAGACCATGTGCACTGGGTTCCGCAACATGACGATGATTTGGGCGTCCGGACGGAATTCCAGGAGGTTCCGGACGGCCACCTTCGAGTAGAGATAAAACACCGAAGCCTCGCCGACGGCCAAATGAGATTCGTTCGCATCCCTAAACAGATCAAGGTATTCGGCCTCGGAAGTCATCTTGCGATAGCGCGGAAAGTCATCCACGAAGTAGTGCGGTTCCTTCACCTCTGGAAGGAAAACGTTCGGATGTGTTCGGAGATACTCATAAAGCGCGGTTGTCCCGCACTTCGGCGCTCCGACAATAAAAAAATTGGGACGGCGCACGTCCTGTCCTCCGACCATAACGGTATGTCGAGCCAAGTGGCTGCCGAGTTACTGCGCCGCGGCGCGTTCTTTTTGCATACGATCGCCAAATTGTCCAAGAAGGGACCACGTTATTCCGGCATAGACGATTATCTCCGCGGCCGCACTCGCCACCATGGCCCAGGCAACGCCCGTCATGCCGTGGGCGCGAATGAGCAACCAACCGAGCGCAAGAAGTAACGTTGTGCTCAATACGCGCGCCGCCAGGAGAACCCGGAAACGCCGCGTTGCCCGAATCGGCGCTCCGACGAAGGCGCCCACAAGTTGGAGCCCCATGGCGACCGCAATGACGACGAATACGTCTGCATGCTCGGCATATTCCGGCGTGTAAAGCAACGTCAAGATCCATCGCCCGGCCACCGCCGCCACGAGCACGCTGGCGGCGCTGATGGCAACAGACGCCAACACGTTGCGCCGGAATACCCGGATGAACGAGGCGCGGTTGCCGTGCACGTAATCCCGTGCCAGCCGTGGCATCGCCGATTGTGCCATCGCCCGGGCAAGCGTGGTCCCCACGACGCCCACGTAGGCGACTGCGGCAAAGAAACCAAGCTGCTTCCCGCCCAGATGGTGCTCGACGAAGTAGCGAGGAATATTGGTGTTGAGCGACAACATGACCGACGCCAAACCCAGGGGGATGGCCGTCCAGGTCAAACGGGCCATCGAATGGAGATTCCAACGCGGGACGATGGAGTGCACGTCGCCGCCGTGCAGCCAGACGACGCCGGGCAGATCGTAAAAGGCCAGCCATCCTGCCCGCACGATCAAAAGCCCCACCGCCGCCGCCAGTACGCTGCCCGTCAAGAGAACGCCCGCGCCGGCCGCCGCCAAGGAAAGCAGACCCTTGCTCACGAGCGACCGGCCGATTCGATCCATCCGCTCGTATTGCTGAAGGGCCCCGTAGCTTGTGTCGCTGATCGTCTCGAATACTTTGCCCGCGCCGATCGCGGCAATGAGCAGACACACCTCGCGGCTGAAGGTCCCGAAGACGATCATTCCCAAAATCACCGCCGTGGCCAACGCCATCGTCACCAGGCGCAGGGCCATGTAGTCGCGGAAGGAGTACTGCCGCCGGGCGTCCGTCACCTGGAGTCCGCGGAGCTGCAAATCCGCAAACACGATGACCGGCGCCGTCACGGCCAGCCCGAGGACAAACTGCCCCACCATCTCCGGGCTGCCCAGCTTGGCCAAGATCACGAGCACGCCCCATTGGCACGCCGCGAACGTCACGTTCCCGGTGAGCATCCAGGCGAAGTTGCGACGCATCGAAAGCGGCCGCAGAGACTCGGCGGAAGGGCAGACCCCGGCCGCGGAAACGCCGACAGACGCGGTGCGTCGTTGTCGGGGTATCGTCGCGGAATCTACGGCCATCGCTTCGGCTCCATCCGAGCGTCGTGTTGGAAAGTGCGCCGCCACGGACCGGACCACACCCCCCCCTCCCCCCCGGCAATCCGTCACCGGGGGCTACCTCCATTGGGACCACACCTTCTATCACGTCCCACGCGACCGGTCAAGGCCAGTTCGGGAAGCAAACGCCCCAGCCGCGTTGCCAGAGACGCGCTCTTGAGGGCGTGAAAAGGGCCAAGAACAGCCCACAACAGTCACTGGGGCAATCGCAAAAATGGACGGTCCCGTCTCTGCATGGGCGGAGACGGGACCGTCCCGTTGGCTGTTGCGTTTCCGGCTTGTCCGTCCCAAACGGACCAGAGGGCTACCACTCGCCTACTCCCCTCACATCCCCGTCCTCGGCCCGAGGGCGAACCGCCGCGGGTCGTCGCGGAAGCGGGCGAGGGTGGACTGGTCGGAAAACATGTACAGCCGGCCTTCGTACACCACGCAGGCATCGGTCCGACCCGCTACCCGACCGGCCCCATCCGCCGCCAGCACCACGTCGCATCCCCCCAATACTGGGGCATATCGCTCGGGATGGGCCCGGAACAACCGGTGCTCGGCCGGGCCCGAAATCAGGTACGTGCGACCTTCGTGCCGCACGGCCAATTGCCGGCTGCCCTCGATCCACTGCTCGTTGGACACCAGCTGCACCGGGCAGTAGCCGTCCAGTCCGATCGGTGCCTGGGCCGAAGGCCCGTCCGACACCGGCGCCTCGTACCCGACGCGACGTTCGGCGGGAAATCCCTCCGCGTTGCGGCGCGTCTTCCAGCCCGGCGCCGGCGCCCAAGGCTCCTCCGGTGATCGATCCGCGTCACGGCCTGCCGGAGCGGGCGCGACATCGGCTTCGCCCAGGGCCGGTCGCGGAACCGGCTGTTCCTCGGCGGTAGGCGGCAGCGGGCTGATCGGTGTCCGCGGCACGGCCTGACTCGAGGGGAAGGGGGCCGCGGGCCCAAACGTCTCGACGTTCTCTTGAAAACTCGTCGGCGGTGTCGCCGCGCCCCGGCCCGGCATGGCAACCAGGTCCGTCGCGGCCAACGGCGCCGCCGGCATGGGCGGCTCTTGCCCGACCGGTCCGAATGCGTAGCTTCGCTCCGGCGCGACTCCCGGCGCGGCCGGCCCAAACGGCGGATTCCACGTCTCCGGGGTCGAACTTGTGGGCGCTGGCGGCGTGGCCGGCGCGCCCTCCAGCGGAAGTTGCGCCGGCGGCGGCTCATCCGGCAACGAAGGCCCGCCGGGCAGGTTCAATCCGCCAGGCTCCGGCTCCAACTGAAACGGCGACTCCGGCGCGATGGGACCCGTCGAAGGGCCCTCCTGAAACTGCAACCCGCCCGTGCCCGGCTCGGCGTACTCTTCCTTCGGCAACGGAACGGGCGTCGCGCCCGGCGGCGTCGCGATCACCTTGCGACCAATCGAGGTCGGATCGTCGATGTCGGGCCGCTTTTCGCCGGGCCAACGCGAACGCCACTCGCGATGGAAGTACCCCCAGTAGGTCACGTTCGGGTAGCACATGCAGTCGCTAGAGCAACAACCTTCGCACGGCGGTTGAACTTGCACCCCCGCCGCGGCCGACCCGCACAATGGGATCACCATCGCCGCGACCAAGACGACCAGGGACCGCGCGGTCCATACTTTCCAACTGGACATGGACAAATTCCCCCCTTTGGGTAAACAGGCTTTGGGATTTAGCATGGTTGGATTGCCGTTTCGATATCGGGGACGTCGAGATTCAAACATTCACGCCAGGCATACGCCGCCGGTTCTCCTAGTAGTACCGCTGTCGGTAGCCGATGAGTTGGAAGCCGCGGACGGTGCTGGCGGTGAGGGAGCCGAAGCCCATGACGCGTTCGACGGGCGTGATGA
>JAFGDS010000099.1 GCA_016931995.1 Pirellulales bacterium
CAGGATTTGCCGCAACCGCTTGGCGTCTTCCGTGACTTGGCGGTCTCGCGCAAGCAGTCGGCCAACCACGGCGGCCATCTCGCGGGCTTCGACCGGCGAATCCTCGCCCGTCGCGCGGTAGTACATCCACCGCCCCTCCTTGCGGCTCTTCACCAACCGGGCCTGCTTGAGGATCGACATGTGCTTCGAGACCGTCGAAGGAGCCAGCCCGAGCAACGCGACAATCTGGCAAACACAAAGTTCTTTAGGTCCGAGCACCATGAGCACCCGCACCCGATTCTCATCCGCCAGAGCCTTCACCACGGCCATTAGGTTCTGCATCGACCCGACCTCCGGCTTGCTATAACTACATATCGCCATATAACGAAATATATCGTCGAAATCGCTCGTGGTCAATCACGATTTCCGCTGAACTGCCAGACCATTGCCCCGTCCGGGTGGTTGCCGGCATTCCATGACCACTCAGAGCATCGGCAGTAGGTCGGACCTTTGCCGCCAGGGCACTGTGTGGTAAAATGGGCGTGATAATCCGAACTGACGCCACTGGCGTCGAAAAACTGCTTCTCCACGAGTTGAACGTCCAAGCCGAGCACATCGACCGGTGCTTGGTGCGGATCGAGCGTCAGTTGCCCGATCGGTATTTGTTCCCTGACGACACGCCGGGTGTTGAGCGTCCCAGGTCGCGGAAGGCTCGGTGGGATGACGCTGAGTAGGATAAATCACCCAGGTCGGACGCGATCTCCGGTCGTTTCGTGCGACGTTCGGCGCTCGGTCAGAATTGCCGCGTCGTTGTCTCCCAAGGATGCCACCAAAAAATCCACGACCGAAAGTTCCCCTGGTGTCCTATTGCGATTGCGCTGATGGCGGCGTTGTGCCCGGACCGCGGCAAGCGTGGGGGCGAAAACCTGTCGGTGTGCGATCGGTACGGAGCGAGGAAGCAATGGCGGATGCTCCGTTGCCGGACGCGCAAGGCGAGGTTTTCGGAGCGGAAGGGGACGCCGTTGTTCGGCTCGGACCTGCCCGAGGAGCAAGTCTTGGCGATTCTGGAGCACATTGCCGAAGGCTGCCCGAAGACCCGCGAGGTCCAGTTCGACGAGAACCTGGAGGCGTTGGTCCAGGATTTCAAGGTGCGGACGCAAGGCCGGATGATGAACCTCATCACCAGCGACGAATACCAGCCTTGCCGGCAAACGATCTTGAAGGCCCACGGCAAGAAGGTCGCGCCGAAACGGACAGGAAAGCCGGGCCGCCCCAAGGCGTCCTACTACAGGCCACTGCGGGGTCCGCGATACGCAACGGTCCACAAGACCCACTGCTTCTCGAAAGGCTGGGATATCCATGACGCGGCGACCTACTTCACGATGTACACCTACAACTTCCGCTGGCCCGCGCGGACGCCGTGCAAGCGAAATCCCGACGGCCCCTGGCTCCCGCGGACTCCCGCCATGGCCGCCGGCCGGACCGATCGCGTCTGGCCCCTCCGGGAATGGCTGACCTTCCCTGCCGTGCAGTCATAATGGGACACCAGGAAAATTCGAGCCCGGGAGGAAACGATCCGCGTTCTGCCAGACGGCCAGATTGGTCTCCTGCAGGACCTCGTCGGCGTCGGCCCGATTCGGCACCAGGGCGGCGATGTACCGGTTCAGCGCGCACTGATTCGCCGCCACAAGCTGGCCGAATGGTTCCTCGGGAGGGATCGCGGCGGCTTGGCGCGGTTCGGCCATTACAACCTGTTCACGGACGCACGTGCGAACATGGGGAGTCCGACTTCAGATAACCCCATCTACCCCGCTTAAGGATCCGCAATGCCTCTTCTTCTTACAGCAAGCGCGGCCGCCAATTCTTCCCCGAAAAACCGGCAAGATCGATGAATCCGATAGCATTCCATCGCTTTTGGGACGGCTCGCTCCTCCGTTGGCGCCATGGCGAGCAATGAAAAGGAACCCTCTGGTAAAAAAGAACTTACGATGTGCGACTTCGGCCGGGGACGCGGGCTTGTCGGATTCTGGGTTGGGCTCTTAGAATAACCATATCGTGGCGTGCTTTCGCCGGACCCGTCCCCTTCCTTTCTCTTGATGCGGCAACAATGAGGTCTCTGTTTGTGCTCGTGGGCGTCGCGCTGGTCGGAACCGGCTCGGGGATTGCCTGGGGATACCTCCAGCAGCGGGTAGCCTTGGGGCCCAGCCGGCTACCCATCGAGCGGATGCTGGCCGGGGGCTCGACGTCCAGCGGAGTCCACGGCGACACGGCCGCCACCCCCAAGATCGAGGTGGTCGAGAGCGTCTTCGACTTCGGCGTGATGGACAGCCGCGAGAAGGGGGAGCACGAGTTCACGATCAGGAACGTAGGCCAAGCCGTACTTCTGTTGCACGAGGCAGGCACAAGCTGTCGCTGCGCACTGGGGGAACTGAAGAAACGGGCCTTGTATCCCGGCGAATCGACCAAACTGACTCTGACGTGGACGGCCGCCGAGTATTTCGGTCCGTTCGAACAAACCGCGCGGCTCGACACGACCGACCCCGCCCAGCCGGTCGTCACGCTGAAGGTCAAGGGCCGAATTACCAGTCCGCTTCGGGCGGCGCCGCCCGAGTTGGTCTTCACCCGGCTCTCGGTCGATCAGGCGGCCCAGGGCGAGACTTGCCTTTTTGCCTACTCCGCCAAAGACCTCCAAGCCGAGGGGTTCGAACTGCTCGACAAGGACACCGCGGCGTTCTTCGAGGTCGGCTTCTTCCCCCTGGAGAAGGAGCAAATCGCGGCGGAGCCGGACGCCCAAAGCGGGGTCCGAGTCGAGGTGGCCGTAAAACCTGGCTTGCCTCAGGGGACGTTTGAACAGACAATCCGCGTCAAGACAAACCTCGCCGCGGCGCCGACGGTGGACATCGTGGTCAAGGGGCGGGTGGGAAGCGACATCTCGGTCCTGGGGCGGGGGTGGAACGAACGCAAGGCGCTCATCGACCTGGGATTGATCGACGGCGCGGAAGGCGCCCGGCAACAGTTCAGGCTTGTGGTCCGCGGGCCGTATCGCCGCGAGGTCGCCTTCGAGATCCTCGACGTTCATCCCAGGGGACTGCTGGAGGCGGAATTGGGCAAGCCCACCGAGATCAATCAAGGAGTGGCCGTGCAGACTCCCCTGTTGGTCCGCGTTATCGAGGGGGGGAAGTCCGCCAATTACCTGGGCGCGAAGCAGGGTGATATCGGCTACATACTTTTGGGCGCCACCCATCCGCACGTTCGCGAATTGAAGATCCCCGTTCGCTTCGCGGTCAAGGGAACGTGACGTGGCGTGGTCCGGATTGGCGGAGGCATGCTTTCCTCTCCCGGGAGGAGAGGGGCGACAATAGAGGATTGCTCCCACGAAGGGAGCAGACAAGGATTGGGTCCGTTTTCGGAAGTCACTCAGGAAGAGTCCCATGCGAAACGTGTTGTTGGTTCGGGCCGTCGCGACCGCCGGTCTGGTCGCCTTGTTTCTGGCGGGCTGTTCGCCCTCGAAGGACGAAGAGAGGACGCCTGGCGAGCCGCCAGCCAATTCGTCGAGCGATCCGGCCCTTGATCCCGTCGGGCTCAGCCCGCCCTCGGCGACCCCGGACCCGTTGGCGCCGCCGGCGATGGACATGCCGGAACCGCCCTCCGATCCCGGCGCGGCGGCGGAAGGAACGTCGCCGGGCATGCGGCCCAACCCGCTCCGCCGGGACGAGGGTTCTGGAGCGTCGGGTAACCCGATGCGCGGCGTTGGACCCACCGCGCCGGATACCGCTCTTCCGCCGCCCACGACGCTGCCGCCCACGATGCCGCCTGCAGGGGACCCGTTTCGCGGCGGTCCCGCGCCCGCCGGCGCCCCTGGGCAAGAGCCTTCGTTGCCTGCTCCGCCCGTGATCGCGCCGCCGGCGGAGCCGACGCCGCCGACGGTGGCGCCGCCGTCGGACAGGCCGGGGCAGGAGACCGTCGTTCCTTCGGACGCGGCGGTCGCGGGCTCCAAGGGCGAGGTCTTCGATCCGATCAAGGAGAACGGTCCCATCTTTGTCGATTGGCCCAAGCCGATTTTGGCCATCGTCGCCACGGGCCGGGAGGACGGTTACATGGAGCCGTGCGGGTGCGCGGGGCTCGACCGGATGAAGGGCGGCCATCAGCGGCGGCATGCGATGATTGAGTGGCTCCGTCAAATGGGCTGGCCCACGGTGTGCGTGGACGTGGGCGGGCTGAGCAAGGGCTACGGACGCCAGACCGAGATCAAGTTCTACTTCACGGTCGAGGCCATGCGCAAAATCGGTTACGACGCGATTGGCTTCGGCAAGAACGACCTGCGGCTGCCCGCCGGCGAGTTGGTCGCCGCCGCCACCGATCCGAGCCCCTTCTTGTCGGCCAACGTCGGCCTTTTGGGATTCGAGGCCCAAACGACCGCCCGAAGCCGCATCGTCGAGCGCAACGGAATCAAGGTGGGCGTGACCTCGGTGCTGGGCAAGTCGTTCCACGACCAGATCAACAACCAGGAGATCGAGCTGGCCGATCCGGCCGCGGCGCTCGCGGAGGTCTTGCCCGAGCTGCGGCGGAAGTGCAATCTCCTCATCCTCCTGGCGTACGCGACGAAGGAAGAGTCGATTGCGTTGGCGAAGCAGTTTCCGGATTTTGGGCTGGTGGTCACGTCGGGCGGGCCCAGCGAACCCCCGTCCACGGCCCAGCGGATCGAGGGCACGCAATCGCTCCTGATCGAAGTCGGCGAGAAAGGCGCCAACGCGGTGGTGTTGGGACTGTACGACGACCCGAAGATGCCGCTGCGCTATCAGCGGGTGCCGCTAGATTCCCGCTTCGCCAACTCGCCCGCCATGAAACGGTTCATGACGCTCTATCAGGATCAGCTCCGCGCCGAGGGGCTCGAAGGGCTCGCCATCAAGCCAGTTTCCCATCCGCAGGTCAACCCGAACGGCGGCTTCGTCGGCTCGGCCAAGTGCAAGGACTGCCACGAGGAGTCGTACGCGGTGTGGAAAAAGTCGGGCCACGCCAAGGCGTGGGAGACGCTCAAGAAGAACGATCCGCCGCGCGACGCCGACCCCGAGTGCATCAGTTGCCACGTGGTCGGCTGGCATCCCACGCAGTATTTTCCCTACAAGACCGGCTTTCTGAGCGAAGCGCAAACGCCCCATCTCATCGACACCGGCTGCGAGACGTGCCACGGCCCCGGCGAGGCCCACTGCAAGGCCGAGGAGGGCGGCGACCTGGCACTGCAGGAAAAGCTGCAAAAGGCCATGGTGGTGACCAAGGCCGAGTCGCAGACGAACCACGCCAAGTGGTGCCAGAATTGCCACGACGTGGACAACAGCCCGGAATTCAACTTCGAGACCTACTGGCCGAAGGTGGAACACTACGAAGAGGAGTAGGTGGTAGGCAGTTTGGGTTGACGGTCATCCCAAGAGCCGCTTGTGGCTTCGCGGACGCACGCGCATGCCGCCGGTTTCGCCCATGTGCGAAGGCGCGCCACGGAGTCCGCCCATGCGTGCGAAAAGGCGACGTTACAAGTTGGATTCGGAGAGACTCACCCTGGCCGCTTCGTGTTGGGCTCGATGGGGGGCGGCAACGGCCGGGGTAAACTGAACCACCTCGCCTCGCGGGAGCCGCCAGAACCAGCGGCCCGCCGGCCCGGCCAGAAGCGCCGGCAGGAGCACCAGGTTGCCGATCGACGAGATCGTCAGCATGGTGAACATGAGAATGCCGAACCGCTGCGTGGGCACGAACGAGCTCAGGGAGAACGCGGAGAGTCCCAGCCCGATCACGGCCCAACTCTGAAAGATCGCCCGCGCGCAGTCGCCGTAGGCGAACATGATGGAGTCGGCGCGGTTCATGCCTTGCCGTTGGCCGCGCCGGCACCAGAGCATGAAGTGGATGGCGTCGTCCACGGTGACGCCCATGGCCACGGCGGGCACCATGACCGTGCCGGTATCGACGACGATGCCCGCCAGCCCCATGGCGCCGAAGACGACGACGAGCGGGAACACGCTGGGGAGCATCAAAAGGATGCCGGACGACCAGTTCCGCATGAGCAGCACGATCGCCACGACGATCAGGACCAGATCGCCCGCAAAGCCCAGTTTCAGGCCGTCCATAAGCGAGTGCTGCGCCTTGTACACCAGCGGGACGATGCCCGTGTATTCCGCGGAGATCCCGTCGACGCCCCGGTCGCGATACGCCTTGAGAATGGGTTCGACCACCTTGCGGACGTCGCCCAGAAAGACCTCGTAGTCCAGGTCCGTCAGCGCGCCGACCCGGGCGCTCAATCGCCAGAGTTGTTCGGAACCTTCCTCGGACCAGTAGTCGTCGAGCGACTTCCGGTTGCGCTCCAGGAGCGAGTTCCAGGCCGCCCGCTCTCCCAGGCTAACGCGATCGGGAACCTCCGGCGCGAACGTCGAGGCGGCCAGCGTGCTGCCGACGTCGTCCATCGACGCCACGGCCTGCTGGACCTGATCGACCAGGTGCAGTTGCTCGGCGAGACCCAGCCGGCACTTCTTCTCGTCCACCCTAAGGACAATCTCGACGGGCACGAGCGGCCCGAGATGCTCTTCCAGCCAGGCGTAGTCGTGAATGATCCGGGCGCTGGGCGAGAACATGCGCATGAGCTTCACAGAGGTTGTCACCTGCATGACTCCCACGAAGCCTGCGCCCATCATGACGAAAAACGCCGCGGTGACCAGGCCGTTGCGGCGGATGATCCAGCGGCCCATCCACGCCCAGCCGCCCAGACCGCCGACCGAGCCGTCCGGGTTGGGCAGCGCGCGTCGCCGCTGGGGACGCCAGAGTTCCAGCAGGGCGGGCATATACGTCATGAGCATCACGAAGGCGATCACGACGCCCAGGGCGGAATAGATGCCGAACATTTTGATGGGCATCAGTTCACTGATGGCCAGCGATGCCAGCCCGATGCCCGTGGTGCCCGTGGCCAGCGCCAGCGGCAGCCACGCATGCGCGACGGCCCGGTCCGCGGCGTTGGCGATGCCGGCCTCGTTGGTGGCGTCGCCGTAGTAATTGGCCAGGTGGATCGCCCCGGAGATGGCCGCCACGAACACGAGCGCCGGCATGGTCAGCAAGATGGCGTTCATTGCCGAGCCGGAGAACCAAACCATGGCGAGGCTCGCGCCCGCGCTGAACACGCCGGTGGAGAACACGACCACGGTGAGCTTCCAGCTTCTAAGCGACCACCACGAAAGCCCGACGCCCAACACGCCGCACGAGCAGACCAGGATCATCAGCGACCGCTCGCCTTCCACGTCGATGGCGACGTTGTCAACGGGCGGTCCTCCGAGGTGGAGCTGATCTCGCGTGAGGCCGCATTCCTGTTTGGCCGTGTCGTAAACGTGGTTGACGGCGGCGTGGAAGAAGGCGCGGCTGGCCGCCTGGCCGGGACGCCCCTCCGGCTTCCACGTCTCCATGGCCTTGGACGAGACCGTGAGCAGCAGGCACGTCTGTTGTCCGTCCGGTCCGATCACCGATTCGGCGAGCCGCGCCCGCGCCGCCTCGCGCGACATGCCGCGGGCGCGCATGAGCCGATCGAGCAACTTCTGGCCGGAGGTGACCTGGCGGAAGAAGTAGGGGCGGTTCTCCGCGGCCGCCTCGTCCAGCTCGGCCTGGAGGGCGGCGGTGAGCTTCCGCACGTCGGGGCTGTCGAGCGTGCAGCCCTCCCAACTGGCCACGATGAAGGCGTCGCCCTCGAAGTGTTTCCAATACCAGTTGAACGTGGCGGTTTCCTCGTAGGCGGCGGGCAGCCACGACTTGACGTCGTTTTGGTTGCTCCACAGGGCCCGCATACTGCCGACGTAGATCAGCGGCAAAAGAAACGCGACGACCGCGAGGATCGCCAAACCGCGGCGTCGGAAGAACCCGGGCCGTTCGTCGGCCTTTGGGCTGACCATCATGTTCGCGTGCCTCAACCTCGGACCGGGCGCCCGCATCGAGAGCCTCCTTGCACCCCAACGCCGCTCGCCTTCCGGGTGAGGGGATTTGGAGGAACTAATCCTATTATCGTATCGTTTACGGTCCGCTAATGATAGGGCGACCGATGATACGGCGACGAGGCGGAAAGGTTATTCGTCGCACGGGGTGCGGCGTTTTTCGAGCCGCACGCAGTTACCCCGCTCGTTGAACTGGACGCGGTCCATGAAGTTCCGCATGAGCATGACGCCCCGTCCCCCGGGGTGACTCACTCTACACTCGTCGGTGGGGTCCGGCACGGCGGCGGGGTCAAAGCCCTTGCCTTCGTCGGCCACCTCGATCTCGAGCCAGTCTGGCGACATGCGGCAAGTGACGTGGATGTGCTTGTTCGGATCGAGCCGGTTGCCGTGCGTGACGGCGTTGACCATCGCCTCGTCCAAGGCGAGATGGACGCTGAACAGATCGCGTTTGCTCCAGTTCCGATCGAGGAGCTGTTGGAGGATTTCCCGGCGAACCGGGCCGATAGCCCCGATTTCGCTGGGGACCACGTGGTCGTATTGCCAGATCCACGGTGGTTCGGACATGGCCTGCCAGGGCGTCGAACGACGCGAGCCGCGGGGTGGTCAACGGACCCTAGAACGCGGCCAGGGCGTCGGCCTCGTTTTCCTTGATGTCGAAGACGCGGTTGAGCTTCGTGATGACGAAGACCTCGAAGATCTCCGGCTGGATGCAGCAGAGCCGGAGCGTCCCGCCGGCCGCCTTGACCTTCTTGTCCAGGGTGATCAGCTTGCCCAACGCCGCGCTGGAGAGAAACTCGACGGACGCGAAGTTCAAGAGCAGTCGTGCGCGGTTTTCAACCTCCACGAGCCGGGCGAGTTCCCGGCCCAACTCCTGGATGTTCAGGTCGTCGAGGATCTTCTGATCGCGGAAGCGAACGACCGTCACGTCGCCGACCTCATTAACCTCCAACCGCCGGTATTCGGCCATGGGACCACTCCTGAAAACACCCAGACCCCGACCAACCCACAAGGGGTATCGATAACGGAACGTAGCCACGAACACGCGAGCTTCCACTGCGGGGTACATGCATGTACCCACTTTTGAGGGGTCAACCCAGCGGTGGAGCGCTCACTCACCCCATCATAGGGCCCGTGCCGGGGGTGTCAAGAAGGCCGGCGGCAGCGGAGGGACCCCAAGTCTCTCCGCCGGCGCCCGCCAGTCCTGGGTCATCGCCACGGCAAACATGCACCGGGAAAGAAACGTTTTTTGACGCGGCGCGCGGCGCCGCTACAATGAACGGCTAATGATACTCGCGGCGCGTCGAGTGACGGGGGATGTGGCCATGGGAAACGGTAAATACTCACCGTGCGGGAATAGTATTGGAGCCACCTTGAACCGCGTCGGCGCTGTCCTTATTGTATTGGTCGCGTTCGGCCTGTGTGTCGCGCGGGCCGCCGATATCCGCCGCATCTCGCTGGAGGGCAAGGAGGGCGCGCCCGCGCCCGCGGCGGAGCCGGGCAAGGACGGCATCGACCGCATCCAGAAGGTCGAAACGCCGGCGCTGGAGCTTTTCCCGACGGCGCGGAAGCCCGCTCGCGGCGCCATCCTGGTCTGCCCCGGCGGCGGGTACCATATCCTCGCAATCAACCACGAGGGTTATTTCGTCGCGAAGAAACTGAATGAGTTCGGCTACGACGTGGCGATTCTGCTCTATCGCGTCAGCGCCGGCGACCAAACCCGCGAGCTGGCGATTGCCGACGCGAAGGCCGCCCTCGCGCTGCTGCAAAAGCGCGGCGGTGAATTCGGGCTGGACACCAAGAAGATTGGCGTGATGGGTTTCTCGGCCGGCGGGCATCTCGCGGCCCGGCTCACACATGAGACGGCGGAGGGCGCGCCGCCGGATTTCGCGATCCTCATGTATCCGGCCTACCTGGAGCGGGATGGCAAGGTGCTCGACGAAGTCGCGCCGGTGAAGACCCCCGCCTTCGTCTACGTCGCGGGCGACGACCCGTACGCCCCCAGCGCCGTCGCGTATGCCGAAGCGTGCCAGGCGGCCAAGGTTCCGTGCGATTTCACCAAGACCCAGCGCGGCGGTCACGGCTTCGGCCTCAAACCGGTCCTTCCTCCGGACGTGAAGGACTGGCCCGACAAGCTGCGCGGATTCCTTGATGCCATGAAGTGAGATACGGATGACGGCCGCACGAAATGAGAGACCGCGATGGAGGTGCATCGTAGCCGTGAGCTTGGTCGTTCTGGGGACGGCGTGTCCGCGGCGTCTGGCGGCGGGGGATCATTGTCTCGCGCCGGTTGATCCGGCCGAGGTCAAGGTCGGCGGCGAAATCGGCCGACGCATCGACGTCACGATCGACAACAATCTCCTGGCGATCGACGTCGACAGGGACTTCCTCGAGCGGTTTCGCGGGAAGCAAGCCATCGCACGGTCGGGACACCCGGATCGTTACGTCGGGCTGGGCAAGCTCATCGATGCCGCCGTGACCTTCGCCGCGCACACCCAGAACCCCGGAGTCATCAAGCTGAAAGACTACCTGGTCGGCGAATTGATCAAAACCCAGCTTCCCGACGGCTACATGGGCATATTCCAGCCGGAACATCGCGTGTTCGCGCTGTGGGACTTGCACGAAATGGTCTACCTGATTCACGGGCTGGTCGCCGATTTTGAACACTTTGGCAACAAGGCATCGCTCGAATCGGCGCGGAGGTTGGCCAACTACATCATTGAGCGCCGCGCGGCCACCGGGGAACCACGGAGCGTCGGGAAGCTGAATACCGAGCGGGCTTTCCTCCGTCTCCATCGGGCGACCGAAGACAAGAAGTACCTCGACTATGCGGTGGACGGGATGGATCTGCGGAATTGGGACCAACCGGTCGGGGGCCACGCGTACACGTTCATGAACGTCTGCCTTGCCCAACTCGATCTTTACGACATCGCGCCGGACGAGAGCTTGCTCCGCCAGAGCAGGAAGGTTGTGGACTTCCTTACGGCTCGCGACGGCTTGCTCGTCAATGGCACGTGCAGCAGCGGGGAAGGATTCCACGGCGACCAGCGGACCACGGGCACGGTGGGGGAAACCTGCGCCACGGCCTATCTGATTCGCCTGCTCCACGCGATGCTCCGCATCGAGGGCGCGTCGGCCCACGGCGATATCATGGAGCGGGCGATCTACAACGCGCTTTTCGCCGCGCAAATGCCCGACGGACGCCGCCTGCGCTACTTCACGCCGCTCGAGGGCAAGCGACCGGTGTATGAGTGGGACACCTATTGCTGTCCAAACAACTACCGGCGCATTGTCGCCGAGCTTCCCCAGATGATCTACTACCGTTCCTCCGACGGCGGCGCGACGGTGAACCTCTATACGGAATCGTCGGCGCGTGTGGCGCTCGACGAGGGCGTCGCGCTCGACGTGCGGCAGGAGACCGATTACCCCAACTCGGGCCAGGTCACGATTCACGTCGATCCGTCGCGTCCAGCCGATTTTCCCTTGCGACTGCGCATTCCGGCGTGGTGCGAAAAGCCGTCGGTGAGCATCAATGGAAAGCAGCTTGACCGGCCGGTCCAGCGAGGCGTCTTCTTCACGGTTTCGCGGCAGTGGAAGCCGGGCGACCGGGTGGAACTCGACATGCCCATGACGTGGCGGTTGGTCCACGGCCGGAAGTCGCAAGACGGACGCGTGGCCGTGATGCGGGGCCCCATGCTCTTCTGCCTGGCTCCGCGGCGGATCGCGGCAACGGACTCGCCGCGGACGGCGGATCGGCCTTTGGCCGAACGCAACGCTCCGAACGAGGGTCTCGCGGCCAGGTCGCAATCCGCCACGGTCATGAGGGACCTCCGGCTCGATCCACGGAGCTTGGGCGAGCCGGTCCATGATGCGACGGTTCGCCCCGACGGCCTGGCGTGCCCGGTGCGCGCGTGGAGTCCCGGGAAGCCCGCGACCGAGCCTCCCGATCTGAGCCTCCGGTTGACCGAGTTCGCCGATCCCGCCGGCGAGGCGACGTACTTCCGCGTGCCCGACGCCGCGAGCGCGGTCGACGACGAGTTGGTTCGCGGCGAGTCATCCACTCGTTAGAATAGATTGCGGATTAGCGTGGCTTCTTGGGCGCCATGCCCGCGCTGCGCTCACGTGCCTTGTATCGTCGCGTGTTGGGGACTTCTTCGTCAACGCTCCGCTCGAGTCAGAGACAGTCGTGGTGTTCGCGTACCCCGGAAACGGTCCAGCGATTGGGGAGAGCGAGGTCCCTGGCCGGTCGCGAGTTGCTTGAAGAGCGGGCCTTGCCGGCTTGACGCTTGGCGAGCACATCGGCGGCGCCCATGCACAGGTAGGCGCACGCCGTCTTCGAGGTCAGTTCGCCTAGCCATTGATGGAGTTCCGTCTCGCGGCCCAGTTCCACCATGGTTTGACCGACGATCCGGAACGCCCCGACTTCGTTTGGGCCGTCGCCGATCTTCCGCAGCAAGTTTTTTGCCTCATCGAGCTGTCCGGCGCGAAGCAGGGCGGAGGCCACCTTGCCCATTGCCCGATCCTTGCCGAGCGGCTCGGTAATCAGTTCGGCGACCTCGAGCCCCGATTTCACGTCGCCCGATTTGATCAGACCGGCGGCGACGTCGGCCGCCGCGGACGACTGTCCGTAACCCTGTTTCAGTTGGGCAAGCGTGGTCCGCGCGCCGTGGAAATCGCCCGCGTCGATTTCCGATGCCACGAGCGCGGGAACCAGCATCAATTTGAGGAGGCCCGATTCGTCGGGAAGCTCGGCAATGGCCTTTCGGGCCCGCGCAGTCCGCCGCAGGCTGCCCTCGCGATCGCCCTTGGCAGCCAAGAGCTTGGCGGTCGCGAGGTAGTTCGCCTGCGCCTTGGCGATCAACCCTGCGTCGTCGAACACGCCGAACTTGGACTTCTGCGCCGGGCGTGGAGAGGCCTTGACAATCTCGACCATCGACTCGATGGCTGCCTCGGCGGCCGCAACGTCTCCCGCGGCGACAAGCTCGGCGAAAAGCAAGTCGTAAAGCGCCAGCTTCTCTTCGCGGGTTGTCGCCTTTTCGACGCGCGACCGAAGGACTTGGGCGTTTTGCTTCTTCGCCATATTGGCCGTGATTTGTGCGCGGGCGGTCGCCTGAAGCGTCGCATCGGAGATGCGGTCCGCGAACGAGCCTGCCTCGGCGGCACGACCGGCCTTGACCAGCGCCTTGACGAGATGGTCGTACGCGCGATCCTGGAGTTTCGTGTCGGTCAGCTTTGCGGCGAGCTTCTGGGCCTCGTCGATTCGCAATGCGTCGGCGCAGGCGTTGGCCATGACCGACCAGCCCGACTGCTCCCAGCTCGGCGGAAGATGCTTTTTGACAATGTCGCGGGCCATTTCCAGTTTGCCCTGCCCGGCAAGCGTTGCGGCGATGTCCTGAAAGGCGGCATTGCGATGGAATTCGTGCGGGATTCGTCCCGCCAGCGAAATCGCCTGGGCCGGTTGTCCCAGTTCGAGGTGCCTTCGGATCACGTCGAAGAAACTCGTGTTTCCCGGCAACAGGGTGATTTCCCCGGCCTCTTGAAGCTGGGTTTGGCAGGCGTTGTCGTCGCCGCTGGCTTCGTACTGCTTCGCCAAGAATACGTGGGCATAGATGCACAACTGCGGATTGTTGATGGACCGTATCGACGCCCGTGCCCCCTCGAAGTCGCCGGCGAAGCCTTGGACATAAACGAGTTCGTAGTGTGCCTTGCCTCGCGCGTCAGCATCGGTGATGCCATCGGCAAAATGGACGGCCTGATCGCGCCACCAGCCGGCCGATCGGAGTTGCCCCGGCTGGACGGCCGGCGCCGGCTCGGCCGCGTGTGTGGGAGAAACCATCGCCAACGTGCCCAGCGTGAGGAGCCTCGCGACGAGTCGCATGGTCGTATCCTCCAGGTTACGCGTCCCTCGGCCGCGGGAGGGTGTGAGAATACCGTCGCGGCGAACCGCACTTCGCAAGAGGCGTCACCCGTGGGCCGATATAACGCGGCAGGTCCAGAATCCTGGAAACCCCAGGGAGGAGGGGAGCGGCAGCGCCGCCGGACCGCCCCGCGTTCCCGCATTCCATTTACCGCACGCGGCAGCGGAAGCGGATGATGCCGCCTTGGTTGACGGGCAGGGGGTCGGTGATCTCCCAGCGGAGCACCGTCGAGCCGGCGTCGTTGGGTTGGGTGGAGAACGTGGCCGGGAGGTTGCACTGGGCGCTTTCGGGCACGTACTCCAACCGCGTGGCCAGGTTGTCGACGATCGTGACGTTGCCGATCAACTGGTTGCCCACGTTGTCGAAACGGAGGGTGAAGTCCACCGGTTCGCCCGGCTTGGCCAGTTGGGTCGAAGCCACCTTGATGATCCGCAATCGCGGATGCGCCGGGGCTTCTTCCACGCCGAAGACGGTGTGGGCGTTCTGGACGCCCACCTCGGCCGCGGCCGACTGGTGATCGAGGATCACTTGCACGGCCTGATTGTCGGTCCAGACAATCGCGGCGGCGATGCCTTCGGCCAGCCGCGCGGTCTCCTTCTGATTCACGTGGCCGAAGCGGATGGCGTCGCAGCTTTCGAACGCCATGAAAGCGTCCTGGAAACTCCGCGGGCCCAGGGCGGTCGACAGGGCCCCGTCGCCGAGCTTGCCCTGATAGATGACCGGCGGCTGGGCGGCCAGATGTTGGCCCGGCTGAATGTTTTGCGTGCCGTGGGCCACCTCTTGGACGTCGTCGTAGCGCACCAAGCCAGTGGGCTGGCGGACGTCGCCGGGTCCGGTCGCACGCTCGTTCTGCACGACGGAGGTCACCTTGCGGACCGCGCCGAATCGCGGGGCATACAGATGCACCGGGTTGGAGGGCGTAACGACCGTTTGGCCGTCGAGCGTGTCGAAATGCGCGATCGTGTCTTCGGCGTCCAGGCCGCGGACCGTCCAATCGGGCGCAACGGTCACCGCCAGGCCGCGGTCGCCGCCATCGGCGAGGTACTCGTCCTCGGGCCATGGCCGTCGGATGCCTGGCGGGGCCCAAGGTCCGGCGGGAGCGCCGGGCGCGGGCTCGGCCACGTGCATTCCTTCCGGCGCGAAGCCCACGAGACCGGCGCCGGGGTTCTGCGGTTGCGCCGCCATGCCGGCCCATGCCTCGCGGGGCAGGGCAGGGGGGGCCGACCGATCCAGGTCGGCCGTCCGCGGCGCGCGGCAGGCGCAGAGGATCAGGGTGCATGCGGCGACCATCGTCAGCCGCCACAGCCCGGGCAGCCACTCGACGTTCAATTGTCTTGGCAAGGCGCGGTGCATGGCGGATTCCTTACTCGGCGACAACCCGAAGGCGGCGCGGCGCCGGCGGCGGGGGCAGACGTTTGGCCACTTCGCCCGTCGGGGCAGGGCAGGGGGGCGCGGCCGCGCCCGAGGGCGGCGCGGGCAACGCCGGCGGGATCGGGTCCGCTTCAAACGGCGGGCAGCCGAAGAGGAATTGTTCGTCCGAGCCCTGCCCGGATTCGGGCACGCGGGCGCCTATTCGCAGGATGGCCACGGGGCGGCCCAGGCCGTCGGCCACGGCCAGCGGATCGTCGCCCGGCTTGGCTTCAAACCACGGTTGGCCGTGGGTGTCCTCGGCGATGGGCACGGCGCGGAAGGGGTCTTCGAGGTAGATCACGCGCGTGACGAATTTGCCGTCCGCGGCCAGCCGCAGGTCTTCGGCCGTCAATTCGATGGCGATCGCGAACCGCCACGTCTGATCGGCCGGCGCGTAGAGCCGATCGATCACTTCGATCGTGGGGAAGACCTCCAGACCGGGCGCGAGGGGGATATTCGTCACGCGGAGCCGGTAGACCTGGCCGATCAACAACCCGACGCGCAGGGGCGCGGGCGCGCTCGGCTGGAACTGGCCGTCGCTGGCCAGCGAGACCGAGGCCCCCGTGGGGGCCTTGATCTCGACCGGCTGGAAGAACCCGTGCAATGGTCCGCCCCGCTGGAGTTGCAGACCGCCAATCGCTCCCGGTGGCATCACCCCCTGGTGCAGGTAATGGACCTCGGGTTGTTGCGCTTGCGCCATTTGCGCGAGGCACAAACACCCGAGAACCAAGACCGCCATCCTGCCGGCAACTCGTAGGTGACCGACCAAGCGCCGTGTCGCCAGGCAGCGGAGCACATGGACCATTGTCACGGATTGCGAGGTTCGTGGAGAAGGGAAACGTAGGAGAAGGTTTGGGCGAAGGTTCATGGTACCTCGCGGGACCTTGCTGTCTTCACGTCATCCCGAGCGGCACGTCATCCTGAGCGAAGCGAAGGATCTCGGTGATGTCGCACGGGACGCGAGATGCTTCGCTCGGCATGACTGTTTCGTTGGGTTCGTTTTGACCGGATGTAGATCCCGGGTGCCCTCACCCCCGACCCCTCTCCCAAAGGGAGAGGGGAGTAGTATTGTCCACCCGCTCTCGCAAAGGGCGAGGGGAGTTGTGTTCGCGTGTTAGTAACCGTTGTATTCACAGGGCTCGCCTTCGCAGGGCTCGCCTTCGCAGGGCACGCCCTCTTCGCACGGCTCGCCGTAGTCGTTGGGATCGATCGCGCGCTCGTACGTATTCGTGGCCGGCTGGCGGAACAACCCCAGGCCCGGCCGAGCAGTCTCGACGATCCGCACACGGTCCGCCGGCTTGGGATAGCTCAGGCCAGGACGCTGCTTCACGTCGATCTCGACCTTGCGCGTGGGCTCGGGGATGCGCACGGACGTGTGGTTCTTGATCACGTGCTTCTGCAGACCGGCCGGCACTCCCAACGGCACGTGTGGCGGGCCGGGCAGACCGATGGGGGTGCCGCTCATGGGCATGCCGTATTCGGGGCCCGTCACGCCGGAGATGTAGTTCTGCGGAACCGTGCCGCCGCCCATGGCCATAGCCATGCCACCTTCGCACGGCGCGCCGTACGAAGCGGGTGTTACGCCGCCGGACTCGACCGGTTCGCCGGGAATCTCGAGGTCCTTGTTGCCCAGCCGGACGATCGCCAGGATCGCGCCGCGGCGATCGGCCTCGGCGATGGGGTCCACGCCCGGGTCGAGCCGCGTGCTGACCAGCGTTTCGACGCCGGCCAGGGCCAGCTCCTGGAATTCCGGATCGGGCAGGTAGATCACCTTCGTGACGTAGTTGCCCGTGAGCACCTGGTCCAGGTCCTCCTCGGTGAGTTGGACGGGGATGGCGTTGTGGGCGAGGAAGGCGCTGGTGCGCGGCATGGCCGGGGCGACCTCAAGCGTCGGATACAATTCGACGCCCGCCCGGCTGACGCCGATATTCGTGAGTTTCAGCCGGTAGATGCAGCCCTGGTCGAAGTTGTATCGGCCCGGGCAAACCAACGGCTCGGAATCGAACTGGCCTGCCATCGATACGTCCCACGCGACCACCATGCCGTCGGGTCCGGCAAAGAGGACCTGCGACGACTGATTGGGCGCGGGCATGCCGGTCGGGCAGGTGAGCACGCCGGGCCCGGGGCCATCCACGCCGGGGCCGGGGTGCATCAGCATCGGCGCCGGCGGAAGGTTGTTCTTGACCGCGCCCCTGCACCCGGCAAGCACCACGGCAACCATCGAAACCGCCACTACGTATTTCATAGGTGTCCCCCCTCCTTACCGCCCGATCCGCCTTCCGGGACGACCGACCCGTTGCGTGCGAGCGTGGGTATCATCGGCTCAAACGTCCGTGAGCAAACTATCCTGACCGGCCACGCCGCGGACGATTGGCGTGGACCACGTGGGAAGCCCGCCCTACAATACGCGAACCGTCCGACACGCTGTCCGGCGGGGTCCGCGGACCGCGCGCGGGTCGCGAGGCGATGCTTCTGAGGTGTATTGGTCGGCGTGGTACAACACGATTCTTTGGCAAATCCGGCAAAACCCCTAAAATGACGACCAGGTTTCCTGCTTCAATCCAAATTGCCTGTATTGTTTTGCTTACGCATGTATCGTATCTTCATGCGCAGATCCCGGTTTTCGGCGGCTCGGAGGCGGGAAACGATGCCGTCGCGGCCGGTGAGGCGGGGGCAGGGCAGGGGGGCGCCAGCCGCGGAGACTCCTTTGTTGCGGAGTCGATAAGGCTGTTGGAAAGCAGGCATTCCATCGTCGCGGAGATCAGCCAACAGATCGATCTGTTTGGACATCAGTTCGCCGGAAAGGGCCAGTACCGGGAGGAACGGACCGGCCCGCAACCGAAGGTCCGGCTGGAATTGAAGATCCCATTGGACGAGACGGGCACGAAGATCGGAACACTCGTGCAGGTCTGTGACGGACGGTACCTTTGGACGTATCGCCGGCTGTTGGACGACGGCAAGCTGAGCCGCGTGGATCTCGACCGGGTGGCCAAGGCGGCGGGGCAGGGGGGGGAGGCCGCTTGCCCAGCCGCCTTGATGGGGCCGATCGGGGCAGGGGGGTTGCCCGGGCTGATGGAGGCCCTGCGGCGCCAGTTCACGTTCGAGCTGATCGGCGAATCGACCCTGACGCGGATGCCCGTCTGGCAGCTTCGCGGCACGTGGCGGCCGGATCGCCTCGCTCGGCTCCTGCCCGATCAGAAAGACGCCGTCCGGCAGGGCAGGGGGGTGGACCTGGCCGCGCTCCCGCCGCATCTGCCGGACCACGTCGTGCTCTTGTTGGGCAAGGAGGACTTCTTTCCTTACCGGTTTGAGTATCGCCGCGCCGTCGCCGGGACGAACGAAAGTCGCGCGCTGGTGACAATGACCTTGCCGAGTGTCAACGTGAACGTGCCGATCGACCCCTCCCATTTTCAATACGGCGCGACCGAGCTCGAACCGTCGGACGAAACACAGCAATTCATCCAGAGTCGCCTGGGCGCGCGGGTCGGCGGCAGGCGGTAGGAAGTCGGAAGTCGGAAATCGGAAGTCGGAGGTCGGGAGGGGCCATCGCGTGTTTCCGCGTTCCAACCTTAAGGGCCGCTTGCGGCTTCGCACGGCAAAGCGCTACGCTCTTGCCTGCAAAAAGTCCCCTCGATCATCAACGCATCGACGGATAGCGGAGGCCGCATGATCGCGTGCGTCCAACGGGTAAGCCGGGCCAAGGTCTCTGTGGGTGGCGAGGTCTGTGGCCAGATCGAGCGGGGGCTCCTCGTGCTGCTGGGCGTGGCCCAATCCGACACCGAGTCGGACGCGCGGCGACTGGCCGAGAAGATCGCCGGCTTGCGGATCTTCGAGGACGCGGACGGCCAGATGAATCGCGCCCTGGCCGAGGTCGGCGGCGCCATGCTCGTGGTGAGCCAGTTCACGCTTCTGGGCGAATGCCGCAAGGGCCGGCGTCCCAGTTTTTCGAGAGCCGCCGAGCCGACAATGGCCGAAGCGCTCTACGAGGTTTTCGTCCGCGCGGCGGCCGCCTCGGGCATCGACGTGGCCACCGGTCGATTCCGCCAACACATGGACGTCGAGCTCGTCAACGACGGTCCCGTCACGTTGCTTTTGGATACGGTCGACCTAAATCGCCCTCGCCGGCGGAAAAGCGAGAACTGAGGTCCCTCATGCGCATCGCCCACGTTATTACCCGACTCATGCTCGGAGGAGCGCAAGAGAACACGGTGTTGGAGTGCGGGGACCTGATGCGGGAGCACGGCGACAACGTGCTGCTGGTCACGGGTCCGCCGGGCGAGCACGAGGGCGATTTGTTGCCGTGGGCAAGGGCAGGGGGGGTGCCGCTTCAGATCGTGCCCGAACTGCAGCGGGCGATTCATCCGTGGCGCGACGCGGCGGCCTACCGGAAGATCAAGGCCCGGCTGCGCGACTTCCAGCCGGACGTGGTTCACACGCACAGCGCGAAGGCGGGCATCCTGGGCCGCGCGGCCGCGTGGAAACTGGGCGTGCCGGCGATCGTGCACACGGTGCACGGCGCCCCGTTCCATCCGTACCAGGGCAGGGGGGCGAGACGGGTTTTTCGGGCGTGCGAGCGTTGGGCGGCGCGGCGGTGTCACGCGATGGTGAGCGTGGCCGACGCCATGACCGATTTGCTCGTCGAAGCCGGCGTGGCCCCGCGCGACAAATTCACCACGGTCTACAGCGGCATGGAAGTCGAGCCCTTCCTCGCGTCCGCCATCCACCGCCGACGCGTCCGGGAGGAACTGGGCTATGGGTCCGAACACGTCGTCGTGGGCAAGGTCGCCCGGCTGTTTCACCTCAAAGGGCACGAATACCTGATCCGCGCGGCTGGCCGCGTGGTCAAACGGCGCCCCAACGTGCGATTCCTCCTGGTCGGCAGCGGCATCCTGCACGATCAACTAACGCGGCAGATCGCCGAGGCCGGACTGACGGACTATTTCCGCTTTGCCGGGCTGGTCCCGCGCGACCGCATGCCCGAGATGCTCGCGGCGATGGATATGGTCGTCCACGCGAGCCTTCGCGAGGGTCTGGCCCGGGTGTTGCCGCAGGCGCTGTTGGCCGGCAAGCCCGTGGTCAGCTACGACATCGACGGCGCCCGCGAGGTGGTGCTGCCGGAGGTGACGGGCATTCTTCTCCCGCCCCAGAGCGTCGAGCCGCTGGCCGAGGCGATCGAGCGGCTGGCGTCGGACCGGGAGATGCGCGTCCGGCTTGGCGAGGAGGGCCGACGGCGGTGCCGCGACGTGTTTTGCCATCGCCGGATGACCGCGCAGCTCCGGCAACTGTACGCCCGGCTGCTGAAATCCCACGCAAGGAACGCCTCCAAGGCGGCGCGCTCCCACAGGCGGGAGAGAGGGCGAAAGTGAGTGAATCCCTCTGCTCCCCTTTCCCGCGGGCGGGAGAGGAGTCGGGGGTGAGGAGATGCCATGACGGAGCCGACGTACCGATCAACTCCCGGGATGCTCTTACCCCAACCCTCGCCCGGGGGGAAATGGGACAGCGGCTTTCGTTCCCTCCGAATGGGTGCAATTGCTCCAGCGGTGGCGTTTGGGTAAACTAAAGCACGATATGGTGGGACCGGCTCCCGCCGACGCATTCCCCCAGCGAGATTCGTGTCATTGGCCAGGGCGACTCCGGGCTACATCGGCCCGTTCCGACTGTTGAACGTCGTGAATACGGGCCAGACCAGCCGGATCTGGCAGGCGTACGACGATTCGGAGAACAAGATGTTCGGTCTGAAGGTCCTCTTGGAGGACTTTCGCCGAAACAAGGAACACCTGGCTTTTTTGAAGCAAGAGTGGCTCGTCGGGGGGAATCTGGACCACGATCGGATCATCCGGATTCACTCCTATGCCGTGGACAGGGGGAATCCGTATCTTGCGATGGAGTGGTTTCCCTCGCCGAATCTTAAGTACCGGATGCGCTACGATTACGATCGGATCGAACCCCTCATTCCTCGGATTATTGAACAAATGTGCGAGGCGCTTGGCTATCTGCACGGCCAGGGTTGGGTGCATCGCGACGTCAAGCCGGACAACTTCCTTGTGGGCGAGGATGGCAGCATAAAACTGATCGATTTTGCCCTGGCGCACCGCATGAAGGGAGGGTTCTCCAAGCTGCTGGGGGGCCGTTCCAAGATCCAGGGGACGCGGAGCTACATGTCGCCCGAGCAGATTCGCGGCGGCGCGGTGGACGGGCGATCGGACCTTTATAGCTTGGGTTGCACGGTCTTCGAGCTGTTGGGCCAGAAGCTCCCGTTCACGGGGTCCACGGCGCAAGAGTTACTTATGAAGCATCTTAGGTCTGCTCCGCCCCCGCTGGAAAGCGCCAACCGGAACGTCACACCCGAGTTCGGCGAACTGATCCGTCGGACCATGGCGAAGCAGCCGGCGAGCCGGCCCAAGTCCATCGAGGATTTCCTTACCGAGGTCCGGATGACCAGGATCTTCCGTAAAGCCCCCAAACAGGCGGGGAGCAAGGAGGATAAAAAGTAGGAGGCGCGGGCACTTGCGGTATGAACCCGGCCGAGTTTTTTCTGGTTCTTCCGCGCGGGTCGGGTGGGGAAGATTGGACGCGGGTGCCGACCAGAAGATGGAGAGGCTTTTCGGCGAAACCCCTCTTTTGGTTGGGCGGTCGTGCGGCGATAGGAACGTTTTAGGCGACGATATGGCTAGCGGCGAACATCGGCTTTCGTTTGAACAACCCATCTACGAGCTCGAAGCGCGGTTGGAGAAGCTCGAACGGCTCGCGCCGCAGACGCCGGAGACCAGTGGCGAGCTTCGCCGGCTCCGGCGGGAGCTGACCGCGCGGAAGAAAGAGATCTACGGCAATCTCAAGCCCAGCGAGACGGTCCAGGTCGCCCGGCATCCCAATCGGCCGATGACCACCGACTACTTCGAGCTGGCGTTTGACGAATTCGTCGAACTGCACGGCGACCGGACGTTTGGCGACGATCGGGCGCTGCGGACCGGCTGGGCCAAACTGGACACGTTCCGGGTGTTGGCCGTCGGACATCAGAAAGGCAAGACGCTCAAGGAGCGAACCGACTGTTATTATGGCTGCGCCCATCCCGAGGGCTACCGCAAGGCCATGGCCAAGATGCGGCTGGCCGCGAAATTCCACCTGCCGGTGATCTGTTTCATCGACACGCCGGGCGCCTATCCGGGCATTGGCGCGGAAGAGCGCGGCCAGGCCTGGGTGATCGCCAGCTCCATGTACGAAATGTCGCGGTTGCCCACGCCAATCATCTGCGTCGTGATCGGCGAGGGCGGATCGGGCGGAGCGCTGGGCATCGGCGTCGGCGACCGGATCGCCATGCTGGAGCATTCCTATTATTCCGTCATCAGTCCGGAGGGATGCGCGGGCATCCTCTGGCGAAGCCACACCTTCAAGGACCAAGCCGCCAACGCGCTGAAGCTCACGTCGAAGGACCTACCGGGTTTGGGCGTCGTGGACGACGTGATCCACGAGCCGCTCGGCGGCGCCCATCGCAATCCGGTGCTGATGGCCAATCGTCTGAAGGTGTATTTGCGCAACCAGCTTCGGCAGTTGGTCGGCCGGCCGCTGGACGAGCTGCTTCAGACGCGTTACGAGAAGTTCCGACGGATGGGCGTTTTCCTGGAAGGCCAGCCGCCGGCGCCGGCGGACCCGCCCGAGCCGCCGCGCAAGGGCGGCCCGCACGAGCCGGTCGGAATCGCGCGAAACAACTCGATCGACCCCGTGTGAAATGAGCCGCTTGCGGCTTCGCGACAACGAGCGCCCGCGCGGAATCCGCGAAGGGCGGGCTAGTCTTGCCCTGGGAGAATTCTCGGCATGAGTGAAGGCTTCAACCGGACGCCGGCCCCATCGCGCGGCGCGCCCGAGGCGCGTTGTTGCCGTGGGGCGGCCTCGGGCGGCCCGGCCCGGGGGATCGGCGCGAGCCTGCGCCGCATTGCCGTGGCGGTCCTGGTGGTCGCGATGGTGGGCGCCATCGGCGTGGCCGCGTGGCTTTTCGGGCCGGGGCTCTTTGAAGGCGCGGCGCGCGAAGCCGAGGCCAAGGCCGCCGCCAGGCTCCTCGAAAAGGGCGTCTTGCTCATCCTCGCGCCCGACGACAAATCCTTCGCGCCGGGCGCCCCGAAGTACCCTTCGTCCGTTCATCTCCAGAACAAAGACGTCGACGACGAAACCGTCGAGCTGATTGGCGACTGCTTCCACCTCACGTCGGTCCATTTTGGCGAAACCAACCTCAACGACAAGCAGATGGAGCAACTGGCCCGGTTACCCGATCTCACGTCGATCGTGATCAGCAATACCCAGGTCACCGACGAAGGGCTTCGGCGCCTCGCCGGCCTGCGGAGGCTCGAGTCGCTCATGGCCACGCACACGAACATCACCGACGCGGGCTTGGCGCATCTGGAAGGCATCGGCAGCCTGGCGATCCTCGACCTTTCGTACACGCGGGTGACGGACGCCGGCATGAAGCACCTGCTGCCGCTCGATAGGCTCAGTTGGCTGTTGCTTCAGGGCACGGCCTTGACGGACGACGGGCTTCGGCAGCTTAAAGGCATGAAGAAGCTCGGCCGGCTGACCATTCTGGGCACGCGCGTGACGCCGGAGGGCGTCAAGGAGCTGACCGACGCCTTGCCCCAGCTCACCGTGGAGCATGGCCCCGCGCCGAAGCCGGCCGCTGCCCCGGACCAGCCGCCGCCGGCCGAGGCCGAGCCGAAGCAACCGTAGCGGACCGGGATTTTCGTCCGTCGGCCTTCCCGCAACGTCCGATAATGTTTCTTATGTTCGGTCAAAGGGACAAAAACCTTCGGGAAAACGCTGCTCCGTTCCCGGACGCCCGGCCGGCTCGCCGCGTCCGATCGACGTCCCTTGCCCTTCGGTTCCGCGCGCCGGCCGGTGCGCCGCCAAGAGGAGCGCCGTCGGCCGCGAAAGATATATTTGCACTGCCATCCAGATCGTCCGCGCGGCAGCGGATGGCTGACGCCGAGCTGGGTTTGGGATATGCCCGAGGCGGCTTATTCCCGGTTGAGCCCCCCTACCCCGTCGCCGTGGAAGGCACGCCGAGGCATCGTTGAGACGCCGCCTCACATCCCCTCTAGCGAGGGGGCGCGAGGCGGTGCTCGGTTTCCTTCCGCAAGGACTCGAGCTTCCGGTCCACCTCGTCGGCCAATCGATCGACCTGATTGTCGGCCTCGCGCCGAAGGCGGTCGGTCCCGCGATCCAGTCCGCCTTGGACGTCGTCCATCACGGCGTCGCCAAGCCGGCGGGTTTCCGTCTCCGCGGGGGACTGTCTCATGCTATCCAACAGCGTGTTTTCGGCGGGCGGCGTGCTCGGGTCCAGCTTGCGGTCGAGTTCCTCGATGTATTCGCCCAGCACGCTGGTGACTTCCTCCGGCAATACGGGCGTGGCGCGCTGGACGACCACGGCGATAATCCGTCCGGAGCGCGTCTCGAGCACCACCTGCCGGGCGCGTTCCGAGAGCGTGACGGCGAAGAAGGTGATGACGATGCACAGGAGAACGCCCTTGGCCAGGCCGAACAGCGCGCCGATCTGCCGGTCGAACTCCTTCAGCCGCACCCGATCAATCGCGCCGGCGACCAGGCGGAAGACCAGCCAGATGGCCAGCGCCGTGAGGAGATAGACCACGAGCATCGTGAGGAACCGATGCCAGGGCTTTTCGACGCCGATCCACGAGGCGGCCTCGGGACCGAGCCGAAACGCGGCCACCGCGCTGAGCACCAGCGAGGCCAGCGAGGCAAGCTGCCAGGCCATGCCTTTCCAGAAGCCGAACAGGACCGTGCCCGCCAGAACGGCCAGCATGAAGATGTCGTAAGGTTGCAGGCCGATGCTGGACATGGCGGGATTCGGGGATCGGGACTCGGGGTTCGGGATTCGGGGATCGGGACTCGGGGATCGTTCCGACTTCCGGCTTCCGACCTCGAACACCGCTTGCGGCTTCGCAACAAGGCGTTCAGGACGCGCCGAGAAGTATACCCCCGGCCCGATTTCGAGCGAAGGGCAATCGGGGGCAGGGGGTGGGGGCTGGCGTGCCCGGGCGAAGGGGATTGTCCCCCGTTGTCGCCTTTGTCGCGCGAAAACTGCTCTTGGCCCGGGGGGCAATCTGGGGTATGGGTAGTGGCCATGGCGGATTTCAAGACGCACATTGCCACGAGCACGCTCTTGGGCCTGGGCTATGGGGCCGGCGCGCATTATTGGTTCGACGTGCCGGTGACCACGTCCGTCCTGGCCGGGGGACTCTGCGCGGTTTCCGGCATGTTGCCCGACCTGGACAGCGGGCCGGGCCGGCCCTTGCGCGAGAGCATGGCCTTCGCCGCGGCCGTGGTCTCGATGATGCTCATCGACCGGTTCGAGCAGCTTGGCCTGGGCACGGAGATGATCGTGCTGGCCGGGGCCGGCGTGTATCTCACCATCCGCTTCGGCTTGGCCGCGCTGCTGCGCCGCTACACGACCCATCGCGGCATGTTCCACAGCCTGCCGGCCGCGCTGATTGCCGGCGAGGTGGCCTTTCTGCTCGTTTCGGGCGACGTGCGGCTGCGCCTGTACAAGGCCGGCGCGGTCGTGTTGGGCTACGTGAGCCACCTGGTGCTCGACGAGCTTTACAGCATCGAGTGGTACCGCGGCCGCATCCGGTTCAAGCAGTCCTTCGGCACCGGCCTTAAGGTGCTCGGGCATCACTGGTGGCCGAATGTCTCGACGTACGCGAAGCTGGCCCTGTTGACCTGGGTCGTCGTTCAGGAGCCCGGCTGGATGGACCGCGTCCGCCAGCAGCGCCAGGCTCTGCAGGCCGGCCAGCCGGCCGCGAGCGCCGAGCACCACTCGACGCCCGGCCAACCGGCCACGTCTCCCTCCTCCCACCCCGGCGAATCGCCCGTCGCGGAGATCACGCGGAAGATTTCCGAGTGGTTTGAGTAGGGCGAGGAAACCGCCCGGGGCCTTCTCCTGGACGGCGGCCTGTCGGCGAGGATATGCTGTATCTTGAAAGGTGCTCCTCCCCCATCGCTTGATATGGTCACCATGGACATCAACCCCTATCAGTCGCCCGACTACTTCGAGGTTGTCCCAGCAAACTGCGCCGTGCCGGAGAGCGCGCCACGCGTTGACGGAAGGTGTCTTGTCGTCCGATCCGGCACAGTTCTCCCGCCGGTGTGCGTCAAGACGAACCAGCCGGTGTCGAATGACGAAGTGGTGCGGCAGGATTTCTATTGGTGCTCCCCGTGGGTCCTGCTTTTGATTTTTGTGAATCTGCTTGTCTTGCTCATCGCATACCTGATTGCCCGCAAGAAATGCGCGCTGTTGTTTGGTCTTCAGCGGACCATTCGGCGACGGTATCGGCGACGCCTGTTGATCAAGATCACGGTGATGGTCGTTTCATTTGTCGGTTGTTTCTATGCCGGCGCCGCGGACGCTCCCGTGCTCATTGTCATCGCGCTTTGCGTATTTGCTGGCGCCTTGATCTCATTATGCATCGGGCAATCGCCGCTGAAGATCAGGAAGCACCGCGATGGGTGGTTCTGGGTGCAGGGCTGCTGCGTCGACTACCTGACGGCGATTCAGCAGGCCGAGTGACCATCTTCGCCGTGAATGTCGATCGCCAGTCATCTTTCGATAAGCGCCCCTTTTTCGTCCTTTCGCGCTTTCGTGATCCTTCTTCCAGCAAACCGTCGCCGAGTGATTCGGGCGCGAATGGGCTTGGGATGGTCGATCGAGGGGAATCACAAGAACAGGAAAGGACGAGAGCACGAAAAGATTCCCTCACCCCCGGCCCCTCTCCCGCAAGCGGGAGAGGGGAGAGATGGTTGTCCCGGTCTGCTCTCCCGCGAGCGGGAGAGGGGAGAAATCAGAACTTGCCGTCGATGCCGAAGAGCACGGAGAAGCCGGGCTCGGGCATGAAGACGGGGCGACCGGCGGAGTTCATGATCGCCACCGAGCCGGGTTCGCTGTAGTACGTGTCCAGCAGATTCTCCAGCGACAGCGATAGGCGGACGTTCTCGCGCCAGCGGTAGTAGCCGCGCAGATCGAACACGACGAAGCCCGGCGAGGGCACCTCGGCGATGCTCGCGGCCACCTCGTGCTGGGCGTTGACCAGCCGGGTGACGAACTCGACGCGCCACCGGTCGTTTTCCGGATCGAAGACGCGGAGGCTGATGGAGCCGTTGAGCGGATAGATGTTCGGCAGCGACTCGGCGCCGGGGATCGAGACGAACGTACCGTCCAAGGCGGTGTCCGTGCCCGCGTCGAGGAATTTCACGCGGCTTAGATTCCTGCCTTGCGTATAGGACACGCATCCGAAGAGCGAGACGCCGCGGCGGAGTTCCAGTTCGCCGAACAGATCGCAGCCCCAGAGCATGGCCAGGCGGATATTCGTGTTCTGGTACGAGGCGTTCACGGTGTCGCCGTTTTCCTCGGGCCAGCCCATATCGTCACGGAACGCGGGATCGAAGTACTGGAAGTCGCGGCCCAGGTAGTGGTAGTGGTATCCGGCGTCGTAGTACACCCAATCGGTCCAGGCCGGCACGGCCATGATGTAGTCCCAAATGGTGGAGTAGTATCCGCGCGCGCCGTAACGGAGCGGCTTGCGCTCGCAAGTCATGCCCAGGTCGAATTGCCAGTTCTTCTCCGGCTTCAGGATGGAGAGTCCGTTGATTTCGCTATTGCCGACTCGCGCGTAGGGGACGAAGGGTTCGTCGAAGTAGAGTTCGGCCAGGTCCGGCGCCCGCATGGCGAAACCCGTGCCCCAATGCAGGGTGTCCGTGTCGTTGAGCTTCTGTTTGGCCTGGATGTAGGCCATGCCGAGGGTGTAGGACGGCGCGTGGAAGCCGGGTTGATAAAAGAAAAACGAATCGGGGTCCAGATGGGTGATCACGGGGTCGCCGCGGTCCAGCGAGGTCGTGGCGTAATCCACGCGGCCGCCGATCGACACGGTGAGCCGGTCGCTAACGGGCAGATCGAGGTTCGTCAGGGCCCCGATATCGTCCCTTTGCGAGAGGGGAAGTCCGAAGTAGTTGCCGTGGAAGACCTCCGCTCCGTCGCCATCGACGGAGTATTCCTGGTAGCGCTGTCGGTACTGCCGCCAATCGACGCCAACGGTCCACTGCGCCGCGTCGGCGTCGCCGAACGTCCGCAGGGCGCGGATGCCCGTCGAGACGTTGTGTCCGCTGCCGATCGTGTTGACGGGCAGCGCCCAGTAGGCAATCGTCATGAACTCGCGGTAGAAGCTCTGTTGCTTGGACGATTGCGCGGCGTCGCCGTGGAAGAACGTCTCCTGGTGCCAGGTTTGTAGCACGAACTGCTGGGGGCCGTCGGGATCGTCTTGCACAACATACCGGAGGTTGAACTGGTTGTTGGCCGAGTTCTCGGGATCGTAGATGATGCCGGGCATCTCGACGTTGTTCATCTCGGTGTGCAGCATGTCGAAGTCGAGCCGGGCGGTCGGCCCCAGGTCGTAGCTCAATGAGAACATGCCGTCCCACCGTTCGAAGCTGGTGGGCACGAGGAAATCGCCCGAGCGTCCGCCCGAGCGGTAGTCGTTGCCCGTCCGCACGCCGTAGGTGCAGTACATGCCCCAGTTCCTTGCCCCGGCCCAAACGTTTTCGCGGGCGTACATGACCTGGCCGTTGCTGGCGTAGTTGAAGTAGGTCGAGCTGTGGCCGTGCGGATGCGCGTAGCGCTTGGCGCCGAGGAGATCGACGTTGATGAAGGCGAAGCCGGGGCCATGGAGCGACGAATACGGCCCTTCAATGACCGTGATTTCCTCGATCACGCCGGGGTCGATCTGGCTCAAAAGCGAGTCGAGATCCTGGATCGACTTCCGCTGGGTCATGCCGTTGGCGCTGGCGGCAAGCTGCGAGGAGTTGTAGCCGCGCACGCGCGGGTCGGTGGTGATGCCCGACAGACGCCGCCCGCTGACGCTGGGTATCTGTTTGAGCAGATCGCCCGTGCTCGTGGCCTTGGTGAAATCGGCCTGTTGCGAACTGAGCGTGCTCGACGCGCTACTGGAGGCGCCGGACATGTTGCCCGGAGCGATGGACACGCGGGCCAAGCTATCCACGTCCTTCTCGGCCAGGTCCAGAAGGGCATCGAGATCGGCGGCGGCGTTGGGGGTCGGCGCGTCCTTCGTGGCGGCGGAATCGGCCGCGGGGGAAGGCGCGGCCGAAGCCGGCGGTGCCGCGGGCAGCGCGCCCTGGGAGGACGCGGTTCCCGCGAGAGCGACCGTCAACAACAACGACACGGCGACGAGGAGCGGGCCTCGCACGCGACCGGCGCATTGAAAAACGTGTCCGGAAGGCGCCATCCATGGCCACCAGATCGGGACTGCGGGTACGTCGGACGAAGGCGGGAGACGACGGGAGGGATCGGGGCGCAATGCGTCCCGTGGATAGCACCCGCCATCTTCCTTTTGCTTCGACACGCAGCGTAGCGGTGTTGAGGATTTGTTGTTTCGGGCAATATGTAGTGCCCGCGGGCAGCCCGCAGTGTTTGCCCAGCATTCCCAAAGCCACGCCGAAGGCGGCGGATTCTCGGGGCGCCCCCCTGCCCTGCCCCGTCAAGGCGTGTCGTAGATGCTCTTGAGCTTCCCGTTGCGGCGGTTCCAGAGGGTCTTGGCCGGGTCGTGGTTGGGATTGGGCGTGGGCATTTGGGCGTCCACGGAGCGACGCCAGTCGGCGAGTTTGTCGCGCATCTGGCGGGCCGTTTCGGGCATCGCGTCGGCTAGGTCGCGCTTCTCGCCGAGGTCGTCCTTCAGGTTGAAAAGCAGCAGACGCCCGTCCTCGTAGAACTCGATCAGCTTGAGGTCGCCCTGGCGGATCGCGCCGCAGGGCGGCTGGAGATGGTTGCTGTAGTGGGGATAGTGCCAGTAGATGGCGTCACGCTGGAGCGTGCCCTGCTGTTTCAAGAGCGGCGCGAGGCTCTCGCCGTCCACGGTCCGCGGCGGGGTCCCGGCCATCTCGAGGATCGTCGGGAAGAAGTCCACGCTGATAACCGGCTCGTCGCAGACGGCGCCGCCCTGGATCACGCCGGGCCACTTGACGATCATCGGCACCCGGATCCCGCCCTCGAAGATCTTGCCCTTGTCGCCCCGCAAGGGTACGGGCCGGCTGAATTGGGCCAAGGGGCCGTTGTCGGACATGAAGAAGACGATCGTCCGGTCGTCGATGCCCCACTTCTCGAGTCGGTCGAGCACGCGGCCGACGCTCTCGTCCACGCTGTCGATCATGCCGGCGTAGACGGGGTCGTGCTGCGGCGCGTCGGGATCGACCTTCGGCCGGTACTTCGCGATTCGGTCCTCCTTGGCCTCGACCGGGTTGTGCACCGCGTAATGCGGCAGGTAGAGGAAGAACGGCCGGTCGTGGTGGGCGTCGATGAACTGGATCGCTTCGTCGGTGAGCCGGTCGGTCAGATACTCGCCGGCAGCGCCGTCGAGCTTCGGCACGCGGTAGGGCCAGAACATGGTCCCGTGGTGGCCGGCCGCCGAGCCGGCGACGTTCAGGTCGAAGCCGTGATTGGTCGGGAGCGATCCCATGCCGCCGAGGTGCCACTTGCCGATCGACGCCGAGGCGTAGCCCAAGGGCGCAAGCGCCTCGGCCAGGGTCGTCGTCTCGTGCGGCAAGTGTTGGTTGATCTTGGGGGTTTGCAGTTGGGCGAACGGCTCCCGGCGGCCGGGCAGGTAATCGGTCAGGTGGAGCCGAGCGGGGTACTGCCCGGTGAGGATGCTCGCGCGGGTGGGCGAACAGACGTGGCAGGCCGCATAGGCGTTGGTGAACCGCATTCCGTCCGCGGCCAGCCGGTCGATCCGCGGCGTTTCGTACAGTTTGCTGCCGAAGCATTCCAGTCCGCGCCAGCCCATGTCGTCGATCAGAATGAAGACGAAGTTCGGTTTCGGCTCGGCGGCGAGCAACGAGGGGGCGAAGAGGCCCAGCGCGAGGAGGCAGGCGAGAAAGGATCGTTTCATGGCGTGATCGTTCCTTATTGACCGCCGCGCGGCCAATGATCCAGGCCGCCGTGTGCCACTGGCCCTGCCAGTGCTTGTCCGGCCAGACTGTGGACACACTGGCAGAGCCAGTGGCACCCGACGAATTCTCCCTTGCCGCGAAGGGGGCAGTCCCATGTTCGCGGCGAATGTGGCTGATTCCCAAGAACGCGTCCTCCGCGCCGCGAAAATTGGGGCGCCCCCCTGCCCTGCCCCGTTCGGGACGGGTGGCGGCACGGGCGACATTGTCACTGCTCGAACAAGTCGGATATCGTTGGCGGCTCGCGCCCGGCGTGGGTGAACAGGGCCTTGAGCGTGGCGGCGTCGATCTCGGCCGAAAAGCGGCGCACGCTGCCGTCGGCCATCGCCGCGAGGAACCCGCCGGGCCGCAGGCCGACCAGCCCGGCGATGGGGTTGGTCTTGTCCGGCGTGAAATCGTCCGGCTTGGTCCAGGGCACGGCCCGTTCGTCAGCGACCTCGACCACCATGATCGTGTACGACGAGCCGTCGCGGATGTCGTATAGCCCCCTGCCCTTGGTCGGGCCGAATACGTACTCATCGCCTGTCACGGCGAGGTAATTCGTTTTGCCCTGGGCGGCCGCCTTGCTGCCGGGGGCCTTGAAGACCTCGGGCATCCGGGCCGCGACCTTCAGGTTGTTCTCGCTGTCCCAGGGCTCGTCGAAGTTGTACTCTTCGTAAAGCTCCATCTCTTCGAGAAACGGCAGCACGAGCACGCGCCAGCTCACGGGCGGTTGGCCGGGCTTCTGCGAGCCCGCGGCCGCCGGAAAGGTCTTCCGGGCGTCGTGGTGGTTGTGCAGCGCCAGGGCGATTTGCTTGAGGTTGTTCATGGACACGTTTTGCTGCGTGGGCAGATGGCCCAGATCCAAGCCGCCCGGCGCGCCCAGCGGCATGAGCCAAACCACCGCGAGCGGGCCGCCGCAGCCAACCGGCAGCGTCCGCCGGCTCTCGATCACAATGCCCGCGTCGGTCCGACGGACGCCCACGACCGTGGGCTGCAAATGCCGCCCGATCGTTGGGGCCGAGGGCAGCAGCGTGATATCGGCGGGCAGTCCCTCCCGGCCGAATCCGCTCATGGCCATTTGGACGACCAGCCGCGCGATCGGGTAGGCGATCTTGAACAGCTCGGGCGTATCGACATAGGCCACGGCCATGGGCGACTCGTCGCCGGCAAACCGCGCGGCGACGTCGGGCACGTCGGCCAGCGAATCGGCCCCGGCCGCGCGGCTCAGGTACGACTTGACGTTCTGCGGAAACAGGGCCACGACCAGCTCCTTCTCGGTGATGCACCACGCCGGGGCGAATGGCATCGCCTCGCCGAACGACTTCACGTGGAAGATCGTTTGGCCCGCGAACTTGGATTGGCCTATGGCAATCGCGCTTCGGCCGCGACCTTCGCCGGTCATTTGGCCGGCCGTTCCGCCCAACAAGGCGCTCATCACCAGCTTGCCGTTGGCCGCCACCAGGCGGTCGCGGTCGCGGAGATTGACCACGGCGGTCATGCCGGTGAGGATCAGGCCGCCCTCGGTGGGCGAGTTGTACACCCGCCACGCGTCGCCGACCGACGCGAACACGTCGCGCGAGATGTTGATTTTCATTTGCTCTTCAAACTGGCCCACGGCGCCGAGCAGTTCGTCGCGTCCGCGGGGCTCCGCGCGGCCCACCATGTCGAGCACTTCCTTGTAGCCCTTGGCCAGATCGAGCCGAACGGCCGCGGCCAGCGAGGCATCTTTGGGGATGACGGCCAAGTCGTCCTTGGTCAAGGGCTCCGCGGCGAACACCGACAAGATCCCCTTCAAATCTCCCTCGACCTTGATCTGCGTCTTGCTGATGCAGCCGGTGTCGTCCAGACCGGTGACGTGGGCGACCGACGCAATGTTGGCCAGGCCGAGAACGTCCAGCATTTCGCGAACGTCGCGGTGCATCGGCGAACCAGCCGCCGCGAAGACCCCCGCGACGTTGACGTAGGCCACGCTGGACGGGCGCGGGACGACAAGCTGCTGGCGGAGCTGGGCGAGCCAGGCGGGCGGCTCCTTCTTGCCGCGCTCCACGATTTGGTCGGCTTCGCCCTCGCCCATGCCGAGGATCAGGTACTTGCCCTTGATCGCCCACTCGGCCACGAGGCCGTCCATGTCCAGCGGCAGCCGGCGCCAGGTCGCTGTGTCGGAGGGCGCCGCCGCCCTTCCCTGGGTCATCGCCTGCTCGATCTTGACCAGCGCCTGCTGAACGTCCGCGGTCTTGTCGCCCAGGTTGACGATCGCTCCGGCGCGAAGTCCGCCCGGGCCGGCGGCTGGGTCGAGCTTCGCGACGTACACGGCGGCCGGATGCGTGAGCACGGTCTTGACCACGGTGGCGACCGGATCGACCAGGGCCGCCGCTTGCGGGTCGTTTTTGGTCCCCTGCCGCACGGCGGCGATGACGAGTGTCTCCAGTTGGGCGAGGCATTCCTGGACTTCCTTCTCGGCGAGGAGTTGCTCCGTGTGGTTGGGGCTGGCCGGGTCGGGCTGGGCCATGCCGGACCAACTCAGATAGAAGACGCATTGCTCCGGGGCCACGCGGCTCATCACGGGGTCTTCTGGTCCCGGCGGAATGCCCAGCGGAACCCCTGCCCCGCTGCCCATGGCCAACAAAATCACCAGCTCCCACACGCCCGGAAAGATCGAGTACGCCATGGTTTGACCTCCCAATCGAGGATGGGCGAATGCCTTCGCCCGTAGTCCACCAGAAACCCACGCTCCCGTCAATAAGTTGGGGAGGGGAAAAGCTGGCCGTGCCCGGTTGGGCGTGATTCCGACGAGGATCCAACGGACCGCCTGGCCGCTGGGTCGGAAATACCTATACTGGGGGGGTGAATTGACGGTTTCCGGTTGCCTTTTGTCGCGGTCCGCGCGATTGGGTGATTGACAAACGGGCGTCACCCAGTAGACTAGACATTCTGAATTCTCCATTTTGGGGATGTTCTCAGATCGGCACCGTTTGCCACGGCACACCTAGCAAGGGAGGGTACTATGCACGGCAAGCTCAGAGTGGGCCTCGCGCTGGTCGCGATCCTGGCCCTGACCGCCACCAGCGCGGTCGCCAGCACGTTCTACGAGGACTTCGACTCGTACACCGAGGTCCAGATGCACGGTCAAGGCGGCTGGAAGGGTTGGGACAACGACCCGGCTTGGGGAGCGCCCCGTTCGACGGCGGTCTCCGTGAGCCCCGATTATTCGGTCGAGATCGGTGGCAACGCCGACCTGGTGCACGAGTTCGACTCGGTCGGTGGTCTCTGGAAGTTCACCGCAATGCAGTACGTTCCCGGCAACGCCACGACGGGCGAGAACTTCTTCATCCTGTTGAACCTGTACAGCGACGGGGGAGACAAGGCGTGGTCCGTGCAGTCGCGAGCCCGCCTGAACACGAACGAATTCGTCTCGGACAACGGCTACGGCGAGTTCAAGACGGCCCTGGTCCGCGACCAATGGGTCGAGTTGAAGTATATCATCGACCTGGACGCCAACAACGTCAAGGAATACTACAACGGCAGCTTGCTGGCCGAGTTCCCGTGGTACGACACGACCAATGCCGCTGCCCACGGCGCGATCGAGGCCATCGACCTGTTTGGCAACGGCGCTCCGTCGGTGTATTACGACAACATCAATCTGGAACGGATTCCCGAGCCGGGCACGGTCGTCATGCTCCTCGGCGCCGGTCTGGCGTTGCTGGCCGTTGGCCTTCGCCGGAAGGGCTGATTTCGATACGTGGGCTCCCGGTCGCCTAACAACGATTTCGGAGCCCTTTGATTGTCGATAACCAACGAGGCAAGTCCGATCCCAACCGGTCGGGCTTGCCTCGTTCTATTTGATCGCCGCGCGAGATATAAAACCGCAGATGATTCTCGCGCGGAGGCGCGGAGACGCAGAGACTTGATTCCGAACCAGGACCGCCCGATAATCCCGTAGGTCAGCTATGCCTGACAACACCAACGCAAGATGCCCTCAACTGGATTCGTCCGGCACAGGGCGGTTCGCCAGACGTTTGCTCCAAGTAGGCAATCGACAATGTCGCAAGACCTTTTCAAGTCCGCGAGTCAGATGGCCAGGCGATTCCCATGAAGACGACACATTGGGATTACTATCGGGTACTCGTGGATGACATTGACCGCATCTCTCGATACGTTGAAATTGTCCCTGACAATTTCGCGGTCTACTCAATCGAATTGGTGCGCATGATATTGGCCGCGGGATCCGAGGTGGATGTCGTTGCCAAGCGATTGTGCCAGGCATCTATGCCGCCGGTCTCCGCAAACAACATCAATGAGTACCGCTCTGTGTTGTGCGAGAAGTATCCAGGACTTCCGGGGATTAAGGCCACCATGCCACGTCATGGCTACGAGTTCGTGCCCTGGGAGGAATGGGCAAACGGCGAGAACCCCGCGTGGTGGCGCGCCTACAATTCGGTCAAACACCAGCGCGACCAATGTTTTGCACAGGCCAATCTCAAGAACACCATTGACACCATCGCTGGTTTGTGCGTCCTTGTCACGTATCTCTACAAGGATGTCTTCGAGACGACGGTGATGCCGACTCCAATGCTTTTCGTTTCAGCGGAATACAAGGCGAACCCTCAAATCCTCTTTGGAAACCGATACAAATTGCCGGATTTCGTGTGACCTCTCGCCGGGGCGCGAATTTCACGAGTCTGTCTCTGCGTCTCCGCGCCTCCGCGCGATATCGAAAACGTTGGACGATGCTCGCGCGGAGACGCCGAGATTTGAGGTGCCTCGAAGGGGACAGTCCCCGGCTCATCCCTTGCCCATCATCGCGTCGAATTCCTGCACGGTGACGGCCGGCGACGTGGCGAACGCGATGGCGAGCTTCTTCGAGAGGGCGATCGAGGCTTTCATCGCTTGCTTGACGTCGGGGAAGTCGACCACCAGCGTGATGTCCTTCTTGCCGAGCGTGACGTAGCCCGACTCCAGTTTGCCCTTGTGCTCCTTGATGATCGAGACGGCTTGCTTCGTGCGGGCCGCGCTGATTTTGGCGATGCCCTCGGGCAGATACGTGCCGACCATGAGGAACGTGGCCATGATGGTTTCTCCTTTTTGGGGGTGATGGAACGGAAGAACGACTGCCAGCATATCTCCCCTTGCCCGCTTGCGGGAGAGGGGGTGCACGGTGAGGACTCCCGCAGTTCCCTGTGCCGCACTGGCATAGCCAGTGGCACACGGAGCGGCACTCGCCGCTCACCCGTACCGCACCCAAAGCAGTATGAGTCCATGCGGTGGCGCGGTGGGTCCGGCGGCCGCGCGGTCGGTGGCTTCGAGGACGTGGCGGACCCAGTCCGGCTCGCGGGCGCCGCGGCCCACCTCGACGAGCGTGCCGACAATGGCGCGGACCATGTTGTAGAGAAACCCGTCGGCTTCAACCTCGATCCGGATCCAGTCGCCCTGCCCTGCCCCGGTCCGCTCGACGAGAATGTCGCGGATGGTGCGGACGCTGGTTGCGCGGGGGGCCCCGCTCGACTCGAAGCTCCGGAAGTCGTGCCGGCCCAGGAGCGACTGGGCCGCTTGGCGCATCGCGTCGTCGTCCAGCCGCGAGGGATAGTGCCACGAGTAGGCCCGGGCGAAGACGTCGCGCACGGGGCCATCGTGGATCACATAGCGGTAGCGTTTGGCCACGGCGTCGCGGATCGGATGAAAGTCCTCGGGCGCCTCGGCCACGTCGAGCACGGCGACGTCGCGGGGCAGCTCGGCGTTCAGGGCCCGCTGGAGCGTCGGCGCGTCGAGCCGGCAGGCGGCGCGGACGCTCGCCACCTGCCCGGCGGCATGCACGCCCGCGTCGGTCCGGCCGCTGGCCACCGCGCGGACCGCCTCGCCGGTGATTCGCCCGATCGCGTCTTCGAGCACGCCCTGCACCGTCCTGGCGCCCGGCTGCGTCTGCCAGCCGGCGAAGTCCGTCCCGTCGTAGGCCAGGGTGAGCTTGAGGGTGCGCATCGGCCGAGGAAAACCTTGCGGCTCTGAAACGGACAACGGCCCAGCGACGGGCTCACGTCATGCGCGGCGTCGGCGCAGCAGCCCTTTCATGCGCAAGAAGAAGAGTTCTCGGGCGAGTTGCCGCACAGGAACGTGCGTGCCGCCGCGAGCGTTGAATCGTTGGGCCAAATCCTCCATTGCCGCCGGATCCATCACGAGCTTGTCGACGGGCGTCCCCAACTCAGCATAGAGACGAGCAAGAAGCGCGCGATCTTCCTCGGAAAGACTCTTCTCGCTTTGCTTCACAGAATGCGCAAGATCGTCAATCCGTGAGACCGGATAGACTGAGGAATCCGAAAGATTCTGCAAATAGCCAGGCAGGCGGGAGCCAGCGGGGCCCGTGTTGACTACATAAATGGGTTTGTTCCACGCGAGGGCCGCACCCAACTCAACGCCCATGTTTGCGGACGTGACGTGGCGGGGATCGATCACCGCAACGACGACTTGGCTTTCGGCCATCGCACGCCGCAATACATCGCCGATAGATTCGCCGGGAGTCAACGCGGTTGCGGCGTTGAACACGCTAAGCCCTGCATTCCGCAGCGCGCGCTCCACCATCGCGCCCGGCTCTGCCTCCGCGAAGGAACACGACAGGAATACGTCATACATCGCCGTTTGAACCGTCATGGCACGTGCCTCTCGACGCGTCGTCTGAGCTCTCTCAGGTAGTCATCAAGATCATTTATCGGAATGGCTTTCTTCGAGGCGATCATATCCGGAATGGTATCGACGCCGACATGGCACAACACGGCTGTGATTCGCGAGCGTTGGCGTCTGCCCCAGGCCGCTCCCACTTCGAGCAACACCCACGGACGGCCGATCGAATCCGGCGTCAACAACACAACCATCTCGTTTGACCGAATGATCTCCTGACGAATACGCGCGGGGATGTCGTCGCCGCCGTCGATGTCGCGATCGTCCCGAAACGTGGCAGCGCCGCTCTGCTCGATCTTCTCGCAGAGCGTCTTGGCCAGCCACTTGTCCGCCGTCGCGTGACTGACGAATACGCGATACCGGCCCGATTCAATCGGTGGTGTCGTTCCCCGATGCTGGCGTCGCGGCTTCCCCATAACCGAAGTATTGTACCCTCTTACGCCAGCGGGGTCAATTCGCACGGCTTGGGCGGGGGCGGGGCCCCCCAACGGCCCCGCGAAGGGCGACCGCGTTCCGGTCTAGCGTTTGGCCGCCAGCACTTCGGCAATCTGCACCGCGTTGGTGGCGGCGCCTTTGCGGAGGTTGTCGCTGACGCACCAGAAGGCCAGGCCGTTGGGGCTGGAGATGTCCTCGCGGATCCGCCCGATGAACACCTCGTCGCGCTCGTCGCAATTGATCGGCATCGGGTAGATCTTCTTGTCCAGATCGTCCATCACGACGATGCCGGGCGTGGCGGCGAAAAGCCGGCGGGCCTCGTCCACCGTGATCTTCTTCTCCGTCTCGACCAGGATGCTCTCGCTGTGGCAGTTTGTCACCGGCACGCGGACGCACGTGGGACAGACCTGAATCGTGTCGTCCTCGAACATCTTTTGCGTTTCGAGGACCATCTTCATTTCTTCCGACGTGTAGCCCTTGTGCTTCGGCGAGCCGATCTGCGGCATCACGTTGAAGGCGATCGGGTGGGCGAACAACTCGTACTGGAAGTCCTCGCCGGCGAGCTTCGCCCGGGTGCCCCGCTCCAGGTCGCGGCTGCCGGCCAGGCCCGCGCCGCTGGTGGCCTGATACGTGCTGACCACCACGCGGCGGACGCGGCCGGCGTCGTGCAGCGGCTTCATCGCGAGGACCATTTGCGTGGTCGAACAGTTCGGGCTGGCGATGATACCCTGATGGCGGTCGATCGCGTGCGGGTTCACCTCGGGGATGACTAGCGGCACTTTGGGGTCCATCCGCCAATAGCCGCTTTCGTCCACCACGATGCAGCCCCGGCGGACGGCGTCGGGGATGAAGTCGCGGGCCACCTCATCCGGCGTGCTGCTGATGGCCAGTTCGACGCCGTCGAACGCCTCGGGCCGAAGCTCCTCGACCGTGTAGGTCTGGCCGGCGAACGTGAGCTGCGTGCCCGCCGAACGGCTCGACGCGAGGAATTTGAACGCGCCGGCCTGAAACGCGCGGGCTTCGAGCAGTTGGCGGATAATCGTTCCCACGGCGCCGGTGGCGCCTACGACGGCAACGGATTTGAACACGGAGGGGGCTCCCAGGGGATGGGTGGGCGAATGGTGGAAGGACGCATTATAAGCAGGAGGACGGTTGGGCAACAATGGTTCACCCCCCCTGCCCTGGCCTGGGGATAGGTGTCAACGTCGGGTCAAAGGGGGACAGTCCCGTTTTCACTGGCGCGAAAACTGGGGCAGTCCCCTGCCCTGCCCCGGTGGCTGTCTTGCGTTGCGTGAGTCCAAGAAACAACGGGCCCCCGCGGGGGTCTCGCCGCCGCGGGGGCCTGACTCTTGTCTCAAATCGGACAACGCTTACTGGCCCATGGCCACGTTGTTCACCGGCTGGCGGTTGAAGCCGAAGGCAACGCCCTCGCTGTCGCCGGCCATCAGGTACACGGTCTGCGTCTCCTCGGCAATCCGGCCGTCGCGGACCAGCTCGGCGCGGACCTCGTACTTGTAAGTCAAGCCGGGCTCGAGGCCGTAGGACACGTAGCGACGGCGGCTGCCGATGCTCTTTGTCTCCACGCCGTTAATGAAGACCTTCGCCTTGGCCGGCACCCAGATGGTCAGAAGACCGCTGTTGGCGGCCGACGGAGTCATCGTCGTCGGGAGAAGCGTGTCCGTGGGCGGCTCGGGCATCTGGACTGGCGGGGGCGCGTCCGGACCGGGCGCGGGAGCGGGCGCGGGCTTGGCCGCCTCGACCGAGCCTGGCGCCGGCGCCGGGGTGGGCTGCATCGCGCCGCCCTCGACGGGCATGGCCTGATCGCACGCGCTGACGACCGTGTCGCAGCACGAGGTGTAGCACGGGTCGCAGCAGATGTTCCATCCGCAGCCGCCGGCGTAGTACCAGCGATACGGCCCGAAGAGGAGCCGGCGCACCGGACCGGGCCGATAGCCCAGGTACCACCCGCCGCACGGATCGCAGCAGGAGGTATAGCAACACGAGGTGTAGCACGGCGTGTAACACGACGCGTACGAATAGGAAACCGGCGAGCAGCAGCCCCACCACGTGGCCTCGGCCTGCGATGCCGTGAATCCCAGGGCCGCCACGGCGACCACGCCAACAAACAGGTATTTGTGATTCAATCGGACCATGAAACGGTTGCTCCTTCTTCCAACAAGGGCTTTCTTGGGCCTCCCCTACGACCCTGTAACATACCAATCGTAGCACACAATTCAAGTAGGCTGGGCAGGTGGAGGTGAGCCCGTAAAGTGTAGCAAAAAAGGGAGATATGCCGGCGGGGCTTGCTCGTGGCGGCTCCGTGTGGCGAACGTCGGCCTTTTCCAAGCTTTCGGCTTGAAGCCAAGCCCCCCACGCGAGGAATACCCTGAGTCCTCGACCTTGTAGCACAGCCGCCCTCGGCTGTGCTGGGCAATGCACACAGCCGGGGGCGGCCGTGCCACGGGGCGCGACAGTCCTGGGGGATAGAGGAATAGGCGGATTGACCTGCCAACAGGTATAATCCATCGCTTGCGGCGGAATAACCCTATCGGGGTATGAATACACGCGACCGCGCCGGCTTGCGCCCGTGACCGAGATCCTTTCCTGGGCAAGACGATTCTCCTGGCCGCTGGCGGGTTCGGCCATCGCGTTGGTCGCTCTTGGGTGCGTGGGGATCCAGCACTACAGCGACTTCGTAGGGCTGGGACCGGGGATGCTCCGGCGACAGCTCGTTTGGGCGGGCCTGGGGCTGATCGTCATGGTCGGCGCGACGATGGTTTCCTACCGGCTGTTTTGCCGGTGGAGCTACGCGCTGTTCTTCGTGACGTTGGGATTGCTGGTGGCGGTGTACTTTTTCCCGCCGCTGAACAATGCGCGGCGGTGGATCCACATCGGTCCTTTCACGTTCCAGCCGTCGGAGCTGGCCAAGGTGGTCTACGTGCTGGCCCTGGCGCGGTACTTGATGTACCGGAGCGATCACCGACGTTTGCTTGGGTTGCTCGTGCCGCTGGGGCTCACCTTAGTGCCCGTGTTCCTGGTGCTCCGCGAGCCGGACCTGGGCACGGCGATGGTGTTTTTGCCGGTGTTTCTGGCCGTCGTGTTCGCGGCCGGGGCGCGGTGGCGCGATTTCCTGGTTTTGGTCCTGGCGGGCATGCTGGCCATGCCGGTGTTGTGGACGCAGATGAGCCGGGAGCAGCGTTCGCGGGTGACGTCGGTTTTGCACCAGACTGGTCCAACCGACGCGCCGCGCGACGACACGTTCCAGTTGCATCGGGCGAAGCAGATGTTGGCCCTGGGCGGCACGTGGGGGAGCTGGTGGACGGGCCCGACGGTCGAGGACCCGGCGGCGTACCGTTTGCCCGAGGCCCGCAGCGACTTCATCTTCTGCGTGCTGGGCGAGCGTTTTGGCCTGCCGGGGTTGGCGGTGGTGCTGCTGTTGTACGTGGTGATCGTATGGCGCGGCGCGATCATCGCCTCCGCGACGCGCGAGCCATTTGGGCGGCTGCTCGCGACCGGGGCGATGGCGCTGGTGGCCGTCGAGGTGGTGATCAACACGGCGATGACGGTTGGGCTGCTGCCGACGACCGGCCTGTCGCTGCCGCTGGTAAGCCACGGCGGCTCGGGTCTTGTGGCCCACGCGATGCTGCTGGGCCTGGTGCTCAACGTTGGGCTGCGGCCGAGTTACGAGGTGGCCGACGAGCCGTTCCGGTACGCCGTCGAGCGGCGCGGCCCAGGCCGCGCCTGACGACGGGGCCGCGCCGCTGGCTTGTCCGGAGCGTCCAGGCGCCGGGGATGGCGCCGGTTGCGCGGATCGTGCGGGTTGTCTGGGGCTGCTGGGGCGCGGCCGTTTGCCCCGCTATCTCTCGTGGCGTAGGCTTGCCTAGGCGGGGCTTTCCGGAGCCCCAACGCGCATGCACGGGGTTTCTTGCGCATCCCTCATTTTCCTCGCTTGCGAGTGACCGGGCCGATGACGACGCACCCATTCTCGGAGGTGGACCTGAAGAAAATCCTCAACGTGGGGCAGTTGCCGGCCATGCCGCAAAGCGCCGTGAGTCTCTTGAACTTGTCTCGCGATTCCAACAGCGGGCCCGCCGAGTACGCCATCGCGATCGAGGCCGACCCGGGCTTGACGGTGCAGATCCTGCGGTTCGTGAATTCGTCGTATTTCGGATTCCGCAACGAGATCTCCAACGTCCGGCAGGCGATCACGCTGGTGGGCGTGCGGACGATCAAAAATTTCGCGCTGTATAGCGCGGTGTTCAGCATGATTCCCAACCCGAAGTGCGGGCCGTTCGACCTGCGGAAGCTCTGGCAGGACTCATTGCGGCGCGGGCTGTTCGCGCGTCGGATGGGCAAGGTGTTGGGCATGCGCGAGGCGGAGGAACCCTTTGCCGCGGCGCTGTTGCAGGACATGGCCGTCCCGCTTCTGGCGAAGGAGGTGCCCGACGCCTACGCCACGCTCTTCGGCGCCCGGAGCGACGCGCAGAGCAAGATTCGCCTTTCGCGTCTGGAGGAGCACGTCTTTGGCTGGACCCACGCCGAGGCGGCGGGCATCGTTGCCCGGCAATGGGACCTGCCCGAGGCGTTCGCCGTCTTGATCGAGGATCATCTCAACGTGGAGTGTTGGGCGGCGCACGCCGACAGCGAGCCGGGCAAGCTGGCCGTGTCGCTCTCGGCGCTGTTGCCGACCACGGGCGACCCCGCCTGGCCCGAGTTCTCTCTGTTCGAGCGGCACTACCAGAAGGTAGTGCCCAGCGGCGGGCCCACCATCGACGAGATCCTGGCGGACGTGGATCGGGAATTCGCGGACTTCGCCCCCGTGTTGAAAATCGCTCTGACGAGCCAGACGCTCAGCGACCGTCTGCACGAGATCACCGGTCAGCCGGCCGCCGCGCCGGCGGCATCGGTCTAGCGCGTCGTCCACGGAGTCCGTGGCGGCATTCTTTTTTGCGAAGCCGCAAGCGGCCGGTCGCGGCTTCGCAACGACAACCGATCGCCCAGAATTGTCCCCCTCCCCGGCTCGGCGGGAGGCTTGCCCCAGGCGCGAACCGCCCGCCGTCCACTTTTCATCCGGGGGGCAGACGCCGCCGCCCAGTGGCGGTACAATGGTTCCATTGCGTCCGCGCCCCGTTCGCGAGCCCTCGCCGGCCCGCTTTCGCCCTTGATTCGCAGAAGGAGCACCGAGCATGTTTCACCGCCCCCTCATCTTTGTCTTGGCCGTGGCCGTTCTTCTGGCATGGGGTTCATTCGGGGCCACGGCGCCGGCGGCGCGGGCCGACGATCCGCCGGCCGTTGCCCAGAAGGCCGATCCGCGGCCGGCCGCGGACGAGAAGAAGGATGCCACGACGGAAGACAAGAAGGCGGACGAGAAGAAGGAGACCAAGACGGCCAAACCGTCGGTCCTCTCGAAGCTGCTCAAAAAGGCCACGGCCAAGGCCCAGGGCGCGACCGACGAAGCCAAACCGGTCGAGGAGCCCAAGCCCGAGCCGAAGAAGGACGACGCGAAACAGCCGGCGCCGAAGCAAGCCGAGCCGGCCAAGGATGAAGGCAAGACGCAAGCCGACGAGAAGAAGGAAGGCGAGACGCCCAAGCCAGACGACAAGAAGGCGGAGGCCAAGAAGCGGGTTCTCGTGGTGCGGATCGCGCTGCGGGGTTCCTATCCGGAAGGCCCCACCACGGCCGGGCCGTTTGGCGAGATGGAAACCTCGTTGTCCTCGCTGTTGAAGAAGTTCGAGCAGGTGGCCGAGGACGAGAAGATCGCGGCCGTCGTGCTCGAAGTGGACGAGGCGGACGTCGGCGGCGGCAAGGTGCACGAGATCCGCGAGGCGATCGCGCGGGTGCGCAAGGCGGGCAAGCCCATCTACGCCATGCTCACCGCCGCCGAGGGCGGGCAATACCTCATCGCCTGCGCGTGCGACGAGATCGTGATGACGCCCTCCGGCGTGCTCGTCATTCCGGGCGTCCGGGCCGACGTGATGTTTTACAAGGGCCTGCTGGACAAGATCGGCGTCAAGGCCGACATGCTCCAGATGGGCAAGTACAAGGGCGCCGGCGAGCCCTACACCCGCTCCGGCATGAGCCCCGCCCTGCGCGAGAGCTTCGAGGCCGTCGTCGACGATGGCTACAAGCGGCTCGTCGATACGGTGGCCAAGGACCGCAAGCTCGAGGACTACCAGGTCAAGACGTACATCGACCAGGGGCTGTTCACCGCGGCCGAGGCCAAGAAAGTCCGGCTGATCGACCAGGTGCTCTACGTCGACGAATTCCTGACGAGCCTCAAAAAGCGGCTCGGGGCCGACGAGCTCGGCCTGGTGACCAAGTACAAGAGCCAAAGCCGCGAGGAAGACTTCTCCGGCATGGCGGGCATGATGAAGCTCTTGCAGATCATGATGGGCGGCAAGCCGACGGCGACGACCAGCCGAAACAAAAAGATCGCCGTGATCTACGCGGTCGGGCCGATCGTCCAGGGCAAGAGCAGCTCGAGCCTCTTCGGCGAGAGCGTGCTGGGTTCGACAACCATGGTCGAGGCCCTGCGCGACGCGGACAAGGACCCCACGGTGCAGGCGATTGTACTGCGAGTGGACAGCCCCGGCGGATCGGCCATCGCCAGCGACCTGATCTGGCGCGAGACCGTGCGGATCAAGAAGCCGATCATCGCCAGCATGGGCGACGTGGCCGGAAGCGGCGGATACTACATCTCGGTCGGCGCGGACACGATCTTCGCCGAGCCGAGCACCCTGACCGGCTCCATCGGCGTGATCGGCGGCAAGCTGGCCATCGAAGGGCTCTACAAGAAGCTGGGCCTTACGACCGAGACCGTCAGCCGCGGGAAGAACAGCGGCCTGTTCTCCTCCGAGAAGCCCTTCACCCCCAGCGAACGCGAAGCCTTGCAGGCCATGATGCGGGAAACGTATCGCCAATTCGTCATGAAGTCGGCCCAGGGACGCAAGATGTCGTACCAGAAGCTCGACGAGCTTGCCCAGGGACGCATCTACACGGGCAACATGGCCGTGGCCAACGGCCTGGTCGACCGGATCGGCACGCTGGCCGACGCCGTGGCCGAGGCGAAGAAAGCCGCCGGGTTGAAAGCCGATGAAAAGGTCGATCTGCTGATCCTGCCGCAGCCCAGGTCGATCTTCGAGCAGCTCTTCGGCGATCCCTCGGCGACGACCGAGGGCCGCCTGGCCGGGCTGGTCCCGCCGTTGGCGCAGGCGCGGGTGCTCAAGCGGCTCTTCGTCGAGCGCGTCGTCACGATGATGCCCTGCCTGGTGGAGTTAAAATAGGCTGACCGGATCCGACGGCGCAGTGGGTGCCACTGGCTTCGCCAGTGCGTGCAAGCGTGTGCCACTGGCTTCGCCAGTGCCGTGCCCTGCGCGCCAGACGCACTGGCGGAGCCAGTGGCACACAACTCCTGGTGGAGCCAGTGGCACACGGGGTGTCACCGATACGCGGAACTGGCCACCAATTCCAGACCTTCCTTCACGGGGCATGGGACTACGATGCGACGTCTCGCCGGCCTTGTCGTGCTCTTGGGCGTGGTTTTTGGCGGGGTGCTGCTCGAGGGGGCGCAGCCGCCCTTGGCCGAGCCGTGGGACTACGCCGACGCGATGAAGGCGGTCGCCGCGCGGGGAACTGGCCGGGCCGGCGTCGTGTTGCACGTTGGCGACTCGATCACCCACGCCAACCCCTACGGCCAATGGGCCCGCTACGGCCGGGGGCAATCGGCCGAGGACAAGGACGCGCTGGGTTGGATGCACCGCGGCGCGGACGACGCCTCGGACGGCTGGTGGCTGTGCCGATTCGATCATCCCGGCGGCGGCCGTTCCTACACGGCCACCGGCGGCGTTACCGCGGAAGGAATGCTCGCCGGGGGACACAACGGACTGCCCTCGTTGGCCGACATGCTCGACCGGTATCGTCCCCAGGCGGTCGTCTACATGCTGGGCACGAACGACGCCTCGGCGTCCCGGCCGGTCGCGGCCTTCGAGGCGGACATGGTCACGGCGGTGGACGCGATGCTCGACCGGGGCGTCGTCTGCATCCTCTCGACCATTCCGCCCCATCCGCGCAAACAGAAGCTGGCCGCCGAGTATAACGAGGCGCTCCGCAAGATCGCCCGCGACCGGCGGCTGCCCTTGATCGACTACGAGAAGGAGATCCTCCAGCGGCGTCCGCACGATTGGAACGGCACGCTGATGAACCCCAACGATCCGCACCCGAGCGCGGGCTCGGGCCAGGTCGATTCCGCGAGCTTGCCGACGGACGAGAACCTCCGCACGAGCGGCTATCTGTTGCGGGGCTGGCTGTCGGTGAAGAAGCTCGTGGAAGTGAAGCGTCGGGTGTTCGACGAGATTCCCGCTCGGCCGGGACCACCCGAACCGGTGGCGCCGTTGGAGGTTCCGCCGGCCGCGAAAACCACCCCCGCCGCGCCCCCGGCACAGCCACCGGCGGATGCGCCCCAAGCCGCGCCGGCGCCGAACCCGCCGCCGCGAGTTCCGACCGCTCCCGCTTCATCCCCAACGGCGCCGAACGAACCGTCGGGCCAGCGCGTGCGCTTGCCCATCACCCGCGACACGTGGTTTTCCGAAGTGGGCCAGGAACGGGATTGCAACCTGGGCGGGGCGGACCGGCTGAAGCTCAAGTCGATCCAGGAGATGTCCGTGGTGGATTTCGATCCCGCGCCGCTTCGAGGGCGGGTGATCCGCTCGGCCGTGCTGTGCGTTCGCGATCGCCAAGAGGTCCTGCGGCGGGTCACCGTGGGCACGTTTGGCGCGGAGTGGGTCGAAGGCACGTCGACGAGCTACGCCCCGCAGCAGGGCAGCTCCTCATTCAATGCCCGGCGGCATCCCGACGTGCCTTGGGCCCAGCCAGCGAGCGACCTCACGGCGGTCGTCCTCGGTCAAGGCGGAACGCTTTGGCGCATGGTCGACGCCACGCCGCCGGATGCCAACGGCTGGCAGCGGATCCCGGTGGATCCGCTGGTGGTGGCCGCGCGCGTGGCCGGCACGAGCCATGGGCTCTTCCTGTTCGACGACACGGGCTCGGAGTGGTCGCGCGAGGGCGAGAAGTACACGTTTCGCCACATGCCCAACCGGTTCGTGTGCAGCCGCGAGGCGGGCCCGGACTCGGCGCCGTACCTGGACGTGTGGTTGGGCGAGCCGGACAACGAGCCGCCGCCCGCGCCGGCGGGATTCGTTGTGGACCTCGACGGCTGTCCGGCGGGCGAGGCGGAGGTTTCGTGGATCACCCCGGTGGACGAAGGGCCGGCGGGAACCGTGGGGTTCCTCGTCGACGCCGACGGTACCCCCCTGCCCCGCTACCTGATCCCGCCGGCCGGTCGCCCGAGCGGACGCGTGACGATGCGGCTGCGCGATCTGGCCGTCTGCCAGCCGGGGGCGAGCGTGCGGCTGGCGGTCCGCGCGGTCGATGCGACGGGCAACGTGTCTCCGCCGGGCGAACACACGGTGAGGTTGTCCGACGCCAAACCCCGATGGCTCGACACGCCGCGTCCGAAGCCTTTCGCGCCCAGCGGGCCCCTGCCCCGCCTGGGCGAGACGCGGGTGGCCGTGATCGACGCGTTGGACAAGGTCCAGCCGCTCACCGGCCGGATGATCCCCGAGCAGCCGGCCGAGTATCTCCAGGCCAACCACCTCTGGGACGCGGGCAAACGGCGGATCCGGCTGGCCGCGGCGGGCAACGAGTTCGTTGCATTTCAGGTGCTTTTGGACGGGCCGACGACAAACGTTGAACCGAGCCTCACGTTCACCGGCGCCGGCCGCGGGATCCACGTCGCGTTTGCCTGGTACCGCCCGGTCGAGACCGACGCGGGTCCCTTGCCCGATCCGCTCGTGCCGTTGGACGCGCCGGACGACGCGACGAACGCGCCGCGGCGGAGTCTGTACGTCGAGCTGTACGTGCCGCACGAGGCCGCGCCGGGCGATTGCGAGGGCAAGCTGACGCTTCGCGCCGGCGAGGCAACGTTGGAGCTGGACGTGCTCCTGACCGTGTGGCGTTTCGTCCTGCCGGATCGTTTGAGCTTCTTGCCCGAGATGAACTGCTACGGACTGCCGGCCAACGAGCGGGACTACTATCGCCTGGCGCACCGGCATCGGACGGTGCTCAACCGCGTGCCGTATTCCCACGCGGGCCGGGTGGCCGACGGCTGCGCGCCGGCGTGGGACGGAGAGAACCTGGACTGGACGGCATGGGATCGGCGGTACGGGCCGCTCTTGGACGGCTCCGCCACGGCTGATCTGCCGCGGCGGGGCGTGCCGATCGAGTGTTTCTATTTACCCTTGCACGAAAACTGGCCCTGTCCCATGGAAGGCCATTACCGCGACAGCTACTGGGCCGACGTGGCGTTTTCGCCCGACTACCGGCCGACGTTCGTCGAGGTCGCGCGGCGGATGACCGAGCACTTCAAGAGCCGCGGCTGGAACGACACGCTCTTTCAGTTTTATCTGAACAACAAGAGCCACTACAAACGCGACGGCTGGTCGCGGGCGAGCTCGCCCTGGGTGCTCGACGAGCCGATGGATTTCCAGGATTTCTGGGCGCTGCGGTTCTTTGGCGAGGCGTTTCACGAAGGCGTCCGCCGCGCGTTGGGCGGGTCGGCCGGCCCGCGGATGCTCTTCCGCTGCGACATCTCGCGTCCCCAGTGGCAACGCGACGCGCTGGACCACGTGCTCGACTACAACGTGGTGGGCGGCGGGCCCTTCCGGCGGTACCACCGCGCGGTGGCCGACCGTCAGCGGGCCTTTGGCCAGATCGTGCTCGACTACGGCACGACCAACGCGGTTGACCAAAGCAACATGCAGCCGGTCGGATGGTGCCTCGACTCGTGGTCGCTCGGCTCCCGCGGCGTGCTGCCCTGGCAGACGATCGGCAACGCCCAGTCCTGGACCAAGGGCGACGCGCTGGCGCTCTTCTATCCCGGCGAGCCGATTGGCCAAGCCGAGCCGGTCCCGTCGATCCGGCTGAAGGCGTATTGCCGCGGGCAGCAGGACGTGGAATACATGACGCTTCTGGCCGACGTGCTCCGCGCGCCGGCGTGGCAGGTGGGCCAGGGGCTGCGGGGGGCCCTGCGACTGGCGGGCGAGCGCTGCGGCACGGGTTTCACCGCCGGCGAGGACGCCGGCGCGATGCACTACGCCGCGCTGCGCCCGCGGGACGTTTGGGCCGTGCGGACGCAGGCGGCCCAGGCGATCGACGCCGCCGCGCCGAAGCCGCGCGACCGGCTCGTTTCATGGGATACGCCGCCGCGCGATCCGGCGGCCGGCGCGCCGGCCTACGTGGCCGGGCGGATGCCGTCGGCGGGCGAAGCGTTGACGCCGTCCGACCCACAGGCACCGCACGAAACCGACGCGTCGCCGCCACGGGCCGCCGCGGCGCGGGTGATTCAGGGCCGCGACGTGGTCGTCGACACGATCATCGACCCGACCGAGCCGGATCGCAACTTCGGCCGTGAGGCCCGCGACAACCGCCTCAAGCGGACCCACGCGTGCAACGCCATGCTGCTGCGGTTCGATCTGGAGGGCGCGGGCATCCCGGCCGGCGCGCGGGTCCAGTGGGCCGAGGTGGTCGTGTACGTCTGGGACCCCAGTTCTCAAGGCCAAACGAAACTCTGCGCCTTCGAGATGAAGACGCCGTGGCGGGCCGCCGAGGCCACGTGGAACCGGCCGGCCCAAGGCCAGACGTGGCGCGGCGGCGAGGCGTTTGCATTCGGCGAGGACACGGGCGAGTCGCTGGCGCACGTGGTGGTCGCGCCCGACGCGGGCGGCGACGTGGCCGATCCGCCGATCGAATACCGCCTCGACGTGACCGAACTCGTCCGCGCCTGGCTGGACCGCAAGACGCCCAACAACGGCGTGGCAATCGCGCCGGCGATCGACCGCGCGGTGGACGACGGCCACCAAACCCGCATGCAGGTGCTCGCCTCGGAGGCCCAGCCGGAGCGGTTCACGCCCAAGCTGGAGATCGGCTTGTGACGGGGCACGGAACGGCCCACCAACTCGTCATCTTGAGCGAAGCGAAGGATCTCGTTGCCAACAAGGAAGGAGATTCTTCGCTGCGCTCGGAATGACGGACGTTGCGCAAGTGCCACTGGCTTTGCCAGTGCGTAATGGGCTCTGGTTCACGGCACTGGCGGAGCCAGTGGCACTCGGCATTACCAGACCCCCCTCACGAAGATCCGATCTCTCCTACACCATGCGTCCGATGGGCCAGCTCGGCAAGCCGCGGCGGGCAAGCTGCTGCTGGATGCTCTCGGCGTAAAAGGGGCTTACCACCAGGACCAACCCAATGCCCATGTTGAACACCTGGGCCATCTCGTCGTCGTCCACCTGGCCCAGTCGGGCAAGCCAGGTGAACACGGGCGGGACCGGCCAACTGCCGCGGTCGATCTCCGCGCGGACGCCGGAGGGCACGATCCGATCGAGGTTCTCCTTCAATCCGCCGCCGGTGACGTGGGCGATGCCGTGCACCACGTTTTTCACCTTGTAGTGGCCGAGCACCTGGCGGACCGCGCGGGCGTAGATCCGCGTGGGCGTGAGCAACGCCTCGCCCACCGTCCGACCCAGCTCCTCGACGAAGTCGCCCACCGAAAGGCCGGCGGCCTCGAAGACGATCTTGCGGGCCAGGCTGTATCCATTGGAGTGAAGACCGCTTGAGGCAACGCCCAAAATCGCGTCGCCGGGGACGATCGCCTGACCGGTGATGACGTGCCTGCGTTCGACCACGCCGACGCAGAATCCGGCCAGGTCGTAGTCGCCCTCGCCGTACACGTCGGGCAGGATCGCCGTTTCGCCGCCCAACAGGGCACAGTCGCATTGCAGGCAGCCGTCGGTCACGCCGCGGACGATCTGTTCGAGCAGCTCGGGGTCGTCTTTCGGCATGGCGACGTAATCGAGGAAGAACAGCGGCTCGGCCCCACAGCAGATGGCGTCGTTGACGCTCATGGCCACCAGGTCGATGCCCACCGTGTGGTGAACGCCCATCGCCGAGGCCACCTTCAGCTTGGTGCCCACGCCGTCGGTGCAGGAGACCAGGACGGGTTCTTCATACCGCCGGGCAAACAGCGGGTGGGCGAAATCGAGCTGGAACAGGCCAGCAAACCCCCCGTCAAGCCGTATCACGCGGGGGGTTTGGGTGCGACCTATCAGGCGGGGAAGCCGCGCCATCGCCGCCCGGTACGCGTCCAGGTCCACGCCCGCGTCTTTGTACGTCAATTTGGCCATGCACCCATCGTACCGTTTGGCGGGCCGGACCTCAATAAACCCGGGCGGTAGGCGGTAGGCAGTGGGTGTTGGGCATTTCATGAGTGGCGGTCGCCGTACCATGGCCATATACACCATCTTGCCACGGGCGATTGCTTGACACCGCCCGGCGGGCCGGTAATACTTCGATGTATACGCTCCGGGGGGCATTTCCCTACCTACGTTGCCCGTGTGGCCCCGCCCTGTGTTGGTGTGCCGTTGCCGTCGCGACGGTACGCGCCGCGCCCCCGCGGATCGAGTTTCGCATTCCCGCAGAGTAAGGAGTTGTCGCCGATGAGACCGTCCCCTTGGCTTGCCGTGTTTTTCGCAATCGCTGTACTGCTGCCGACGGTGGCCCGGGCCGACGTGCCCGAGGCGCCGAAGGTCTCGACGTTTGCCCCGGCCAAGGATCTGGCGGGCCAGGTGCCCAAGTACCTGGAGGACCTGACCGAGGCGGTGGCCACCGAGCAGGACTACAACGACGGCAAGGAGAAGCTGGCCAAGGACGCCAACACGCTGATCGTGATCGTGCTGGCCCTGGGCATGCACGACGAGGCGAACGACTACAAGGCGGCGGCGCCGGCCCTGATCGAGGCGGCCCAGCAGTTGGCCGCGGCGCGGGACTACGCGGCGGCCAAGGCGGGCGTCGAGGCCGTCGAGAAGGCCGCGACCAGCAAGGACGGCGGCGACCTGAAGTGGGAGAAGGCGGCCGTCCTGCGCGAGCTCATGCTGGCCGTGCCCACGATCAACACGAAGCTGAAGCGCTACATCCGCGGGACCCGGTTCAAGCGGATGGCGAACGAGTCGGCCGGTTGCGCGGCGGTTTTGGCGGCCATTGCGCAGGCTTCCTTGCCGCACGTCGGCGACACGACCCTGCCGAACGAGTCGGCCCGGTGGTACAAGGAATGCGAAGAAATGCGCGCGGCCGCGGCGGAGGTGAACGCGGCGATCCGCGCCGGCGATCAGGCGGCCACGACCAAGGCGATCGAGCGGCTCAACAAGAGCTGCGAATCGTGCCACGAGGTGTTCAAGCCCGACGCCAAGATGCCCGACGAAGAAGAATGACCGGACGCGAGCGGTTCCTCGGGACGCTCCAGGGGCAGACGCCGGACCGCGTCCCCGTGACACTGTTCATTCAGGATCAGGGCCATTTCCTGACGCAGGTCTATCCAGACCTGGACCCCCACGCTCACGAATCGCTTCAACTAGCGGTCGTCGAGTTCCAACGCTCGCTGGGCGTGGACGTTTTTGTACGTCTGCTCTTTGGCGTGAATGATCCGCTCGGTATCCATTGCGGCGGGCTGAACGTCTCCGACCAGACCGAGAACTGGGAAGTCCGCACCAAGAAGAGCCACCAAGGGAACACGACCGTCTATCGCTCGACGATCCGCACGCCCGGCGGTACGCTCGAACAGGACTTTTCGATCAACGAAGCCCGTCCGAAGACGTTCATGTACGGCTGCACGCGCAAGCCGATCCAGACGCCGGCCGACTTGGACTTGGCCATCACCTACGAGCCGCCGCTGGCGTCGCCCGAGAGAGCGGCGCGGATTCGCGAGCGCGTCCAGCGGATCAAACAGGCGGTGGGCGAGGACGGCATCGTCGGCACGTGGAGCCCGCACGGACCGTTCAACAACGCGTCTCTGCTGGTGACCGAAGAGACGATCTATAGTCTCTTCCTGACGGACTATGACTTCTATGTCAAGTTGATGAACTTCGCCATGACGCGGGTGCTCGACTACGCGATGGCGATGGACGCGGCGGGCGTGGACGTCCATTGCGTCGGCGGCAACGTGCCCGGCGGATTTGTGGGCAAGGCGTGCTACGACAAGTACATTTTGCCGTTCGAGAGGCAGTATATCGAAGCGATTCAGCGCAACGGCACGCCGGCGATGTACCACAACTGCGGACAGATCATGAACCTGGTCGAGTCGTACAAGGCCCTCGGCGCCCGCGTGGTCGAACCCTTTTCCCCCCCGCCGCTGGGCGACGCCGACCTCGCCCGGGCGAAAGAGATTGTCGCGGGCGCGTACGTCATGGTCGGCGGCGTGGACCAAGTGAACGTCCTCCAAAAGGGCACGATCGACGAGGTGAAGCGCAAGACCGAGGAGACGATCACCGCGGGCAAGCCCGGCGGAAAGTTCATCCTTCAGTCCGCGGATTTCCTCGAATACGGCACGCCGATCGAGAATCTCGAAGCGTACGTCGAGACGGCGATGGAGCACGCCGCGTATTAGAGCCTATCCCAGAACCCTCACCCAGACGACGCGTCATCCTGAGCGAAGCGAAGGATCTCGTTGGCGTCAAAGTTGAGATGCTTCGCTTCGCTCAGCATGACGATGTTGTCCGGGTTCTCGGATAGGCTCTCAGACAGATGGTGGAATGCTCAGGTATGATAATCCGCGTTGAGGCGGACGTATTCGGCCGTCAGATCGGTGGTCCAGAATCGGATCGACGCGGCGCCTTCGCCAAACCGAAGATCGACGTGAACGTCGCGCTGGGCGCGGATCGAGGCGGACACGGCCGCCGCGTCGAAATCGACGGGAGCGCCACTGTCAAACAGCAGCGTTCCGTTCACCCGCAGGCTGATCCGGTCGGGATCGAGCGGCACGCCGGCGTATCCGGCGGCCGAGACGATCCGGCCCCAATTCGGGTCCGCCCCGGCGATGGCGGTTTTCACCAGGGCGCTTTCGGCCACGGTCTTGGCGATCTTCCTCGCGTCGGCCTTGGTGGCGCAGCCGGCGACGTCGAGCGTGACGAGGTGGGTAACGCCCTCGCCGTCGGCGGGAATCGCCCGGGCAAGCTCGCCGCAGACTTCGCCCAGGGCGTTTTGAAACTTCGCCAGCGCGGAGCCGGCAAGCGGCTCGCCGCCGGCCGCGCCATTGGCTAGCAACAGGACGGTGTCGTTGGTGCTCGTGTGACCCTCGACGCTGATGCAGTTGAACGAGTCGTCCACGGCGGCGGTCAGCGCGTCTTGAGCCGTCTGGGGCGAAAGCAGCGCGTCGGAAAGCACGAGGCCCAGCAGCGTGGCCATGTTCGGGCCGATCATCGCCGCGCCCTTGGCGAAGCCGGTCACGCGGATCTCGCGCCCGTCCACGGCAACCACGCGGCTGGCGATCTTCGGCACGGTGTCGGTGGTGAGGATGCCTCGGGCGGCGGATTCGAGATTCCGGGGCGACGCGCCGAGCTTGACCGCGGCGGCGGCGATGCCTTGCTCGATCTTGTCCATCGGCAGGAAATGGCCGATCACGCCGGTGGACATGACCAGGGCCTCCTCGGGCGCGGCCCCGCAGACGGCGGCGGCCAGGGCGGCCATCCGCCGGGCGTCGTCCATCCCCCGCTCGCCCGTGCAGGCGTTCGCGTTGCCCGAGTTGATCACCACCGCGCGGATCCGATCGCTTGGCGTTCGCTGGCGATCGAGGGCCACCGGCGCGGCGTGGACGAGGTTTTGCGTGTACACGCCCGCGGCCACGGCGGGCGTTTCCGATTCGACCAGCGTCAGGTCGGGTTTCTCGGGGTTCGTCTTCAACCGGCAATGCACGCCGGCCATCCGGAATCCGCGGGGGATTTCATGGGACATAATCGTCGTTCATCCAAAAGAAACAAGCCGCTTGCGGCTTCGCAGTAAAACGAATCGCCTGCTTCGAGACTGAATTCACCTTTCCACGTCATCCTGAGCGAAGCGAAGGATCTCATCAACGATGAACGAATCGAGATGTTTCGCTGCGCTCAGCATGACGAGGTTGTTCGGCGTTCTCGGTACGTGTCCAGATCGACTTCACAGCGCCGTCGTCTCCGGGTGCCCGTACATCAAATTGAAGTTCTGCACGGCCGCGCCCGAGGCGCCCTTGACGAGGTTATCCAGGCAGCTTATCGCGAGCACGCGGTCGCGGACGATCCGCGCCGTCACGTCGCAGAAGTTCGTTCCCACGGAGTCTTTCGTGCCCGGCAGATGGTTCACCACGCGGACAAACGGCTCGTCGGCGTAGAACTCGCGAAACACGTCCAGAAGCTTCTCCTCGGTCAGCGGGCCGATGGGCCGGGCGTAGGCCGTTGTGAGAATGCCGCGGTCCATGGGCACGAGATGCGGCGTGAAGATCACTTCGACCGGCGCGCCGGCCGCCGTGCCAAGAATCTGCTCGATCTCGGGCGTGTGGCGATGGCGGCCAATGTTATAGGCCGAAATGCTCTCGTTGCACTCGGTGTAGAGAGTGGTCAGCTTGGGCGTGCGGCCCGCGCCGGAGACACCGCTTTTCGAGTCGATAATGATGTCGGTGGGCTCGACCAGCCCGGCCTTCAACAGCGGCGCGAGCGCCAAAATGGCCGACGTGGGGTAGCAGCCCGGATTGGCCACCAGCGGGGCGTCGGGGATGTCCTCGCGGAACAACTCGGGCAGGCCGTAGACGACGTGGCCCAGCCGGTCCGGGTCGGCGTGCTTCTCGCCGTACCATTGGGCGAAAACCTCGGGGCTGTTCAGGCGGTAATCGGCGCTGAAATCGACCACGCGGCAGCCGGCCGCCAATAGATGGGGCACCAGCGAGGCGGTCACGCCGTGAGGCAAGCAACTGAACACGCATTCGGCTCGAGCGGCCACCTCCGCGGGTCCCATGTTTTCGAGGCACAGGTCGAGCCGGCCGCTCAAGGACGGGTGGATCATGGCCACGTGGGGATTGCCCTCCTGGCGGCTCGTCAGGGCGACGATCTGGGCCCCCGGATGGCGCAGCAGGATCTTGATTAGCTCCACCGCGGTGTAGCCCGTGGCCCCGAGTATGGCGATTCGCGTCATGGCATTGTCCCCATTTGGATGGCGGCGACGAGTCGCCGCATTCCAAGGATCATACCCTGGTGGGCCCCTGCCCGCCAAGGGCGGGCCGTTCCTTGTGGGACGCGCCAGGTCGGCTTCAGGTTCGCGCGGCGTCCTCGATGGCGCCGTCGCGCATGAGGATGACCTGCTGGGCAACGGCCGTGGCGGCCTCGTCGTGGGTGACCAGGAGGACCGTCCCGCCTTGGCGATGGTAATCGGCCAGGATGGCCATGACCTCCGAGGCGTTGTCTGGGTCGAGGTTGCCGGTCGGCTCGTCGGCCAGCAGGACGGCGGGCTGGTTGACCATCGCCCGAGCAATGGCCGTCCGCTGCCGCTCGCCGGCGCTGAGTTCGGCCGGCCGGTGCCCCCGCCGCCTGGCCAGGCCGAAGCGGCTGAGGAGTTCCACGGCCCGCCGGACGCCGTCGGCGCGGTGCTCGGGCGAGACCGCGGCCACAACGTTTTCCAGCACCGTCAGATACGGCAGCAGATGGAACATCTGGAAGACAAATCCGATCGTCCGGGCGCGAAACCGCGCCTTGCCGCCGGGCGAGAGGGCCGCGAGATCCTCGCCGGCGACGACCGCCCGACCGGAGGTGGGCGAACCCAGGGCGCCGACGATCGACAGGAGCGTCGATTTACCGCACCCGCTGGGTCCGCGGATCGCCACGAACCGCCCTCGCGGAACTTCAAGATTCACGCCCACCAGCGCGTGGACCAGCCCGTCGGCTCTCGGGTAGACTTTCGCGATGTGGTCGAGTTGGATCATGTCGCCGCAAACGCTGCTTGGCCGACAAACCGTTCAGTATAGCCGTGGCAGCCCGCCTGGGCTACCGACGGGGGCAGCGGGTAGTGGTACAGTATCACGCCCCTGTCAGTGAAAACTGACGGATTCTGCGGTTTTCTAGGCCGCGACGAATCGCACTCCGACTACCCATTGGTTGGGTAGCAATCTTTGATGCAAAGTTTTAGGATCACCACGGTCTTGACGATTGGTGCAAGACGGGTACGTTTGATTGGGATGCGGATTTTGCGGTATCGTTCCGGAGGTTCCTATGACTGACAAGTCGGACGGGTAACAGTTTAGCCGTTTGAAGTTGATCTTTGTGATTTTGAGGGGATGCGTTATGACATTGGGCACACACAGGGCAGCAGGCGGCCAATGCCATGACGACGAGCGGTGTTCTCGATTTTGCGTTGGGACCGGACTTGACGGCCGAGGAGGCGCGGGCGATTTACGCGCGGGGCAAGGAGGCGGTCATCTTCGCGCTTTGGGAACTGGCCTCGCGGTTGCGGCGGTCGCGGGGCCAGTGCGCGTCGGTCAGTTCGCCGGCCACGCCCTCGGGGATGAAGCCGATTCACCAAAAGCCCAACACGCCGCGGCGCCGCAAAAAGCCGGGCCAAAAGGCGGGGCACGAGGGGACGCGGCGGCCGCGGCCATTGGCTGTGGTGCTTCACCACGCCGCGTCTGACTTGCTACCTGATCGACCGTCGTCGCGGCCGGCCCGTGGTGGCGCGATTTTTCCGCAAGGCGTTTCGCGGCACGCTGGTCAGCGATTTCTGGGGGCCGTACAACGCGGTGGTCTGCTCGGCGCGTCAGGTCTGTTTGGCGCACTTGCTGCGCGACCTGGAACACGTCGAGCGTTACAAGAGCCCCTCGCCCGAATGGCCGGAATTCGCCAAGAAACTGCGGCGATTGATCCGCGACGCCATCCGCCTGAGCCGCTGGGCCGACCGGACGTCGCCGGAATACGTCCGTCGGCGGGATCGACTGCACGCGCGGCTCGACGCATTGATGGCCACGCCGTGGAACGATAAACAAGCCCGGCGGTTGTTGAAACGTTTTCGTCGTCATCGCGCCGACCTGTTCACGTTTCTCGACAACCCGGCCGTGCCTTTCGACAACAACGCGGCCGAACGGGCAATCCGCCCGGCAGTCGTTATCCGCAAGAACAGCCACGGCAACCGGAGCGAGTGCGGCGCCGATACGCAGGCGGTGTTGATGAGCGTCTATCGGACGTTGAAACAACGCGGTCACGATCCCCTCAAAACAATCACCAATGCCTTGGCCGAATACCTGAAAACCGGAATACTCCCCAGCCTACCGCCGTAAACACTTCAATCCGCTAAGCTGTTACGGTGGGGGAAGTCGCTGCTTTCGGGGTCGAGGCCGGCCAGGTCGAGTCCCTCGGAAAGTGCGACCTGCTCGGCGACCGTCTTTCGACTCGCCAGGTCACGGGCAACGCGGAAAAGAACCTCCCGCGTCTCATCGAGGTTCTTGCCTTGCGACTCGGCGCGGAACGCTTGAAGCGTTTCGTTGCCCAGCCAACCCGCGGCCACAAGGAAGAGGGCCCGCGGATCTTGGGTCAACGCCAGGGTCGAGCCGACGCCTGCCAACGCGGCAGGGATTGCACCGAAGACTCGTAGCAACACGTCTTTCATGGACGACGCCCCTCTCATCGCACGATGACTCTGCCATGCCACCATCCCCCCGCAGGGGCGTCAACCGGCCAATAGGATGGGCAATGTGAGATCGCGGGGGGCAAACCGTCACTCAGTTTGAACCGCACACCGCTGAACCCGAACCAGCGACCTTCGGACTCAGTAACCGAAGATCCGTGGTTCCCTCAGCGGCGGGCCACACGCCAAGCCGCTGGCCGGCTTGACCCTGTCGGATTCCGGCGCGGGCTCCCAAGGCTCACCGTGAGCGAAGCGACGCGGCGCGTGTCAGCTCGCGCAACGCTTTGTCCGCGCGGTTGGCGGCCAGATGGGTGGCGGCGCGATCGAGAGACGTCGCTTGTTCGGCGGTGAAGGGCACGGCTTCGCCGGGCGGCGGCGGCTCGGGTACGAGACGGCGGGAGATCGCCGCCAACAGCGACTCGACGCCCTCGCCCGTCACGGCCACGGTGGCCAAGCCCGGCGGACCGTCGGCCGGCATCGGCGCCAGATCGGTCTTGTTCCACGCGATAAGCGAACGGTTCGCCTCCCGGCCGACAACGCACGCGCGAGAGAGTCCCGGCCGCGCGGCGTCGAGCACCCAGACCACCAGATCGGCCGCTTCAATCCGATCCTGGGCGAGGTGCACCCCCGCCCGTTCCACGGGATCGCCGCCCGGACGAAGCCCCGCCGTATCGCTCAGCTCGACCGGCCAGCCGTCGATGGCCGCAGTCGCGCGGACCACGTCGCGGGTGGTACCTGGCGTGGGATGCACGATCGCGCGCCGGTAGCCCATCAAGGCGTTCATTAGGCTGCTTTTGCCGACGTTGGCCGCGCCGGCCAGGACGACCCGCCACGGCTCGACGAGATGCCGGCCCAGCACGGCACGCCCCCGCAGCAGCGCGAGCCGCGACTGCGCGGTCGCTATCTGGCCGCCTTCGAGCGCGGCGCGGAGGGCGTCCCATGCCCGGCGAAGCGCCCCGTTATACTGGTCGAGCAGGATCCCCGCCGAACGTGCGGTGGGGGCCTTGGCCAGGGCCACCGCGGCGTCGGCCCGAAGCGGGTCGGGCTCGTCCAGGGCAATCCAATCCGCCCAGGACGAGGATTTTGCTCCGCGGCGAACGAGTGCCCGCTCGAGTCGGGCGACGGCCGCCGCGCCGCCGTGGCCGTCGAGCTCGACCCGATCGTCCGCGATCCGCCGGGCAACCAGCGGCTCGCCGGGCACGCCCTCCTGGACGAATCGGCCCACCACGATCCGGTCGCTCGGGGCTTCGGCGAGCCGCCGGCCCGAGTTGGCCACGAATACCGCCTCGACCAGCTCGACCGCCCTCGGCCCCGCCACCAGCAGCGCGGCAATGGCCCCGCGCCCGGCGGGCGTGAGCGGGACGACCAGGGGCAAGCGGGGTTCGTTGGTCATGCGGGGGAGCGTCGTCCGGCTGCTAGTGTAGTGATTCCGAATTATGGGATCGTACTGAAAGCCGTCTTTTGAGTGCCACTGGCTCTGCCAGTGCGAGTCGTCGTGGGGAATCACGTGATATCCCACACTGGCGGAGCCCGTGGCACTCACTGAATAAGCCCCCAACAGCGTGAATCACCGCACTAGTTGTCGCGGGGTGTCCGCCGGCTACAATGGGGCCACGTCACCCGTGTGCCACTGGCTCTGCCAGTGCTCAAACCGGGGTATTACACGGCACTGGCGGAGCCAGTGGCACTCAGCGACGCACGAGACGGGCCATCTGCCTCTTTTTTCCACACGGGCGGCTACCATTATGACACACCCCGCGGCTCTCGGAGACCCCCTGCCCCATATCCCCTGGGAAGACAAGCCAGCGGGATGTTTGGACGTCCTCTGGCGCTACTCCGGCAACCCGGTGCTCCCCCGCAACCCCATGCCGGGCATCCAGGGGATTTACAACAGCGCCGTAGTGCCTTTCGATGGCGGATTCGCCGGCGTCTTCCGCACGGAATCGAAGAACCGCTATCCCCATCTGCACGCCGGCCGCGGCCCGGACGGAATCCGTTGGCGGATCGAACCCGAGCCCCTCCGCTTCGACGAGGACGACACGGGGGCCAACCACGCGGCCTACGCCTACGACCCGCGGGTGTGCCGGATCGACGGGACATATTACGTCACGTGGTGCAGCGGGCACAACGGGCCGACGATCGGCATCGCCCAGACGCGGGACTTCCGGCGGTTCCGCCGGCTAGAGAACGCCTTCTTGCCCTTCAACCGCAACGGCGTGCTTTTCCCTCGCAAGGTCGGGGGCAATTACCTGATGCTCAGCCGCCCGAGCGACGACGGCCACACGCCTTTTGGCGACATCTACCTGAGCCAGAGCCCCGACATGTGCCATTGGGGCCGCCATCGCCGGGTGATGGGGCGCGGCGGCGACGAGCACGGGCAGTGGTGGCAGCGGACCAAGATCGGCGCGGGGCCCATCCCCATCGAGACGACCGAAGGCTGGCTCCTGATCTACCACGGCGTGATGGACACGTGCAACGGGTTCGTCTACAGCGTCGGCGCGGCCCTGCTCGACCTGGACGAGCCCTGGAAGGTTCTTTACCGGACCAACCAGCACCTGCAAACGCCCGAGGCGGACTACGAGGTCTGCGGCCACGTGCCCAACGTGGTCTTCCCCTGCGCCGCGCTGTGCGACCCGCCGACCGGCCGGCTGGCCATCTACTACGGCGCGGCCGACACCTGCTCGTGCCTGGCGTTTGCCCGCGTGGAGGAACTCATCGCGTTTACCAAAGCCCATTCGAAGGTGTTCTAACGTTGCCGCGATAACGCGACGCCACATTATCTGGATAGACGGTCATCCTGAGCGCGGCGAAGGATCTCATGGTTAAAGGAAGAGACCGCGGATAAACGCGGATGCACGCGGATGACCGGCGATAGATTGATGACGTCTGCCTTTTCCTGTTATCTGCGTACATCCGCGTTCATCCGCGGTTCCTTCACGTTTTTATTCGCCGCCCATCCCGGCGACGATTGTGTTCGCGCGGCTCTTTGACTGGAGGTTCCCGTGCAACTCCATCCGATCGACGTCGTCATCGTCGTCGCCTATCTCGTGGCCGTTGTCGCGGCCGGGTTGGTGGTCTCGCGCTGGGCGAAGCACAACATCGACGCCTACTTCCTCGGTGGAAAGACCATCCCGTGGTACTACCTCGGCGTGGCCAACGCCTCGGGCATGTTCGACATCACCGGCACGTCGTGGATGGTCGTCATTCTGTTCCTCTATGGACTTAAAAGCGCCTGGATCCCCTGGCTTTGGCCGACGTTCAATCAGGTCTTCCTGATGGTGTACCTGTCGGTGTGGCTGCGCCGCTCGGGCGTGATGACCGGGGCCGAGTGGATCCGCACCCGCTTCGGCGACCGCGCCGGCGGCGAGCTCTCGCACCTGAGCGTCGTCCTCTTCGCCCTCGTGAGCGTGATCGCCTTCCAGGCCTACGCCTTCAAGCCGATCGGCACGTTCTCGGTGACCTTTTTCCAGTGGGGGCTCACGGCGAACCAATACGCCTTGCTCTTCACCGGCGTGACGACCCTCTACGTCATCGCCGGCGGCATGTACAGCGTCGTGGTGACGGACCTCTTGCAGTTCGCCATCATGGCCGTCGCCTGCGTGTTGGTCGCCGCGGTGGCCATGACGCACGTCGGCCCCGAGGCAATCGCCGCGGCGACGCCCGAGGGCTGGGGCGACCTCTTCTTCGGCTGGACGCTCGATCTGGACTGGTCGGGCCATTTCGAGCCCGCGGCCGACGAGGTCCACGCGCAAGGGTATTCCCTCTTCGGCGCGTTCTTCATGTTGATCCTCCTCAAGGGCATCCTCAACAGCATGGCGGGCCCCAACCCCAACTACGACATGCAGAAGATCCTCTCGACGCGCAGCCCCCGCGAAGCCGCGCTGATGAGCTTCTGCTCGTCCGCCGTGCTCTTCGTCCCGAGGTATCTCCTCATCGCCGGCGTCACGGTGCTCGCGCTGGCCTGCTACACCAGCGCGCCGGACATGATTCCCCCCAAGGACGGCGGCGGGCGCGACTTCGAGTTCATCCTGCCCTATGTCCTCGGCCACCGGCTCGCGCCCGGCGTGGTCGGGCTGACGCTCGCCGGCCTCCTGGCCGCGTTCATGAGCACGTTCAGTTGCACCGTGAACGCCGGGGCGTCCTATGCCGTTAACGACGTCTACAAACGGTACATCCGGCCCGACGCCTCGCCGCGGCACTACGTCTGGGCAAGCTACATCGCCTCGATCGCCGTGGTGGTCATCGGCATTTTCTTCGGCCTCTACGTCGAATCGATCGACGCGATCCTCAAATGGATCACCGTCGGGCTGGGCTCCGGTTACATCGCCTCGAACGTGCTCAAGTGGTACTGGTGGCGGTTCAACGGTTACGGCTACTTCGCCGGCATGATCTCGGGCATCGCCGCGGCCACGTTCTTCGAAAAGGCCCTGGAGCTGGCCGCGCCGGACTGGTGCGCGTGGTTCGCCCAGCGCGCCGACCATTTCCCCCTGGTGATCGCCATCTTCCCCCTCGTGTTGGTTCTCAGCACGGTCGCCGCCGTCGTCACCAGCCTATGCACCGAGCCGGACGACGAGGAGGTGCTCAAATCGTTCTACCGCCGGGTCCGCCCCTGGGGCTTCTGGGGACCAATCCACGCGAAGGTCGCCGCCGAGGACCCCGCGTTCCGCAAGAACACGGATTTACCCCGCGACGCGGTCAACGTCGTGGTGGGCACGATCTGGCAGATGGGCCTGATCGTCGCGCCGATCTACCTGGTGATCCGCGACTGGCCCGCCCTGGCCGCGTCCGTGGTCGTCATCGCGGCCACCTCGGTCTTTCTGAAGGTCAACTGGTACAACAAGCTCGAAGAGGAATGAATGAAATCCCACACGGAATACCTGACGCTCAACGTCCCCAAGCGGATGGACTTCCGCGGGGGTTCGGTAGCCGAGTCGTTTTCGGGGGCGTTCGTTGAGTAGTTGTTCCGCGCGGGCCACCGCGTGGCGACTGATCCGCGCGAAGTCGGTTCCTTTGGGAAAGAACTGCC
>JAFGDS010000100.1 GCA_016931995.1 Pirellulales bacterium
CAGCGCCATCGCCACGAGCCTAGGCACGTTGTTCTTCCTGTTTGTCGGCGTGGCCACCTGCATGAGGATGATGGTCGCCTTCAGCGGATCGTTCCAGGCGCAGTTGCAGCCGTTTTTGGCCTTCACCGTGGGCGGCGGGATCGGTCTCTACGTGGCCCTGGGCGCCCGTAACCCCTCGACGGCCATTGGCGTGGCCTCGTTCGTCTGCCCGTTCGCCACGTTCTACGCGATCACGAGCTTTCTGCTGCACCAAACGCTGTCGGTGTTCCTGGTCACCGCCGCGGCCTACGGGTTCATGACCGCGGCGATGCTCGTGCCGGCGATTTTCGAATTCGACGTCGCCACGGGGCGCACCACGGCGGATGAAGAGTGAGGGAGAGGGATTGGGGATTAGGGATTGGGGAGAAGGCGGGACCGCTCGCGGCTTCGCACTGCCCGTGTCGCGATGCTCGTTTCATTCTTCGGACTTCGTCCTTCTTTCGTCATTCGGGTTTCGTCCTTCCGATTTCCTTCGCGTTAGCGAGCCACCGCCATGACCCTTTTGATCGCCCATCTGCCGTGGCTGGTGGCGATGAGCGTGTTGGTCATCGCGTCGGGATTTTGTTCGGCCAGCGAGGCGGCGTGGTTCTCGTTGCGCCGCAAGGACGTCCGCGCGATGGCGCGGGGTAACCGCGCCCAGCAGTTGGGCGCCGCGCTCCTGGACCAACCCGATCGGCTGCTCACGGCCATCCTCTTCTGGAACCTGCTGGTAAACGTGGCCTACTTCTCGTTGGCGTCGATCACGAGCCTGCGACTGGAACGCGCGGGGCGCGCGACCGCCGCCGGCGTCTTCGCGGTTGCGGCGCTTCTGGCCTTGATCGTTCTGAGCGAGATGTTGCCGAAGAGCCTGGCGGTGCTGGCGCCCCGCGCCATTGCGACCATCCACGCCGCGCCGCTGTCCGTCATGGTTCGGCTGCTGGACCCGATCATGCCGTGCTTTCGCTGGGCGAATCTCCTGTCCATGAGGCTCTTCTGGCCCGGCTTCCGGCCGGAACCCTATCTCCGCGTGGCCGACCTCGAACGGGCCGTGAAGCTCTCCACCGACGATGCCTCGCTCCTGGCCCAAGAACAGAACGTGCTGCGGAGCATCGTGTCGCTCTCCGAGATCCGGGCGGACGAGCTCATGCGCCCCCGCACGCGGTTTCGGGCGTTCCGCCCTCCCGTTTCGCGGGCGGACCTCGGCGGGTGGATACCGGCCAGCGGCTATCTTCTCCTCACGGAACCGGACGGCGACGAGGTGGCCGCGGCGGTTGATCTTCAACGCCAATCCAGCCTGGACGCGGCGCGCCTGGATCGCGACGCCGAGCCCGTGGTGTACGTCCCCTGGTGCACGACCGTGGCCGCCGTGCTCGAACAGATGCGCGAGCGGAACTCCCACGTGGCCGCCGTGGTGAACGAGTTCGGCGAGACGATCGGCGTGTTCACCTTCGACGACGTGCTCGACACGATTTTCACGTACGCCCCGAGCCGGAGCGAACGCCTGCTGAAGCGCGTGCCCATCCGGCAACACGCGCCGGGCGTGTGGCACGTCACCGGCATGACCAGCCTCCGCCGGCTCGTGCGTTTTTTTCAGGTCGAGCGTCCGCCGAGCAAGAGCGTCACGGTGGCCGGCGTCATTCAAGAGGTCCTCGAACGACTGCCCGAAACGGGAGACCAGTGCCGCTGGGGCCCGTTCACGTTCACCGTGCTCGACGTGCCCGACCGGGGCCAGTTGCTGGCCGAACTCCGCCGGACGGATACGGAGGGACCCTCGCCATGATCGCGCTGGTGCTCGTGCTGGCGGCTGGAGGTTTGCTCCTAAGCGCGTTTTTCAGCGGCTCGGAGACGGGCTTTTACCGGGTCGTCCGCGTGCGGCTCGTGTTGGATGCGTTGGGGGGCGACGCGGTGGCGCGATCGCTGGTCTGGTTGGCCAACCGGCCGAGCCTGTTCGTGGCGACGTCGCTGGTGGGCAATAACGTGGCCAACTACCTGGTGTCGCTGGCGATCGTGATGGGAATGCATCTGTGGTTTGGCCCCGATCGACCCGTCGCCGAGATGGCGGCGCCGCTCCTGCTGGCGCCGGTGCTGTTCCTTTACGGCGAGTTGTTGCCGAAAAACTTTTTTCTTCACGCGCCCAACCGATTGCTCCGGCTGGGCGGTCCTCTCTTTGGCGTGTTTGTTGTGCTGTTTCTTCCCGTAAGCGCGCTATTGTGGGGTCTCAATGCCCTGATTGCCCGGCTCCTCGGCCAATCGCCGGAGCGGGTTCGTCTGGCCCTGGCGCGACGCGAGTTGGAACGGGTGCTCGACGAGGGACACGAGGCGGGCATCGTTCATCCGGCGCAGCAGCGTCTGGCGCGGGGGATGTTCGCGCTGGCCACCGAACCCGTTTCCCACGCGGCCACGCCGCTGGCCGATCTGCCCATCGCGCCCGGCGACGCGGATAAGGACGAGGTCTTGCGCCTGGCCCGTTGGCACGGAATGGCGGATGTGCCCATCGCCAACCCCGAGAACGACGACGCGCCGGCAGGCTACGTCCGCGTGTTCGAGGCGCAGTTGTCACCTTCGGAAACGGTCGGCCCGATCCGCCCACTGCTGGAAATCGCCGCGAGCGACACGTACTTGGCGGCGCTGGTCCGGATGGAGAACGAGGGGCAAACCATGGCCCAGGTCGTGGACGCCGAGGGACGCGCCGTCGGTCTCTTGTCGGCGCGGCGGCTGCGCGAGTCGCTCTTCCGGGGGCAAAAGACGGCCGGCGACCCTACTTGTGATAGCCCAGCGACGTGATCACCGACAACATCTCCTCGTACGTGATGAAGCGGCGGCGATGACGCAGCTTGTAGCCGTCAATCGCGTGGGCAAGCTCCCGCGCCTCCGGCGAAAGCTCCTCGTGGCTGTTGGCGAATTGACGCCGCTCGCCGGTCGGAGCGCCGACGGCCGGGGTCGGGCTGCGTCGGTCAAAAAACGTGTCCGTCGAACTGTCCATTACTTGCGACATGATGCACCTTGACCTCGTTGCCCTTGACCGCGTAGCCAGGCAAACGCCTGCGCTTCCACACAATCCTACGTTCTTCCAGACGGTATGCCGCTCGTTTTCGGACGCGCGCCGCCGCGAGGGCGGCCACGGGCACGGAATCGCCATTGAACTCTACGTTGCGAACCGGCGGCCGTCAAACCGCCTTTGTCGCCTGGCGCGGCTCGCGCGGCGCCGCCGGACCGAAAAAAACGGTCGTGTCGGTTGTCGCGTTGACGCGGGCGCCTTCCCGACAATACTGCCCAGACACGGAGAGAAGAACGAGGAAAACAGACCACGGATCAACACGGATGAACACGGATGAAGGGGGAGATAAGAGACGAGAAAGGATCCGCGAATGAACGCGAATGGACGCGAATGAGGGGAGAGGAGGCGGGGACAGGGGCGTCGAGTTCTCGATTATTCACTCTATTCTTCAATTTGTCTCTGTCCCCTTTCAAGTTTATTCGCGTTCATTCGCGTTCATCCGCGGTTCTCTTCCCTTCACTTTATCCGTGTTTATCCGTGGTTCTCTCACCCCCCCGTCCGGTTCGCGGAAACGGCCGAGGATCTCCCGGCGGAAGCGGCGGTCGGCAAGGCTGGCCCGACGCAAAAGGATCGCAACGGCGGCCAACACCAGGAGGAACAACCCACCCGTCACCGCGCCGACCGCGCCCCAACCGCCCGGCTCGGGCGCCGGCCTCCGACGGACGTCGCCGCCGACGAGAAGCGGGGCCAGTTGCCGGGCCGCGCCGGGATTCTCCCGCTGCGCGACGCTGCGATACGCCCAACTCTTCAAAAAGAACCCGGCCACCTCGATCCGCTCGGCGTACCGTGGTCCCTCGCCGGTGGGCATCCCCTCGGGGATCGCGCGGACGCAAAAGACCAACGGATTCTGTTGCGAGTCGTCGGTGAACAGATACAGCTCGAAGTAGTGGTCGATCCCAAACCGCTCGACCACGTCCGGCTCGTCCACCCTGACGCGAGTAATCCGCCGCGCCGTGCCCGTCAATAGGACGAGTCGGCCGCGTTGGGCGTCTGGATCGTTGAACAGCGGGACCACGCTATCGAACCGTGACCCGGCGTCCGCAAGTCGTTGCCGCGCGGCCTCGGCAAGCTGGCCCGGCCGGGCGCGGCCCACCGCGGCGAGCATCTGGTAAAAGCACTCCCGCTCCTCGTGGCCAATGCGCGTCCGGTCGCGGAGCGTATCGAGCAACCCCAGGTCCATGCCCAACGAGCGGAGGATTTCGCGCGACGACTCGATCTCGCCGCCGGGGACAGCCCCGATCTTCGCGTCGGCGCAAAAGGGACTGTCCCCTTTGCCGATCCCCGCTGCATGGCACTGGCAAAGCCAGTGGCACCCCAGCATCGCCAGGATCGCCATCCCCACGAGCCGCGTCGATCCGATTGGACAATAGAGCATCCCCGTCGCCCCTCGCAACGTGTGCCACTCTACGCCAGTGCTAGTCCATGGGATCCGGGCACTGGCAGCCAGTGGCACTCAGCCTTCTCCTCCGCGTCTCCGTGGTGAATCACATTACTCTCTTCGAGCGTTCCTATTCCCGCGGGATCCACGCGAAATCCAACGCGAACACCCAGACCATCAAGGCCACCAGCAGCAGGAGGCCGACGTAGCTCAGGCCGATCTGCACCCGTTCGTCGGCCGGCTTGCCGCGGATGCCTTCCCAGGCGAGGAAGACCATGTGCCCGCCGTCGAGCACGGGGATGGGCAGGAAATTGAGCACGGCCAGATTCGCGCCCAAGAGCGTCAAAAAAAGCAGGAAATGGGAGAGCCCCATGGATGCCCGGGCCCCCGCCGCCCTGGCGATCATGACCGGTCCCCCCAGCGACTTGGGCGAGACGTCGCCCGTGCGGAGCCGCTCCAGAATGAGCAGAACCTGCGTGGCCGACTCCCACGTTTCCTTCGCTCCCAGCGAAATCGCCTCGCCCAGCGACGACGCCTGGCGCGTGTAGCCGAGCGCCTCCAGGCGGAACCCTCGCTCCGGATTGAACCAGTCGGTCGATTCCGCCCCTTCGAGCGTGACCATCTTTTCCTGGCCGTCCCGAGCCACCGTCAATTCGACCTTCGTGCCGGCGGGATACCCCTGGAACTCGTGGAAAAACGCCGGCCAGAAGGCCTTCTCGTCGTCAAACTCGTAGCTCTCCTTCGGAAAGAGCTTCCGGTCTTGCCTGTTGCAGCCCAGGGCCTCAAGCGCCTTCTTGTCGGGCGGCTTGATCGTCGCCTGGACGAGCTTCGCCCCCGGCTTCACCCCGGCCCGATCCGCCGGACTGCCGGGCAACACTTCGGCAATCGTGTTGCCGACCGCGATGGCCACGCCCAAGGCCGGCACGTCGATCGGGCTATCCTTCGACGGGGGTTGATGGATCGTCTCGGTCGGACGCAGCGCGACCGGAACCGATATCGTCTTGCCGTGCCGTTCCACCGAGAGCGAAACGGTCTCGCCCGCGCGGCGTCGAAGTCGATCGGCGAGCGTCATGGGATCGCCCACCGGCTGGTCGTCGATCGCCGTGATCCGGTCGCCCGGCATGAGCCCCGCCTCGACCGCGGGCGAATGCTCCTGGATCGCCGCGATGGGTCCCATCGTCATCACCAGGCCCAACCGCCGCATCGGCCGCGGCGCGACCTCGATCGCGACCCGCTCGGGCTCGGGCGGATTCTCGGCCGACGGGGCCGCGTCCTTCGGAAGTCGCTCGACCGTGATCGCCAGCGATCCGTCGGGCTTCGAGGCCAATTGCCGGCGAAGCTCGTGGTGGTCCGCGATGGGCACGTCGTCGATCGCGACGATCCGATCGCCGTGTTTGAAGGCCGGCTGGGCGGCCGCCGCCGGCGAACCCGGCAGACACGCCATGATCTTGTCGCTGTCGAGCAACGTCGTTTTGAACGTCGGACCGATCCCGATCATCGCCATCAGCCCGGAGCGATCGGGATGAAGGTTTATCGTCGTCCGCTCCGACAAACCGGGGCGCTCGACGACGATGGGCACGGCTTCGCCGCGTTTGCTCAAGAAGACCTTGGCCTTCAGATCGTCGAACGCGCGGACCGGCTCGCCGCCGATCTCGACGATCCGATCGCCCGGCCGAAGGTCCGCCTGCCAGGCGGGAGAGCCCGGTTGGAGATTGCCCACCTCGCAAGCGGTCTTCTCCACGCCCAGCCCATAAGCCACCGCGGCCGTGACGACCGCGAAGATCAAATTCATAATCACGCCGGCCGAGATGATGGCCATGCGCTTGGGCACGCTCTTGGCCAGATAGCTGCGGGGATCGTATAGGGCCGCCTCCGCCGCCGCGATGTCCAGTGGTTCATCGTCCTTGTCGGCGGCGCCGGTCTGGCCGGCCGCCTGGGCGGTCTTCGCCCGCTCGAGCTCCTCCTTGAGCCGCGAGGGGTTGTCCTCTTGGCCGAGCATCTTCACGTAGCCGCCCAAGGGCAGGATGCCGATGCCGTACTCCGTTTCGCCCTTGCGGAACTTGCACAGCTTGTAGCCGGCGATGTCGAAGCCGAGGTAAAACTTCTCGCATTTCACGCCGCAGAGCTTGGCCACGGCGAAATGGCCCAACTCGTGGACGAAAATCACCATGCCCAGCCCCAGGACCACCTCGAGGATGACGAGCCACGCGCCCGGATCGATCACCCACTCCCAGGTGCCGAGCTCGAAAAACCAATGACCGATCAGGAACGGATCCAACGTGCTACCTCCTCGCGGGCCCAACGGTCCAGCGCAAGCAGCCGGTCGAGGCTGGGGTCGGGGTCAAAATCGTGATGGTCCAGTGCCGCGCGCGCCGCGGGCACGATGCGGGTAAAGGGAAGCCGGCCGGCCAGGAACGCGGCCACCGCCGCCTCGTTGGCCGCGTTGAGAACCGCCCCGGCGGTGCCGCCCGACCGGGCCACCTCCTGCCCCAATCCAATCGCGGCAAATCGCTCCCCGTCCGGCGGCTCGAAATCCAGACGCCACGCGCGGCTCCAATCGAGCCGGGGGGCCAAACCCTCCCATCGCGCCGGCCACGACAGGGCATACTGGATCGGCAACCTCATGTCCGGGGGGCCGAGCTGCGCGATGATCGAACCGTCCCTGTATTCTACCATGGAATGGATGATCGACTGCGGGTGGATCACCACGTCGATTTGGTCGGGTTCGAGGTCGAACAGCCACCGGGCTTCGATCACCTCGAGCGCCTTATTCATTAACGTGGCCGAATCGACCGTGATCTTCGGCCCCATCGCCCAGGTGGGATGGGCCAGCGCGTCCTGGACGGTCACGCCGGCCAACTGCTCATCCGAAAGCGTGCGGAATGGCCCCCCGCTAGCGGTGAGCACCACCCGACGGACCTCCTCCCGCCGGCCCGCCTGGAGAGCCTGAAACACCGCGCTGTGCTCGCTATCGACCGGGAGGATCTCGGCCCCGTTCTGCCGCGCAAGCCTGGTGATGAGGGACCCCCCTATTACCAGGCTTTCCTTATTTGCCAAAGCCACCCGTTTACCCGACTCCAAAGCCGCCCACGTGCCCAGCAACCCCGCGCTTCCCACAATGGCGGAGACCACGACGTCTACCTCGGGAGAAGTAACCGTGCGCGTGATTGCCTCGGGTCCAACGAGAAGCTCGACCCCGGGGGGCAACTCGGACCAATCCTGCCCAGCCGCCGCGACCGGATCGGTCACGACGATGGTCGCGGGACGAAACGCCCTGGCCTGCTCCAGCAGGAGCGCCGTGTTGCGGTGCGACGAGAGCGCCGCGGCGCGGAGCCGGCCGGCCGAGCCGGCGATCACCTCCAGGGTGTTCCGGCCGATGCTTCCGGTGGAGCCCAGTACGGCAACGTGCGTGGGGCGGTCGCTCATAGTGCCCATTCTAGCCCGGTCGGGTCGCGAACTGTAGGGCCGCCTGTAGGGAACGGCCTCCGTGCCGTTCCAAACCCGGGGAAACAGCTGTCTCGACTGGGTCGGTTTTCAAGGCCCGCCCCGGATCGGCGACCTCGTTCCGCCCTACACGGATGTCGGATAGTATGTTTGAATTGAGGTTTCGTGGCAGCGGTGAGAAGACAAGGTGCGCCGAATGGACAACGACAACGAAGATCAGTCACGACGTTCCGCGCCGGAGAAGACGCCCTCCGCGCCGGGCGGCAACTTCCTCTGGTACGCCGTGCCGGTGGGCATCCTGCTGGTGTTGATGACCGGCATCTGGGCGTCGAAGCCGGGGACGGTCGACCTCAACTACGGCGATCTGCACCGCCTTATTGCCCAAGGCGCCCCGCAAGAAAACCCCGGCGCGGCCATCGACGTCGTCGAGGAAGTGGAGGGCGCCCAACAGACGGTCCGCTACTCGAATCTGCGCGACGTGCGGATCGGGCGTTACGAGATCACCGGCCGCCTCACCCGCCAGATCATCGCCCCCGAGGAACGCCGAACCGAGCCGCAGGAGAACGTCGCCATCCGCACGCCCCGCGTTGGGTTGGAGGAAGACGGCAATCGTCTGTTCCAATTGTTGGACGAGAAGGGCTTCAACAATGCCGAGGGCAGCGTGGCCGCCGAGGCGGCGCCCAGCGGTTGGGGCGCGCATTTGCCGCTCTTGGCCATCACGGCGGTCCTCATCATCCTCTTCATCGTGATGATGCGTCGACTGGGCGGGGCGGGCGGGGCCATGGCCTTCGGACGCAGCCGCGGGCGGCTGGTCGCCCCCGAGGACGTCAGCGTCACCTTCGACGACGTGGCCGGCATCGACGAGGCCGTGGACGAGCTGCGCGAGGTGGTCGAGTTCCTCAAAACACCCGACAAGTTCCGCGTCCTCGGCGGGCGGATCCCCAAGGGCGTGCTCCTGGTCGGCCCACCGGGCACGGGCAAGACGCTCTTGGCCAGGGCGATCGCCGGCGAGGCGGGCGTGCCGTTTTACAGCCTCTCGGGTTCCGACTTCGTCGAGATGTTTGTCGGCGTCGGCGCCGCCCGCGTCCGCGACATGTTCCAGCAGGCCCAAACCCGCTCGCCCTGCATCGTGTTCATCGACGAACTGGACGCGCTGGGAAAGACGCGCGGCTCCAGTGTCGTCGGCGGGCACGACGAACGGGAGCAAACGCTCAATGCCCTGTTGGTCGAAATGGACGGGTTCAGCTCCAACAGCGGCGTGATCGTGATGGCGGCCACGAACCGGCCCGAAACCCTCGATCCGGCCCTGCTTCGACCCGGTCGATTCGACCGCCACGTGTTGGTCGACCGGCCCGACATCCGCGGCCGCGAGGCCATCCTCAAGGTCCACGTCGCCGACGTCAAAATCGACGAATCGGTGGACCTGCGGAAGGTGGCCGCCCTGACGTCGGGTTTTGTCGGGGCCGATCTGGCCAACCTGGTGAACGAGGCCGCCCTGCTGGCCGCCCGCAAGGAAAAGTCGGCGGTCACGATCGACGAGTTCAACGAGGGCGTCGAGCGGGTGACCGCCGGGCTCGAGAAGCGGCAGCGGATCATCCACGTCGACGAAAAGGAGCGCGTGGCCTATCACGAATCGGCCCACGCGCTGGTGGCCCACAGCCTGCCGAATACCGATCCGGTGCACAAGGTTTCGATCATTCCGCGCGGTCTGGCGGCGCTGGGTTACACGATGCAGCGACCCGAGGGCGACCGCTATCTGATGACCCAATCCGAGCTGGAAAGCCGCATCCAGGTGCTCCTGGCCGGCACGGTCGGCGAAGAAATGGTTTTTGAGGACGTTTCGACCGGGGCGCAGAACGACCTGCAGCGGGCGACCGAAATCGCCCGGAGCATGGTGATGGATTTCGGCATGAGCCGGCTGGGCCGCGTGAACTACCGGGAGGACGCCCACGCGTCGATGCTCGGCGACGCGGCCGATTTCGCCCGCGCGCGGATGCACAGCGAGCAAACCACGCGGGAGATTGACGAGGAGATCAAGCGGATTATCGACCAGGCGATCGAGAAGGTCCGCCATATTCTTCAAACCCGCCGCGCGGCGCTGGTGGCCTTGGCCAAACGGCTGATCGAGAAGGAAGTGATCGACACGGCGGAGCTGGACGAGATCGTCGAGGCGAACTCGCCCGGCCCCGTGCTCGCCCCCGGCACGACCCAGCCGCCGCGCCGGGCCCTGTCCGACCCACTTGCCCCCGAAGCCGACTCGGAAGCCGCTGGCGCGTAGCCCCACTTTGGAGCACGGCGACTTGTCGCCGCTTTCTGAAATTGGGTGGCGTGGCTGGTCCGTAGGGTGCCACTGCTGGCTTGCCCAGCAGTGTTTCATACGGGCCGTTTGCTTCGCACCGCTGGACAAGCCAGCAGTGGCACCCTGCGCCTCGCCCTCCCGATTCCCGGACGCCTCTTCTCGCCCCTCGTGCGCCAACGAGTCCGATGGGGGCTCGTCCCGGCGGGATGAATGCGTCGCGTTAAGCTGCGGTATTCGGGAATGGTGCGTCAACTATTCCGTTTGTTCGGAAATTGCTGGCCCCGCCGTCATGGTTACCCGATTCGATAGACGAGGCATATGCGGCATAACCGTTACAAATTTCCATGCTCGGTCGGTGGGAGACTAGATCGTGACCGTCACACGTGCAAACCGAATCGCGATGGCAGCTTTGTTGTGTTGGCTTCTAGCTCCCCCGGCTTGGGCGAGCGGTTTCCAGACAGCCCCCGACCCGGCGGCGACTGAGCAAGGCGGACTTGTCCCGCAGCCCGAAAGCACGGCCCTCCAAGAGGTCGAGCCGGGCCCGTGCGATGGTTCGTCCGACGGCCAGATCTGCACCCCGCACTGCGTCGGTGGATGCCCTTCGTGCATGGCCGGGCCGACGGGCCGGTATTGGGTCCGGGCGGACTACCTACTCTGGTGGACGCGGGGGCCGCGGGTCATTCCACTGGTCACGACGAGCACGAATCAGGCGGAGGATGGCATCATCGGGCAGCCCACGACGAGCATCCTCTTCGGCGGCGAGCGCCTGGCCAACGACGCCCAATCCGGCGCCCGGCTCAACATGGGCATGTGGTTCGACTGCGGCCAGACGTTCGGCTGGGAATTCGACCTGTTCACCCTCGGCGACCACAACACGCATTATTCCTTCACTTCGACCGGGAGCCCCTTGTTGGCCCGGCCGTATCTCGACGGCCAAACGGGCCAGCAAGCCTCGGAACTGGTCGCGAAGACCGGCGTCATCGAGGGCAATACCAGCGGCGACATCGACGAGTACTTCCACTCCGCCGGCGTGAACCTGCGGATGAACCTCTGCTGCTGCGAGACGTATTGCCCTCCGCAGTGCCGCGACACCGAGATTTGCACGCGAGCAGGGCTCTACGGACATTACCTTTGCGGCGCAGCGCGAAGTCGGTTTGCTCCCGATCGCTACCGCGTCGATCTCATTGGCGGTTACCGCCACTACCGGCTGGACGACACGCTCCGCGTGACCGAGGACCTGACCGTAATCTTCGACCCGGAGATTCCGGCGGGCACCACCTTCGACATCGAGGACCTTTTCCGCAGCCGCAACGAATTCCACGGCGGCGAGCTCGGGCTGATCGCCCAACTCTATCGGGGTCGCTGGTCGTTGGATCTGCTGGCCAAGATGGGCTTCGGCAGCAACACGCAGGTTGTCGAGATCAGCGGCCACACGACCGTCGACCGGCCGCTCGACCCCCCGAACACCTATCAAGGCGGTCTTTTGACTCAACGGACGAACATCGGCAGGTATTCCCGCGACGAGTTTATCATCATCCCGCAGTTCGGGGCCGAGTTGGGCTACCAGCTCACGTGCAACCTCCGCGTGCATGCCGGCTACAACATCCTCTTTTGGGCCGACGTCACCCGGGCGCCCGAGCAGGTGGACTACACGGTGAACACGTCGCAGATGGGCGGCGACCCGTTGGTGGGCCCGGCCCGGCCGGCGTTCTCGTCCTACCGCGAGACCGACTTCTGGGCCCAGGGCCTCAACTTCGGCGCGGAGTACCGGTTCTAGCCAACGCGGCGTTTGCGAGTGCCACTGGCTTTGCCAGTGCCTGCAACAATGTGGTCGAAATCGGCATTGGCGGAGCCAGTGGCATACCCGCTTGCGGTTTCGCTAGCGCAGCCGTGGATTGCGTCAGCGCGTCCGGCGGCGCACGGCCAGCAGGACCAACGCGCCCAGGCCCAGCAGGGCCAGGCTCGACGGCTCCGGCACGACGACCAGGAAGGGCTTCTTGTTGATGTACCGCGACTTGAGGCCCCACTCGCCGAAGTTGTAATCCGTCGCCGCGACACCCGCCGAGAGCGCGATCTTCGCGAACCGGTTGCTGCCGACGGCCTTGCCGCCCGCCGTGCCGACGGCGTTGGGCAGGCCCTCGACGTACCGCGCGGGCTGGATCTCGGTCAGCGCGTAGGTGCCCGGCTCGAGGTCGGCGAAGAGGTATTCGCCCCGTTCGCCGGTCAGCACGGAAAACGACACGATCGTGTCATCCTCCAAGACGCCTTCGAGCAGGATCTTCACGCCGGCGATGGGTCTCTCGATTGGATCGCGGACGCCGTCGCCGGAGATGTCGGAATAGACGAAGCCCGACAACGACGCATACAGTTCGGAGTCCAGCGGCACGAACTCCGCGCGGGCGCCGCCAGCCAGTCCGAGCGTCAGCCCGGCCACCAGGACGGCCCACTTGCCGCCGCATGTACGAAACATGGCCTCACCTCAGGAGATAGGGGATCCCGCTTGCCCTAGTTGCCTACTCTGTCCAGACGCACATAGCCCGAAATGTTTGCAGAATCCCTCTAGCTACTACATTATCCAGAGACCGCCAAAAAGGCAAGCGTTTGGACGCCCAGGCGGCAATCCAGACCGGAAAAGAATACCCACTAAAGAGTGGTATGGGCTATGCCATGCGCGCGGGCAAATGGCCCAATGGGGTGGGGAGTCGGTCCATCCACCCGGGCGTGGAAGAAGCATCCGTGCGACGAAGCCGGCGGGGACGCGGGCTAGGGGTGCCGCCTGTGGCGGCGGAGCAGCAGGCCCAACGCGGGCAGGCCGGCCACGGCCAGCCAGAGCGTGGCCGGCTCCGGAATCACCACCAGAAACGACTTCTTGGTGATGTACTTGGACTTCAAACCGTACTCGCCGAAGAAGTAGCCTGTCGCCTGGTCGCCGGCGTTCAAAACGATGCCGGTGATCTGGTTGGGTTTGGCCGTCGTGCCGCCGGCCGTGCCGGACGCGTTGGGTTTGCCCTCGACGTAGCGCTCCGGCTGGAACTGGGTGAGCGAGTACGTGCCCGGTTGAAGGTCGTCAAACAGGAAGGCGCCGTCCGTGCCGGTCTTCAGGGAGCGGGACACGTCCTGCCCGTCGTCGGTTTCGCCTTCGAGCAGGATCCGCACGCCGGAGATTGCCCGCTCGTTGTCGTCGCGCACGGCGTCGTTGTTGATGTCGCAGTAGACCCAGCCCATCAGACTGGCGGTTTCTTCGGAGCCCAGCGAGAGGACCTCGGCCTGTGCAGGCCGAACCCCGACGAGGACGAACCCGGCGATGAGCGACGCGCCGATCCATCGGCAACCATGACGTGTGAAACACATGGCAAGACCCTCCTTTGCGCGGGGAAGCCGCCTTGCCCGGCTTCCCTGCTCAATCGGCATATTTTTCCCAAGCCTTAATGTCCTGCTTTTCATTCTAACGGCCTCTATCCAGACCTCCAACGGGAATTCACCGCGAATCCTAATCCGGGGGGCTGCCCTCATTACAGGCCAACCCGCTCGCTCGTTTTCCACGCGCAACTTGAATTCTCGGCAACGCGCGGAGCGGAGCCGGGTGGGGCGAGTTCCGGTCGCCTGACGTCCCTGGCGTGCCGGCCGCCGGTCGAGTGAATCGGCGGCAGCGACCTTCGGGGGGGGTATACTCTCTCTGGGAGGACTCGTCCATGCCGGTTTGGCGCGGGCGGCGGATGGTCGAGCGGGTGGGGCTGCTGGCGGTTCTGCTGGGCGCCTGCGGCTGTGGTGGCGGTCCGTCCGGCGGTTCCCCCGCCACGCAGGCGGACATGCCCAGCCAGGATGCCTGCCTCGAATGGGCCTGGCGGCTTGAAGATTCCGTCGCGCGCGGAAGCGTCAAGGCGTTCAACACGTGCTTCGATTGGGACGCCTTCGTGGCGACCGCCACGCGGGGCTTCGAGGACGCGAAGGTGTCGCGCAAGGCCTTTCGTCGCGGGTTCGACGAGGGCATGACCTCGCGGACGGGGTTCGCCGCGTCGCTCTGCGCCAATCGGCGGGGCGAGGTGAAGTATAATTTCCTTCGCCTTCACGACGTTGACGGGAAGCGTCACGCTCTGTTCCGGTCGATCATGCCCGATGGCCAAGTCGACTACCACGATCACGTCCTCGCGCGCCAACCCGGCGGCCGCGCGATTTCGGTCGATCTATTCGTTTTCCTCGGCGGCGAGAAGCTTTCCGACACCTTCCGGAAGCTGTTCGTGCGGGCCGTCGCCGCCCATTCGCGGTCGCTTCTCGGGCGGCTCACCGAGCGCGAGGGCCAACTCATCGCCAAGTCCGAGGAGATCGAAGCGATGACGGTCCTTCTTCAAGACGGCCTGCCGCGCGACGCGCTGGACATCTACAAGTCGCTGCCTCCGTCCGTGCAAAGAGAACGACAGGTCCTCGTCGTGGGTCTCGAAGCGGCGGCGCGCGTCGGCGAAAACGATTACCGCCAAGCCATGACCAACCTCGACAAACTGAGCAAGGACGACCCATCCATCTACTTGCTCTTGATCGATCAATACGCCTTCGGACGGCAATTCGCCAAGGCAATGGAATGCGTGGACCGGCTGGACAAGGCCCTGGGCGGCGATCCCTATCTCGACACGCTCCGCGCCACCTATTTCATGGAGGAAGATCAATACGAACTGGCCCGGAAATTCGCCTCGCGGGCGATGGAGGACCCCAACGTCACCGAGGAAGCCTACATGGTCCTTATGACCATGTCGCTGCGGCGGCGCGATCACGACGAAACGAGCCGGCTGCTCGACGTGCTGGAACGCCGATACCACGTCGAGATCGGAGACCTGGCGACCTTGCCGGGATACACCGAGTACGTCCAATCGCCGCAGTACCGGGCGTGGTTCGAAAAGCACGCCGCCAAGCCCTGACGCGCATCCGACCGCCCGCGGCGCGCCTCCCCAGGCGGGAGCGATCCCCGACTCCCCATCCCGCAGCTAGAGCCGCCCGCGGGACCGCGCCTCTGGCGGGACCGTCACCGGCGGGCTATATTGACGGCTGGATCCCGCTGGGGGGACAGGTTCTGTCTCGGGGAGGACTCTTCCATGGCGTTCTCGCACGCGTGGCCGGTGGTCGTGGGGCTGAGGCCGTTGGCCGTCCTGTTGAGTCTCTGCGGCTGCGACAATCCGTCCGGCGGCGTGGGCGGTTCCGTCGCCGTGCAAACGCCCCTGCCGAAGATGGAAATGCCCAGCGAAGAAGCCTGCCGCCAATGGGCCGCCGAGCTCGAGGATGCCGTGGTCCAGGGGGACGTACACGCGTTCAACGCGCGTTTTGACTGGGAGACGTTTCTGAAGATCACCACGCGGGGCTTTGAGGACAAGACCGAGTTCCGCGAGGGTTTCTGCCGAGGTTTCAGGAACAACCTGGGGGGAGCCTCGGGGTTCGCGGCGCAACTGTGCGACAATCCGTTGGGCAAAGTGAGGTACCGGCTCCTTCGGATTCACGACGTCGGCGGACAACGATACGCCCTGTTCAGAGCGCTTCTTCCTGACGGCGGGCTCAACTACCACGATCATCTCCTGGCTTTGCAGCCGAGTGGCGGGGCGCGAGCCGTGGATTTGTCCGTGTTCATCAGCGGCGAGCGGCTTTCCGAGACCGTGCGTCGGATGTTCGTGCAGGGCCTCAGTGGCACGTCTAGGTCGCTTCTCGACCGGCTCACGGGGACGGAAAGCGACTTCGTCGCCAATGCCGAGAAGATCAAGCAGATGGGGCATCTGTTTCGCGCCGCCCAATACAGGGAAGTGTTGGACGCCTTTGAAACGCTGCCCGCATCCCTTCAAAAAGAAAAGATGATTCTGCTTCTGCGATTGGGGGCAGCAGCCCACCTGGAGAACGATGAGTATCTCCAGGCGATCACGGACTTTCGCCAAAACAATCCTGGCGATCCGTCCCTGGACCTGATAATGCTGGACCAATTCTTCCTCAAGCGGGAATTCTCGAAGGCACGAGAGTGTCTCGACCGATTGGACAAGGCCATCGGTGGCGATCCGTATCTGGATATTTTGCGCGCCAATTCCTATATCGAGGAAGATAAGCACGACGCGGCCAAGAAACATGCCTCCCGGGCTCTGACGGACACCGACATCGCCACGGACGCGTGCTGGATCCTCGTTACCTTGGCCCTCGTCCAACGCGATCACGACGAGACAACGCGTCTTCTCAACCTCCTCGAACGCGACTACGGCGTCGAGACCGAGGACCTGACGACCATCCCCGAATACGCCGAATACGTCAAATCGCCGCAGTATCAGAAGTGGCTCGAAGGCCGGTCCAAGCCGTAACGCTTCTCCGGCCGCTCGCTTCCGAACACACGCATGGCCAACCGCGACAACCATTACGAGGCGGCGTTCGAGGCCTTTTTGAGGGCGAGGGAGCTGCCCTACGTGGCCGTGGACGAGGCGAAGCGGAGCCTGATGGCCGGAGGAACGTCGATCAAGAGCCTCGACTTTATCGTCGCCGCGCCTGGCGGCGGCACGTGGCTGGTGGACGTCAAGGGCCGCCGGTTTCCCTCGGGCGACGAGCAGAAGCAATACTGGAAGAACTGGTCCACCCGGGACGACATCGAGAGCCTCTTTCGCTGGGAGTCGCTTTTTGGGCCGCGGTTCGCCGGGCTGTTCGTGTTCGCGTACAACATCGTGGGCGACCGGGCGCCGCTCGGGCCGGAGGAGCTGTTCGCGTTTCGCGGGTCGCTCTACGGATTCGTGGCGGTGCGTCTGGCCGATTACGCCGCGCGCGCCCGGCCCATCTCGCCCGCTTGGGACACCCTGGCCATGCCCGCCGACGCCTTCCGCCGCCTGGCCCAAAACGTGGAGACGTTTCTCGGCGCCCTGGCGCCCGCCGAGGCGACGCGCGGCCACGGGCAAGACGCGGCGGTCTCTTGCGGGATTGGCCAGAGCGAGAGGGAACGGCAAACAAACCCAGATGAGCGGAGACTAAATTGATATGACGCCGAACAGTCGCGACGTGGTGTTGAACCGGATTCGCCAGGCGCTGGCGGACCGGCCGGAGGCGGAGTTGCCGGCGGCGCCGGAGGTGTGGCCTTCGACGAACCCGGACGTGGAGTCGATGGTCCAGCGGTTCGCCGAGGAGTTCGACGCGCTGGATGGCGAACTGTATCGTCTGGGGTCGATCGACGAAGCCAGGGCCAAGCTGCGGGAGCTGGTCGACGGATTGGACGGGGCGACCCTGGGGGTCGTGGACCGCCCGCTGCCGCGGGATCTGACCCAGGGCCTGGCGCCGGAGCGGATCGCCTGGGCGGCGGACGCCGGCACGCCCCGCGAGATGGCCCGGCTTGGCGCGGGACTGATCGAGGCCGAGGCCCTTCTGGCCGACACGGGCAGTTGCGTGGTGGCTTGCGGCACGGCCGAGGAGCGCCTGATGTGTTACGTCGTGCCCACGTGCATCGTCGTCGCCCGGCCTAGCCAGCTTCGCGAGCATCTTCCGGCCGCGTGGGGCGAGTTGGGCCCGCGGGCGGCCGACCCGGCGTTGCGCGGCGAGTTGGTCCTTTTGACCGGCCCAAGCCGCACGTCGGACATCGAGAAGATCCTCATTCTCGGCGTGCATGGCCCCAAACGCCTCGTCGTTTTGCTGGTACAATAAAGCAGCGAAGCCGTGGCATGCGAGCGCGGCGAGTCCCACCCTTGCCAGTCCGATCTCATGATGGTGGGACTCGCCGCGCTCGACACGTGCTACATGATCCGCCGCGAGCATTGGAACAGAAAGGGCCGTTCATGTTGGATTTGGGATCGTCCGCGCGGGGGACTCGTTGGGGGGCGGTGGTGGCGATCGCCCTCGTGTTGGCGACGGCCGGCGCGGCCCGGGGAGGCGGCGGACCGGAGAATCTCCTTCTGGTGGTTAATTCCCGCAGCAGCGAATCGCTGGCCGTGGCCAACGCGTACGCGCGCCTGCGCGGCGTCCCGCCGATCAACGTTGTCTACGTGCCTTGGGATCCGAAGAAGCCGACCACCGACGTGGAGTCCTTCCGCGAGGAGATTCTGCGGCCCGTATTGGACGCGATCAACCGCCGACGACTGACCAACCAAATCGACTACGTGGCGTATTCGAGCGGCTTCCCGTGGGAGATGGATCTGGAGGGCGACGTCAAACGGTTTCTCGACGAGTTGCCCTCGGGCAAGAAGCCCGAATGGCCGAAGATCCTGACCAAACGCGGCTCCCTTTCCGGTTTGACCTACCTTTGGCAGGCGGTCATGGCCCGCGAGGTCGAGTACGTGGGCCTCTCGGCCAACCGGTATATGCGCGTCATGGACGGCGACCGGCAGAAGGAGCCGACCATGGCCTTCCACGGCCGGCTGCAATTCGATCCGGCGGGGAAGACCGTGGCCTCGGGGGGGCGGTCCTATCTGCTCTCGATCGTGCTCGGCGAGGTGGCCAACGAGCAACGGCGGGGCAATACGCTCGGCGAGGCGATGCAATGTCTCGAGCGGAGCGCCGCCGCCGACGGGACCCGGCCCCGCGGGACGATCTACTACGCGGCAAACGGCAAGATCCGCTCCACGGTCCGGGAGCCGCTCTTTCCCACGGCGGTCAAGGCGCTGGGCGAGTTGGGCGTGACCGCCGAGATCGTTCGCGGCGACATCCCCAACAACCGCGCCGACGTTCAGGGCGTCATGATGGGCGTGGACAGCTTCGATTGGGCCCGCTCCGGCAGCGCGATCCGGCCCGGCGCCATCGCGGACAATCTGACCAGTTCCGGAGGAGTGATGACGCCGACCCAAAGCCAGACGTGCCTGACGGACTACATTCGCTACGGCGCGGCGGGCTCAAGCGGCACGGTCTTCGAGCCGTTTGCCATCCCGCCGAAGTTCCCCAGCCCCATGATCCACGTCCACTACGCCCGCGGCTGCTCCCTGGCCGAGGCCTTTTATCAATCGGTCCACGGACCGTACCAACTTTTGATCGTGGGCGACCCGCTCTGCCAGCCCTGGGCGCGGCTACCGGAGGTGAGCGTGGCGGGCGTCGAGCCGGGGGCGACCGTCCGCGGCACGGTGGCGCTGGAACCGTCGGCCACTCTCGACGACGGGCAAACCATCGACCATTTCGAATTGTTCGTTGACGGCTTGTTGGCGGGCCGGGCGGCGCCGGGCGAAAAAATGTCGTTCGATAGCGCCCTGTTGGCCGACGGGCGCCACGAGCTGCGCGTGGTGGGCGTGGGACCCGCGCCTATTTGCAGCCGCGGCCGCGCGGTCCTGGCCATCCAATCGGCCAATCACGACCGCTCGATCGAGGCCGCCTGCGACCAAACCGAGGCGCCGTTGGGCGGGACGCTCACGGTCACGGCCTCGTGTCCCGGCGCGTCGCGGATCGGGATCTACCAGAACCACCGGCTGGTCGGTGGAATCGACGGCGCCGAGGGCAAGGCGGACGTGCCCACCTCGGCGCTGGGCCTGGGGCCGGTCCGTCTCGAAGTCCTCGGCTACTTCAACGCCCCCAGCCCGAAAGACCGCGTCGCCGCCGCGCCGATCGACGTGACAATTCAGGTCCCGGGGAATAAGAAGTAGGGATCAGACGAGGGATCGATCACCGATTCTCCTCGCGAGGCCCGCGACGCCGGGTTCGCCGGTGGACGTAATACGTGACCGCCACGGCCACAAGCAACGCGACGGCGGCGGCCCAGAGGAAGTCGGTTCCGCGGGGAGGCGCCGCGGGAACCCCCGGCGGCCGCGGCCGCCAGTCCACGCCGCGGGCGAGCAAAAGCGGGGCCACCTCCATGCCGCGCTTCGATCGGTAAAGCCACCGCTTGAAGACGAAACCCGTCACCGCGACCGGCTCCGCCAGGCCGTCGCCGGTCGGGAAGCCCTCGGGCAGTTCCAGGCAATAGACGACCACCGGCCAGCCGGGGCTATCCTCCGGCTCGATCCAGAGCTGATCGTAGCGGGCGATGCCCGCCGCGTTGGACGGCGGCTCCTTGCGCAGCGCCCCGCGAACCGTGCCGCGGACCGTGACCAACTCGCCGCGATACGCCGGCAACTGCTCGAACAGCTCGATCCGTGTCACGCGGCCAATCGACGCCTTGGCTAGAGCCGCCGGCTCGGTCCGGGCAAGAATCTTCAAGAGGCCGAACCAAGCCGCGTCTTCGGCGGGCCGCAACACGGTGTTGTCCTTGATCGCCGCTAGCCACTCGGCCGGAACGTCCGGGCGGCGCCGGTCTTTGGGTTCGCCTGGCGGTTTCACCGGTGGTTCGGTCGCCACCGGCTCGGCCGCCGTTGCGTCGTCGTCGGGTCCGGCCAAGCGGATCGTGCCAGGTTCGTCCTCGGGAACTGGGTCCGCATGGCGCGGCGGCGCGAGCGGTGGCTCTTGCGACGCAGCCGACTCGTCCAATCGCGCGAACCACGTCCAATTGGCCGGCTTTCGGGCCTCGACGGCCAGGATCACCACCAATCCCAGCGCCCCGACCAACAGAAGCAGGCGTCCCTGCTCGCGTCGCGAGAAGTAGTCGCGCGGCCTGGGCTTGTCGGGAATGCGAGCCAATCGAACCATGTTCGCGCCCTTGGAGTGCGGCGACTTGTCGCCGCTTTCGCCTGGTTTCGTCGCGAGAACAAGTGTACCACTGGCTTGGCCGGTGCTGAATCCTCAGCGCTCCAAGGCACTGGCGAAGCCAGTGGCACACTCGGCGATCACGCCCTCCAGGAAGCCGCGACAAGTCGCCACACTCCAAGAGACCCCCGAATAGGTTGTTACTTCCGACGCGACAGGGCTGCGGGGGTGGTTATAATGAACCGGTACGGGAGCCCTCGATTCGTCCCGGGGTTACCCTCTGATCTGGGGGTGTGGAATAAGTCTCCACGTGACAGGCGAACGGGTAGGGAGAGCGGCCTGTCACCTCGACGGCCCGCGGATGGCCTCCGCGGCCAGTGAGGAGCGACCGGCCTTGGCGTTATCCGGGTCCGAATTTGACCGTTTGGTGGACGCCCACGCGGCGACGTTGTACCGCATGGCGTACCGGATGGTGGGCGATCGCCACGAGGCCGAGGATCTCGTCCAGGATACGTTCCGATCGGCGTGGACCAGCCGGGCGTCGTTCGAGCCGGGCCGGAGCGATCGGGCGTGGCTCGTGTCGATCCTGCGGCGGCGCTCCGCCGACCATTGGCGGCGCCGGCGCCTGCCGATGATTGTCGGAGGTGGGTTGCCCCCGGAGGTCCGCGTCGAAGGAGACGATCCCTTGCACGACCGCTTCACCGACGCCGTGCAGCACGCGCTGGATGCCCTGCCGGGCGAGTTGCGCGAGTCGCTGCTTTTGGTCGTGGTGGGCGAATTGACGCACCGCGAGGCGGCCCGCGAGCTGGGCGTGCCCCTGGGCACCGTCCTGTCGCGCGTCAGCCGCGCCCGGGCGCGATTGCGTAAACTGCTGTTGGAGGTGGACCGTCGGACGGGATAGTTGGGCGCCAAGCCCATCCGAGTGCCACTGGCCCCGCCAGTGCCTTGGAACACCGGGAAGTTGACACTGGCAGAGCCAGTGGCACTCGCGGTCAGGAGGCCGCTTGCGGCTTCGCAATGGTGAAAAACGCACGGGTCTTCTGGAAGACGTACCAGTCAAGATGTTGAAATGGGGACGCGGGTGAGTCCGTTGGATCCTAATGTCGAAGCGTGGCTCGACGACCGGCTGCGGGACGTTCCGGTTCCGCCCGGGCTCGCGTCGCGGCTGCGCGCCATTCCTCTGGAGCAAGACGGCGACCTCGACGCGGCCGTGCGCGACGTGGCGGTTCCGCTGGATCTCCGCGCGCGGCTGAGCCGGATCGCCCGGCGACCGCGGCGCGGGCGACGGCTCGTCTCGTCGATCGTGGCCGCGTCGCTGGTGGTGGGTGTCGCCTTGGGATATCTGGGCGCCGTGGCGGGCCTCATGCGGAGCAGCTACGCGCGTCGCGACGATCGGCCGGCGGCCCGGGTCGAGCCACCCCGGCGGGTTCGGCCGGCCTTGGTAACCAGCAAGGACATGATCTCCGCCCCGCTGGCCGAAGAGACAGCCCCGCCCGACGTATTCCGCGACGTGCTCGCCCCGCGGGAAGGCCTTTGGGTGGATGATCCCTCGCCGAGCGACCTGGGCGTTTTTCCGCTGGACCAGGACCACGCGGAGGTCGATCCGCTCCTGGACCTGAGTCTGTATCGCGGCGGCGTGCTGGGTTCGCCGGCCAAGGTGGAACAGCTTCCGGAGTTGAAGGAGGCGCCGGCCTTGGCGCGACGGGGCGTGGAGTTTCCGCTCGTGCCGGGATTTGACGTGGCCTGGCTGGAGATAACGGGCGTCCACCCGTTCGTCTCGCCCGCCGCCCATCCCGCGCTTCGCGCCAGCGTGGTGCCGTTGAGCGTGGGCACGACGAGCTACGAGCGGGCGTGGCGGCTCGTGGAGGCCAACAAACCGCTCCCGCCGGCGGAGATCCGCACGGAGGAATTCCTCGCGGCGATCGACTACGCCTTCGCGCGGCCGGAGCACGAAGCGATGGAGCTTCATCTCCTGGCGGGCCCGTCGCTGACCGATCCGCGATTGCGGCTGCTTCAGGTGGGCGTGCAGGCCCGCGACGCCGCCTCCGGCGGCGAGGTCTCGACGAATTCGTCGCAACCGGTCGCCCGCAACGTCCGGCTGGAGGTGTCCTTCGAGCCGAAGGTGGTGGGGCTCTATCGCCTGCTGGGGCACGAGGGCACGTCGATGGCCGGTCTTCGCGCGGCCAAGCTCGATACGGATTTTGCCGCGGGACAGTCGGCCACGGCCGTTTTCGAGATCGCGACCATTCCCGAGGCGCAGGGCGAGGCGGCGCTGGTCCGGTTGAGCTGGATCGACGCGGCCACCGGCGAAGCCCGCGAGCTGGTCCGGACGATCCAATCCGGCGACCTGCACGCGGCCAAGACACTCCCCGAGGCGCCGGCGTCGGTGCAGGCGGCGGCCGTGGCGGCGCTCGGCGCGGAGGTGTTGCGGGGTAGCCCGTTCGTGCGGATTCGCCCCGTGCCCATCACGCTGGCCCACGTGCTGCAAGTGACGCGATTTCTCGATCCCGCGTTGGTCCAGAACCCATCCTTCGTGAGATACGTCTCCCTTCTGGAGAAGGCCCAGCGAGCCAACCCCGCGCGGCGGAGCCGGCAACGGTAGGCGTGGGGTTGGGTTGTGCCGAATGTGTCGCTTGGGCGGGATGAACCGCGGCGTTCTGTCGCGGGCGTACAGTGTCCCGCGTCGCCGGGGAAAAAAAGGGGGAATACTTGAAGGCGTGACGAGTTGTTTGATTTCACGGAAGTCTTGGTAGAATGGAGATTTGGCTCCATCCAGACGGCGCCGGAACCCGTCTGAGGGCGTGCCACCGTGACGGTGCGACGCCGAGCAAAGTACCCATGACGCACCCCATGCGACGACTGGTTTTCTTGTTCGCCTGCGGGATCCCGTGGCTATTGGCCGCGGGGCCGGCGGGGGCGGTCGAGCCGTGGCAGCCGTTTCTGGACCGGCTGCGCCAAGCCCAGATGTTCGACATGGCCTTGGCCTATCTCGACCAGATGGCCACGAGTCCCTTGTGTCCATCCGAATTGAAGGACGTGCTCGACTACGAAGCGGGCGTGACGCTCATGGCGCAATCGCGGACGCTTCGCGCGCCATCGGAGCGGGCACAGGCGCTCGACGCGGCGCAGCAGCGCCTCGGGGCGTTCCTCTCCGCCCACCGCGACCACCCCATGGCCGCCAGCGCGACGATCCAGTTGGCCAACGTCCTGGTCGAGCGGGGACGGATGAAGGCGGAGGACGCCCAGCGACCCGTCCGCCTGCCCGACGAGAAGAAACAACTCCTGGAGGAAGCGCGAGCCCTTTACGACGAGGCGAAGAAGGAGTTCACCCGAACCGAAGAGCATTTCGTCGAGGCGCTCAAGGGACTGCCCACCGGGTTGATCGACCCGAAGGACGTCAAGCTGATCGACCGGCGGGCCCAGGCGCGACGCGACCTGGTCCAGGCGCGGATCGTGTTGGCCACCGTGGTCCACGAGCAGGCAATGACGTATCCGGAGGAAAGCAAGCGGCGCAAGGAGCTTCTGAAGGACGCGGCCGCGCGGTTCCACGACGTCTTCGACAAATTCAACGAGAGAAACGTTTACGCCGCCCCCTTTGCCCGAATGAACGAAGGGCGATGCCACAAGGAACTGGGCGATTTCAAGCGGGCGGGGGAGATCTTCGACGAGCTGCTCCTGGGCAAGGGCGACCAAGGGCCCATGCGCGATCTGAAGATCAAGACCCTTGTCCTGGCTCTGCAGGTGGCGCTCGATCCGAAGGTGAACAAACCCGCCGAGGCCATCGAGAAATACGAGGCGTGGCTGGCGGCCGCGCCAGGCGTCGAATCGAATCCCGACGCGATGGCCGCGCGGATTCTCGGCGGCCGGGCCTACCTCGAGGCGGCCCGGGCGCTGGGGGCGAGCGATCCGAAGCGGACGAAGCTCGTCGCCAGCGCCTACCAGACGCTGGAGTTCGTCACGCGGTTTCCCGGCGAGCAACAGCGCGAGGCCCGCGTGCTGCTGCTCGATCCGCTCTTCGGCAAACGCGACGCGCCCGAGACGACCCCCACGACCTTCGCCGAGGCCCGCGACCGCGGCCGCGCGGCGTTCGAGCGGGCGCAAGTGGCCGACGCGCAGGACCGCATCGACCTGCAACGGGGCGTCACCGAGAACCACGAACGCTACGTGAAGGAGATCGCCGAGGGCCGCGCGGACGCGAAAAGATGCTACCAGATGGCCCTGGGCATGATCGCGCCGGAGACGCCCGTGGAGGACGTCAACGTCATCCGCTACCACCTGGCTCACCTGTGCCTGAGCGAAGAGGACTATTACGACGCGGCGGTGCTGGGCGAGTTCCTGGCGGATCGCTATCCCGAAAGCGCGGCGGCCCGTCCGGCGGCCCTGGTGGCCCTGGGCGCCTTTGCGCGGCTTTTCAACGCGGCCGCGCCGGGTCCGACGAAGGACTTCGCCCATGCCCGCATGATCGCCGTGGCCAACGCCATCACCGAGCGCTGGCCCGCCAGCACGGAAGCCGCCGACGCCTGGGCGAGCCTGGCGCAAATGGCGATCCTCGGCGGTGATCTCGCCCGGGCGCGAGAGTATTTCGAGAAGCTGCCTGCCGACGCGCCCGGCCGGGCAACGGCCGCGCTGCGGCTGGGCCGCGCGCTGTGGGAGGCCTACCTCGACGCCAACCGGGCGGACGCCCCCGGCGCGGCCCCGCCGCCCGAGCGCGAGGCGACGCTCGCCCAGGCCAGGACGTTTCTCGCCGATGGGCTGGCCCGGCTGCCGGACGAAGAAGAAGTGGATCTGGCCGTCCTGGCGGCCGCACTGTCGCTGGCTCAAATCGACCTTCGCGACGGCAAACCGGCCGACGCGGCGGCCGTGCTGGAGAATCCGAAGTTTGGGCCGCTGGCCCTGGTGAGGGCGAAGCGTCCGGCGGCGTCGGGACAGCAGACGATTCAAGAGACGTACAAGGCGGCGCTTCGGGCGTACGTCGCCACGCGGCAGCTCGAAAAGGCCGAAAAGGCCATGGACGCGCTGGAGAAGGCCATCCAGGTCGGCGGCGACGCCGAAGCCGCCGCCACCCTGACCCGCATCTACGTCGCCCTGGGCCGCGAACTGCAAGACCTGCTCGAATCGCTTCGCAAGGAGGGCAAATCCCAGGAAATGGCCCAAGTGGCCGAAGGGTTTGAACTCTTCCTCGATCGCATTGCCCAGCGCGACGAAGGCAATACGTTCAACTCGCTCTATTGGGTCGCGCGGACGCTTTCGGGCATGGCGGCCGGGTTCGACGCGCCCGGCGGACCGCCGTCGGCCGAAGCCGAGAAGTACTACAAGAAAGCGGCCGCGGCCCACCAGAAGATCCTCGACCTGGCCAAAAAGGACAACGCGTTCGCTCCCGCCGGCGCGACTTGGGGCGTCGAGGTGGGCCTGGCCACGTGCCTGCGGCGGCTGGGCCAGTATGACAAGGCCATGAACGGTCTGGTCGACGTGCTCCGCCAACGCAACACCATGGTCGACGCCCAGGTCGAGGCCGCGCGCACGTATCAAGAGTGGGCCGCCACGCCGGGCAATGCGAAGTACTACCTCTTCGCCATCTCCGGCGGACGCGCCTGGCAGAAGGACGGCCGGCGGGTGAACATCGTCTGGGGATGGGGCAAGATCGCCAAGATGGTCAGCCGGTCGGCCAAGCATATGGACGTCTTCCACGAAGCCCGGCTCAACCTCGCCCGATGCCGGCTCGAATACGCCCTGACCCTCTCCGGCGCGGAGAGGAAATCCACGCTCCAGCAAGCCGAACGCGACGTCACGGTCACCGCGCTGCTTTACCCCGAGCTGGGCGGGCCGAAATGGCGCGGCCAGTACGACTCCTTGCTCAAAAAGATCCAAGAACTGCTCGGCAAAAAGCCGGTCGGGCTCGAAAAACCATGAACGACCCCTTTGGACCGCGGTGACTTGTCGCCGCTATAATCCGTGTGCCACTGGCCATGCCAGTGTGGACTACCGTTTGGCCAACAAAAGCACTGGCATGGCCAGTGGCACTCAAATGGCAACCCAAAGCTCGACAATACCGTCGAGGAGACTATCATGCGATTGGGCCAATTCGTGATGATTCTGGCCGTCGGGCTCGGGATGGCCGCGCCGGCCGGCGCGCTGGATACGGTGCGGCTGGGCAAGACCCCGCTGGCCGGGCAGATCACGGGCATGACGGCCCAGCAGGTCACGCTTGACCGGCAAACTGGCAGTGAAAACATCTCCGTCGATCGGATCACGGCGGTCTATTTCGAGGGCGAGCCGCCGGCGTTGAATCTCGCCCGCGTGGCCGTGGCCAACGGCCGATTCGAGGACGCCCAGGAGATCCTGTCGAAGATCGACGCGTCGGCGCTGCCCAACCGGTACGTTGTCGAGGACGTCGAGTATTACAAAGCCCTGTGCGCGGCCCGCCTGGCCCTGGGCGGCAAGGGCACGATCCGCGAGGCCGGCGGCCAGATGGCCCGATTCGTGGCCAACTACCGCGACAGCTACCACTGGTACGAGGCCAACGAACTCGTCGGTGACCTGCTGGTGGCCAACCGGCAATTCGCCGCCGCGGTGAAGTACTACGCCGTGGTCGGCAGTGCCCCGTGGCCGCGATACAAGATGCGTTCCGACGTGGCCGTGGGCCGGGCCCTGCTGGCCGAAGGCAAGACGGCCGACGCCCTGGCCGCCTTCGACAAAGTGCTCGCGGCCGCCGCCGATCCGCAATCCGAGGAGGTGAGGCAATTGGCCCAGTTGGGCAAGGCCCGCTGCCTGGCCGAACAAGGCCAAACCGACCAGGCCGTCCAGCTCGTTCAGGAGATCCTCGCCAAGTCAGACCCGGAAAACGCGGTCCTCAACGCCCAGGCGTACAACGCCCTGGGGGCCGCCTTGCGCAAGGCCCAAAAAACCCAGGACGCCCTACTGGCGTTCCTGCACGTCCATCTGCTTTACTTCAGCAGCGGCGAGGACCACGCCGAGGCGCTGGCCAACCTGGCCGAGCTGTGGAACGACACCCGCCAGCCGCAACGCGCGGCCGAGGCGCGGGAACTGCTCAAGCAACGCTATCCAAACAGCCGTTGGGTTTCGCCCTGACGGCGGCCGAACGAGGGCCCCGTCCGCATCCCGCCGCGGGAGAGAGGCAGGGCTCGGGGGACACGCAACTCGACATCAACGGGAGGTTAACATGCGGAAACGAAGCAATCTGGCGGGGTGGCGCGCGGCCTGCTGCGGGCTGATGGCGATAATGGTGGGCATGGCGTGGCTGTCCGGCCCGGCCGGGCTGGGTCCGGCCGCGGCCACGGCGCAGGTCGACGAATCGGCCGACGACGAACCCGCCGCCGACGAGCCCGCCGACGACGAGCCCGCCGACGACGCCAAACCCGCCGCCAAAGCCGCGCGGGACGACGACGCTCCGGCCAAGCCGGAGAACCTGCTGGTGTGGATGGGCAAGTCGCTGGGCATCTCCTACAGCATCGTGTTCTTCGGGTTGTCGTTCACGCTCGTGGCCTTGCTCGTGATGAACATCCTCACTGCCCGGCGCGAAAGCGTCGTGCCCGTCGCCCTGGTCGAAGCCTTCGAGGCCCATCTCAATGCCAAGGAATACCAGGCGGCCTACGACCTGGCGAAAAACGACGAGTCGTTTCTGGGCCAGGTCCTCTCGGCCGGCCTGGCCAAGCTCTCGCAAGGCTACAGCCAGGCCATCGAGGCCATGCAGGAAACCGGCGAGGAAGAAAACATGAAGATGGAGCACCGGTTGAGCTACGTCGCCCTGATCGGCGTGATCAGCCCCATGGTCGGCCTCTTGGGCACCGTGCAAGGCATGATCGCCTCGTTCCAGGTGATCGCCACGAGCTCGACGGCGCCCAAGCCGTCGCAGTTGGCCGAGGGCATTTCGACGGCGCTGTTCACGACGTTGGTGGGCCTCATGATCGCGATTCCGGCCATCGCCGCGTACAACATCCTCCGCAACCGCGTGGCCCGGCTCGTCCTCGAGGTCGGCATCCTCAGCGAAGACCTGATGAGCCGGTTCTCGAACGTGGGCAAAAAGGAGTAAGACCGCGGTTCTCCCCTCTCCCGCCTCGCGGGAGAGGGGCCGGGGGTGAGGGGACGTATCTGCCCTCGCCCACACCCCATCGCGAGTCCGACTGGAGTACAACCATGCGATTTCCCGTTCCGCGTCAGGCCCCGCCCGCCGAAGGCGACATGACGCCGATGATCGACATGACGTTCCAGTTGATCGCCTTCTTCATGGTGCTGATCAACTTCACGGAGGCCGATCAAAACGAGCGGATCCATCTGCCCGCCAGCGAGCTGGCCAAGCCGGCCGACGTCCCGTTCGAGTATCCCATCACGCTCCAGTTGACCAAGGGGGGCACCGTGCTGTTTCGCGGGCAGGAGCAGCCCTTGCCGGGCCTCTTGCCGATGCTCCGCCAGGAGCGGGAGTACCTCAGGCTGCAAAAGGAGCAGCCCCGGCACGCGACCGTCATCATCCGCGCCGACGCCGACGCCAAAACCGGCGTGGTCCAGGAGTTGATCCGGATGTGCCAGGACCTCGGGTTCGAGAAGTTCGCGCTGCGGGCCAAGCAGAAAGAGAGGATCTAGCCGATGAAGATCCGCAAAACGGGCCGGCAGGCCGAAAAAGTCGAGCTGATGATGACGCCGATGATCGACATCGTCTTCCAGTTGCTCATCTTCTTCATCATGACCTTCAAGATCGTCGCGCCCGAAGGCGACTTCAACGTGAAGATGCCCCTGGCCGCGCCCAGCGAGAGCGCCACCGACGTCTCGCAGCTTCCGCCGCTGAAGGTCCGCCTCACGGCCGCGGCCGGCGGCCGCATCGCCGGCGTGTACCTAGGCCAATCGAAGATGGCCAGCTTCGGCGAGCTGCGCGAAAGGATCCTCGAGGTGGTCGGCCGCGACACCGGCCCGGGCTCGGTCGCCGCGGAAACCGAGGTCGAGCTCGACTGCGACTACAACCTCGACTTCCAATACGTCATCGACGCCGTCACGGCCGTCTCCGGCGAGGTGACGCCCGAGGGGCAGATCGTCAAGCTCGTCGAGAAGATCCGCTTCGCCCCGCCGCGCAAGCCGTAGCGCCGTGGCTCCTTACGCGTCTTCTCCCTGGCACGGGCGTCCACACGCCCTTTCTCCAGCCCAGGCGTTTACGCCTGGGGATCGAAGTCCGTCCTTTTCCTTGAAGTCCCCTTCAGGGGACGGGAATCGGCGAAAACGGTTGCGGAATCAACCCATGGCCCCTAAAGGGGCTGCAAGGAAAAAGGACACGATGTTCTCATCCGCGGTCCCAGGCGTAAACGTCTGGGCTACAAAAAGGATCTGTAAACACGTCGACTGACTATCCAAACGCTGCAATGGCGGCCGATTGATTATCGCGCGTCCCGCCGGAATCGCGCCGTGTAGCGGCGCCAGGCGTCGGCGAGGTGTTCGCGTTCGGCGGGCGACAGGACGCCCCGCCCGCCAAAGGCCAGAGCCGCGACCACCACCAGCGCCGCCAAGCCCGCCCAGACGTTCCAGGCCAATAGGGCCGGCACGCCGACGATCAGAAGCAACGTTACCCGATCCGGCCGGAAACCCATCGCGCGGTTGAACGCCGTGAGCAGGGCGAAGGCCGCCAGATTGGCCGCCGCCGTGGCCATCACCGCCCCGGGCAAGCCGTAGCGCGGCAGCAGCACGCGGTTCAGGGCGACGTTGACGACGAGTCCCACGAGCAAGGCCAAACTGCCCAGCCGGGCTTTCTCGGCGCAGAACAGATAGTTTTGCGAGACGAGCGTCATCCCAAACCAGATGCAATACGCCAGCGTCGGCGGGAGCACTTCGCGACCGTCGTTGAACTTGCCGGCCAGCGCCCAATCGAACAGCAGCGGCGCGGCCAGCAGAATGGCCACGGCCCCGGCCGACAGGGTGAAGGCCAGCAGCTTGAGGAACAGGTTCAGCCGCATCCTCACCCGCTCGCGCTCGCCTTGCTCCCAATCGTGGCTCAAGTGCGGCGTGACCATGCTCCCGAGCATCAGGGCGATGGAGACCATCAACAGCGGCACCACCCGGCTGCTGTGGTATTGGCCCACGATCGCCAGCGACGGGCCGGTCTCGGGCGGCGCGAAGTGGATGATCATGTACCGGTCGGCCATCTCGAACAGGCTTGCCGTGAGGTTGGTGAGCGAGATCCAGACGACGAACGGGAGGATCTTCGCCCAAAAGTCGCGTTGCGGCAGACGTTCGTTTGCCGGGGTCAGACTCCGCCAGAAGGGCCGCAGCCACCAGACGGCCAGCATCGTCGAGACGAGGCACGCCCCGCCGTAGGCCAGCACGACGCTTCGCGCGGAGCACGACCAACCCAGAAGCAGCACGGCCCCCAACGCGGCAAAGGCCACGCTGTTGACGAACTGGATCACGGCGAGAAACCGCACGTTGCGCAGGGCCGTGAGCAGTTCGATCATGAAATGCGTCGAGACGATGATCGCGAGCATCAAGGCCATCAAGCCCATCAGATCGGCCCCGGCCGCCGTGCCGAACACCAGCCGCGCAAAGGGGACCCGACCCACGTAGAGAATCGCGGCCGACAGGCACACCAGCACGCCTACCACCGCGGTCGTCCGCGCCAGCAGCGTCCGCAGGTGTCCGCGCTGCCGGTAGTGCTCCAGGTAGCGCCCAAAGCAGGCCGGCAGGGCGAGCATCGAAAGCGGCGCGGCCAGCATGAGGAAGCTGAAGGCCATGTCCCACTGCCCCAGTTCCTCGGGCGGCAGCCACCGGCAAAACAGGACCGCCCGGCAAAACCCCACCAACCGTTGCACGCCGGTCAGCGCCAACAAGATCACGACGCTCTCGGCCAGCGTGTCGGCGCGCAGCGCCGCCGGCCCCAGCTCGTCGCATTCGTCGCCCAGGGGCGGCAGAATCGGCTCGTCCAGTTCAACCGTATCGGGCATGGCGCGGAATGATCCAGCGTGCGCAAGGATGCGTTACGATACTCTCCCTCATGCCCCGGCGAAAGCAACCCCGCCCGTAGTGAATTTGGCCGCGCGCGAAGCCGCGCGCGGCTATTCCTCCGCCAGCAGTCGACGGAGCGCCTCGGCCAGATAGGCGTACTGCCCGGGCGAGTTGTACGCCGCGGCGGAGATCCGCAACAGCCGCGCGGGCTCGGCCGGCCAGAAGTAGAGCGGCACTTCGATGCCGTATTGACGAAGCAACGCGGTCTGGAGCGGATGGAACTCCACCGCCGCGCCGGGCGTTTCCATCCGGACCGGCCCGTTCGCGTCCGGCAGGCGCACCGCGGCCATCGAGCCGAGCATCGCCTCGGGCGCGAGCGGCGCCACGCCCAGCGCGTCGCAGAGAATCGCCCGGGCCTTGATTGCCAGACGATGATTGCGCGCCATGAGCGCCGACAGTCCACCGAAGCGATCGTCGAGAAACCGGATTGCCTCGCCGACGCAGATCCACGGCGAGGGATCGACCGTGCCGGGCCAGTCGAACTCGTCGTGCAGACGCGGAGAGCCGGCGCGGCGGCGGTTCAGCCCGTGGGTGATCGCCGCTGGATGAATACCCTCCTGCCGGTCGGGCCGGACGTGCAGGAAGCCGGCGCCCTTGGGCGCGCAGAGCCATTTGTGGCAATTGCCGGTATAGTAGGCCGCGCCCAGCGCGTTCAAATCGACGGGAACCATGCCCGGCGCGTGCGCCCCGTCCACCAGCGCGTCGATTCCCCGCGCGTCCAGCTCGCGCACCAGCCGCTCGATGGGAAACACGAGGGCCGTGGGGCTGGTCACGTGGTCGAGCACGGCCAGCCGCGTCCGCGGCGTCACGCTGGCCAGAACCGCCTGAACCACGGCCTCGGGCGAGTCGATCGGCAGCGGCACGCGGGCGACCACGACCTCGGCCCCGGACTGCAACGCGACAAACCGCGCCGCGTTGCGGCAGGCGTTGTAGTCGTGGTCGGTCACGAGGATCTCGTCGCCCGGCGCGAAGCGGAGCGACCGCAGCACGGAGCTGAACGCCGTGGTGACGTTGGGGACAAACACGAGATCGTCCGCCTTCGCGCCCACCAGATCGGCCAGCGCCTGGCGCGACGCGTCGAGCAGCTCTTGCGCCTCGCGGGCGAGGAAACGCACCGGCTCGGCCTCCATCCGGCCGCGCAGCTCCGCCTGACGCGCGAGCACCGCCGACGGACACGCGCCGAACGAACCGTGATTGACAAACACAACCTCCGGGTCGAGCGGCCAAAGCGCGGCGTGCTCCGACCCGGCGGGTTTGGAGGGAAAGGCAGGGTGCATGGTCAACGGCGATGGTGGAATACGTGGGGAAACACTGCGGGCGCGTCCCGCCGCCGCCCGAATCGGTCTACTATACCCACCGCGGGACCGGCTGTAAAATGGGCAATACTCGAAGGGGGCGCTGGGCGCCATGTCCACGTTTGCCGTGGACATCCCGGGGAACCGCGTTACAGGTCCCCTTTTCTCTAGCCCAGGCGTTTATGCCTGTGGGTCGAAGGAGCGCTAATGGATCTTTTTGTTTGAAGTCCCCTTCAGGGGACGAAATCACCGCACAATCAACCCATCGCCCCTGAAGGGGCTGGGGAAAAAGGAGGGAACGGCATTCTGACTCGCGACCGCAGGCGTAAACGCCTGGGCTAGAGAAAAAGCAAGTGACTCAGCCGGCAAGGGTCATGCCTGCCGTTTCCACTGAAGTCCTCGACACCATGCGGGAATTTCCGTCAGTAGCTTAGCAGTGACGGATTCCGCCCTCCGAGAAAAGGAATGAGTGGATGCCATTCCCAGTTGATGAGAAGTACATCATGTCCGCGGAGCAGAAGCTCCGTGTCGGATTCCCGGAGTCCTTTCGGAGGAAGATGCTTCAAGACAACGGCGGCGAGGTCGCAACGCCTTCTGACGCTTGGCAGCTCTACCCGTTCATGGATACGAGTGACAAGAAACGCCTCAAACGCACCTGCAACGATATTACGCGTGAGACGGCGTCAGCTAGGCAATGGAATTCCTTCCCAAAGGAAGCTGTAGCGATTGGAGCTAATGGAAGCGGAGATCAACGGATACTCATCCCCTCCGACGATCCGGCAATCCTGCGGGATGCGGTCTTCTGGTGGGATCATGAAACCGTAGAGGTGACGAAGATCGCAGAGGATTTCGAGGAACTGTGATAGCGGTTCTTCGAACATGTTCATGTCCACGGCAAGCGTGGACATGGCGCCCACAAGTCATCCGCCAGCGCAGCGAAGGATTTCCCGCTCGACAACCACGCGACATGACCGACCTCACGCCCAAAATCGAACTCCCGCAGCCCCGGGCAAGCTACTGGAGCGAATCGCGCCGGCCGCTGGTGAGCCTCGTGTTCATCTCGCCGCTTCTGGTCGTCTACGAGGCGGGCGTGCTTCTGTTGGGCTCGTCCATGGACCGCAACGGCGTCGACGTGTGGCTGCGGACGCTGCTGGAATGGATCGGGCTGGGTCACTATTTTCTTCTGCCGGCGCTGACCATCGGTATCCTGCTGGCTTGGCACCACACCACCCATCAGCCGTGGCGCGTGGACTGCCGCGTGCTGGGCCGCATGGCGGTCGAATGCGTTTTATTGGCCGTCGTCTTGTGGGTGATCCTCCAGTTGCAGGGGGCCCTGTTCGCCGTCGGCGCCGCCGTCGAGCCGCCCCCGATGAGCCTCGCCCAAACGCTCGGCAATCTTGTCATGTTCCTCGGCGCCGGCATCTACGAGGAGCTGCTCTTTCGGTTGATTCTGCTCTCGGCGGCGATGTGGGCCCTGCGCCGCGCGGGCATGTCGCCGGGGCTTGCCGTCGTGGCGGCCGCGTTGGGCACCAGCCTGCTCTTCTCCACCGCCCATTACGTCGGCCCCTACCGGGACCAGCTCACGCTGTTCGGTTTCTTGTTCCGGTTCGTGGCGGGCGTGTTTTTCTGCGGGCTGTTCGTGGGCCGGGGATTCGGCATCGCCGCCGGCGCCCACGCCGGCTACGACATCCTGGTCGGTCTGCTGCCCTAATGGGAAAAGCTACTGGCGTTCCACCCCGCCGGAAGCTACGATGGACTGTCAGGTTACATGAATCGGTACGATGGCGATGAATCTCGAACAGCTTGGTCCATACCGGCTCGTGCGCCGCCTGGGTCGCGGCGGCATGGGGGCGGTGTACGAGGGCCTCAACGTCGAGACCGGCGAGACGGCCGCCGTCAAGGTTCTCTCCGGCCAGCTCTCGCACGAGCAGGACTTCCGCCAGCGCTTCGCCGCCGAGATCGAAACGCTCCGGCGGCTGAACCATCCCAACATCGTGCGGCTATTCGGCTTCGGCCAGCAGCAAGACCAACTCTACTACGCGATGGAGCTGGTCGAGGGCGTCAGCCTCGAAGAGGAGATCCAACGAGGGCGGCAGTTCGGCTGGCGCGACGCCGTTCACATCGGCAGCCAAACGTGCTTGGCGCTGCGCCACGCCCACGACCGGGGCATCATCCATCGCGACATCAAGCCGGCCAACCTGCTTTGGGCCCCCGACGGAAGCGTGAAGCTCTCCGACTTCGGCATCGCGCGGCTCTTCGGCAGCGCGGGCGTGACGACCGCCGGCAACGTGATCGGCACGATCGAGTACATGGCCCCGGAGCAGGCCGACGGACGGCCCGTCGGACCCCAAGCGGATCTCTACAGCCTTGGCGGCGTGTTGTTCGCCTTGTTGGCCGGCCGGCCGCCGTTCGTGGCCAAGTCGCTGCCGGAGATGCTGCACAAGCAGCGCTACGAGCATCCGCCGATGCTCACCGATCTGGCCGACGACGTGCCGGAGGACCTGGCCAACCTGGTCGATCAGCTCCTCGAGAAGGAGCCGGCCGATCGGGTGCGCAACGCGACGCTCTTGGGACGCCGGCTCGAGGCCATCAAACTGGGCATGGCGCGCAAGGAAGAGGAGGATCGTCGGCGCGCCGAGGCGGGTTTCCACCTCGCGCCGGCCGCACGGCCCCCGGTCGAACCCGACGAGGCCAGCTTGGCCGAAACCCGCGCGCTGGACGACAGCGGCGAGTCCGCGCCGCCCAAGGAAGCGCCCCCGACGCCCGTCGAACTGCCCCAGACCATGGCCACGGACCTCTTCCGCGGTCTCGCGCCGCCGGCGCCGGGCGATTTCACGCCGACGGCGCAGTCGGCCCCTTCGGACGAGTCGGCCGCCGTGGATCAATTCACCGCCGTGGCCGAGCACGAGTTGGACCAGTTGCCCGAGCCGACGGAGCCCCGGCCCGCCCTCATCTCGCCCCAGACGTGGATCCTGGCCGCGGCGCTGGTGACCGTGGGCCTCCTGATCTGGTACATTCTCCAACCGCCCTCGGCCGACGCGCTCTTCGCGCGGATCAAAGCCGCGACCGACGACGGCCAGCAGAGGTCCATCATCGGCGCCGAGGACGACATCAAGGAGTTTCTCTGGCGGTATGCCGAAGATCCACGCAGCCGGTTGCTCCTCAAGTACGACGAGGAGATCCAGCTCCATTATCTCGAGGCGGAATTCAATCGACGGGTAAAAGGCCTCGCCAAGGCCGAGGGGCTACTGCCCATCGAAAGCGCCTATCTGGAAGCCTGCAACTACGTCTGGCTCGACCCCGCCCTGGGCGCGAGGAAGCTGCGGGCGCTCGTCGACTTGTACGAACACGAGTCGGGCGACCGGGGGCCGACGGCCCAGTGCCTCGAGCTGGCCCGGCGGAGGCTCGCCCAGATGGAAACGGAGCTGGCCGGGTCGTCGGCCGATCACCTTGCCATGATCGAGACGCGGCTCGACCAGGCCGACGGGCTCCGCGAAACCGACCCGGACAAGGCGCGCAAGATGTATGAGGCGGTCGTCGAGCTTTACCGCGACAAACCCTGGGCCGCCCAGGCCGTCCAACGTGCCGAGGCGGCCATCGCGGCGCCGCCGCCGGTGTCGGGGGAGAAAGGCGAGGAGAAGACGGCGGTTCCCGGGGCGTCGTGAGCGACGGGTTGAAAATGCGTGCCATTGGCTCCGCCAGTGTAAACCGTGGATCGCGGGTTTGACGGCGCGCCACTCGGCAACCTCTGCGTCCCGTGCCCACGCCCACTGGCAGAGCCAGTGGCACACGAGACACGCGCGGCGCCGCTTCACTCCGCGCTGGCCCGCTCCACGAGCCGCTGCCAGAAATCGCGGGCTTTGCGATGAGGGGCCAGCGCGGCTTGACGGGCGGCGGGGTCGGCGATCTCCTCGCGGAGCATTCTCGCGCGATCGTACACCCAATCGAGGAAGAACTGGGCGTCGGCGCGGCTGATCCGCCGCGCCGGACCGATCTCGACGTGGTACGGGCCCGTCATGGCGAAGCGGTACGTGTTCGGCAAATCCGTCACCGCCCGCAAGAGAAACCAGCCGCTGCGCTCGAAGCGAACCTTTGGCAGCCGGCCCGATTTCTGATACTCGTCGAACCGGATCGACTGCGCGACCTGGCCGTCCTGGACGATCTCCAGATAGCTGATCGGCTCGCGCGTCGAGAGGGTCAACCCGATCTCCAGCTCCACCGCCTCGCCCTCGGACGCCTGGAACACGTGGCCGGGCACGTGCCCATCCACGTCGGGCTCCATGAGCGGGCCGTTGGTGATCGTCGCGCGGCCGGCGCGGAGGCCCTGCCACCAGGCGTCGTAGCCGAACTCGCCGCCGACGTGGACGTACATCCGGTTGTAGCCAACCGGATTGGGCGCCTCGCCCGAGGCGCTTCCCGCGCTCGGCGGAATCCGCAACCCGCAGTCCAAAAGCCGGAAGTAGACCTCCTGATCCCACTCCGGCCCGCCGCGGACGCCGGGAAACCGCTTCCGGTCGCGAGGCCGGCCCTCGTCCGGCCGATCGATCACGCGGTCGCGGCAGATCGACCCGCCGGCGAGTTGGATGGAATCGACCAGGCCCAGGGCCACAAGCGTCGGCATGTCCCACGCCGTGGGGCTGGACAGATCGATCCACGCCCCAGGCTGCTCGTGAATGGCGGTCAGTGTTTGTTCAAGCTCGGCCGGGAAGACTTCGCCGGCGGCCGGCGCGGCCGGGGGCTTCTCGACGTTCAGGCACACAAGCCGCGTTCCCGGCCAGGCGAGAAGGGCCGTGGCGGTCGAATAATAGCGATTGTCGTCGAATCGCTTGGGCGACGGCGCCGCGGCGTCCGGCGGCGTCTTCGATTTCCGACGTTGCGATTCGATCAGCGCGGCCACGTGCAGGTCTTCGGCTTGCATGACGAGTTCGATCTGGCCCGGCTCGCGCCGCACGTCCAGATCGCCCGACCACCAGCCGCGGGCGGACATGTCGACGAATCGCTTCAGGTCGACTTCCTTCGCGTCGTCGGCGAAGTGATCGATGGTGAACCGGCCGCTTCGCGTGACGTATTCCAAGCCGCGTTCGAGCTCGAAGGCGTAATCGCCCTTGGGCAGATCGAGCGTCACCCGACCTGGCAGGGCGACGTGATCGTTCCAGAACGGGAGTCCCGGCACGCCTCGCGGCCGGCCGCCGCCGGCGCGCAGGTGCATCCGGCAGGGGATCGGTTTGCCCGAGTCGCGGTCCACGACCGTCAACACGAGCCGTCCCCCACCCGCCGCGGCCGCCCGGTCTGGCCGACCGAGCACGGCGAAGCCCGCGAGGACGAAGCTGGCAATCAGAAGATGTTGTCGGGAGAGAGAAAACATGATGGTTGAGCGTTTGGACACCGATGGCGTGACGCAGTACTGGGGTTGGGTTGGTTGCCGCTGCGTCTTGGGAGCGTGCCGCCGAAGAAGGCGTCTGCTACACCAGCCTAGCATACCCCCCGGCAGTGAGTGCGTGGTACGCTTGATGCACGAGGACGGGCGGCGCTACAATGGCGTGGATGCCTCGGTTGACGGGCTGAATGGTGGAAATAGCGGGTTGAGGCGGTCCATGGCGGACGACTACTACAAGATTCTGGGGGTGCGACGCGATGCCTCGGCTGCCGAGATCCAGGACGCCTACCGCAACCTTGCCCGAAAGCACCACCCCGACGTCAACCCGGACGACAAGGACGCCAGCCGGAAATTCCAGCAGATTCAGGCGGCTTTCGACGTGCTGAGCGACCAGAAGAAGCGGGAGATGTACGACCGGTACGGGGCCTCGTTCGAGTCGGCCGGGGCCGGACCTCGCGGCGGCGGACCGTGGAGCGCCGGACCGGGCGGGGGCTATGGCGGATTCCAAGGCGAAGGGTTCGACTTCAGCCAATTCTTCGATGAGCGGTACGGATCGGAATCCTCCGGAGGCGGGGGATTCGCGGAGTTCCTCAACCAATTTCGCTCGTCGACCGGCTCGCGGCGCGGCCGCAGCCGTCGGGGGACCGACCTCGAACACGAGCTGACCATCCCGTTTGTTACGGCGGTGACCGGTGGCAAGACGCAGATCGCCCTGACGCGACGCGGCGGCAAGACCGAGACGATCACGGTCAACATCCCGCCGGGCATCGAGGACGGCAAGAAGATCCGCCTTCGCGGCCAGGGCGAACCCGGGGCCGGCTCGGGCAAGCCCGGCGACCTGCTCTTGCGGATCCGCGTAACCCCGCACGAGCATTTCGAGCGCCGCGGAAAGAACCTGTATTTGAAGGCGCCGATCACGCTGGCCGAGGCCGCGCTGGGGGCGAAAATCGACGTGCCCACGCCCAAAGGCGCCGTCTCCGTCCGCGTGCCGCCGGCCACTTCCAGCGGGACGAAGCTCCGCCTGAAGGGCCACGGCGTCGCCGCCCGCGACGGCTCGGCCGGCGACCTCCTGGTCGAGGTCCAAATCGTCCTGCCCAGACAGTTCGACGACGAGAGCCGGCAAATGCTCGAGAAGATCGCCGCGGCGCAGCCACAACCCAATCCGCGGGCGAAACTGCGGTGGTAAGGGGCCAATCGTGACGGATCCCGATGCGCGCCAACGTTTCTTACCCGACTATCACATTCGGTCTGGGCAAGACTTCCGTCGGGCGTTCCATCGCCGGTGTCGCGCGGGCGATGGGTGGCTGACGGTGGTCGGCTGCGAGAACGGGTTGGGCCATCCGCGGCTGGGGCTCGTCGTATCGCGAAAGCTCGGCAAGGCCACCGTCCGCAACCGCTGGAAACGCCTCCTGCGCGAGGCCTTCCGGCTGATGCTACGCGAGCTTCCCGCTGGCGTGGACCTCGTGGTGATCCCGCGTCCCGGCGTCGAGCCCGGGCTGGCGATCCTGAGGGAATCGCTCCCGCGTCTGGCCCGACAGGTGGCCCGGAAGCTGAACGCGTCCGCCGGGGATTGAAACCATCCGGCAAACGGCAGGGCGAGGCTCCCGCCGAGCCGCATCGCGTGCCACTGGCTATGCCAGTGCCTGGGATACTATGGGTCTGAGCACCGGCAAAGCCAGTGGCACTCATTTCCCCAAAAGCCACAGGCCGCGGAACGTCTTGCGCGCCGGATCGAGCAGATCCTTGGCCTCGCACTCGCCGCGGTCGAATGCGCCCTTGCGGCATTCGGCGGGCGAGGCGACCTTCACGCGACGCGATCCGTCGTCGCCGAGGACGAGCATCTTCTCCGAGTTGGCGAAGAGAACCAGGGCCTCGGGGGTGAAGCCGGGCTCGCCGTTCACGGCGGCGGTGTCCGCCGGCAACAGCTCCGGTCGATCGGTCGCGCCGCCCGACCATCGGTACACGGCGAACGTCTTCTCCTCGTCGTGCGGGCCGGCGATGAGGAAGTAGGCATTGACGCGATCGGAGTATTCGATGCCGCGGATGCCCAGAGGCCGGGTTTTGCCCGCCGCGGCGGACGCGAGATCTAGCTCGATGGGCTCGCCCCAGGCGGGCGCGGCGCCCTCGGCCACCACGGCCGCGGGATTCGTCAGGGGCACGAGCAGGGCTCTGCCGCCGGGTCGAGGATTGCGGAAGGCCACCAACAGCGATCGCCCGTCCGGCATGGCCGACAAGCCCTCGATGTTGAACCCCTCGCGCTTCGGCGCGAGCCGCTTCACCTCGTCTCGACCGGGTTGCAGGGCCTCGTCGAGACCGTAGCCGCGCAGCCGCGGGTTCGCGGCCAGGCTGGCGGCCAGGCCGTCCGTGGGCTTGCCGAACGGTTCGAGGCGGATGCCCTCGCCGTCGGGAACGATCGAGAGCGCGAAGAACCGATGCCGATTCGCGCGCCACTTGCCGTCCTTGTTCCGCCCGTGCGACGAGATCCAATAGACGTGCCCGCCCAGGATCGCCGCGCCCTCGATATCGACCTCGGGATGCTTATCCGTCCGCGGGTCGATGCCCAGGTGAGCGTCCCAGGGAAATGACGCGACGGGCGGACCCGGACGATCCGAGCGGTAGAGACGAAGCGTGTTGTTCTCGTCGTCGGCCATGAGAATGGACACGTCGTCCACGGCCACCGCCGCCGAGGCGTCGCACGCGCCGGAGAAACGCGGGGCGAGGCTCGAGGAGTCTTCCTTCGATTGCGCCACCGGAGCACACCCGACCGCGCATAACACCGCGGCGACAAACAGCGCAAGCTCCCCTCTCTCTTTGGAAGAGAGATCGGGGGTGAGGGCAGGGCAAGGTCGTGGTGGCATGGCATATCTCTCCAATGCACCATGCTGAGCTTGGCGAAGCACCGGCAATTCCCGCAACACCGGGGCGAGATCCTTCGCCGCGCTCGGGATGACGCGCGATCGGGGAAACGGGCTTGGGACGCGATCCCCGTTGCTCACCCCAGTATCCGCTTCCAGCGATCCAAATTCCACTGCGCCTTTTGGGCGGGCGTCATCTTGCTGAAGTCGGGATCGGCGACGGTTGTTCTCGCGCCTGGCGGACGAATCGGCGAAAAACCGGTCCGGGGCGAGCCGTGGTAACTGGTCGCCGTCGCGCCGCGGCGCAAATCGTCGGACAGCGTCCGGTACGGCGCGATGCCCAGCTTGGCCAAGTCGGCGTGGTACGCCCGCACGGCCTCTTCGGGCCCCAGCGCGTCGTCGGCCACCGCGCGAAGGTATTTGACGAACGTGAGTTGGTGCTCCGCGTTGTTGATCTTCCGGCCGTACAGGGCCACGCGGGCGCCGTGCTTCTTCGCTTCCCAGAGCATGTGGAAGGCGTCGAACGTGGTGCCGGACGAGCCGCCGAGAATGCCCACCACGAGCGAACGATCGTAGCCGGCCAGGGCCTCCATCGCGGCGGGACCATGGTAGGGGATCTTCAGGAAGAGCGGCCGGCCGCGCTGGGTCACCCCGGCCAGCGCGCGAACGATGTGGTCGTTGACGAACCGGCCCACGTCGGCGGGTGGATGGTCGCCGGGCGCGTTGGGATTGAACACCTCGAGGAAGTGGCGAAAGCCCTTGGCCTCGGCCTCCAGGCGGAACTGTTTGTATTGGTCGAGCGTTTCGCGATCCAGCTCCGCCTGGTTGTTGAACGTGACGGAGTACAGGCCCAGGTCCGCGCCGCGCGTGCGCTCGTCGGGAAGGCACTCCGCGCGGCCGCACATGATGTGGTCGATCGTCGCGGTGCGGAAGGGCCGCGAGGGCTCCTGGCCATAGCGCCCCGTGCCCGAGGCCAGCCAGATGTCCGTCGTGTCGTTGGCGCGAACGGCCGGAGTAACGTGGCTGCCGTCGAAGAGCCGCTCCTGGAGGGTGAGAATCTCGTTGGTGCTGGCGCTCATCAACAGGATGTCGATCAGCCCCTGGGCGACGATTTCGCGCATGAGCTGGCGGTATTCCTGGAGCGTGCGGAATCGGGCTTCGTCGGCGTGGTGCTCGGGGCTCTTGCCCGGCGCGGACAGGCCAAACGCCATGTCGGCGTCCTTGGCGTCGGCCAGGATGAAGTCGCGGCAGGCGGGGTCGGCCAGGATTCGGGCGAGCTTCAGATCGAGCGATTTGGGCATGGGAGGGTACGCGTCCAGGCTGGTAGCCCAAGGGTTTCTGCGGAAGACGTTGAATTATACGATGTTACGACGGCCCCCGCGACCGCCCGAGGGACTGCCATTGTGGTACAGTAGAAGGATGGTCCCGCGCGGGGCAGCGTTCCGGCGGACGGCGTCCACAAGTCCCCTCTCCCTCCAGGAGAGGGGGGTACTGGGAATGAGCCCCTTTGGATGGGGTCGCGCATGATCTTTGTCACGCCCATGCTGCTGGCGGGAACGGCCTTCGTGGCGGTGCCGATCGTGCTGCATCTGATCATGCGGCGCAAGCCGCGGCACTTCGAGTTTCCCGCGTTGCGGCTGGTCGAGCGACGGCACGAGACGAACCGGCGGCAGGTCCGTCTGCGGCATCTGCTGCTTCTGGCCTTGCGGATCGGCTTGATCGCGATTCTGGCGATGGCGCTTGCCCGACCGAGCCTGCAATTCTCCGGCTCGTTCGGATCCCAGGAGAGCCCGGTGGCCGCCGCGCTGGTGTTTGACGCGGCGCCGCGGATGCTCTATCGCGAGGCGAACCGCACGCGGCTGGAGGCGGCGCGGCGGCTGGGCGCATGGGTCCTGACGCAGCTTCCGCGCGAAAGCAAGGTTGCCGTGTTGGACACGCGGCCCGGTCCGGCCGCGTTCCAGGTGGATCGCGCGGCCGCCGCGGAGCGGGTCGAAAGGCTCGAACCCGTGGGCAACTCCCGTTCGCTGGTCAAAACCATGCAAGAGGCCTACGGTCTTCTGACCGACCCGGCACACGAGGACGAACGGGGCGACGTGGCGCGCAAGGAGATCTACGTGTTCACCGATCTGGCTCGGGCGGCCTGGCCCGCGGCCGAAGTGAGCGCGCTTTTGGAGGACGCCGCGAAGGCGCCGGACACCAGTGTCTTCCTGATCGACGTGGGCGTGGAGGATCCGACCGATTGCGTACTGGGCGAGTTGCGGCTTTCGGCCGAGGTGCTCCCCAACCGCAGCCCGCTGCGGCTCCGGACCGAGCTGGCCCGGCTGGGCCCGGCGGTCGAGCGAACCGTCGAGCTGCATCTTGTCAGTGCGGACGGCGAGGACCAGAAGCGGGACCAAAAAACCGTATCGCTCGCGGCCGGCGCGAGCGCGGAGTTGTCGTTCCAGATCGGCGTGCTGGAGGAAGGAACTCACCAGGGTTACGTGCGGATCGTCGGTCAGGACAACCTGCCGGCCGACGACGTCCGCTGGTTCACCGTTCTGGCGCAGCCGCCGTGGCCCATTCTCGTGGTCGATCCCCGCTCGCCGCACGGCTACGTCGAGTTCCTCACCCAGATGCTCGCCCCGGAAAGCCTCCGCAAGAGCGGGCAGGCGCGATTCACGTGCGACGTGATCGCGATCGGTCAGTTGGCCGACCACGACCTGGCGCCCTACGCCGCGGTGTGTCTCGTGGACCCGCCGCCGTTGAGTCCGCGGGTGTGGCAGAAGCTGGCCGAGTACGCGGCGGCGGGCCACGGCCTGGCGTTGTTTCTGGGTCGCAACGCCCGGCCGGACGAATTCCGAAGTTCGCCGGAAGCCGAACGGTTGCTGCCGGCAATGCTCCTCCGTCAGGCGAGATCTCCCTCTGGCGAGTTGCATCTTTCGCCTCGCGACCTGGCGCATCCGATCCTTGCCGAGTTTCGCTCGGCGGCGGACGCGGTCCCCTGGTCCGACGCCCCCGTGTATCGCTACTGGGAATTGGGTCCCCTGGCCAAGGGGGCGCACGTGATCGTACCCTACAGCGACGGCCGCCCGGCCCTAGTCGAGCGGAGCGTGGGCGAGGGCCGCGTTCTCGTGTTGACCACGCCGGTTTCCGACCAAGCGCAGGCCAAGCCCTGGAACCTCCTGCCCGTGGCCGACGCGTGGCCATTCTTTATCCTAACCAACCAGATGATGCTCTACGCGGCCCGCGGCGCCGATTGGCGGCTGAATTACTACGCAGGCGAACCGGCGACGGTGCCGCTGGGGATCGCGCCCAGCAAAAAGCCCTATTTGGTCACCGCGCCGGGCGACGTGAAATTCCCCCTGTCGGCCGACCCGGCGCGAAATGCGATTACCGTTACATCGACGGAGGCGGTGGGCAACTACCGGATTCAATCCGGCGGGCAGGCCGACCGGGGGTTCAGCGTCAACCTGACGCCCGAACAGACGGACCTCACGCGGCTGGATCGGGCGGAACTGGACGAGCTGCTCGGCCCCTTGTCCTTTCGCCTCGCCCGAAACCAGAGCCAAATCGAACGCGACGTAAGCACCGATCGGGTGGGACGCGAGCTGTTCCCGTTCCTGATCCTGCTGGTGGCCATCCTGCTGGGGGCCGAGCACTTCGTGTCGAATCGCTTCTACCGGGAGTGACCGCGCCGAAGGGGCATTCTAGCCGGAACGGGAAAACAGTATTACAATTCGTGGAGAACAGGTTCGGTAGGTTTATGTTTCTTGATTCTGGGGCGAAGGTGGCCGCTGCTGGGGAGAGACGCCGATGCACGAGACCCGCCGCATAGCGCTACTTATGAGCCAGGACATCGCCTACTGCCGAGGGCTGCTCCGCGGCGTGCACGCCTATTCGCTCGGGAAGAAGAATTGGGTCTTTCGCGACGGATTGCCGGAGGAAAGCACGCTGGAGCCCTTGCGCGAGTGGCGGCCTCACGGCGTCATCGTGCATCTGTACCGACCGGATCTGATCAAGCCGCTTTCCCGGTTTCGCCGACCGGTGGTCAACACCACGAGCACCTTCGAAGGGCTCGATCTGCCGTTGGTCGAGGTCGATCACGGCGCGATCGGACGCCTGGCGGCGGAGCATTTCCTGGAGCGGGGGTTCACGCACTTTGGCTACTTCGGCAGCAGTTGGACGGGGTTCTCGAAGCGGCGCGAGGAGGGATTCCGCGACGCCCTGGCCCAGGCAGGGCACTCCTTGTCGAGCTGTTATGCCGAGTATCTGCCGCGGCCGCCGGCCGGGTCGAGTTGGAAAGACATCGACAAACAGATCCACCACTGGCTTTTGCGCCTGCCCAAGCCGGTGGCCATTCTCGCCTCGAACGACATTCCCGCCCGGCAGCTCGCGTATACCTGCCGCGAGTCGGGCTTGCGCGTGCCCGACGACGTGGCGATTCTCGGCGTCGACAACGACGAACTGGAGTGTATTCTGGCCACGCCGCCTTTGAGCAGCGTGGTGAATCCCAGCGAAAAGATCGGATTCATGGCGGCGAAGCTTTTGGACGACCTGATGGAGGGCGGTCCCGCGCCCAAACGTCCCATCACGCTCAAGCCCGACCGCATCGTCACCCGACAGTCGTCCGACACGGTCGCCATTGCCGACCCGGACGTGTCGGCCGCCGTGGCCTTCATTCGCCAGCACGTGGGCGAGGGCATCGGCGTCAATCACGTGGTCGAGGCCGTGAGCCTCTCGCGGCGGAAGCTCGAGCGGAAATTCCGCCACCTGCTCGGCCGGACCATGCTCGATGAACTCCAAAAGGCGCGCGTGGAAACGGCGAAGCGCCTGCTGGTCGAGACGGACCTGCTCACGCCGATCGTGGCGCGCCGGTCGGGATTCTCGACGACCGGACGCCTCGCCGTCGTGTTCCGTAACATGGTCGGCATGACGCCCACGGAATACCGGCGCCAGTGGCAAATCCACACGTAGCCGCCGTCGGCGCGAGACGCCGCAATCCACGCGAGCGGATCCGGCGCCCATAAAAGCCTCGCTGGCGACGTCAGCTCGACCTGACTCCCGTGAAGACGGGCTTGGCCAGGGCCTTCGATTGCGCGACCGCCAGCGGCGTGAGGGTCGCTTGGCCCCACGCAATCTCCAGCGGGAGCCGACAAAAATCCACGATGCAGCCGTCGCGACTGTAACAGCTCAAATCGTGGGAGCTGCCCATCAGAAGACAGTGGGTTGGACACGCTTCGACGCACAACCCGCAGAAGAGGCACTTCGTGAAGTCGATCGTAAAGCCCGTGGCCAGGAACCCCTTGCGCCCGTCCGCCCGCTCCCGCTCGATGTAGATGCAGTCCACCGGGCAGTCCCGCGCGCAGGCGCCGCAGGCGATGCACGACGTGACGTCGTAGCGGTGAAACCCCCGATACCGAGGAGCCACAACGAGCGGCAACTCGGGGTATTCATAGTGCTCCGTAAACGTCTTCCGCCGCGCGCCATACGTCTGAATCCAGATCCGCAGCGTCACCCACACGGCCGAGGCCAAGGTAACCACCACGGTGAAGATGTTCCGGCACCAGCTTCTCACGGGACGACCTCCCGCCACTTCGGACGCCCGCGGCTTTCCATCCGGTCGGGCTAAACGAGGGCAACCCGGCCATTATAAGCGTCGCCAATGCTCCCACAAGACAATCGGCAGAATAACACCTTGGGGTGGTGTGAATCACGATGAACGAGCCGTTTGTCGCGTGAACGCAACGGTGCGGCGTCCCGTATAGACATTGGATGCGAACCTGGGCGTGAACCCCGCAAGCAAAGAGGAGTCCCCCTGTCTGGCGGGCCCCGTGGTCTTTGCCGCCTCGCCCCGGTTCCCGCGGCAATATCTGGGGCAGTCCGTCCGAAGATCCTGTTGTGGAAGTACTTTCGAACGCCGGCAAAATGCGAAATTCAGGGGGGATGGCACTTTGACAGAAGGATGGAAAGGCCGGTTGTGCGCGTCGTAGGACCATGCGCATTACGGCGCGAGGCGGTCGGGTGGAATTCGACGCCGCTTGCTTGACTTGGCCAGATTGCCAGCGTATTTTGGAGAGTGGGTAAGTTTCACCACAAATCATTTAGCTGCAAGCATCATTTAGCTGCACGCGATCACCACGGACTCCCCGAATAGGAGGCTTTCGCGAGAGGCGAAGGAACGTAGCCATGTTGGTGCTATCTCGGAAAAAAAACGAGAGTATTGTCATCAACGATGACATTACGATCGTCGTGGTGGAGATTCGAGGGGATAAGGTCCGCCTGGGAGTAGAGGCCCCGAAAGAGGTGCCCGTGCATCGCCGCGAGGTCTTCGACGCGATTCATCGCAACGAAGCCGTGGGCGAAAAGCCCTCCCCCCACAAGGCCGACGCCGCCGAGCCCGCCGGCGACGCCTGATCGCCCTGGACGTACGTCCGGCCCCCCCATTCCCTTTGTCCTCGTTCGTTGCGTGCCTTCCTGTTGACCGAGCCCGTCACGGGCCATCCAGCGCGCCGAGGGCGGCCGCCTTGCTTCGCCCCCCCTTCCCGCCGAACGGGGGCAGTCCACCCTTGACGCTCCAGCCAGGGCGTTCGTATAAAGTAGGATTCCCCGGCGCTACCAGCGCGCCGCGCGGCCCCATCGTCTAGCGGTCTAGGACACCGGCCTTTCACGCCGGTAACACGGGTTCGAGTCCCGTTGGGGTCACTTGTACTGAAACTAAGGGAGCGCTAGGGCATGAAAATCACGTTATTTTCGGGCTTTTGCGCTCCCTACGTTTCACGCGGTGATCCAAATGAGCGCACAGACTACTTCGCTTTTTACTTCGCTTTTCTTGGGCCGCCTTGGCTGCGCGCGAATTCGTAACACTGACGGTCCGGAAAGATGCGGCGGCTGCCTCCTGCTCGGGGAGGATCTGGGCGTAGTGGCGCAAGGCCACGGTCGGGGAATGGCCCAGCCACGCGGTCACGCAGGGTATGGGAAACACGGCCAGAAGCTCGGATTCGCGGGTGCTCCGCATGTTCTGCCAGGGCTTGGCCCAGAGCGTCACCCCGGCCCGCCGGCAGGCTGTCTTGAGGTGCTTCGTCAGCCCTGTTCCCGTGAGGCCGGCATAGCGCGGGAAGAGGAGCGATTCCCCCTCGGGAGTGGCTTGGTAGAGTTCGGCCAGGGCCTTGTGGATCTCCGGGAACAATGGGACCGTGCGTCGGCCTCGGCCGGCGTACCGTTTCGTCTTAGGTGCCTCCACGACGATCAGTCGCCGCTCCCAATCGACCTGTCCCCAGGTCAGGGGCAGGATCTCGCTCGGACAACGGAGCCCGCCAAACCGCGCCAGGGCGAGGATCCCGCGGAACTGCCGACAGGCGACTTTGCCGGCGATCGCGGTGAACAGGTCCAACGTCACCAGGAAATCGCGATCCCGGTTCGCTTCGTTCTGCCGCGTTTCGCGTCGGAAGGGGTTTCGGGCCAGCCAACCTCGATCCACGGCGTACTTGAACGCTTGACGCACCCTACCGACCCGCCGGCTGACGGTGGCCGGGGCCATCGAACCCGGCTTGTCTCCAGCCCGGCCACGCTTTCGGAGCCACGCGCGGAATCGGGCGGCGTCGTCCTCGGTGATCTGCGCCACGTCCTTTCCTTCGCCGAAGAACGCGATCAAGCTGGCGCCGGCCTGTTTGATGTGTCGGAGGGTGGAAGGCTCGACGTCGCGGGACGCCTCGAAGGCCGCCACGAGTTCCTTGAGCGTGCCGACGATTGGACGAGGATCGGCCAGCCCCGCGGCGGCCAGACGAGCCCGCATTCTGGAAGTGAGTTGGTCGATCCATTTGGCCGTGACCGGATCGACGGGCCGGACGAGTCTCTTGGCGTCGAGGATCCTCTCAACCCGCAGCTTGAATTCCGCGGCTTCGGACCTCGTGGTCTTGCCCAACCGGATCGTGGGCCTCTTGCCGTTTGGGTCGCAGAACTGGATCCAGAAGTGACCGCCCGGACGACTGATGAGGCTCGCCACGGCTACCTATCCTCGATTTGCGAGTCGATGTACGCCTGGACCGACTCCTCCGTGTACCGCCAATCACCTCGGACCTTGAACCGCTTGAGCACGCCCTCGTCGGCCAGTCGGTACACCGTGTTAGTCGAGACACCGAGCCGTTCGCGAACCTGCTTGAGTCTTAGGCCCCGGGCCCGCACGAGGGGTTTCTCCTCGGCATGGGACCCCATGGATTCGAGCACGATCTTCACGGCGTTGACGAACGCAGCCGAAAAGGCGGCCCCGACGGCATCGCCGAGGGTCGCCATGTCCACTTGGTTGTCGATGCAACTCCTTTTGGCGGAGCGTTTTCCGCTTCCTGCTACCGGCATACCGCGCTTCCTCTCGAAGATGCTTGACATGCCGCCAATACCCCGCTATAGTCGTGTACGATCTATGCGGGGTCGTCTGGCGGCCCTTGCTGGAACGTTCAACGGGGGTGACCTGCAAAGTCGTGTCCCCGGTGAACACGAAAGTTCAAGGGGGGTCGTTTCAGGCGGCCCCCCTTTCTTTTGCCTACCTCACATCAGCCATAGCCAACCTCCCTGGCCCGCTGGCCGGCTGGAGAAGGCGCACAGCACTGGCGAGCCAGGACCCAAACGAGAATCGCGGCGCAGAGTCTCCGCGCTGCTGGAAGATCGAACATACCGGCCAGAAGGGCCGCAAGAATCCACGCGGGAACACGTGGCGGTCGCCCATCCGTGAAGCCTCCTAGTAAGGCTGATCGTGACGGGCTCACTCCCGGGGCGGTAACGACGCCTCGGGGGGCCGCCACGTTTCTTTTGCGCCGCATCCTAACAGGACCGCGGTCACCGGTCAACCGGCACGCCCAGGCCATCACCGCTGCGGAGACTGCTGGCGCGCGTCGGGCGCGAACCGGTTGGCCCCTGGCCGACTTGGGAGCCCGGGAACTGGCGCCCCGTGTATAGCCAGACCGAAGCCAATTAAGCCGGTGGCCCAAGAATTGGAGCGCCGGGTTGCCCATCCCCGTTACCGCAAAAAGGTCTCTGTTCCACTCATGTATGGCAACCTAGCCAATTAGCGTGAATCTGGCAAGAGCAATAACATGGGAATTTTAGGGATTTTGCCGGAGACGAGCCTGTGAGCTGTCGTCACTAGTTCCGGTTAGGCAAAATGGGAAGAGTTTGAGGGCTTGAACGGGTGGCAGGGGCGTCAATCCGCCGACGGCCATCACAGCCTGTTGGGGTCGAGCTTCTCCAGTTCGGTCAGCGACCCGTTTCAATCCACGCCCTCGTGAAGAGGGCGACGAAGTGTTGCTGCGTATAGATCACGGGAAGAGCAAGGTTTCAATCCACGCCCTCGTGAAGAGGGCGACCGCTATCCAGCGGCAATTTCATCGTGTGGCAAACGGTTTCAATCCACGCCCTCGTGAAGAGGGCGACGTAGCCAGGTGGATCGGAGGGTAGGACGATGAGTTTCAATCCACGCCCTCGTGAAGAGGGCGACGCGAAACGCTGGATGAATGGCCGGCGCTCGTGCGGTTTCAATCCACGCCCTCGTGAAGAGGGCGACCTACTGAGGCTCACCTATGGCATTTGGGCGACGGGGTTTCAATCCACGCCCTCGTGAAGAGGGCGACCTTGACCATCAGCGTGATGATCGCAACGCGACCTCGTTTCAATCCACGCCCTCGTGAAGAGGGCGACTGGCCGCGCGGGCCACGAGCGTCGCCAGATCGAGGTTTCAATCCACGCCCTCGTGAAGAGGGCGACTGCCGCCGTCCGCGTCGCGCTCGGGCGCGAACTGTTTCAATCCACGCCCTCGTGAAGAGGGCGACGAAGTGATGCTCGTCGATCCAGGTGATGCCCGAAGTTTCAATCCACGCCCTCGTGAAGAGGGCGACTGCACATCGCGCGGCGCAGGGCGTGAAAGCCAAGTTTCAATCCACGCCCTCGTGAAGAGGGCGACCCGGAATTCCAGAAAATAATCGGCAACGCCTGTTGTTTCAATCCACGCCCTCGTGAAGAGGGCGACCCAGGCCCGCGAGAGCGGCCACGCGAGCCCGCCACTGGTTTCAATCCACGCCCTCGTGAAGAGGGCGACGGAGCGCGTGGCGTGGGCCAATTGGGTTCGGCTCGTTTCAATCCACGCCCTCGTGAAGAGGGCGACTTTCCTTTCCGTGCGCGCGTGGCGGGGCGCGCAGTTTCAATCCACGCCCTCGTGAAGAGGGCGACGCCGATACACGCTCATCTCCAACACGACGATCGAAGTTTCAATCCACGCCCTCGTGAAGAGGGCGACCGCGTTCATGCCGAAGTAAAGGGAGCTTACGGTGGTTTCAATCCACGCCCTCGTGAAGAGGGCGACACCATCGTTGCCCGTCGCGGCGGTTCCGGATTCAGTTTCAATCCACGCCCTCGTGAAGAGGGCGACATGGAGCTCGTCGTTCCGTCGCCCGTGATGTAGTCCGGTTTCAATCCACGCCCTCGTGAAGAGGGCGACAACCGGGGCCGGCGTGGCGATCACCACCGGCGTGTTTCAATCCACGCCCTCGTGAAGAGGGCGACGCACGGGCCGCACGTATGATTTGGTGCCAATAGGTGTTTCAATCCACGCCCTCGTGAAGAGGGCGACTCGAATCGCGCATCCCGAGATGGTGCGGAACGTAGTTTCAATCCACGCCCTCGTGAAGAGGGCGACATAGCGGAAGTCGTTACGGCCGATTTGTGGATGGGTTTCAATCCACGCCCTCGTGAAGAGGGCGACCGCCGTTGACGCGCCCCTCGACCTCGAACCGATTGTTTCAATCCACGCCCTCGTGAAGAGGGCGACGCACGGGCGCGGTCACCGCACGGCGGGCCAGCCGGTTTCAATCCACGCCCTCGTGAAGAGGGCGACGTCCGGTCCTTTTGGTATCCGGCACGCTCCGGCACTGTTTCAATCCACGCCCTCGTGAAGAGGGCGACTTCAACGCCCCAGCGTTTGAACGCCGCCAGCTTGTTTCAATCCACGCCCTCGTGAAGAGGGCGACGATCGTCGTCGAGTTGAGGCCCTCGCCGTCAAGGATGTTTCAATCCACGCCCTCGTGAAGAGGGCGACGCCGATTCCACGGTCGGCTGGGCGGTTTCCATCCAGTTTCAATCCACGCCCTCGTGAAGAGGGCGACTTCAGTTTCCCACGGATTCGCGAAAAGTGAAGATGTTTCAATCCACGCCCTCGTGAAGAGGGCGACCCCCGGGGCGACGAAATCGAGCGACAGGCTCGGGTTTCAATCCACGCCCTCGTGAAGAGGGCGACGGCGCGCCGAAGAATAAGCCGGGCTTCTTCAATGTTTCAATCCACGCCCTCGTGAAGAGGGCGACCCCAGCGCGTCGGCCATGCGGGCGACCGTGGCCAGTTTCAATCCACGCCCTCGTGAAGAGGGCGACGCTCCATTACCAAATCGTTTCGTACTAGGACTTTAGCGAGCGGAACCCGCGAACCGCAATACGACAGTGCATGGGGAACTCAACGCCGGCTCCGATGTCGCGCATAACCTTTGACTTCACATAGGTTTTTGGCTTCCGCGAACCAGCCCGGTTTTGTCGATTGCTGGGGGTTCGCGGGCGGTTCTAAATGACCAAGGGGCCCTCCGGATTGTAGGTCGGTTTGGCGCCGACGTGCTCGACGCGGCGCTGCCAGTGCTTTCCCAGGAAGTAGTAGCGCAAGCTGTCTTTGTTGGTGTCGATCTCTTCCTCCAGCTTCGATTTTAAGGCAACCCACATAGCCGGCTCAACAAGGCACTCGAACACAGAGTTCTGGACTCGCTGCCCGTGGTCTTCGCAGAGCCGAGCCACCCGGCGAAGGCGCCGCCGGCCTTCCTTGGTCTCCACGTTCACGTCGTAGGCGATCAGGACCATCATCGCGGCGGTTCATCTCCAGAAGAACGACGGGTAGCCATCAAGGTCGCCACGAAGCCACCGGGCTAGGAGCCGGGCCTGAACGTGGGGCAACAGGCCCAAGGTAACCTTTTCGCCCAAGAATGGATGGGTGATGGATTCCTCCTTTCGTTTCTGATAGGCGACGAGAACCGCCTTGCGGGTCCTATCATTCATTTCGACACCGCCCGTCTCCCGCCGCGTAAAGCCTCCTGGGTCCACCTGCTGTCGATTCACGAGGGAAAGCACCAAGCGATCGGCCAGGACCGGTCGGAGTTCCTCGACCAGGTCGAGCGCCAGGGAAGGTCTTCCCGGCCGGTCCGCGTGTAGGAAGCCCATTTGACAGTCGAGCCCCACGCTCTGGCAAGCCGACGTTGCGTCGTGCGTAAGCAGGGCGTAAACGAACGACAGCAGCGCGTTGACGTTGTCCTGGGGCGGCCTGGCGGGCGACAAGAACCTCGTCCTGACCAACGGCTCCGCCCAGCCGATCGCGCTGTCGGTGGGCGGCAATAACGACGATACGACCTACTCGGGCGTCCTGAGCGGCGCGGGCAGCCTCACGAAGACCGGCTTCGGCACGCTCGTGCTGGCCACGCAGAACACGTACACGGGCGCGACGGCGATCGACGACGGCGTGCTGCAACTGGGCGACGGCTCGGCGAACGTCACCGTCGCCGGCAATGTGGCCAACGACGGCACGCTTGCCTTCGTCAACCCCGACGCCTTGACCTTCGCCGGCACGATCAGCGGCAGCGGCAACCTGACCAAGGCGGGCGCCGGCGTCCTCACGCTCACCGCCGACAACACCTACACCGGCGCGACCACCATCGCCGAAGGCACCGTCCACGTCGGCGCCGGCGGCGCGAGCGGCTCGCTGGGCACGGGCACGGTCGCCGTCGAGGGCCTGCTGATTCTCGACACGAGCGACGCGCAGACCGCCTGCGTCGTCGGCTCCGGCACGCTCACGCTGGCCGGCACGGGCACGCTGACGCTCACCACCCCCGGCGCGCCTACCGTGACGATCAACGATCCCAACGGGCTTCTGATCCCCGGCGGCGCGGTCTCCGTTATCACGCCAACGATCATGCCCGGCATGACGATGACCCTCTCGGTCGCCGTGGCCGATCCGTTTGGCGATTGTCAGGCCGTGGCGTTCTACCTGGACGCCAACGGCGACGGTCTCCTTGACGGCGGCGACGAGCCGCTGGGCGCCGGCACGAACCAGGGCGGCTACTGGTCCACGACGGTCTCGACGGTCGGCTGGGGACCCAGCCGGGCGGTCGTGTTTGCCGAGGCCACGTTCGACCCCGGCACGCTCCACCCGCCGGCCTCCACGGTGGCCCAGGCCCCGCTTGCCGTCCTGGCCGACTGGGCGATCCTCGGCTCGACGAGCCAGACGGGCTACGCCGAGTCGGGCGGCGGCTTTTCGACCGTCTACCACGGCGACGCCCACGGCGGGGCCTACCGCCAGATGTCCGGCGCGGACCCGGACGCCTACGTCGAGTACACGTTCACGGACCTGAGCCCGGGCAACTACGAGATCTGGACGAGCCACGTCCCCGGCAACGGGTTCTCCACCGCCGTGCCCATCGACGTTTACGACGGCGACGCGGCCACCGGCACGCTCCAGCAGTCGTTCAACCTGGATGAAACCCAGCTCCACTGGTCCAACTGGGAGGTGGACGGCCAGGACTGGAACTGGTCGGACGGCGTGTTCTACAGCAACACGGGCACGATCACCGTCCGGGTCGCCGTCGGGCCGGACGGAATCACCCAGGCTCCGGCCGTCCGGCTGATTGCCGCGCCGGCGAGCACGTCGCCCTACGCGCCGTGCGCGTCCACTTCGCAAGACCCGGTGAATTACGCCACGGGGAGGGCGCAATACTGCAATTGCGCCGGTACGCTTCCACCGGGCGCTTCGTACAACAATCTGAATGCCGTTTATCTGTACGAAAACGGCTACGGGCACAACAACTACAACGTCCCGACCCTCAGCGGCAGCGGGATGCAGATCCAGGCCCGCTATGTCTCCTGGGAGATGGCCTTGTTGGATGTCGGCGGAGACAACGAAGAGTGCCCGCCGCCCGATTCGGGAATCGAGCCGGTCCGCCACTACGACATGCTCTACGGCACGAAATCGACGATCGTGGACGTGGACGAGAATCAGGACGGCAACGGCGATTACCTGCTCTACACGGTTGCGGACGGCTCCCAATTCAAATTCATCTATCCCGACCAGGAGGAGTTCGCCACGGGCCAGTGGTTCGAGTCGCTCTATCCCGGTGGAGAGGAAATCGAGGTCGTCTCTTGGACCGACGGGAATGAGAACTACAATTCGACGTATAGCGCCGTCTACAATAAGAAACACCAGGTCGTATACCGGACGGCGGAGGGAAACCCCTGCAAGCGGGAAACGTACACGTACGTCGGTGTTCAAACGGCGGAGGGTTACGCGTATCTGTGCAGTTCCATTGCCTATGAGCTGCCTGATTCGACCGGCACGCTGACGAACAATCACATCGTCGAGTACGTCTACTACACAACCGCCGGCGACAACGGCCTGGCGGGCGATCTGAAGACCGTCACGACCAGGTATTGGGACCCGGCGATCGGCCTAAGCGGCGACTGGTCCGGCGGCGACACCATCTATTACCGCTATTACACCCAGGAGACCTACGAAGGGGAGTTTCCGAACGAAGTGCTCGTCGGCTTTGCCCATGGGCTGAAGCGCCAACTCCTGCCCGAGGCGTACGCCAAGGCTATCGAGCACTTCAACGTCGCCGATCTCGATACGATCAGCGACACCTACGAGTACAACGGCAAGACGCTGGCCGACTTCACCTGCTTCTACTACAAGTACGACACCGACCAGCGGGTCAGCTACGAAGAGGTCTATGGGCAGGTTCGCCATTCGTCCTATGTGTATGACGACGACGGCTACAAGCCCGACGTGCAGGAGCTCCCGAACCCCAACCTGAACCTTTGGTCGCTCAAGACGGTCGAAACCCGGATGGACGGAAGTACCTACACCGTCTATTCCAACTACGTGGGCTCCGCCATCTTGACCGATCTGGCCGATGCCTCGGGCAACCACTGGTACACCTACAACTATTACGACGACAACGGCAATGTCCTGCTCAACGCCGAATCGTCGGCGGTGGCCAGCTACGAAGAAGACGCCCTCACGGCGGGCCAACTCAACGTCACGGGGACCGACTCCGGCGCTTCCGGTCTGGTCCACGCGTACACCTACTACTCTGGCGCGGACACCGCCACGGCCACCACGCCCGGCAGCGTGAGCAACTATCTCGCGTCGGTGGGCGTCGCGGAGGGCATCGAGGGCACGCCCGTCGTCACCGCCGAGTACACCTACTACAAGCAGACTGTTGGCGAACAGAGCGTCTACCACCTGGCCGAGCACACCAAGTACACCGAGACCGACCACACCGGCGCGATCACCACGAGCTACGACGTCTCCTGGCATGACGGCGTTCAGATCAACACCGAAACGCTCAACCTCCCGGTCATCTCCACGACCCAGAACGGCGACGGCACGCCCGACGCCACGTCCCGGTGGTACGACGAGGACGGCCGGCTCGCCTGGACCCGCGACCAGGCCAACCGGGTGAACTACTACTGCTACAGCTCCCTGACCGGCCGGCTGGAGTACGCGATCCAGGACGTGGACAGCGATCAGTCGTCGAGCCTCGATCCGCCTGATGGCTATGAAGGCAACAGCGACGGCGCCCACCTCAAGACCGACTACCAGTACGACCTCCGCGGCCGCGTGGTCCAGGTTCTCGGGCCCAAACACACCGTCGACCTGGCTGGCACGGCGACCGACGTCCGCACGGCCTCCTGGACCGTCTACGACGACGCCAACCACGTGACCTACTCCGGCCAGGGCTATGCCACGGAGACCTCGCCCGGCGAGTGGACCACCTGCACGCTGGTCAATCCCGTCTCGATCACCGTGACCAACCGCGACGGCGACCTGACCGAGCGGATCGAGGCCCGCTGGGGCGCCGAAGCGACCCACGCCGGCTCGCTGGCCGATTACGTCGCCGCCGACGTGCTGGACCAGACGAACTACACCGCCTGGACCACCTACCAGTACGCCAACAAGCAGTTGGTCAGCACGCGGGTCTACCACGACATCCCGGCCTCGGGCGCGGGCGACCCCGGCACGAACTACCTCGAGACGACCTACGGCTACGACGCGCTCGGCAGGCCCGAGTGGACGGAGTCGCCCGACGGCACGGTCGCGTGGAACGTCCTGGACGCCCGAGGGCTGACCGTGAGCACCTGGGTGGGCACGGACGTCACCGGCGCGACGCACGCTGATCCCAGCAACGGCGGCACGAACGGCATGGTCAAGGTCTCCGCCAACATCTACGACAACGGCAACGACGGCGGCGACGGCCTGCTGACCGAGTCCCGCTCGCAATATGGCTCGGAGATCGGCAACTACTACGCGACCGAGTATCACTACGACGAGCGCAACCGCGTCACCGACGTCTTGAGCCCGGCCGACGTGGTCACCCATTACGAGTACGACAACCTGGGGCGGACGCTCTCGACCGAGACCTACGCCAGCGCCGACTTCACCCTTGCCACCACCGAACTCCGCGCCCAGACGCAGACCTTCTACGACAACCTGGGCCGGGTGTACGAGACGTGGGTGTACGAGGTGGATCCCGACGACGGCACGCCGTCCGACCACCTGCCCAGCCGCGCGTGGTACGACGCCGTCGGGCGGACGATCAAGACCGCCGACGGCAACGGCCTATTCACCAAATACGCCTACGACGGCGCGGGCCGGCTCGCGACCGCCTACACCTGCTTCGACGTGGACGAGCTTGACCTTACGGAAACGGCCGCCTACGCCGCGGCGCAAACGGTCACGGGCGACACGGTCGTCGAGCAGACCCAGTACTACTACGACAAGGCCGGCCAGACGGTCGCCACGGCCAGGTTCCAGCGGCGGCCGGACGACACGGGCACCGGCCCGCTCTCGGCCGCCGACAACTACGCGACCGCCGCGGTCACCTGGTACGACGGCCTGGGCCGCGTGGTGGCCACGGCCAACCTCGGCCGCGAGGACAAGGACGCCAGCGGCACGCACTTTTTCTTCCATCCGGCCAACGGCACCCTCGTCGATTTCAACGACAACGACATCCCCGACGTGGCCGAGGAGCCGCGGACGGCCGCCGACATCGAAACCCTCGTCGAAAACGCCAATTCCGAGGTGGGCTACGACTTCCAGCTTGCCCTGACCGAGTACGACGCCGCCGGCCGGGCGTACCGGTCGATCGACGGGCTGGGCCGGATCACCCAGACCACGTTCGACGACGCCGGGCGCACCACGGCCGTCATCCAGAACTACGACGACGGCGACGTGGACGAGGACGACTTGGACCAGGACGTCACCGTCGAGTACCAGTACGACTCCGCCGGCCGGCTCGTCACCCTCACGGCGTACAACGCCAAGGACACGGGCAACGGCGTCGAAGCCCAGGCCACCGCGTATCTCTACGAGTCGGACGTCAACGCCTCGTGGCAGACCAGCGCGATCTATCCCGACTCGGCCGACGGACAGAACGTCTCGTCGCTTTCCCAGTCGTCGGGCACCGCCACGGCCGTGGTCACCGGCCACGGTTTCACCACCGGGGACTGGGTCTACGTCTTCGGGGCCAACGAGCCGCTGTACAACGGCCGCGTGCAAGTCACCGTGCTCGACGCCAACACGTTCACCTACACCGTGGACGCCGGCGCCCCGGCCACCGCGACCGGCACGGTGATCCGCGTGTACGATCCCGACGGCACGGACCAGGTGAAGACCGACTACGACCGCCTGGGCCGCGTGGACACAACCACTGACCAGCGGGGGGTGGTCCATGCGTACGATTACGACTTCGCCGGCCGCCGGGCGCACGACCGCGTGACCAGTCTGGGCGGGTCGGGCCTGGTCGATGGCACGGTCCGGCGGATCAGCACGACCTACGACGACCTCGGCCGCGTGGAGTTCGTCACCAGCCACGACGACCCGGTCGTGGGCCAAGGTACCGTGGTCAACCAGGTCAAATACGTGTACAATGGGTGGGGCCGCTTGGCCCGGGAGTACCAGGCGCACGACGGGACCGTCGGCGGCGGCACGCCCTCGGTCCAGTACGACTACGCCGACGGGTCGGTCGGGGGCGTGGCCAAGTACGTCCGGCTCGCCCAGGTGACCTATCCCAGCGGGCGGGAGGTCAACTACGATTACGGGACGGCCCAGGCGATCGACGACATCATGTCCCGGCTGGCGGCAATCTTCGACGACGCCAACGACGACGGAGACATCGACGCCGGCGAGGACGTCTACGCCGCGTACAAGTACCTGGGCGGCGGCACGATCGTCGAGGAGGACTACCAGGAGGCGGACGTGAAGCTCAGCTACCTGGACGCCGGCGACGTCGCCGGCCTGGACCGCTTTGGCCGGGTCGAGGACCAGATCTGGACCGACTACGGCGCGACGCCGTTTGCGACCGACCAGTACGCCTACCACTACGACCAGGCCGGCAACCGCGTCGAGAAGAACAACGCGCTGCACTCTGATTTCGACGAGACGTATCTCTACGACGCGATTGACCGCTTGGCATCCACCCAGCGCGCCGACACGTTCTATCAGGACTGGACCCTCGACGCCCTGGGCAACTGGGCGGAGTTCGACGACGACGGGGCGGCGCAAACGCGGACGGTGAACGAGGCGAATGAGATCACCGGCATCGACGGCCAGACGATGTACAGCCAGCACGACGACGCCGGCAACATGACGCGCGTGCCGATGCTGTTCGACCGGGACGAGTACCCTGGGTCCGACTACTTCGACTTGACCTACGACGCCTGGAATCGGCTGGTGCTGGTCGAGAACTCGCAGGACGTGGTGAGCGAGATTCAGTACGACGGCTTGAACCGGCGGATCGTGAAAAGCGGCTACGACGACGGCAGCCTGCTGGACACGGTCCACTATTTCCACAACGACCGCTGGCAAGTCGTCGAGGAGCGGATGGAGGATTACGAGGGCGTGATGCGGAGCGACCCGACCTGCCAGTACGTCTGGAGCCCGCGGTATATCGACGCCCTGATCCTCCGCGACCGGGACACGGACGCCGAGCCCGACGGCCAGATGGACGAGCGGCTCTACTCGCTCTCCGACGCCAATTTCAACGTCACCGCGCTGGTTGACGAAGACGGCGACGTCGTGGAGCGGTACGTCTACGACGCCTACGGCAACGTGACGGTGCTTGACTCCAACTTCACGGCGGACGCCGACAACACCACCGACTTCGCCTGGCAATACACCTACACCGGCCGCCAGCGAGACGCCGAGAGCGGGCTCATGTACTACCGCAATCGGTATTACCACACGGGCCTTGGCGCGTTCGTGACGAGGGATCCAATTGCGTATTCGGGCGGACTGATGAATTTGTACGAGTATGTTGGGGGAAGGCCTTCATTCTTCGTGGACCCGAACGGACGGGAGTTTATCGGGCCTCCATACGAGTTTCCTCCGGAGGTGTTCCCCTCACCGGAGTTGCCGGCACCTCCTATACCGTGGCCTCAACCCGGCGGCGGTGGCGGGTGCTGTGGACCAGACGTGACCACGTTCCTCTCCAACCTGATCAACTACACTATGGACTGGTTTCAGCCGCAGTGGTTGAAGGATCCACTCACGGGTGGCTGTTGGCTTCGAGGTATTGGTATGGATACCATCCCGGGATACAATCTCGATTGGAGCAATGATGAAGGTTACCGGACGGAGAACTGCCCTACTGAGGGCTCGCCTTGCGAGAATACTTACTCACTGTGTGGAGTTTGTGTCCATGACCACATGATCGGTAATATCATGTTTGGGCTACTGACGAGTTTGTTTTCCATACCTGACGAATGGGCGGATGCTGCGGGCCAGGACGTCCAATACAACCAGTGTACTTCTCGCGGATGCAGTGATCCACCATGGGATCAGGCAGGGTATGGCTTGGGAAGATTGATCGTCGATAAGCTCTACGACCCTTCTTCCGACGGTGACGAGGATCTGTGTACTATCCTGAGGTCAAATCCGGGTCTCTGGAACATTGCGAACAACACAACACCTGGGTATCCACCGCCTCAAGGGAGAAAGTGGCCAAAACCACACGCAGCAGGTTATGGATCTTGCGCGAAATGTACTGAGAAACTTCCTCCATCTGTCGAAAACAAAGTACCAGGAGGGAAGTTCCCCGGCGGGTTTCCGCCCAAGTTCCCAGCGTTCTAGTAGGCAGGAGCGTACTACTCCCATCATGCGGTGGCCCGGGATCGGGGATTGCTTTAGATCATAAGGTGACGAACATGCAAGTAAGGGTCAAACCGCTTGTCATCGTCTGGAATTGCATCATACTGTTGTCCGTGATGATGACTTGGTTCCTCTTCACAGGTGATATCACCATGAAGACAGGAGCGATAATCACATCTCTCGACAGGGAAAAGGTTTTTGACGAAGTGCGTCTGAAGAAGTCTTGTCCAGAAATCGCCCAGAATGTGCGAGGGAAACTGACGGGGATGCTTTGCGAGCCCTATTTGCGTGCTGCGGGCTTCACAGTCCAGATCATGGTTTTCCTGGTCGTCGTGAATATTGTGCTCCTCCTGCTGCTTCGAGAGCGTATCCCTTCCGAGAGGGGTCGCGCAGACCCGCTCGGTGAACGAGGCGAACGAGATCGAGACGATTGACTCGTCCAACGCGAACGTGGCCTACGACGCGGCGGGCAATATGATCCGCACGCCGAGCCTGGCGGACGATTGGCCGGGCCATTATCATCTGACCTACGACGCCTGGAACCGGCTCGTGATGGTCCGGGACGCCACGGAGTACTACCTGATCGCCGACATCGAATACGACGGCCTGAACCGTCGGATCGAGAAGTACTACAGCGTCGTCGGCGACGAGGAGTTCGACAGCCGGGCGTACTACTACAACGACCGGTGGCAGGTGGTCGAGGAGCACGCGCTCAACAGCGACGAGGTGCTGATCCTGGATAGCCAATACGTTTGGAGCCCTCGGTACATCGACGCCTTGATCCTTCGCGATCGGGACACCAACGAGGATTACCAGTTCGACGAGCGGCTCTACGCCCTATCCGACGCCAATTTCAACGTCACCGCGCTGGTTGACGAAAACGGCGATGTCGTCGAGCGGTACGTCTACGACGCGTACGGCAACGCGACCGTCCTGGAGCCCAACTTCTCCGTGGATGCCAACAACACGAGCGATTACGCCTGGACGACCCTCTACACCGGCCGCTCCCTCGACGGCGAATCCGGCCTCATGTACTACCGCAACCGGTACTACCACACCGGCCTCGGCGGGTTCGTGACGAGGGATCCAATTGGGTATCGAGGCAAGAGCCTCAATTTATTCGGTTTCCTCGATAGCAGTCCGCTGTCTTCTGTTGATCCGATGGGTACGGTCACAGTAGAATGTTTTTGCAAGTGCACTTATGTTTTCGGGTTTTATCATCCCAAATTTATTGAGACAGTAGAAGTGCAAGCAACCGGCATTGTGGTGAGACAATGCGCGAAGGCGTGCGAAGCTTTGTCTACTACGGGAGAAAAGATTTGCTACGACGAGGACGATATCTATTGTGTCTATTCCGGGTGGAAGATGAAAGGTGGGGGTGTTCAGCCTCCTGATCCGATCTTTATAGGCACGGGGAAATACTGGAGCTGTGTGAGAAAAGGCATACTAGTGGAGGCGAAAATGGGTGCTTGCATCGGCGCGTTGCTCGCGAGCGGCTTGGCTATCCCTGCAGCCTGCGCTGAGACATTCGGGATTGCATGTGCGGCTGCTATTTCGGCCGGTGTCGGGGGGTCTATCATTTGTTGTGACGATGCGGCCACCGCTATATACGACTACGCTAATGATTGTATACGACTAGGCTAATGATTGTCTTTGATATTTGTGTTTGCGCCATGAGAAGATTATTCAGTATTCTTTGCATGAAGCTCAGTCCGGAGGACTTGCGTGTCGTTGCGCGAATCGCAGCGTTGCTCATCGTCTCTGGAATGATCATCGCCTCCATTCGTCTTCCACTTTGTGGGGTAGTTCTTTTTGGGCTGTTCGCAATACCGGGTGCCCTCCTAGGTGGTGTTATGTATTTGATATGGCGATGGGGACGGAAAAGGGGACACCCATAACCGCCGGCGAGTCAAGGCCCCGGGTATCGGATTTGGGCGGACCCAAACAGGAACTGGAACGGAGAGAGGC
>JAFGDS010000013.1 GCA_016931995.1 Pirellulales bacterium
TCTTTTTGGGGCGTGGGCCTGCTCGGGCGCGGCCGCCAGGGGGCAAACGGTCCAACCCGCTCCCCTGCCGGGCGCGTCGAAGCTCGATGCCGTGCCCGCCGACAACCCGTCCGACGCCGCCGACGCGGCGACGAACATCCTCGACATGGACATCGAGTCGCTGGCGAAGGTCGACGTCCTCACGTCCACCATGACCGACCCCGTGGTCGAGGCCGTCTCGAAGACGCCGGAAAAGGCCTCCGAAGCGCCGGGCATCGTCGACGTGATCACGCATGAGGACATCGAGGAGTTCGGAGCAAAAAACCTCTACGAAGCGCTCCAGTGGGCCACCAGCGTGCACATGTCGGGCAGCTTCCTGCAGCGACGCAACATGGCCTCGATCCGCGGCAATCTCATCAAGCACGAGGACAACCACGTCCTCGTGCTGATCAACGGCCGGCCCTTCCGCGACTCGACTCTCGGCGGCGTGAACATCTCGATCTACACGGCGTTTCCCATCCAAACGATCGAACGGATCGAGGTGATTCGCGGGCCCGGCTCGGTGCTCTACGGGACCAACGCCTTCACGGGCGTCATCAACGTGGTGACGAAGGACCCGAAAGAGCCCACGTTCCACGCCTCCGTCTTGAGCGGCTCCTACGGCTGGCAATCGTACTCGCTGGCCGGAGGCAATGGAAACGAGAATCGCGGCTTTTACGCGGGCACGACCTACAGCCGCGCGAAGGGCTGGCCGTTCACCGCGACGCTCGAGGATCCGCCCGGCCCGCTGCCGGCATTGAAAGACTCTTGCCTGTACGGCGAGGACAACGTCGGCCTGTTCACCATGTACCGCAACGGCGGATTCACGGCCAACATGTTTCTGGCCAACGCGCGGGAAGAAACGATCAGTCCAACTCTGACGTGGTTTCCCGGGCAGATGCACACACCCCGGGCTTTCGTGGATCTCGGTTATCGGCACGACATCGACGAACAACAGAACGTCGCGGTCAACTTCACGTACAACTACGACGGGACGGATTTTCCAAGCGCGCTCTCGACGCCCGGATCGCTCGTGTATTTCATCTCTCCATCGCACGGCTTCCTGCTGGAGGCGACCTACCGGGCCGCGCTAACGCAGAAGCTCGACTGGATGGTCGGCGCGCTGACCGATATCCACCACGGGGTGGCCTCAATGAGGTTTTTTCAGCCCATCCCCGAGTACAACGAAGTCTGGTACGGCGTCTACACGCAGTTCGACTACCGCGTCACCGAGCGGCTCAAATTCGTCGGCGGGATGCAGGGCAACATGCCCGGCGAGGTCCGCGGCGGCATCGTCCCCCGGGCGGGCGTCATCGCCTCGCTGGGCGATCATTGGACCACCAAGTTCCTCTACGGCCAGTCGTTCCGCTCGCCCTACCGCCTGGAACGCACCATGAACATCCCGGGGCTGCTCGAGGGCAACCCCAACCTGATCCCCGAAACCATGCAGACGTTCGACTACCAGATCGCCTACCACACGGACGACTACCGACTGGCCGCCACCTACTTCCACAGCGACTTCTTCGACCTGGTCTCGCGGGTGGGCGTGCCGCAGACGTACGTGAATTACGGCACGATCCGGTTCCAGGGCGTCGAGCTGGAAAACGAATGGAAGATCTCCGACCGGCTGCGGTGGCTGTGCTCCGTGACGTATCAGGACAACGTCCGCGACGACAACCACATGCACAACACAACGCTCGCGCCCAACTGGATGGCCAAGATGGGCGCGTCGTACCGCACGCCCGGCGGCTGGACCGTCTCGCTGTTCGACTCGTTCTACGGCAAGCCCGCCGCCAACCCCGAGGCCCTGGTCGTCAACCCCGTGCCCCAGGCCTACCACCTGATGAGTCTTAACGCGACCTTGGACCTGGACCGGGCGTTCCACTGGCACACCGGCCGGTCGATGAAGCTCCAATTCTTGGTGCAGAATCTGCTCAACGAGCGGATTGACCACCCGGAGTTCGAACGCGAGGTGATCAACTCCCTGCCCGCCGAGCCCGGCCGGACCTACTACGGCGGGTTCAGCATGGCGTTTTAAGCGGCGGGGGTCGGGGATCGGGATTGGGGGCTGGAGACTGGGGGCTGGGGCAATCGTTCGAGTGCCACTGGATTCGTCAGTGCGCGCGTGTGCCACTGGCTCCGCCCGTGCCGTCCGATCGAGTGCCACTGGCTCTGCCAGTGCCGTCCGACCCCCCCGATTCATGCACTGGCAGAGCCAGTGGCACACGCCGATCAACCCTAAACCGGCGCGGCCGGCCGCGCCTGAGGGCTCAAGCCCGCCGCCCGCCAAACCTGGTCCATGGCCTCGCCCACGGATTTCACCACCGCATCGCGGCGGCTGGTGGGCAGCGCGCGGCGGTGGGGCATCGGCACGACCGGCCCCTCGTAGCCCATCTCGGCCAGCGCCTTCAGCACGCCGGCAACGTCCAGCCGGCCCGTCTGGCCGGGCAGTAGTCGTTCTTCGTCGGTCAATTCGCCCAGCGGCTTCTCTTCCGGCGCGTCGGCCACCTGGACCAGCACGATCTGGTCCGCCTTCAATCCCCGGATCGTGTCGAGCGAACCGCCCGCCACGAACACGTCCCACACGTCGAGCACCACGCCGATGTTGGGCGCGCCAACCATGTTCACCAGCAACCCCAGGGCGTCCATCTCGTGAATGAATTGGAACGCCTTCTCGCGGCGGAGATTGGCCGCCGCCCGAAAACCCACGCCCAGCCGAATCCCCTTCGGGTCGAGCGCCCGGCACACGTCCCCCAGCCGACGCCGGTGCAGCTCGAAGTTCTCGTGATACGGCAGGCTGTCTCCCGCCGGCTGCAGGATGGTCAGACACCGCGTGCAACCGACCTGCGCCGCCGCGTCCGCCCAGGTCTCGAGCCGCGGCAGCTCCTTCTGAAACGTCTCTTCCGGCGAGTCCAATTCCAGCGGGAGGTTGAACGACGTGAGCCGGACGTGGGCGCTATCCATCAGACGACGGGCGTAGGGCATGCCGCGAAGCTTCGCCCGGCTGGCCAGCTCGACGACGTTCAGGTCCATGCCCCGAAAGCCATACGTCAACACCAACTCGATAAGCTCGCTCTGACTGCCGGTGATGCCCAGGGCGGAAGTGCTCAGGCTTTTGTACATCGTGGTTCCTCCTTGGCGGTTCCTATTGCCCCCGTCGCGCTGGCGTCCTCGGGCGCAGGCGAGATCCTCCCCCCGCGCCGATCACTACGACCGGCCCATGCCATGCCTCCCCTGCTGGGGATCGCGAAACTTTTAGTATGCCACATTCCCCTCCGTCCCGGAAGGCCCCCGGGGCGACACGCCCCACGCGGCAAGCTAAAGTAGTGGAAAGGCGGAAGTCGGAGGTCGGAACGGCCGGCGCGCCCAATCCGTGGTTGATCCCCTCACCCCCAGCCCCTCTCCCGCAAGCGGGCGAGGGGAGATAACGATCCCCGATCCCCAATCCCCAATCCCCAATCCCCAATCCCCGATCCCCGATCCCCAATCCCTCCGCCCCATGCCTGAGCTGATCGAAATCCTCCTCCTGGCCATCATCCAAGGCATCGGCGAGTTTCTGCCCATCAGCTCCTCGGGCCACGTCGTCGTCGGGCTGGAACTGTTCGAGCGGTTCGGCCGGGAGATCCCCGACCGGCTCACCGTCAACATCGTCCTCCATCTGGGCACCCTCGCCTCGATCCTCGTCTTCTACCGCCGCCGGATCGTCCAGCTCCTCGGGGCCGACCGCCGCGTCATCCTGCTGGTCCTGGTCGGCAGCATCCCGGCCGGCGCGGCCGGACTCCTCATCAAGAAGACCGCCCTGGGCGCGCCCATCGAGGCGGCACTCGAAAACGCCCTGCTGGCCGGGGCCATGTTTCCCCTGACCGGCCTGGGCCTGCTCTGGGCCGCCCGACGCGCCGGCGGACAGACCCCGTGCCGCGACCTCAGCTACCGCGGCGCATTGGCGATCGGCTTGTTTCAGGCCCTGGCCATCCTGCCGGGCATCTCCCGCAGCGGGGCCACCATCGTCGCCGGACTAGCCACCGGCCTGCGCCGCGACGAGGCCGCCGCCTTCTCCTTCCTCCTGGCCATTCCCGCCATCGCCGGGGCCGGGCTGCTCGAAACCGTCGACGTGCTGCGCGGGGGAACGCTGGACACCCCGCCGCTCACCCTCCTGGTCGGCGCACTGGTCAGCTTTGCGGTGGGCCTGGCCGCTCTGGCGTGGCTCATCCGCTGGCTCCAAACGGGCCGACTCCACCTGTTCGCCTGGTACCTCATCCCGCTGGGCGCCCTCGTGGTGCTCTGGCAGTTGTGGGGTTAACCGGGCGCGGAACATTTCGGGGTGTGCCACGGGCTCTACATCAACTCGTGACGGTGATCGACAACCTTCTGGACGGCCGCGGCGACGTCGTCCATGTCACGCTCGTCGCCCAGGAGCACGCGATGGGGTAGCCACATGCCCTGCTCGGTCGAGAGGATCTCGCGGCACGGGCACCGCGCCGGCGGGTTGGCCGGGTTGGACCGCGGCGAGCGGGCGCCCGAGTACGGACCCAACGCGGCGTTGAGGAACAACGGCTGGCGATACAGCGGAATCGGATAGCCGGCCACGGCGGGGATGCCCTCGGCCACGAGGGCTTCGAGGAAGACCTCGCGCCCGATGCCGAGCGCGGCCGGGTCCACGCGCCGCCGGCGGCCCGGCCGCAGTTGTGGATCGACCAGCATCGCGCGGCCAGCGCGTCGTCGTTGGAGAGAATGATCCCGCCTTCGCCGGCCGTGACGTTTTTGCTCGACTGGAACGAGAAGCAACCCAAGTGGCCAATGGCCCCCACGCGCCGCCCGCGGTACTCCGCGCCGTGGGCATGGCAGGCGTCTTCGATGACCACCAGGCCGCGGCGCCGAGCAAGGCCCACGATGGAGTCCATGTCGCAGGGCAAGCCCCCGAGGTGAACGCGGATGATCGCCTTGGTCCGCGGCGCGACGACCGCCTCGATTGCCGCGGGGTCGATGTTGGCCGTGTCGAGCCGCACGTTGGCGAACACGGGCAGGGCGTTGGCCTCGACCACCGCGGAGGCCGTGGCGAGAAACGTGTACGGAGGAACGATCACCTCGTCACCCGCCGATCACGAGCGTCATGAGGCGGCCGATCGTCGCGGCGCTTCCGCCAGAAGCACTCTCGGAACCGTTCGATGGTCTCGGCAAGATGGCCGTCGCCGGTCGCCGCGGGTTCGCTCCCGCCACGTTCCGCTGCCGGCATGGAGGTATCGCAGGGCGAAGTCGCGGATGCCCCGCGCCGCGTCGCGCCAGGGCTGCCGGTGGCCGAAGTGTTTGCAGAGAAAGGAGTAGACCCACAACCCGCGGCCCTGGTACGTCGCGTTCTTGACGTCCTCAACCACGGCGCCGGCGTGGTCATCCACGTGCCGACTGCGATAAGGAGTCCCACGAGGACGTGAAAATGAATTCGTCGTTCCATTGTCTGTGCTCCCGTTGGGCAAAGCGGGCAAACGGCTCTAGGCTGTTTCTTCGCCGATTGACCAAACTGTTGAAGGAAACTCGCCCTTACTGGCAATGCCCCGCTATTTCTACTGTCCAACTGATCTTGATGTAATGTAAGTGTTTTGTGTATCAAGTCTTCTGTGGCGATGGAATCCTACGGGAGGCAA
>JAFGDS010000101.1 GCA_016931995.1 Pirellulales bacterium
CGAAGGATCTCGTTGGCGTTTCAGGAGTTCAGATGCTTCGCTTCGCTCAGCATGACGATATTATCCGGGTTCTGGGATAGGCTCTAATCGTGTGCCACTGCTGGACAAGCCAGCAGTGGCACCCTTCTCCTGGCCGCGTTACCTACGGCTGAATCCAGAAGAAATCGCCGCCCACCAGCGTGCCCCGCGCGTCGGGGTTCTTCCCGCGGGAAACAAACGCCAGCGTGTGTTTGCCCTGAGTCAGCTTGACCGCGCCGCGGGGGCGGAACACCCGGGCCATCGTGTGGAAGGGCGTGAAGAGATCCACCGGCCCGCTCTCGCCCGACATGCCCGGCAGCGGCTTGCCGTCCAAAAGCACGTCGCACCGGCCGGCGTCCGGCGAACAGCTCATCACCAGGGCAAGCTGATACGCGCCCTCCTCGGCCACGTCGAACACGAGGGCAAGCTGCTCGCCCTCGTGCGCCGGCTGCCAGGCGACCCGGCGGCCGCGGGCCCAGCGCGCGTCGGACGCGACGTGCGGCGCCGCGCCGGCGAGGTCTTCCATCTGATAATACGTCGCCCGCGCCTGCCGGCCCGCGCGGCGGGGGACCCAGTTCTCCGGCGCCGTGGGCTTGCGGAGGTCCTCGCGGAAAAGCGGCATCTGGTCGTTGACCAACCCCGGACGGCCGTAATAGTACGTGATCCGCGCGTAGCTGAATCCGTCCACCACGTTGTGATGGATCATCTCCATGAAGAAATCGAGCCGTTGGTAAAAGGGCACGTCGTCCAAAATGTGCCAGCGGTTGTTGACGATGAACCCGCGGGTGTCCGGGCCGTCGCAGCGGGGTTGGGCGAAATACGCGTGAGCGAACAGGTCGGGCACCGACCAGGAATAGTTGAAGTAATCCTCCGATCCGGTCCCGAAAAACGACGGGACTTGATCGTCGTCGACGAAGATCTTCTCGTCCCCCTCGCCCCACCAGTTGCCGGTGGGAACGTCGTCCGGATTCATCAGGTGGACCGAGCAGCCCACGAGCCGCCCTTCGCCCCGGGCCAACACGAACGGCACGTCAAACCCGCGCCGGCCGGGTACCTGCATGTCGTGGTTCACGCGCCACTGCGCGTAGAAATGCAGGTCGCGCCGCGCGTCCCACTCGGAGTCCGCGACCACGGCTTCGCCCGACAGCTCGACCGGCTCGTCCGACCGGTTGGTGACCCAAACGTCGGCCTTTCGGCCGAACGGCATGACGAAGCGGCAGATCATCGTGCCGTCGGGACGGACTTCCATGGGCACGGATACGAAAGGGTTGATCCCCGGCGCGGCGCCGAAGAAATCGCCCAAGGGCGACTCGACCTGCGGGCGCGAGGCCCGATCGAAGTAGATCTCCAGCACGGTCTGCCGCAGCGCGCGGTCCAGATCGGCCGCCTTGAGCTTGAGTTCCAGCCGCGCGATCTTGCCCGGCCGTTCGTCCACAAGAAAAATCTGCGCGGGTTTATTCGGCTCCAGTCGCGCGGCGAGCGGATGCGCTTCGCCCGTCGGGACCGGCAGCTTCGCGGGGTCCGCCAACACGTTGCCCAACCCGCGGATCTTCTCGCGAAGCGCGTCGAGCTGCGCCGGGCGGAACGTCTCGACGTCCGCGCCGTTGGAGTAGCCGCGCAGCTCGATGTGGTAGAAATGCACGTCCTCGAGTTTGCCCGTCCACTCGATCCGGCAGCTCTGCGCGAACGGGATGGGGCAATAACAGGCGTCCCGCTGCCGGAAACCCCTGGAAAGCCCCTCGGGATCGATGCCGTGTTGCCGGGCCAGCGCGGCGTAGAGGTCCATGAGGAAATCGCGCGCCGGGCCGTCGAAGACGGGCTTGGCCGCGTCGTCCAGATACATCCGGATGCGGCCGGTCATCCCGATCCAGGTCCCGTTGCGGCTGGCGGTCCAACAGCGGACCACGGCGCCCGGCCCGTTCATCTCGGCCAGCACGTACGTGCCCACCCCCGAGGCTCCGGCCGGCCTCACCGTCCGCAGCACGCCCGGCACGGGCTCGCCCCCGAATCCATCCGCGTTGGCGAACCACGTCTCGCCGCGCGGCATCCGGGCACGGCGGTCGAAGGAGGAGAATTGAAAGGTCCCGTAGGCGGGCGCGGGGCTCCGGCCGAGCCGGTCCAGATCGATCATCTCGTCCAGGAGCGTGGCGGTGGTTACCTCGTCGGCCCGGCACGCGCGGGAAATGGCCCCAAGAAGACAAAACGTCATCGTCCCGATCGCGATGGTGCGCCGCATGGATCGTTCCCCTCGTCCGAGCCACGTCGAAAGGGATTCGCCCCGTTGGGAATCCATCATTAAGGCACTTTAGAAGACGTTCCTCCGCGCCGTCAACCACGGCGCCTTCGCGGGCGGGCGAACCGCGCGCTTCGCCGAGGCGGACGATTCTGCCGGCAGCCACGCCAACCGGGGGGAAGCGATGCGGATAGCTCGACGGAAACCTCCCGAACGGCACGGGGGCTGCAACCCTGTTATTGTTTGTCGAGCGTTCGCCGGCGTGGGCGCGTTGGGGTGGGTTGCCGGGAGTTCTGGGGTTACCCAGTTCATCGCCATCGGAGACGCCTTCTTGGGGGAGGGCCCATTCACAGCGGTGGGAGAACGTGGGACAATGGGCGGTGCATGGCAAATCAAAGCCTGGGGCGGCGGCCGGCTGGCACGTTCGGTCCGCTCACTTTTTGACCGTCGTGATGGGACATTGCACAGGTTGCTGCGCACGCGCATGAGAAACCCGCTGTTCCTGCGAATCGTTGTGCCGAGCCTCGCGATCAGCACGGTTCTCCTGACTTTCGGGATCGTGTCGGCTTGGTATGTCGATCAACAGCAGGAGGAAGCGCTCCAGATCGAGTCGGAGGGCGTGGAGCGGATACGTCTGGCGGAGAAGATGACCTCGGGCATTCGTCAGATCACGTTTTATCTGAACCGATTCGCCATTGCCGGCGACCGCGAGAATCTGGCCGCCGTGCAATCGGCGGAGGCCACGATTTGGGACAACCTGGAAAAGGCCGAGGAGTTGTCCTCGCTGGACAACGGGCCGGACTTGCTCAAGCAGATCCGCCAAGGGCAGATCGAGTTGAGCCGGGAGGTCGAAAAGCTCCGTGCCGACTCGCTGACCGATTCCCGCGAGGCCGCGCAAAACCTGGCCGACATCGTGGCCACGGAACGCATCCTCTCGCCGGCCCAGCAGTTCCTCAACCTGAGCGAGACCGCCCTGGCCCACAGCGGCCGCCGGATGCAAACGGTCGCCGATCACATCGGATTGAGTCTTCTGCTTTTGGGCGTGTGCGGCTCCGTGGCCGGCTTGGTCGCGGGTTTTGCGGTGGCCAGAGCCGTGCGGATGTCGATTCTCGAACTCTACGTGCCGATCCGCGCGGCCGAGGGTCGATTGGAGGAAGTCGTCGGTCCGATCCAGTTGGGCAAACCGCTCGACATGGACGGCATCGACTCCGTGCTGGAAAACCTGGCCGGGCGGATCGGCACCGTGGTCGACCGCCTGCAGCAAAGTCAGCTCCATCTTCTGCGGGCGGAGCAACTCGCGGCCGTCGGCCAGCTCGCCGCGGGCTTGGCCCACGAGCTGCGCAATCCGCTCATGGCCATGAAGATCCTCGTTCAGGCGGCGGCGGAGAACGGCGAGACGGGCAATCTTCAGGGACGGGACCTTTCGGTCTTGGCGGAGGAGATGACGCGCCTCGAGCGGTCCATCCAGCAGTTCCTCGATTTCGCGCGGCCGCCCCGTTTGGAACGACACGTCTTCGACGTGCGCGTCACGTTGCAGCAGACGCTCGATCTGGTGGGCGCCCGGGCCGCCCGGCAGGGCGTCCAACTCCACAAACACGTTCCCGACGAACTGCTCAACGTGGACGCCGACCCCGAGCAGGTTCGCCAGGTGCTCCTCAATACCATCCTGAACTCGCTGGACATGCTGCCGGGCGGCGGCAACGTACACGTTACCCTGGCCATCGAGACGCCCCCCGCCCGGGGCCGCTCCGGCGACGATTCGGCCGGGTCGGAGGAAGCCGCGCGTTGGGTCGTCATCAAGATCGCCGACGATGGGCCGGGCATCCCGACGGAAATGGGCCAGCGGATCTTCGACCCGTTCGTTAGCACCAAAGAGACCGGGCTGGGACTGGGACTGGCCATCTGCCGTCGCATCGTCGAGGCCCACGGCGGAACGATTGCCGCCGAAAACACCAAGAACGGCGGCGCGGAATTCGTCGTGAGACTGCCGTTGGAAGCCCAACCCGAACCCGCCGCGCGGACCGCCGAGGTGAGGTAGTCCCCTGAGCGCCACTGGCTCCGCCAGTGCCTGGGTATGCTGGAATGCACGCACTGGCAAAGCCAGTGGCACGCGTCGAATGATGTCGCATCAACACCAAACGCGAGAGCCTTCACTTCGCTCGGGATGACGCATGGGAATCAGAACGCCTCACCAGACAAGGAAATGCCCATGGCCAAGCTTCTCGTGATCGACGATGAGGCGAACGTCTGTTACTCGCTCGAACGGACGCTGAAGTCGGAGACGCTGGACGTCATCTCCGCCCAGACCGCGCGGGAGGGGCTCGAACGCGTGCGCCAGGACGGCCCCGACGCCGTGATCCTCGACGTCCGCCTGCCCGACATCTCCGGCCTGGAAGCCTACGGTCAGATCCGCGAGATCGACCCCCGCGTGCCCGTCATCATCATCACCGCCCACTCCACCACCGAGACGGCCATCGAGGCCATGAAGCTCGGCGCATACGAATATCTGCTCAAACCGGTCGATCTCCAACAGCTTCGCGAGGTTCTCGCGCGAGCCCTCGAACTTAGCCGTTTGAGCCGCGTGCCCACCGTGCTGGACGAGCCGGGCCAACCCAGAACGACGGAGGGCGACCGGCTCATCGGCCGCTCGGCCGCCATGCAGGACGTCTACAAGGCCATCGGACGCGTTGCCTCGCAGGACGTCACCGTCCTCATTCTCGGCGAAAGCGGCACCGGCAAGGAACTCGTCGCCCGGGCCGTCTACCAGCACAGCCGCCGCGGCATGGCGCCGCTTCTGACCATCAACTGCGCGGCCATCCCCGAGACGCTGCTGGAAAGCGAGCTCTTCGGCCACGAGAAGGGCGCCTTCACCGGCGCCGATCGCCGCCGCATCGGCAAATTCGAACAGGCCACCGGGGGCACCATCTTCCTCGACGAAGTAGGCGACATGTCCCACGCCACCCAGGCGAAGCTGCTCCGCCTGCTCCAAGAACAACGGTTCGAGCGCGTCGGCGGCAACGAAACCATCCAGACCGACGTCCGGATCATCGCGGCCACCAACCAGGACCTGGCCGCCGCCGTCGCCCGAGGGCGGTTCCGCCAGGATCTGTACTACCGCCTGAACGTCTTCGCGGTTCACGTGCCGGCGCTGCGCGAGCACATGGAGGATCTGCCGCTGTTGGTGCAGCATTTCCTGCTCCGCGGCAACGCCGAGCTCCACAAGCACGTCCATCGCGTCTCGCCCGAGGCCGCGCGCGTGCTCGCCCGCCACGATTGGCCGGGAAACGTCCGCGAGTTGGAGAGCACCATCAAGCACTCGTTGGTCCGCGCCACCAGCAGCGTCCTGACACCGGACTGTCTGCCGGATTCCCTCCGGACGGGAAAACCGGCCGTGGAAAAAACCTCCGACGATCAGGCCGCCGCGCCGACGTTGGACGTGCGGCGACTCGTCGAGCGGCTGTTGGACGACCAGGAGCCGGACGTCTACGACAAAGTCGTCCTGGCCGTGGATCGCGTCGTCGTGAGCGAGGTGCTCCGCCGCACCAAGGGCAACCAGGTCGAGGCCGCCCGACTGCTGGGTATCTCCCGCAATACCCTCCGCGCGAAGCTCCACGAATCCGGCCTGTCCGTCGAAAAACAGGTCACCTCCGAACCCGACCGCGGCGGCCGGTAGCCGCGCGTCCATCCGCGATCCACGGGGCGCCACGGCCACGCTGGCGTGGCTGTGCGGCTTCATGCCATGCCCACGACAAGCGTGGGCATGGCGCCCTGGCTTGAGTGCCACTGGCTTCGCCAGTGCCAGGGAATCTCGCGTGAGTGCACCCGACCAATCGAGGTACCCCCAAGGATGGGCTGCGCGGACCGCGCGACACTTGTTATGATGGGTGCATCGCGACACAGGGCTATCGCATGTTCCGATTCGTTAGTCGCAATTTGCCCCGTGGCACAGCCGCCCTCGGCTGTGCAAATTGCCCAGCACAGCCGAGGGCGGCTGTGCCACGGGAGGATCGTCGCCTCATCCGTTCAATCGGGCGTGATGGAGCACCCATGCGATAGCCCTGCGTCACGACATACCCTGTCTCACGGGGGAACGCGAGGGATCGTCCCCATTCTCGTGTCAGCGAAAAGGGGACTGCCCACTCCGACGCACGAACCGACTCCCTTCGCACAAGACTCCGCACCGTCCCGAACCCGAGGCCGTCCGACCTCTGACATCGAGCCCGTGGCGAGGCAACTCCATGACCCGACGGGTGGAGCTTCCGCCGGACGAACCGCCGACGCCCGATGGCGTCCGCGCCGCCGGCTGGTGGCACGAGGACGAACGCCCGGGCCGGCTCGTCTGCGACGTGTGCCCTCGCGGCTGCACCGTGGCGCCCGACGAGGCCGGCTTCTGCTTCGTCCGCCAGAACCGCGGCGGGCGGATGGTCTCCATCACCTATGGCCGCAGCACGGGCTTTTCCATCGACCCGATCGAAAAGAAGCCGCTGCACCACTTCTATCCCGGCACGGCGGTGCTCTCCTTCGGCACGGCCGGCTGCAACCTGGGCTGCAAGTGCTGTCAGAACTGGACCAGCTCGCGCTCCCGCGAGGTAGACCGCCAGTGCGAGCTGGCCCTGCCCGAGGCCATCGCCCAGGCGGCCCATCGCCTGGAATGCCAAAGCGTTGCCTTTACGTATAACGACCCCATCGTCTGGGCGGAATACGCCATCGACACGGCCAAGGCGTGCCGCGCGCTGGGCGTGAAGACCGTGGCCGTGACCAACGGCTACATGCAGCCGGCCGCCCGGGCCGAGTTCTACCGTTGGATGGACGCGGCCAACGTCGATCTGAAGGCCCTGGACGACGCGTTCTACCGCCGCGTCTGCGCCGGCCGGCTCGATCCCGTGCTCGACACCCTCCGCTGGCTTGTCCGCGAGACGGACGTCTGGCTGGAAATTACCAATCTGGTCATCCCCGACGAAAACGACTCGCCCGACGCGCTGGCGCGGTTGTGCGACTGGGTGGCCGAGGATCTGGGCCCCGACGTGCCGGTGCATTTCTCGGCGTTCCATCCCGATTTCCACATGACCGGCCACCGCCGCACGCCGCCGGAGACGCTCGTGGCGGCCCATGGGCTGGCCCGCAAGGCCGGTTTGCGGTACGTTTACACGGGCAACGTGCCCGACCCGCGGCATCAGGCCACGTACTGCCCCGGGTGCGGCCAGACGCTCATCGCGCGCGACGGATACCGGATCGGCGCGTACGCCCTCGCGCGGGACGCCTGCGGCCATTGCGGGCACAAGATCGCCGGGCGGTTCGCCGACGCGCCGGGCCGTTGGGGCGCCCGACGCCAGAGCGTGCGGATTGCCGATTTCGCTTCTCCTCGACGCAAGGAAGAGCCTGACATGACGCCACCGATCGACCCCGCGCACAACCCGCCGCCGGACGCCCCGGGACGCCCCGCCCTCACGCCCGAACAGGAAAACGCCGTCTTCCAGGCCGCCGGCCGACGCGTGGCGGCCGCGGTGGGCGCGGGCACGGCCCCGGCCCGGCTTTCTGGCGAGTTGGCCCACCAGCCGCTTCTGGGCGCGTTTGTCAGCCTGAAACGCGCGGGCCAACTGCGGAGTTGCTGCGGGTTCATGGGCGAGGGCATCCCGCTGGGCGAGGCGATCGACCAGGCCGCCCTCCGCGCCGCCCGAGACGACCCGCGATTCCCCCCCATCTCGCCCAGCGAACTGGACCACCTGGACATGGAGGTCTGGCTTCTCTGGGGCCTGCAACAGGTCGCCGCCCGGGGACCCGACCGCGCCGCGGCCATTGAGATCGGCCGCCACGGCCTTCAGATTCACCGCGGCGGCACCCGAGGGCTCCTGCTTCCGGCCGTGGCGGTCGAACACGGCCTGGACGCCGAGGGTTTTCTCCGCCAAGTCTGCCTCAAAGCCCACCTTCCGCCCGACGCCTGGCTCGACGACCAAACCCAATTGTTCACCTTCGAGGGGTACGCAATCCACGGCCCTTTGGCCGACGCCGCCGGCCACGCCGGCGCCGCCGCGCCGCACGGCCCCTCGGAGGACGAACTCGACCAACTCGTGGGCTTCTGCCGGACCAACCTCGCCGCGATGGTGGAAGGGGCCACGCCGAACTACTTCCTGCCGGGCGGCTTCGACGGCGCCGTAAGCGGCCTCTTTCTCCGCGTCGATTTGCCCGGAGGATCCGCGCCCATCGAGGTGGGCCGCCTGGTGATGAAACCGGGCGTGCCGCTCCAATCGACGCTCTTCACCCTGCTCCAGGCGGCCTCCGAGCAGTTTCGCGCCCGCGAGATCGACGCGCGCGGCGCGCGGGCCGCGGAAATTGGCCTGACCATCCTCTGGGATCCCGCGCTGCACGGCACGGCCGACCGGCCCGACCTTGCCGGCATCGACCCGCGGCATCGGACCGTCTTGGCCATGGGCGCCTCGGGCTGGGCCTGGTCGTACGATCCGGAAGAGTTGGTCGAGGGACTCTTGCGCGATGCGCTGGCCAAGCTGCATCTGGGCCCGGGCGCCGCGGCCAGCGTAGTGAGTCTGGCCGTCGCCTCGAACCGGCCAAGCGCTCGCGCCACGAACGTGCCCGATTCCGACGCGCCGCGGCCGCCGACCGTGGCGGGCCGCTTTTACCCCGCCCGCGCCGATCAGATCAACGTCTTGCTCGATCGTTTCCTCGCCAACCGGCCCGAGCCAAAGCCCTGGACCGGAGCGATGGTCCCGCACGCCGGCTGGATCTACTCGGGCCGGTTGGCCGCCGACGTGCTCGGCCGCGTGGCCATCCCCGATACCGTGATCGTCGTCGCGCCGAAGCACAATCCCGTCGGCGCCGACTGGGCCGTGGCGCCCTTCCGCCGCTGGACCCTGCCCGGCGGCGGACTCGACGGCGATCCCGAACTCGCCCGCCGGTTGGCCGAGTCGGTCAGCGGGCTGGAACTGGACGCCGCGGCCCACCGGCCGGAACACGCCATCGAGGTGGTGCTACCGATTTTGGCCCGGCTCGCGCCGCGGTGCCGCGTGGTCGGGATGACCCTGCACGGCGGCCAATGGGCCGATCTGGCCCGACTGGCCGAGCAACTGGCCGACGTGCTGCGGGCGCTGCCCGCGCCGCCGCTATTGGTCATTTCGACCGACATGAACCACTTCGCCGACGACGCCCGCACCCGCGAACTGGACCGCATGGCCCTGGACGCCGTCGAGTCGCTCGATCCGCGGCGCGTGCTGGACACGGTTCGCGAGAACAACATCAGCATGTGCGGCGTCGTGCCCACCGTGGTGGTGATGGAAACGCTGCGCCGGCTGGGCCGTTTGAACCGGTGCGAGCCGGTCGGCTACGCCACCAGCGCCGAAGCCAGCGGCGACACCGCCCGGGTGGTCGGCTACGCCGGGATGCTCTTCGAGTAGTCGACTCGGCCGCTCGTCGTGTGCGTGGGTGGTCGTGTGCCACTGGCTCCGCCAGTGCGCGCCCGCAAGCAGACGCCGCGCAGAGCGCCCACGGAAGCGCTGGCGCAGCCAACGGCACGCGTCATCGCGCCGCGCAAAAAAAACGCCTCTAGCCCCACGACGGGACCGGAGGCGCGGGGTGAGGGCGAATGGCTCCCCCAAACGCAACGTGAATACGAAGCGGGCTATTTCTTCTTCTTGTCCCCTTCCTTGGCGTCGTCCTCGTCTTCCTTCTTCTTCTTTTTCTTCTTCTTCATGGTGATTTTGTAGACGCGGACTTTGTCCAGGCCCAGCGGACTATCGCCCTCCTGCCACCGGTCCGACGCCTTGAGGCGCTCGATCCGCTCCGCGCGGGTCAACACGCTCCGGTTGCGGACCAATCCCGCCCGCACCTTGAGGCTCTTGTCGATCGTCATCAGGTCTCTCCTGTTATCCTAACGGGCGCCATATCCACGCTTGCGTGGACATGTGAGTCAAATCGGACGGCATGTCCACGCAAGCGTGGACATGGCGCCCCGCACCCGTGACGGTACTTTACGATTGGCCGCTGCGTTGGGCCGGCAAACCCCATATTCTAGCCGCACCCACCAAGCCCCGCAAGGGCGGCAAACAACGCCACGAGCATACACGCCCCCTGAGGAAACCACCATATCGAGGGGTATGATGAACTCCGTCCTCCGGCCTTGCGTCGAGTGGGCACGATGGGGTAAACCCTGTCACGGGCGAAACGTCACCAGGACTTCCGTTTCGTCGACTCCCCGCACCGTCGCGGAGCGCCCCCTCCGTCATTCTGAGCGCAGCGAAGAATCTCGGTCAACATGACCACGAGATCCTTCGCTGCGCTCAGGATGACGTGGCCCAATCGCCCCACGATGCCCCGGCAACGCCACCCATTCCGCCTTCGCCGCCCATGCTGATCGACACCCACGCCCATCTGGACGACGAGCGGTTTGAGCCGGACCGGGATGAAGTGCTGGCTCGGGCCCGAGCGGCGGGCGTGGTTGGCGTCGTCGCGCCGGCGGTCTCGCTGGCGTCCAGCCGTCGGGCGGTGGCGTTGGCCCAGCGGCATTCGGGCGTCCATGCGGCGGTCGGAATCCAGCCCAACGCATGCGCCGAGGCCGCGCCGGGAGACTGGGACGGCGTGGTCGCGTTGGTCGGCCAGCCGCGGGTGGTGGCGCTGGGCGAGACGGGGTTGGACCGCCACTGGGACTACACGCCCTTCGACGTCCAGCAGGACTTTTTCGACCGGCATTTGCGCCTGGCGCAGTCCCAGGATTTGCCCGTGGTGATCCACTCCCGCGACTGCGACGAGGACACGCTCGACATGCTCCGCCAGGCCCGCTCGCGAGGGCCGCTTGCCGGCGTGATCCACTCGTTTAGCGGCTCGTCGGACATGGCCGACGAGTGCTTTGCAATGGGTCTGTACGTGAGCTTCTCCGGGTCGGTAACCTACACGAACCGGAAGTTCGAGTCGCTGCGGCGCGTGGCCGCCGCGGCGCCGGCCGATCGGTTTCTGGTGGAGACCGACAGCCCCTACCTCGTGCCGCAGCCCCTGCGGGGCCGCGCGGACCGCAACGAACCAGCCCACCTGGTCCACACGCTCGCTGCCCTGGCCGCGCTGCGCGGCTGCGCGCCGGACGACCTTGCCCGACAGACCACGGCCAACGCCGTGGCACTTTTTGGTTTATGCGGACCATTGGGGGGCGTGTCTTGAGCGACCATCGACCCCCTCCGGGAGCGGGGCCACGTCTTCAGCCCCGGCCGGCGGGCGAGAAAGGAATCTTCTTGGCTGTGGCCTTGCGCCGGGGTATGCGGCGAAGCCGTGCGGGGCCCTCGCGAAGTGCCGGGGACATCGGGTATAGTAAAAGCCCTTCTCGGAGGGCCTTGTGCCATGCGGTGCCCTTATTGCCACGAAGACCAAGACCGCGTGATCGACTCGCGGGCCAGCGAGGACGGCGGCGCCATCCGCCGGCGACGCCAGTGCCTGGCCTGCAAGCGCCGGTACACGACGTACGAGCGGGTCGAGCGGACGACGATCAAGGTCGTCAAGAAGGACGGCGCCCGCGTGCCGTTCGACCGTTTGAGGCTCAAGGAAGGGCTGGAGAAGGCCTGCTGGAAACGGCCCATCCCCGACGCCCGGCTCGAGGAAATCGTCTCCAACGTCGAAAGTCAGGTCGAGTCCGAGTTCGAATCGGAAGTCGAAAGCCGGCACCTGGGCGAGTTGGTCATGCACCACCTCCGCGAATTGGACCAGGTGGCCTACGTCCGATTTGCCAGCGTCTACCGGCAATTCGAGGACGTGCAGGACTTCGTCGACGAGCTGTGGCCCATGCTCTCCGAGGAAGAGCGCGGCGGGCCATAGGGCGCGCCGTCCCCTTCTGGGTGACAGCCGGAGAGCCGCGCGGTTCGGCTCGCCCAGATTGACCACCAATGAGAGGGATGGTCGCTGTGGTGCTAGTATTTTTTGGTGGCTGCCGTCCAGGCCGCTCGCGCCTATCTGGCGATTTTGCCGGTTTTTCGTTCTAGCTAAACTTTTCCGCCTGGGCAGTCGATACACAGGACGTTCGACGGATTGCGTCGAGGCGGCTGCGCGCCCAGGCTGACATCGGCTGGTTCGGGTTTGGCATAGCTAAATAATTGCCAAACAAGAACTTAAGTCAACTGGGCGCACCGTGGAAGCCCTGCGGCGCCGCTAAGGTCTTTGACAATAAGCACTTCGCAGTCGGGTCCACGGTCGGGCGGAGCCGGTTTTGTCCGGTGGTCCGGCGGGGGTTACGGCGATTTGGCGGAATTCCTCCGGGTGATTGATCTTGACTCTAATCGTTATGCCACCTACACTTGGAGCAACGGCCCGGCGAGCGGGCAGACGCCAAATCCGGCCCACCGACGACCATTTTCCTAGGAGAATCGAGTCGTGACCAAGAAAGAGATCGTTCGGACCATCTCGGAAGAGATCGGATTGACCCAACTGAAGACGAAGGAGATCGTCCAGAAGACGTTTGACGCGATTGTCCGAACGCTGGTCGAGGAGCGCCGGATCGAGCTTAGGAATTTCGGCGTCTTCGAGGTGAAGCGGCGTGCCCCCCGTAAGGCCCGCAACCCGCGAACCGGCGACAAGGTCTTCGTGCCGGAGAAGTTCGTGGTCACGTTCAAGCCCGGCAAGGAGATGGAAAAGAAGGTCCGCGAGCTGGAGCGTCAGGCGGCGCTTCGGGCGCGGGCCGCGACGGCGGGTGACGCGTCGGCCGCGTCGGAGCCCTTGGGCACGGCGGCCGGCTATCGATCCAACACGGGAGGTCCGTAAACCCGTTGCCCAGAACGGTTTTCGGAAGTTTCCCCCGCCACCCGTTCCCGCCTGGGCCGCCGATTTTCCGAGCAAGTTGCTCTCGGCGCGGCGGTGGAAAGCCGCTAGTCTACCGCGACTTATCGAGCGCCCGTCCCCGCGCGGGCGTCGCGGCCTTTCCCAAAGTCCATTTCCAAGCAGTCACAACCGGCGTCGGTTTCGGCGCGAGGCAGCGGTCTGGCGTCTCCCGTGGAGCGTGCTCGGACCGCGAATGAAGGATCGGATTGCGCAATGCGATGCGCTGCAACCTGTTTGTCAGGGAGGAGTAAGGCCATGCGCGCTTGGCTTATGGCTGTATCGTTGGGACTGTTGGCCGCGTCGAGCGTGGGGTGCATCACGCCCGCCTATTCGGGCGACCCCGTGCGGCGAACCCAGCAGTTGCTTTTCACGTCTGAAGATCTGCGTGCGGCGCTGGACGAGTGGGAACGCGTCTGGTTCCTGGATCAGCCCACGCACATGAACCCGTACCGCACGCACGGCGGCATCATTTGACGCTCGCGGCGGAACCGGTTGGAGAATCGTGCCCAAAAAACGGCGCCGCGGCGCCGTTTTTTCTTTTTTGGCCGCGGGGCCTTCGGGCGGGAGGAAAGCCATGGCCTCGGATCCTCGCATCAAGGGGCAACTACCCGAGTTGACGGACCGGATCGTCCAGACGTACGCCGAGTCGAGCACGATCACGCACCTGGGGCACTGCCCGCTGCCCCATTACCAGAAGATCATCGCCGCCACCGAGGATCTCAAGGAGATCCTCTATCCCGGCTACCGGCGGCGGAGCCGGCTGCACCTGGGCAACGTCACGTACCACGTGGGCGATCTGATCGACACGCTGCACGACGTGCTCATGCAGCAGATCGCCCGGGCGATGTGCCACGGCGCCGGTAAAAACCAGCAGTGCGACCCGCGACAGAAAGACGAATTCGAGCGGCTGGGCCAAGCCAAGGCGTTCGCCTTCCTCGAGAAGCTGCCGGAGCTGCGCCGGAAGCTGGCCATGGACGTTCAGGCCGCCTACGACGGCGATCCGGCCTGCAAGTCGCTCGACGAAGTGATCTTCTGCTATCCCGGCGTCGAGGCGGTCACGGTCTACCGTCTCGCGCACGAGTTGCACCTGTTGGGCGTGCCGCTGATTCCGCGGATGATGACCGAATGGGCCCACGGGCGGACGGGCATCGACATCCATCCCGGCGCCACGATCGGCGATTACTTCTTCATCGACCACGGCACGGGCGTCGTGATCGGCGAGACCTGCGAGATCGGCCAATGGGTGAAGCTGTATCAGGGCGTTACGCTCGGCGCGCTGAGCTTTCCCACCGACGAGCACGGCGGCGTGGTTCGCGGGACAAAGCGCCACCCGACGATCGAGGACCGCGTGGTGATCTACGCGAACGCGACGGTGCTGGGCGGGGCCACGGTGATCGGCCACGACGCGGTGATTGGGTCGAACGTCTGGATCACCCGCTCGGTTGCCCCGAACACGACCGTCGCCCTGGAGAAGCCCCGGCTGCGGATGCGCGGCCAGAGCGATTTCGAGCCCGCGTGATCAAAGGACCGTGCCCGTTTGCGGATCCACGGCCACGCCGTCGGTCAGTTCGACCAGGGCGTCGAGCACCAAGAGCAAGGCGCTGGGGTCGAGCATGCCGTTGGCGTCGTCCTCGTCGTCCAAATCGGTGATCTCCTCGAAGTGGAGCAGATCGAACCGTCCCCGGCAGTGGCGCAGCCGGTCGAGTTTCGCGCGGTCCAACTCGGCGCAACAGCCGGCGGACAGTTCCTTGGCGAATCGCGCGCCCTGCTCGACCACCTCGTCGCCCTCGATGTACGAGACGTCGATCGCGGCGAAGTCGTCGGCGGCCAGAATCGTCAGCGACTCGAAGCGGCCCTCGTCGTCCGCGCTCGGATTGGCCAGTTCGAGGTGGTCGCTCACCACGGACAGGGCCTGACGCATCTTGTCGAGGCTGGGACGGTTCTCGGCCGGGAGGTGAACGAAGTACGTCTCGCGCCAACGGTATCGCGGGTTTTCAAAAAGCGACATGATCCTGGGGCTCCCAAGCCAACCGGCGGCGCCTGGCATCGTCGGGCGTTGCCGCATTAGGGTAGTGAGTCGTTGTCCTCGTCGGGATCCAGCTCGCCTTGCCAAAGCTCGATCGCCTCGATCGCCGCGTCGCGCTCGGCCTGGGCGCCCCAGACCGATTCGCCGCCTTCGAGTCGGACCTCGTAGTCGCCCTCGTGCTGGCAATCGGGCGAGCCGCAAAAATGGGGAATCGCCGCGATCCACAGGATGCGGTACAACGGGACGTGCTTGTCGTCGATCGTGCAGAAGATGGACATGGCTGGATCGATCAAAAGGTAGGGGCGAAAAAGGTCAGGGCGTGCCGGCCAGCTCGATCGACCGGCGCGTGGCCGCTTCAACGGCGGCCATGAGCGCCCCCCGCACGCCGCCGGCCTCGAGAGCCTGAATGCCGGCGATCGTGGTTCCGCCGGGGCTGGTCACGCGGTCCTTGAGCACGCCGGGGTGCTCGCCCGTGCGCAAGACCATGGCCGCGGCGCCCCGCAAGGTTTGCGCGGCCAGCGTCGTGGCCACGGCCCGGGGGAGCCCCATCCGCACGGCGCCGTCGCCGAGGGCCTCGATGATCATGTAGGCGAACGCGGGTCCCGAGCCCGACAGGCCGGTGACCACGTCCAAGAGAGGCTCTTCCACCTCGACCGCGACGCCGAGCGATTCGAGCAGTTGGCGCACCAGCAGGGCGTCCTCCCGCGTCGCATGAGGGCCAGGGCAAAATCCGCTGGCCCCCTCCCGGACGAGGCAGGGTGTATTGGGCATCACCCGAATGAGGCGAGCCGCCCCACCCAGGCCATGACTCAACGTGGCCAGGCGCGCGCCGGCGACGATCGAGACAACGAGCGTCTCGGGCAGCAGATGCCCTCGCAGATCCGAGAGCGCCTCGGCGAGGTGGCTGGGCTTGACGGCCAGGATAAGCACGTCGCATCCGCCGGCCACGGCCCGGTTGTCGTCGGTCGTGTTGCCGCCGGTGGCCTTCGCGAACCGATCCCGCATGTCGGCGGACGGATCGGACGCAAACAGGCAATTTGGGGAAATCAGGTCGGCCTCGACGATACCCTGGCCCATTGCCGTGGCCATGCGGCCCGCCCCGATGAACCCAATGCGTTGTGTCAGCATGGCATGGCCTTCGTGGATTCGGCGTTACAATCCCACCCAATCGTACCTCGGGATTGCGGATTTGCCCAGTAGCCGCCCGAAACCCGTCTGGACATCCGCCGGGCTTTTTGCGACACTCCCGCCCCCGCGTCCGACAGGCACAGGGTCTCGGACGCCGGCAACCTTTCCTCGTGTCGTGTGGAGAGCCGGTCGATGTTTACCAGGCGTTGGCAGATTGGCGTCGGGGCATGGTGCGTCGGGGTGTGTCTTGTCGCTTCGTCCGCCTTGGCGGAAGACGACGGCTGGAGCCTTCCCAAGTGGCCGTCCGCTTCCACCAAGAAGGCGACCGTGCGGACGCTCAAGAAGGTCGACGCCGGCACGAAGAAGCTCGTCCGCGGCACGATCGACGTGATCACGTTGCGGCCGCTGTGGGATCCGCCGCTGAAAGAGCCGGCCAAGCCCTGGTTGAACTCGACGAGCAAGACGACGAAGAAGAAATCGGCATGGGGTTCGTGGTTCGGCTCGAAGGAGTCCAATCGCAGCCCATCGCTTCGCGAATTCGTGGGGCAGGATCGTCCGAACTGACGATCCCATCTAGCGTCGTGTTTCAGAATGGTGGGATCGTATTGAAAGCCGTCTTTTGAGTGCCACTGGCTCTGCCAGTGCGGGATTCCACGGGATTCCCCACGACGGCTCGCACTGGCAGAGCCAGCGGCACGCAATCGTTCTCTCGGCCATGTATCTTCCGCACGAAGCCATGAACCACCGTCGGCGCCGCAAGACCAAGCGACCGTCGCGTCGCTTGGCGGGCGGATTGCTGATCCTGGCCGCCGCGACGATTTTTCCAGGCTGCGCTGGAGCGGGCATCTTCCGCGCCTCGGACGAGGCATCCGCCGAATCAGCCAACGACAACTTCCCCACCGCCGCCCAGGCCGGGATCCTCTCCAGCGCAACCCACGGCGCCCCGGCGAACGGCAAGTAGCGCGCTTCGGCGGGCAGCGAGCGCGAGCGCGCACCGATCGGCGGGCAGCCCAGGTTCGAGGAGGGGTGAGCCCCTCGTGTCCTATTTCGCGATGCGGGAAAGGCGAGGCGGACCGGGTAGCCAAAAAGTCCGTTCGGATTCCGCGATCGTTCGCTCCGCCGGAGAGCCACCGCGTTTTCGGGAAGCGCGTCGTTGGGACGGTCCGCTCGGCGAACCAAACCGGCATTGATGCGCACTTGGTATCTCCCTATAAGTTATGATGGTCGGGTTTGGATGGTCACGGGATGCGACGGAGGACGCGAATGGACGGAACGAGGACACGCGGACGAAGCTTCGGGATCTTGGTCGCCGCGGTTTTGGTGGGCACGCTTTCGGCCTCCGCGCCGGGACAAATCGACGTGGGTGACCCGTCCGGCGGGTTGTCCGACCTGTTCGGAGGGGGCAGCGCGCCGCCGATCGCGATTTCGGCCCAATTCACCCAACCGACGCCCCAGCGGCCGGCGGAGTTGGTGGTCACGGCGGACATGCCTCCCGGTTGGCACGTCTACTCGATCACCCAGCCGCCCGGCGGGCCGGTGGCCACGACGATCCGGCTGGACCCCTCGCCCGACTACCGGCAGGCCGGCCCCTTCACGGCGACCCCTCCGCCGGAGAAGAAGGTCGAGCCGCTGTTTGACAACATCACCGTGGAGAGTCATTACGGCCGCGTGACGTGGCGGGCGCCGCTGGAACTGCGGCCCGGGGTTGATCCGGCCGGATTGGCCGTCCGCGGCGTGGTCAATCTTCAACCGTGCGATCCGACGTCGTGCCTGCCCCCGCGGGATTTCCCGTTCACCGCGCGGCTAGGGCAAGACACCGCGCCGGCCAATGTGTCCCCGGCAGCCGCCCCGCGAATCAGCGTGGTTCCCACCGTGCCCGCCGAACCTGCCGTGGTGGCCCCGCCGCCGACACCGACCATCCAAACGCCGCAGGTTCCCGAGACACCGCCGCCCGCTCAGCCCGCCGCGATCGACGCCGAGGCCCTCAAGGCCGCCGCCACCGAGGAACTCAAGATGTCGCTTGAGGAAGCGATGGGGTGGGGATTCCTGGGCGGGTTGATCTTGAACCTGATGCCGTGCGTGTTTCCCGTGATCGGGTTGAAGATTCTCTCCTTCGTCGAGCAGGCCGGCCAGAGCCGTCGGAAGGCCCTGGTGCTGAACGTCTGGTACGCCGTGGGTTTGATCGCCGTGTTCCTGGTGTTGGCTAGCTTCCCTGCGCTGGCCAGCGAAGACCAACGGATGGGTTGGGGGCAACAGTTCCAATACAGCACGTTCAACATCACCTTGGCCGCGGTCGTCTTTGTCATGGCATTGAGCTTCCTGGGCGTGTGGGAGATCCCCATTCCCGGCTTCGTGGGTTCGGGGCGGGTGGAAGAGTGGAGCCGGCGCGAGGGAGCCGTTGGCGCCATCACCAAAGGGGCGGTCACCACCGTCTTGGCGACACCATGCGGCGCCCCGCTGCTTGGACCGGCGCTTGCGTGGTCCGTCGCGCAGCCGCCGGCGATCATCTACGCCGTCTTTGCCTCCGCCGGGCTCGGCATGGCCAGCCCGTACCTCGTCCTCGGCGCGTTTCCCGAGTTGCTCCGCTTCCTGCCCAAGCCGGGGGCGTGGATGGAGACGTTCAAGCAGATCATGGGTTTCATCCTCTTGGCCACGGTCGTGTACCTCTTGACCATCCTGTCCTGGGCGGTGGTCGTGCCCACCATCGCGCTGCTCTTCGGACTGTGGTTCGCCTGCTGGTGGATTGGACGGATTCCGCTCACGGCCGGCTCCGCGGCGAGGACGCGCGGATGGATCGGCGCGGCGGTGATCGGATTCCTCGCCTGGGTGGTCGCGTTTCCCGGCATCGACGAGGTGGCCACGGGGCGGTTCGCCTTCGGCGGCCTTCACGACATCATGCGGAGCCGCTATGCGTTTGACATGGAGAAGGCGACGGGCACGATCGTTGCCATGCCCGACGAGAGCGAGTGGAGCGGCGACGAGTATCATTGGCGGCCGTTCACCCGGGCCGCGCTTAACCAACTCGTGACGGGCGGCTACACCGTGCTCGTCGATTTCACGGCCGATTGGTGCCTGACGTGCAAGACGTTCGAGGCCCAGGTGCTCGACACGCCGCCGGTACACGAGGTCGTGCGGAAAAACCGCGTTGTCATGGTCAAGGCCGATTGGGGCAAGGACGGCGACGACCCGGAGGTCACCGCCATGCTCGAGCTGCTGGGCAGCAAGCAGGTGCCGGTGATCGCCGTGTTTCCCGCCGGCAATCCCAACAATCCGACCGTCTTCCGCGGCGGCTACACGCAGACCGGCTTGATCGCCGCGCTCGAGGCGGCCGGACCGTCGGAAAGCGCGGCCAGAGCGAAGCCGGCCGCGCGGTAGTGTGAGGTTAGGGCGGCACTGCTAGGCAAGCCAGCAGTGGCACACGGTGCCCGCCACGATTTCGCGGGACCCGCTTTAACACACGCCCTGTTGGCGTGCTATTTCGAGGAGCGTCTCGGCGGCGGGTCCGGAGGCCAGCTCGGCGGCGTGGGCGGGGGAGAAGGCGGCGACCGGCTCGAAGTGGGCCCCCGCAATCGCCATCCCAATCAGATCCTCGGCCGAAAGCGTCAGACGCCCGGCGCGCGGGGACAGCACGAACGCGATGGAGCCGATTCCCTCGTAGGCGCGGTAGACGACCTCGGTGCATACGAGCCGGTCGGACCGCGTGAAGTCGAAATCGAAGTCGTAGGGCTTGCCTTCGTGGAAGAGGGCTCGGGCAAGGGCTTCGGCCCGGTCGTCGCGGCCGAGATGCGGCCGGAGGATCGTCACGGCGTCGCTTTCCAGCGGCGAGCGGACGGGGCGGATGTGGACGCCGTCCTTGAGGGCTTCGAGCACGCGGCGGGGCCGGGTTTCGTCGGGGGCGAGCAGTTGCGCCCAGCGCGGGCGGACGTTCTCGTGCCCTTCCAGCCCCAAGGCCACCAGATCGCCCGGCTCGCCCAGGTACAGCGCGGCGTGTTTCCAGTAGCCCGGCAGGAAGTAGTTGGTGGCCGCGAATTCCTTGCGCGTCACGAGCACGTCGCCGGGCTGGAGCACGTCGGCCAGGCGCTGGGCCACCTCGGCTGGCAGATGGGGGCGGTGGCCCGGGCGTGTCGAAATGTCCGACACCCAGAGCGACGCGAGCTTCTGCAGCCCATAGAGCGACTGGCCCCACAGCCCGTGACGCACGCGGCTGGCCAGCCGCCGCGCCCGCACGCGCACCCGCGCGCGCACGTACCGCAGCGCCGGCACGTCCACCCGGCTTTCCAGCCGCTCGATCACCGCCAGCGCCGGGGCCAGGAGCGGATCGGTCGCCAGCCGAATGAGCCCGTCGCGATGCTCGCCGAAGTATTCCCGCGCGTGGTACAGGTGCCATGCGTGGCGCGGGCTGGTAAGCGACTTCTGGATCGCGTCGTACACGCCGGCGGGAATGCCGAAATGCGGCTCCGGTTCGTTGAGCTTCGCGCGGACGACGCGGCGGGCGTGGAACGTATCGCGCAGATACCGCGCCGCGTCGACCAGCAACAGCGCCGCCGCGTAGGCCACGAGAAACGCCGCGGGACGCAGGTCGTCGTCGAGCTCCGCGTCCTCGCGAAAGGAGAGCACGACGTCGAACAGGGCCGCCCGGGCGTTCCAGTAGGATGCCAACAGCCGGCGGACGGCGTCGTCCTCGCTGGGCGTGAAGTACCCCCGCCGGCTCGCCCCCATCGAATCGGCCATCGCGTTGGCCGACTGTTTCAGCTCGTCGAAGTAGACGGCCAGATGGGCCACGGTTCGGGCGCCGGCGGCGATCTTGTCGGTATCCATGGGCGTTCTGGCGTCGCGCTTCGCATCGGCGACTCGCCGCCCTACGCGAACGGATTGTTGTCGTCGCCTTCGTCGGGCGTCGTCGGCGCGTCGGTCTCGTTCGACGGTTGCGGCTTCTTCTCCTTCACCTCGAACGGATTGGACGCGGGTGCCTTGCCGCCGGGGGGCGCCCCGGGTTTGGCGGACGGGGGAACGGGCTCCGCCGCGCGATGGCGGATCGGCTCGGCGTGTTCGACCTCGTGCAGACACTGCACCAGGCCCATCTTCGTCACCAGGTAGATCCGATCCGTCCAAAGATTGCGGAACTTCAACGGCGCGGCGGACGTATCGATCGCGTCAAGCCGGGCACCGCTTTGGGCGTCGAGGACGACGAGCCGGCCCAAGGCGTCCGCCGCGTACACCCGGTCCTCGCTGGCCGCGACGAACTGCGTCACGTGGTCGGTCCACCATTGGGTCTGGCCGTCCTTGGCCGAAAGGCAGTACATGCCGCCAAGCTGCGTGGCAACGTACAGCCGTGGGCCGATGGGGATGACCGGTTCCAGGATCGGCTTGCCGATGGCCACGGACCACACCCGCGTGCCGTGACGTTCCAGCGTGGCGAAGACCTCGCCGTTTTCCGCCGCGGTGAAGATGACTCCCTCGTCGGCGACAACGTCGTCTCGGGGCGGCAAGAAGGTCGGCTGCGAGACAATCTCGCGGGCGGTGGCAAGTTGGTACGTCAGGGTGAACTGCCCAACCTTCTGCGGTTCGATACGCCCCACGAAAAGTCCTCGGGTCGTGCTCCAGGCGAGCAGTTCGCCCAGATTGTCGTCCCGAACGAGGATGGGTTGCGTGCTCAGGCGGCCGAAGGAGACGCAGGTCAACGGCGGGAAGTACTTCTGTTCCAATCCAAAGGATCCGTCGTTTTTTTCTTCGACCGGGTTTTCCGGCGGGGTGGAGACGTCGGGCGCGGCCGGGACGTCCCTCGCGTCCGGCACTGCGGCGGCCGGCTCGCCGCCGCTGGCGTCGGGCTGGCCGCCGCCGTTCTTGGGCGCCACCGCGCGCGGCGCTTCCAACTTCTGCTTGGTGACGGGGTACGCCATCACCCGGCCGTTGATGAGGGGGACAAACGCATGCGATCGGCTCATCACGGTTCCCGCGGCGGGCACTCCATCGATCCGGTCCTCGCGGAGGATCTTGCCGTCCGCCCGATTCACCAGGTACAGCCGCGTTCCATTGGCCAGGGCGATCAAGTCGGCATTGGCGCCCAGCGGCATGGTTGGGTAGCGCGGGTTGCCGATCGTGCGGACCCACAGCGTTCGGCCCGTCTGGGCGTCCAACGCGTGAACCGCGGCCGCGTCGGTCTGCACGAACAACGTGTCCGGAAGCACGTCGGTCTTGGGCGCCAAACGCAGATGGGTGACCCGATTCCGGCTCGGGTCGAGACGGATTTGCGTATACCAGGGTCGGGCAAGTCCGTGTCGGGCCGCCGTGGACTCCGTGAGGAGAGAATCCGCCGAGGAAGAACCCAGGCCCGTCACGGCCACGGCGACTGTCGCGGCGACCTGGACCAGGAAGGGATGCCGAGTCATACTATGTACCCTCAAGAGGGATACTCCATGCGCTCCGGAGACCCACGAGGTGTCTCCGTCTGGACAAAACCTCTTTTATGATAACCAGCCCGCCGCCGGAACGCACGTCAAAACCCCATGGCGTTGGGTGGCACGCCCCGGGGAATGAAGGGCGTGGTTTCATTGGTTTCCCACGCCCTTCGTTCCCCGGGGAGCGGCGCCCGTCGCGTCTGGATCGCGGGGGTACTCAGGCGGCGGGGTTCCTGGACGAACGGCGTCATTGTGCCTACCATGAGCATTCCGTGGCGGCCGCCAGAGTACCCCGAGCCGGCGATGGCTAGGTTACGATAGGTGGTATTACCCCCCCTGGAGCTATTCCGTTGCCTCGTGCCACACCTGTCCGATCCGCCGTCGTCGAGCAGATTCTCGGTTATCTCAACTTCTCCTCGGGGAAGTCGGATGCCCAGTTCCTTCAGGGGATCAATAGGCTCTTCGCGGCGGCAGCCAGCCCGAGGAACGCCGATCCGGCGAGGCCGACGTGGCGGGCCGTGCGCGATCGGCTCGCCGTACAACTGGCCGAGTTCACTGGTCGTCGCCCCGGCTTCGAGCGCTCCGAGCAGGCCCAGGCCGTGCTTGGGCTCGTGTTCGACCACGTCCTGCCGGCGTACCGCCGTCACCACGGCGATCTGCTCGCGCACCATACGGACGAATCGCTCTTCCGGCCGCTTTTCGTTGGCCGCGCGTGCGAGGCCGTCCTGGCCGAGGGCCGGCCTTGGGAAGAGATCGATCGCGTGGTCCGCGGCGCGCTAAGGCGGTTGAACGATTTCCTGGGCGTGCGGCCCCTGGCCGTCCTCGAGGGAAAAAACCGCCTGGAACCCTTCGAGCACGAGCGGGCGCGGCCGATTCCCTTGTGGATCGCCGGCGTCGGCGCCGAGGCGGGACGGTATCACGATCTCATCGAGGCCACGATCGCGATTCTCGCCGAGACACCCGCGACCCTGCTGCGCCAGGCGTGGTTCGACCCGGAGCTGCTGGAGGAGCTGGCCGTCGATCCGCGGGCGTACGATTTCAACCATCCGGCCAGCCGGCGGCCGAATCACCAATTCGGCCTGTGGGATCCGGATTGCATCGACAATCGCGGCCACTACCGCCGGTTCGTGTTGCAGGACGTCACGCTCGAGGCGATCCGTTGCCGCATGGACGAACGCCCGCGGATTCCGCGCAAGGAGACGCTCTTCGAGGCCGCGGCCGTGTTGGCCGGCACGATCTTGATGGGTTCGGGCATTTGCGGAGACGGACCCGGCGCGCACGATTCCAGCACGACGCTGGCCAATCTCTTGCCGCACATCGCCGGCTACCGCGACGCCTTTTACGAGGAGCTGGTCGGGCGCGTCTCGGGCCGGCACGCCAGCCGGCTGGCCGCCGAGGCCGTTCAATTGCACCAGCCCTTCGGCGGCGCGCGGCAGCACTTGAACCAGTTCCTCGTGCGCCGCCGGGCAAGCCAGTTGCAGCACGTTCACCTGGCGAGGCTCTTCGCCCGGATGGGCTACGCCGAGGCCGCCGCCGCGCAGGCGCGGATCGTACCCGTCGCGTCCGCCCGGATGCAATGCGACATCGAATGCCGCGTGGCCACCGCGCACTTGCGGATCGACCAACGCCGGCTGGACGACGCCGCGCGGCTCGTGGCCGAAATCGAGGGCCTGCTGCACCGGGCCATCGAGTGCGGGGCCTTGGTGGATCCACGAAATATCCTGGGCTTCGACGCCCAATTCAGCCTTTTTCCGGCGGTCGAGGACAGTTGCTACGATCAGCGGATTGACGATCTGCTGGATCTGATGGAGAGCCTTTTCGCGCTGTTTGCCCGGCTCGAACGGGAAGCCGCCGCCGCCGGAGACGTCGATCTCCAAAAGCGGCTCTCCGACGACCTCGAATCGCTGGCCGAGTGGTGGGACCAGTTCGCCACCACGGCCGTCAGCTCGGTCGAGGGCATATCCGGCCGCCAGACCTGGGAGTCGGCCAAACTCGTGGCCGAGTCGCTCGGCGCGTGGCACCGCGCGGGCACGGCCGCCGGCGACGTGGCCTTCTGGCGGGAACACGTCCAGCAGTTCACCTCCCCCAAAGCCTACGCGCAGGTGGTCGAGGCCCTGCTGGATCAGCGGGACCTTGTCGCGGCGATGGCCCTCCTCATGCAGTGGCTCAGTCAGGCCGAGGCCATTCCGCTGGTCGAAGGACCCTATTCCTTCCACCAGTTGGCCCTGCGGTGGATGAACGACCTCTGGGCAACGGAAGACGCGGACGAGCGCGAGGAGGAACTTGAGGAGTCAAAGGGGACAGGGGAGTCAAAAGGGACAGTCCCCTTTTCGCCGGCGCGAAATTCGGGACAGTCCCCGGCGCGAGAATCGGAGCGGTCGTCCGACGAGCGGTGGGCAATGACCCGAAAGTTCATGGATTTTCTCGAGGCCGGGGGCGAGGCCTATTGGACGATTCCGCGGCTGGAGTTGGCCTCGCCGGCCGCCGGCGCCGCGACCGAAGCCCAGACCGAGGACGACGTCCGAGGCGGCCTCTACGGCGCGGCCTACGAAAACGTCACGTATCGCGACTCGACGGACGACGGTTTCGAGGGCGAGATTTTCGAGCAGGGCGCGGACGCGACCGATTTCGAGCTGTCGGGCGAGGCGCAGCGGATTTCCAAACACCTGGCCTTCTCCCGGATGCTTGCCCGGCTCTGGTACAAAGCCGCGGGCGCGTCGGCCGGCGAGACAGACCCGGCGCGAACCGAGGTGCTGGCCTCGTGGCGCCGCCGGGCCATGCACAACCGTCGCGCCCTGGCGGATCTGCTCGACGCGGTCCGCCGGTATCCCATCGCGGCGCCGGGCGTGTCGGGGCAGACCATGGTGGAATTCGACCGCCGCCAAAGCGTCAAGGAGATGCTCCTCGACCGGATCATCGCCGTGGCCGTCGAAACCACCGACGCCGCGCGCCGGATCCTCGTGACGGGAGGGGCTCCGCTCGACGCCGACGAGGGCGAACCGTGGGAGATTCCCGCCGCGCGGACGCTTCGGGCCATGCGGCGGGGCGACGTCGAGGCGGTCCGCGCCCAGTGGGATGGACTGATCGCCGCCCTGGCCAAACAGCCGCTTTTGTACGTGCCCGTCGCGCGGGGTGGCTCGCCCCGGGCCGTGGTCGCGGCGCGGTGTCTGCACGACGTGTTGACCGACCTCTTGACCGGGTTGCCGCGGCTGGGCCTCTTGGGCGAGACCGGCGAGCTGCTCGCCGTGATCCGCCGCATGGAGCGCCGCCGCCCGAGCGGGCCGGCCAACATCACCGAGTTCGACCGCTTGTTCAACGTCGCGTTTCGCGGCGTGATCCGCGCCCTGGCCGTGCCGCGGAAGAAGAACGCCAGCCCCGCTGCCCTCGTCAACGCGATGGAATTCGTCGCCGAACCGTTCGTGAAAATCTGGCTCGACCACAGCCAGCGGCTGCGCCTGTCGCCCATCGAAATCGTCTCGGATCCCGAATCCTGGCAGGAGTTGAAGGAGTTCATCCAACGCTACGGACACGACATTTTCACCCAGCCCTTCATGACCTACGGCAACCTCCGCGGGATCGTGACCCAAGGACCGGGCGCGTTTTTGGAATGGCTCGCCGAGCAGTCCGACGACCGCGACGATATCCAACTCCTGGCCGATCTGGATCGGACGCTCGACGGCCAGGAGGCGGCCGGTATGTTGGGCACGATCGTCGAGTCGATCCTCGAACACTTCAACGAGTATCTCGACTACAACAGCTCGACGACCCAGTCGGACCGCGGCGAAATGCTCTACACGTTGTTGGATTTTCTCCGGCTTCTGGCGAACTACGAGCGGCTCAACTGGCACCTGCAGCCGCTGGTCTGGGCGCACGACGAGCTCTTGGCGCACGGGCATACGAAAGCGGCCGAGCGTTGGCGGGATCATTTCGCCGAGCAGACGGAGGATTTCGCCGACGAATACGAGGAGCGATACGAGGAGCTGGTGCGGATCTACGCCCTGCGGCTGCGGAGCGTGGCGGACCGATTGGGCGAGCGATTTGTCAAGCCCTTGGAAGTGGATCGCCTTCGCCGGCTGGTCGGCCCGGCCATCGAGCAGGCCCGCGACGACGGCCCCCGGCCGGCCTTCGCGTCGCTTCTGGCCGGACTGGGGCAATTCACGGAGGAGCCGTCCGGCGTCGGCTTCATCGTGCCCGCGTGGCTCGAAGCGCTCGAGGACGAGGCGGAACGCTTCGACGGCGACGCGGCGTCGGAGGACGACTACCGCCGTCCGGACCAGGGCCTGCCTGAAGTCCACGTCCCCCTGGCCGAAGCCCGCCGCCGCGTCGAGCGTTGGGCAAAGCAGGGAAGGAAGAAGGGGTGAGGAGGCGCCCAGGCGCCCACGAAGTCCGTGCCGGCGATCGGGGTTGCGAAGCCGCAAGCGGCTTTTTGGCGCTCCGGCAACGACTGATTGGAGGACGCACTGGTCTCTTACACGAAGTCTTGCGTGCCCGTTAAGAAGGATAACCATGTTCGATCCAGAAGTACCCGGTCCTGCGGATTCTGACATGCCCGATCCCGCGGCCCAACCTGTCGAGCAACCCGCCGCGGCCCAGCCCGGCGCCCCCCGCGACGCCACGCCCATCGAGCGGCTCTTCGGGCGGATCACCGCCGAGGTGAGCAAGATCTTCGTCGGTCAGGACGAGCTGGTGCTGGGCACCCTCGTGGCCCTGTTCTCCGGCGGGCACGTGCTCATCGAAAGCGTGCCCGGGCTGGGTAAGACGCTGTTCGTCCGCACGTTGGGGCGCGTGCTCGGCTGCCGGTTCGGACGGATCCAGTTCACCGCCGATCTGATGCCTTCCGACATCACCGGCTCGCCCATTATCGACGTGAAAACGCAGGAGTTCCGCTTCCGCCCCGGGCCGGTGTTCACCCAGTTGCTCCTGGCCGACGAGATCAACCGCTCGCCGGCCAAAACGCACGCGGCCTTGCTCGAGGTGATGCAGGAGTACCGGGTGACGGTCGAGCGGACGAGCCACAAGATCGAGCGGCCGTTCCTCGTCCTGGCCACGCAGAACCCGATCGAGGCCGAAGGCACCTACAACCTGCCCGAGGCGCAACTGGACCGCTTCATGTTCAAGCTCCTTCTGGACTATCCCACGGAGCGGCAGGAGGCCGAGATCCTGTCGATGCACGGCGTGCGGGAGGACCTGGATGATCGGCTCGCCCGGCTGGAGACGGTCACCTCGCCGGCCGAGATCCTCGCGCTGGGGCGCGAGGCGGGCGACGTGCGGATCGACCCGCGGCTGTTGGATTTCATCAACAAGATCGTGCGGCTCACGCGGCAGTGGCCGCAGTTTCACATGGGGGCGTCGCCCCGGGCGGGGCTGGCGCTGGTGCAGGGGGCGCGGACGCTGGCGGCCTTCCGCGGGCGGGATTACGCCGTGCCCGACGACGTGGTCGAACTCGTCTTGCCGGCCCTGCGCCATCGCGTGATCCTTTCGGCCGAAGCGGAGGTCGAGGGTCAGCGGGTGGACGAACTCTTGGCCGCGCTGGCCGGAAGCGTGGAGGTGCCGCGACTTTGAGCCCTTTCGCGATCGTCCTGTTGGAACTCGCGGCGGTCGCCGCGCCGCTTTGGCTCTTGGGGCGGTACGCGCGCGTGTTTCCCCGCCGGCGGCTCGTGCTGGCGGCCCTGGCGCCCTCGGCAGTCACTTTTGGGCTGTTGGCGACCGACTGGTTTCTGCCCGCGGTCGTGCTGGTGGACGTGGCGCTGGTGGTCCTGGCCGTGGGCGACCTGGCGACGCTGCCCCGGGCGAGGCATTTCTCGGTCGAACGGCAGGCGGTCCGCGTCGCCTCGCTCCGCAAGCCGCACCCAGTGAGCCTGACGGTGGACAATCTGGCCCGGCGGGCGTGGAACGTCTCGGTGCGCGACGGCGTTCCACGGCTCTTGTCGCCCTCGCCCGAGCAATTCGACGTATCCCTTCCCCGACGGCGGCGGACCGTGTTGCACTACGAGCTCCGCGCGGGGCGGCGCGGGGCCTTTTCGATCGAGAACGTCTACCTTCGCGCGAGGAGCCATTTCGGCCTCTGGCAGCGGTCGCTTTCGTATCCGCTTTCGTCGGTGATCCACGTCTATCCCGACATGAAGCAACTCGGCCAATACGCCGCCCTTGCCCGAACGAACCGGCTGAGCCTCGTGGGCGTCCGCCGGGTGCGCCGGATCGGGCAAGACCACGAGTTCGAGCGGCTTCGCGACTACCGCGTGGACGACAACTACCGATTCATCGACTGGCGGGCAACCGCCCGGCGGCGCAAGCTCACCGTCAAGGACTTCCAGTCCAGCCAGGCGCAGCGGATCGTCTTCCTGCTCGACTGCGGGCGGATGATGACCAACGAGGCGCGGGGCTTGAGCCTTTTGGATCACGGGCTCAACGCGATGCTGATGCTCGCGTACGTCGCGCTGCGGCAGGGCGATTCGGTCGGGCTCATCGCGTTCGCCGACCGGGTGCTGAGCCACATTCCCGCCCGGGGCGGCATGAATCAGATGAACCGCCTGCTGCACGCCGGCTTCGACCGTTTCCCCACGCTCGTGGAATCGCGTTACGACCTCGCGTTCCACTATCTTGCCGCGCATTGCCGGCGCCGCGCGCTGGTGGTCCTCGTGACCAACGCGATCGACGAGGTAAACACGAACCAGATCGAGCAGTATCTCGCCAACCTCGTGGGGCGGCATTTGCCGTTGGGCGTGCTCCTGCGCGACCGCCGGCTGTTCGAGGCCGTCGAGCCCGAACGACTCCAGGGCGACGCCCTATGGCGCGGGGCCGCGGCCGCCGAAATCCTCACGTGGCGCCAGCAAGTCCTCACCGATCTGGCCAGCAAGGGCGTCCTCGTCCTGGACGTCTTCCCCGACCAGATGACCGCGCCCCTGGTGAACCGCTATCTCGAAATCAAAGCGCGGCATCTGCTATAGCTGGTTCTTCTGGCTGCGCCTCGCGTGCCACTGGCTCTGCCAGTGCCGTGGAACGCCGGCAATCATGCACTGGCCGAGCCAGTGCCGTAGAACGCCACGAGTCATGCACTGGCAAAGCCAGTGGCACACACGTCGCCCCGCGTCATCCCGAGCGCAGCGAAGGATCGCGCCGGCGGATCCGCGTGAACCGTCGGGTTTGCTCCTCGATGGCCCGCTCGGTGGGCAGGCGCTCCATGGAGCTGGCCCCGTAGAACCCGTGGATGGACCCGCACCGGTCGAGGATGAACGCCGCGTCGTCGGGCTGGGCGATCGGGCCGCCGTGGCAGAGGAGGATGACGTCGTCGCGGACCTGCCGGGCGGCCTGGGCAATCTCGTCGATCAGGCCCACGCAGTCCTCCAGCGTTTTGGCCGATTTGGCCCCGATCGAGCCCGAGGTGGTCAGGCCCATGTGGGCGACGAGAATATCGGCCCCGGCCTGGGTCATCTTCACGGCGTCGTCGGGGTTGAACACGTAGGGCGTGGTCACCAGCCCGATCTGGCCGGCCAGGCGGATCATCTCGACCTCGCGGTCGTAGCCCATGTTGGTCTCTTCCAGATTGGCCCGAAACGTGCCGTCGATCAGCCCGACCGTCGGAAAATTCTGCACGCCCGCGAATCCGGTCTCCTTCACCTGGGCGAGGAAGCGGTCCATCAGCCGCATGGGATCGACGCCGCAGACGCCGGCCAGGACGGGCGTGTGGCGCACCACGGGCAGGACCTCGGCGGCCAGCTCGAGGACGATCTTGTTGGCGTCGCCGAAGGGCATGAGGCCCGCCAACGAGCCGTGGCCCGCCATGCGGAACCGGCCCGAGTTGTAGATCACGATCAGGTCGATCCCGCCGGCCTCCTCGAATTTGGCCGAGATGCCGGTGCCCGCCCCGCCGCCAATGATGGGCAGGCCCTGCCGGATCTTCTCCCGCAGACGATTCAGGAACGCTTCTTTGGATTCCACGGGCTATTGCTCCTTTGGGCATCGTAACAGATTGACTTGCACAATTGTCATTCTGAGCGCAGCGAAGAATCTCCCATGATATTCGGGCGAGATCCTTCGCTGCGCTCAGGATGACTCGTTCCATTGGGTCACGCTATTCAGTTACAATGCCTCATTGCGTCTTCTTCAGGTGTCTTTCCAGTCGCGCCCGCACGGCCTGGTCCGTCGTGACGGCCAGCACGCGTCGCATCGCGGCCTTGGCCGGCTCGGGATGCGACGGCAACAGGGCCTCGGCCAGCGACACGCACGTCGAAATGGCCTCCTTGCGAAGCTCCGGCTCGTCAAGATGCGACGCGGCCAGCTCCAGCGAGTCCGGCGTGACCACCGCCGCCAAACGCGAAACGATCAATCGCTTCTCCTCCAGCCGCGAGGCCAGCGCCACCGCCGGGCGGAGCATCGCCAGCGTCTGGTCGTCCGGCCGGACGTCCCGAAGCGTCACCACCCGAATATACCCGCGAAGGGCCCGGACGCGGGAGGCCTCGTGCTCCTCGTTCTTGGCCAGGTCGAGCAATTCGGCCGCCACGGTGGCGTCGGGCCAGTTGGCCAGGGCCGTGACGGCGGCCCGGTGGACGGCCGGATCGGGGTTCTTGACGGCGTCGCGAATGACGGCAAGCGCGCGGGGCGCGCCGATCCGCCCTAGCACGGGCAAAAGGGCCGCCAGGTCCCGCCCGCTCGATTTCTCGATGGCCGCGAGCACGGCGTCCGCCCGGCGGTCCGGTTCGTCACCCTTCTGGGCGCACAGCCACACGGCCCGCTCGGCGGCCGCCCGCTCCTGCGACGTGCCCGCCGCCAGCAGCCGCGCGACCAGCGGCTCGACCGTGGACGAATCGCCCAGGACGCCCAGGGCCGCCAGCGACGCCAGGCGAACGGCCTCGTCGGTCGATTGCGACAACTCAAGCAGGACGGGCACGGCCCCGCGGCTGCGGCGCTCCCGCGCCGCGCGGACGAGCACGAGCCGCGCCGCGGGAACCCGCGCGAGCTGGTCGATGATGGCCCGATCGGTCCCCTCGGCCGCCAGGTGTTTCAAGGCCA
>JAFGDS010000102.1 GCA_016931995.1 Pirellulales bacterium
AGCAGCCCGTTGAAAAAGTGCTTCCTTCGGCTTTGGGCGCCATGCCCACGCTTGCCGTGGGCATGTTTTCGCGCACTTTCGAGGTTTCACATGCCCACGCAAGCGTGGGCATGGCGCCCTGCGACTTTTTCAACAGGCTGCCAGACGCCGCGGAGCGCGGCGACGGGGCCTTTCGGAAGGGAAACGGGGCGCGCGTCCGCGCAAGCGCGGACGGGACACCCGACTCGGCGGAGCAATTCAGAATCCCAGCCCCGGCCCGTCCAGCGCGCCGGTGCCCAGCGTGCCGTCGGTGACGCGGAACATCGTGGGGAAGCGGTCCAGCCAGGGGCGGTTGGCCTCGGGCACGTACTGCCGGGCGTTGCCTTCGACGGCCGCGACGGTCGGAATCCGCGCCGCCAGCGACGCGCTGTGGAGGAACGAATAACCGGGACACGTCAGATCCTGAACGCACAGAAACATGCCGTACTTTTGCGCCGCCGCGCCCATCAGCAAAGCCTCGCCGTGCCCCTTGCACGCCTTCAGGGCCACGCCCGAGTAGCCTTGCCGCCGGCTCAACTCGAGGCTCTCGAAATCCACCAGCGCCTCGTCGATCACCACCGGTTTGATCCGCGCGGCCTCGTGCATCCGATTCTCCGGATGGGCGCGAAGGTCGCGGCTGGTCGGCTGCTCGATGTATTGCAGCCGCGCTAGCGCCTCGGGCGATAGCTCGCCCAGTCGTGCGAGGAAGGCGAGCACGTACTCCACGTTCTCGCACTTCTCGTTGAAGTCGGCCGAGTAGAACCACGCCGCGCACCCGCGCTGGGCCTGGACGGGCGCGGCCACTCGATCGACCGCCACGACGCGCTGGACGTCCCAATCCAGATCGTCCCCGGCGAGCTTGATCTTCAGATGGGTAAGGCCGTCGGCGCGGATCCACTCGCCGAGCGTCTCCGGCAGCCCGTCGCCGATACGCTGGGCAACGTCGGCGCCGGTCAATGGGTCTAGCGCCCCGACGAGATGATACAGGGGCATCGTCGCCTTGGGCCGCCGCAGCGTGTAGCGGTCGAGATACTCGCCGGCGAACTCGTCGGTCAAATACGCCGCCAGGTCGCGGTTGACGAACTCGCCGCCCAGCACGTCGTAGGAGTTGCGCCCCAGCGCGCGGCCGTAGGCGTCGTGGATCGCGGCCTCAAGCGGGCTGGTGGCGACCAACTGGGCGAGCCTGGGCATGGGCTCGGCAAGTCCCGCGGCCGTCGCGATTGTCTCGGCCACGCCCGCGCAGTGCTGTCCCAGCTCGTGCGCGATCTCCAGCGGATGGCCCGACGCGCCGCCGTCGACGGCCGCTTGCGCCATTTGCCGGCCCAACCCGATCATGGCGGCCAGGGCGTCGGCGGACGCGACCGTCTTGGACGGCCACGCCCAGCCGTCGCTCATCGGCATGGAGCCGAACCCACAGGCACGGCGGCCGGAGCGGGTTTCGACCTCGACGGCGACGTCAAGAAGCGTCGCCTCGACGAGCGTGCGACCGCCGAACCGGATGGGCGTGCGGTAGCGGAAGTGCTCGGTGCGGCTCTCGGCCGACACGACGCGGACGTCGGTGCTCTTCGACACGTCAGGCGCTCAGACCAGTTCCTTGCGGACGGCCCAGACGGCGGCCTGGGTGCGATCGGATACGCCGATCTTCCGCAGGATGTGCTGGACGTGCTCCTTGACCGTTTCGTAGCTGATGTGCAGCGCCTGGGCGATCTCCTTGTTGGTCAGCCCATAGGCCAACTGGCGCAGCACCTCGCTCTCGCGCTGGGTGAGCGGCACCTCAACGTCGGCCGTGAGCCGCGGCGTGGCCAGCGCGCCGGTCACGCGGCGCAGCTCGTCGCGGGTCCAGGCGCTCTCGCCGGCGGCCGCCATACGGATCGCCTTGAGCAGGTCTTCGCGAGAGCATCCTTTGAGCAAGTAGCCGCTGGCGCCCAGGGCCACGGCCCGCGCGATGTACGTGGGGTTGTCGAAGGTGGACAGCATCAGGATGGGAAGCTCCGGCTTGTCGAGTTTGATGCGCCCCAGCGCGGTCAGCCCGTCGCCGCCGGGCATCCGGATGTCCATCAGGACGACGTCCGGATTATGATCGAGGGCGTACTTGACGGCCGCTTCTCCGGTCGAGACCTCGGCGATTATCTCGACGTCGGTGTTGGCCAAGAGCGTCTTGAGGCCACAACGTACCACTTCGTGGTCATCCGCGATCAACACCTTGATGTTACTCATGCGTCACTCCCATTTGTTAACGTGTGTCCCCCCGTCCTGTTGCCGGGGGTGGCAGGTGGTCCAACGGGCCTCGGCTGCCTGTCTTGCCGCGACCCACCCATGTGACTTGGTGCTCCTCCCGGTCAATCGGACCCCTCCGGGGCCATCCGCAAGGTCTTCCCCCGCACAACCGCGCCTGGGCATGAATGTCCCACAACCGCGCCGAGCCGTCCACTGGGGGTAAAGACGATTCCCTTCCGTGTATCCCTCTTTGTTACGATTTGGTCAACCCACCAAAAATCATATCAGAATTCGTTTCGAGAGGGAGCCCTCCCGGGGAATTCCGGACACGAGTGCCGGATGGGATCCGGCGCGGCGGCAGGTGGAAATCGGGGGAGTCGTGTGGGTGACCAGATTAAGTATAACCGATTTCGGTTATGGCTGAAACCCCCTTACTTCGGAAGAGTGGTTTTTTTCCGCCATTCCCTACCTCTCCCCCATTGGGGTTGTGCGGATTGATCCTGCTCGGTTCGAATAGGTCGTGTGAGCGCGCCTTGGGGCAGGCAATGCGGCACCGGTGACAACGCCAACGGACTGCTTCGGTAGTCCTTTCCGAAGGGAACCCAGTTTGCTCGGATCGGTCGTCACGCGGCGGCCCGCGCGGAGCCGCCGCTCAACGAGCGGTCCCCGCGCCAGGCGCGGGCGGAGCGCGCGTTGCGGGGGCGCGTCAGACGGGCGATTCCACGTCGGGGGCGCCGCGGTCGCGAAGGGCCTGACCGATGCGGGCGCGTTGCGATTCGGTCAGCGCCCAGCCGGCCGCGCCGGCCGTGTCGCGGATCTGGTCCGGCCGCTTCGCCCCGCACAGGGCCGAGGTCACGCCGGGCTGGTGGATCGTCCAGTTGATCACCAATTGCGCCACGGTGTGGCCCGTCTCGGCCGCAATCCCGCGGAGCTTGTCCAAGAGATCGTGATTCCGCTGCCACTCCTGCCCGTGGAACATGCTGTACTTGAGGCGGCTGTCGCCCTCGGGCAGAACCGTGTCGCGGCGGAGCCCTCCGGCCAACAGACCCTTCAGTAGCGGCCAGTAGACCAGCACGGCCACGCCGTGCGCGGCGCACCAGGGCAGCGCGTCGGCCTCGATGCCGCGCTGGAGCATGTTGTAGACCGGCTGGTACGCGGCCAGCGGGCATTGGGCCGCAAAGGCTTCAAGCTGCGGGACGTCCACATTCGACGCCCCGACCGCGCGGGTCTTGCCCTCGGCCATCAGCCGGGCCAGCTCGCCGGCCGATTCGGCCACGGGGACGTTGGGGTCCGGCGCGTGCAGGTAATACAGCTCCACGTGGTCCGTGCCCAAGCGGCGCAGGCTCTCCTCGCACTGGCGTCGGAGCGTCTCGGGCCGAGCGTCGAAGACGCGGTTGTTGCCCTCCCAGTGCAGCCCGCCCTTGGTGGCAATCACCACGTCGTCGCGCCGCCCCTGGATCGCCCGGGCGATGAGCCGTTCGCTTTCGCCGGTTGCGCCGTACATATAGGCCGTGTCGAGGTGGTTGACGCCCAACTCGAAACACGCCTGGATCGTGGCGATGCTGTTCTCGTCGATAACGCCCCGGCTGGTCATGCCGGCAATCGGCCAGCAACCCAGCGCTATGGTGGAGACCTGCATGCCCGAGTTGCCCAGCGGTCGGTATTCCATGGCGGTTGTTTCGTGGCCGGAACGCGTACGGCATCGTCTCCCCTCGCCGGCCGCGCGGGAGAGGGGCTGGGAGTAAAGGGACGCCGCCCATGATTAGACGACGGGAGTCCATCCCGCCGACATTATAGTTACCCCGGCAACCGCGGCCAAGTCGCCGCACACTGGCGGAGCCAGTGGCACACGCTGGATGACCTCACTCACCCACGTCGGCATTTGGGCTATCGGCGGCTTCCTCCCGCTTGTCCGCGTCCCGCAGCCGCCCGCGACGGCGAACGGCCTCGGCCAGCAGATACTCGATCTGGCCGTTCACGCTGCGCAGCTCCGCCGCGGCCCACCGTTCGAGGGCGTCGTACAGTGCGGGGTCAATCCGCAACGGGAATGCCTTGCGAGGCTTCATGCTACTGCGTGCGTGAGCGTCAATTGTGAAGCGTGCCCGCGTTGATCACCGGCTGGACTTCGGTTTCGGCGCAGAGGACGACCAGCAGGTTGCTGACCATCGCGGCCTTGCGTTCCTCGTCCAGCTCGACGACCTGTTTCTCGGCCAGACCTTCCAAAGCCATTTGGACCATGCTGACGGCGCCGTGGACGATCCGCTGCCGGGCGTCGATGATTGCCTCGGCCTGTTGGCGGCGTAGCATCGCGCCGGCGATTTCCGGGGCGTAGGCCAGATGGGTCAGCCGAGCCTCCTCGACCGTCACGCCCGCCTTGCCGACGCGGTCCTGCAACTCTCTCTGCAGGGCCGACGACACCTCATCCACGCCGCTTCGTAGGGTGATCTCGTTTTCCTCGCCGTGGTCGTAGGCGTACTGGTTGGCCAGATGGCGGATGGCCGACTCGCTTTGCACCTCGACGTAGTTCTCGTAGTTGTCCACGTCAAAACACGCCTGGGCCGTGTCTTCCACGCGCCAGACAATGACGGCGGCGATCTCGATGGGGTTACCCCGCTTGTCGTTCACCTTGAGCTTCTCGCTGTTGAAGTTCCGCACGCGGAGCGAGATCCGCTGCTTGGTGTTGAACGGATTGGTCCAGTGCCAGCCCGGCTTGCGGACCGTCCCGCGGTAGGCGCCGAAGAGGATCAGCACGCGGCCCTCGTTCGGCTGTAGCGTGAAGTAGCCCGGCAGGGTGAACGCGAATCCCAAGATCACCAACACGGCGGCGCCCAGCAGGTAGAAGTTGGGCAACGCCCCACGATGATTGTCCGCTTCGATGGCCGACATGATGAAGAACACCACCAGTGCGACGGCGGCCGCCAGAAGCCCGACCGTCACCGGCAGAATCGCCCAACCGCTGGCCACATGAATCCCACGTTCTTGATTCATCGCGAAGACCTCCAACTGGGTAAAGCGGGGACTTGTGTATATCGAAATGATATCATATTGATACTTCCGTGGCAAGGGGTGGGACGGAGTTTTCTTGGAATCCCCCTCGGGAACCAGACCCCGAAATGGCGGATGCTCGTCCTGCTGAGCGGAGTGAATCACCCCAAGTGCTTGCGGGATAAGGAGATCCTTCGCTTCGCTCAGGATGACGGGAGGCTTGCGGACGAACGGGATGGCCGTCATGCAGTCGGCTTTGCGGACGATTCTCAGGATGACGGGAGGCTTGCGGACGAACGGGATGTCGGGAGGCCCGGGGGGTGAATTGACCTTGCGTTGGCCCGGCGTTCTTCCTAGCATCCCGCCCACCTTTCCCTACTCCCGATGGTCTTGCCCCGGCAGCCTCCGTGAAACGACTGCTGCAAGTGGTGTGTCGCGCCCAACCCTCGCCGTTGCGCGGGGTCGTCCTGGGCGTCGTGGCCGTCGTGTTGGCCGCGGTTGCGTCGCGTGCGCAAGAGCCCCAAAGCGCGCAGTACCGGGTCTATCCGCTTCGCTACCAGACGGCCGCCGACGTGGAAAAGGCGCTCGGTCCGATGTTGGCCCAGCTTGCCCCGGGCACGAACACGCACCTCGTGGCCGACGTGCAAAACAACCAATTGCTTTTGCGCGGCCCGCGGGCGGCGCAGGAGGTTGCCCGGCAATTGATCGACTCGATCGACCGTCCCGCGCCGGTTCAACCGATCCCCCCGCCCCCGCAACCGCTCGGTCAGCCGGTCGTTCGCGCCTACGGATGTCCGCCGGAGCGATTGGCCGAGGCGGCCCAGAGGCTCGAGACGACATACGGCGCCGCGGCGGGCGTCCGCGTGGCGGCCAACCAGCAAACCGCACAACTATTCGTCCTGGCTCCGCCGGAGGTACACGAGGCGATCTCGCGCCAGTTGGCCGCCCTGGGTTTGCACGGCGCGGCCGCGGCGACTGGCGGCGAGCCGGCCGTGCGGGAGGAGTTCGTGGGCATGGCGCACGGCCGGGTCGAGCAGGTCGAGACGGCCCTGCGAGAACTGTTGGGCGCGCGGCTCAAGCCCATCCAGCCCCGCCCCGCGGATGGTCCGGATTATCGCTTCGAGAATACCGCCGGGACCCACGCCGACCTGACCGTGGACCGGCGGCGCAACGGCGTCATGCTGTTGGGCTCGGGCAAGCTCGTGGGGCAGCTGGCGCACCTGATCCGGTATCTCGATCGCCCCCGCGACGCGGCGGACCGGGCCGTTCGCGTTCTCCCCATCCGTCATGCCGATCCGGCGAAGGTCCGCGAGGCAGTCGAGAAATACCGCAGCCAACGGCCCGGCGAATTGCCGCCGAACGAAAGCCAGTCGCTTTACCGCCTGCCGCGGCGGCCGGGCTCGCGCTATTCGCCCGAGGGTATCGACCTGGTCAACTACGAGATGGTCACGGCCATGCTCCAGCCGGCGCCCCAGCCGGGCCGCGAGGGCGCCGAGCCGCCGGGCCAGACGCCGCCGGACCAACGGGAGCAGCCGCCGGAGACGCTGCGCGAGCTGGCGCCGGACGTGGACGTGCAGATCCTGCCCGACCTGGACGTGATTATTCTGCAAGGCCGCCGGCGCGACGTCCAGGAGATGGCTCGGATCATCGCCGAGATCGAGCGGCTCAGCGTGGAGACGCAGCCGGCGATCGAAATCGTTGGGCTGGCGCACGTGGCCAGCGACTCGATGGCCACGGTGATCGCGCAGGTGCGCGACGACCTGATCGGCGGGCGGCAAGGCCGGGTGAGCGTCACGTCGCTAATCAAGCCCAACGCTTTGTTGCTCATCGGTTGGGGCGAATCGGTCGGGGCCATCCGGGAGTTGATCCAATCGCTCGATCAGCCGGTCGCGCCCGACACGCAGCTTCGCGTCTTCCGGCTCACCAACGCGCCGGCGGGCCAGGCCGTGGCCACGGTGCAGCAGTTCTTCGCCGACCGCGGCGGACTGGGCCCCAAAGTGCTCGCGGTGGCCGACGTCCGCACCAATTCGCTCGTGGTCCAGGCGTCGCCCCGCGACATGGCCGAGGTGGCCACGCTGGTGGAGAGTCTCGACGCCGGCAGCAGCGGCGCGGTTTCGCGGGCGCGGATCTTCAAGCTGAACAACTCGCTGGCGGCCGATCTGGGCGGCACGCTCCAGGCGGCCATCGCCGCGGCCCGGGGCGGCCCTGGCGCGGCGGGACGCTCGGCCGTGCTCGAGCTTCTGGCCGTCGAACCCAACGGCCAACGGGTGCTGCGCTCCGGCATTCTGGCCGACGTGCAGGTGGTGCCGGACGTGCGGACCAACAGCTTGATCGTCACGGCCCCGGCCGAGAGCATGGAGTTGATCGCCGCCCTGATCGACCGGCTCGATGCGCCGGCGTCGGTCGCGCAGATCAAGGTCTTCCAGGTGGTCAACGCCGACGCCAACGCGATGATCCGGATGCTGCAATCGCTGCTGCCGGCGCAGTCGGTCGGCGCCGCGGCCCGCCCGCAACTGCCCACCGCCGAGGGTGAGACGTCGCTCGTGCCGGTGCGATTCTCCGTGGACGTCCGCACGAACAGCATCATTGCGACCGGCTCGAAGGGCGACCTGGCGATCATCGAGGCCTTGCTGTTGCGTCTGGACGGGAAGGACGTGGATCAGCGGGTGAACACGGTCTACCGGCTCAAGAACGCGCCCGCGACGGACGTGGCCCGCGCCGTGAACGAGTTTTTGCGGAGCGAGCGCCAGGTGCAGCTTGCCGCGCCGGGCAGCGAGAGCCCCTTCCAGCAGATCGAGCGGGAAGTGGTCGTCGTGCCCGAGCCGGTCAGCAACGCCCTGATCCTCAGCGCGACGCCGCGATTCTTCAAGGACATCGAGGAGCTGGTCCAGAAGCTCGACGCGCAGCCGCCGCAGGTGATGATCCAGGTGCTCATCGCCGAGGTCGCGCTGGACAACACGGACGAATTTGGCGTCGAGCTCGGCCTGCAAGATTCGCTTCTGTTCGACCGCAGCCTGCTGTCGGCCATCGAGAAGGTGGTCAAAACGACCACGGAGAGCAGCGCCACCGGCATCGTGACCACCACCGAGGAGACCATCGTCTCGGCCGAGCAGAACCCCGGATTCAACTTCCGCACCCAAGCGCTGGGCAACAGCGGCGCGGACAAGGCCATTGCGCAGGCGAACCTCGTCGGCGGGCAGGGCGTCACCACGTTCGGCGTGGGGCGGACGAACAGCGAGCTGGGCTTCGGCGGCATGGTCCTCTCGGCCGGCAGCGAAAGCGTCAGCGTGCTCATCCGCGCGCTGCAGGAATGCCGTCGGCTGGAGGTCTTGAGCCGGCCGCAGATCATGACGCTCGACAACCAGTCGGCTTTCATCCAGGTCGGCCAGCGCGTCCCGCGGATCGTCGGCACCACGATCAACGCCACGGGGCAAGTGAACAACATCCAGCTCGAGGACGTTGGGCTCATCCTGGGCGTCACGCCGCGGATCAGCCCGGAGGGCATGGTCGTCATGGAGCTGGACGCGGAGAAATCGGAGCTCGGCTCCCAACTGGAAGGCGTGCCCGTGGCCATCTCCGAAGGCGCCGTCATCACTTCGCCCATCGTCAACGTGACCACGGCCCAAACCACCGTGAGCGCGTCCAGCGGCGAGACGATCGTGCTGGGTGGCCTGATCGTCAAAAGCAAGCGGACGATCAACCGCCGCGTGCCCTGGCTCGCCGACATCCCGCTGGTGGGAATGCTCTTCAAATACGACGCCCAGCAGAACCGCCGCGCCGAGTTGCTGATTATCTTGACGCCCTGGGTGATCCGCGGGCCGGAAGACGCCGAGCGGATCAAGCAGCGCGAGGCCGCGCGGATGAACTGGTGCCTGGCCGACGTGAACTGCCTGCACGGCGACACGGGCCTGTACCAGATCGGCAACGACGCCTCATACGTCGGCGCGGGGCCCATGGTGATTTATCCCGACGCGCGGCACGGCGGTCCGCGGACCGCGCCCCCGCCGGCCAGCCTGGAACCGTGGCCGGAGCCGATCCCGCCGGGTCCACGACTGGAGAACGTGCCGACCCCGGCGCCGTTGCCGGGGGATCTTCCGCCGATGCAGCAAGGGCCGACAACACAGACTCTTCCCCTGACGACGCCGCCTCCCGAGCGGCTCGTGCCGGCGGGCCGGCCGGTCCAGACCGTGCAGTCGTCCCCCGCGGGTCCGGCGCCGTATGCGCCCTGGCCTGGACAAGGCGTCGCCGCGGGGTCAACCGGTTACGGCGCCGCGGCGGGCGTGCAGTTCGCCGGGGGCGAGGCCGCGCCGACATACGACCCGCGCCGCGGCGAGCCCATCAATCCGGCCGTCTACGCGCAGCCGCAATACCCCGGCGCGCAACCGCCGCCACCGCAGCTATCGCCGTTGTACCCGTACGGACAACCGCAATGACATTGTCCACGAAACACGGGGGCATGGCTTCCGCGCGGGCAACGCTGCTCGCCCTCGTCGCGATGGCGCCTCTAGCCGGGTGCTCCGAGTTGGACCTCCGGCCGGACTTCACCCTGCCGGGCTTCGAGGAAAAGCCCGCCGTGCCCAACCGGATGGTGGCCATGTGGACTGACGCGATCCGCCACAAGTCGGGCGAGGCGACGATGCGCGGCTTCGGCGGCCGGATCATGTTCTACGCCAAAGACAAGAAGAAGCCCGTCAAGGTGGAAGGCACGCTGAGCGTCTACGTCTTCGACGACCGCGGCGCCGACCCGAAACACGCCGTGCCCGAAAAGAAATACGTCTTTCTGCCCGAACAGCTTCCGCTGCACTACAGCGAGTCGGACCTGGGCCACTCGTACAGCTTCTTCCTGCCCTGGGACGAGGTGGGCGGACCCCAGCGGCAGTTGACGCTCATCGTGCGTTTCGAGGCGGCCACGGGGCAGGTCGTGATGTCGGACGCCTCGCGCCGGACGTTGCCGGGCCGGACGGACGTCGTCGCGCCGCCGAGCGGACCGCTGGCGCCGACCGCGGCGGCCGTCGACGGGGTGCGGCCGGTCGGGCACGTGGCGCTGGCCCCGCCCGCGGCCCATGCCGTCAGCGGTGTGATGCTCACCGACACGATCGACGTGCCGCCGAGCTTCGTCCAGGGCGGAATTGTCGCGCCCCAGCCGGTCCCAAACTGGTCGGTTCAGAACGCCACCGAGACCTGGGTGCCCGCGGGCGCTGCCGCGCCGGCTAGCGCCGTTCCAGCCGGAGCGGCCGCGGCATGGGTTGGCGGGAATCCGGCGGCGCCACCGACAAGTTATTCCGCACCGTCGCGACTCCGGGCTCCAAGAGTAACACGAGGGCGGCCAACTCCCGGTCGCGCGACGATGCTACCTGCCCCGACAGCGTGGCCGTCTGCCCCTGGAACGTCACCCGGACCGGCTCCCGCAGCGTCAGACCCGGCGTGGCCGCAAGACGCTTCGCAAGCCTCGCCGCCGTGGCCGAGTCCGATGGCCGGGTGACATCGAAACCGACCACCAGCCGCGGGTCGTAGATCGTGTCCGGCCGGCGCGTCGTGTTTGCTTCCTGCTCGCGTTCGATGTCGAGCCCCGCCGTGGCCGAACGGACCTGACCCGTCGAGCTGCCCTGCTGCAAGCCCACGAAGCCGGCGGTGTCGCGGGTGTCCGTGCCGATGAAGTCGTTGCGGCGTCGGTTGCCGCGGATGAATCGTTCGTTGCCGCGGACGGCGCCGACCTCGGCGTTGTCGCCCGCCCCGGCGCGCCGATTCATCGGCGAGCCTTGACGTCGCGTGCCGCCGAACAATTGCCCGCGAGCGTCATCAACGAGCGCCCAAAACAACAGGATCATCAAACACGCGGCAGACGCTTTCATGTTCGCGACTCCTGGCGGGCGGGAGGTGGGCGGGCGGGCTCTCGGTGAATTGTAGCACGTTCCGCCGATCACGCCAAACCGAGCGTCGGGCGGGCCTCGGCCGGCCCTTCAGAGCGATTCCACCGCGGCCCCAACCCCCGCGCGTGCCACCCACGGCCACTCAAAGACTCCCGACCGTTTCTGCCCACCGTTTCTGCCCCCTAAACACTACACGCGCAATCAGGCAGACGCTCAATTTGGGCATCGCATCATCTATGCAGCAGGTCGCGCCGCCAGAAAAGCAGAGCGCCTGTGGCCGTGACCAAGAGGATCCAGGCCGCCGGTTCCGGCACCGGGGTCACCGTGATAACGCCGCCGTACTGTGCATCGCTGAAGCAAACGATGGTGCCGGTTTGTCCATAGGGTATTCCGCACGGATCGCTCGTATGGCTGCCGTATATACCGATGAATGTTTCGACGTAGCCGTCAAAACCGCCAATTGCCTGATCGAATTTCCAAATGACTTCGGACTCGGATGTATCCCACGCAGGAAAGCCCGTAGTCTCGAAGTAACTGGCCCAGGTTCTATGATCCCGTATGGGGACATCGTTCGGGAAGGAGATGGCAATGCCTGGATCATTCACATCGCCATAGAGGCCGATCAATGCGTAGGCGGGATCAGCATGTCCTTCGGGGCTCTTGAAATCCTCGGGATCGGCCCAATGGGTTTGCAGGAAAATCGTGGTCTCGTTGGCCAGCAACGTTCCGAGCGAAGTCATCAAACGGCCCGACGTATTGCTACCGTAATAGACATATGCGTTTCTGATGTCGGTGCTGGGAGTGACCGCAATCTGGAAAAGCGTGTCGCCATGGGCTTCACCGCCCCAAGCCGTCGCCATTCCCAATGCCAGGCACCCGGCTTGAAGTCCCGATTTCCAGTTTTTCTTCCTCTGTTTCCTTGCTTTCTGAACGGTCATCTTCTTGCGCATGACGGCCTCCTTCACTTGGAGCGGCATTGTTATGGCGGGAAGACAAAGGGTTCGAGATCAAGCCCGGTGGCATACGCTGGAGTCTTGACAAACAGCCACTCCAACGCATCATCGAATATCGCGCACTACGGCGGGGCGGTCAATCCCCGCCCGAGATAACGGTCAACACCGATGCAGGGCGGCAAGGTGTTTCGGGAACCGTTTCCCTGTTTGAACTTTCTCTTGAAGACGTAAGTCTTTGCCCGATATGGAGAAGGCCCTACGACGTTCTCGCGGGTGACCCGGTTCTTGAACCGGTGTGGCAAAGCCACGGGAGGTTCCGGACCTCTTGCCACCGCGCGGCCCAGGTTCAAGGACCTGGGTTACGTGGACCTAGACTGCGACGAGGTGGCGGGGCAGCTCTGGAAAACCCGCACCGAGGCGGCGCGCCCACACATCTGCCCACACCCACCCGAAGAAGGCCAAGAAACGGCAAGGGGCTGCGGAACCGAGGATTCCGCAACCCCTTGTAAAGACTCGACTTGTGAGAGCGGAGGGCATGGGAGTCGAACCCACAACCGGTTACCCGGCACCTGATTTCGAGTCAGGCCGCTAGCCATTCGCTTACCCTCCGGGGCGAAGGACCCTTGATTTTACCATGGATCTTGCCGCCGCGAAGCCCTGGAGGGGTCGGGTTTTTCTTTCCCCATGGGGTGAGTCAGACGGCGGCGGGATTGTCGTCGGCATCCTCTGGCGGCGTCGGGATTTGGCCGGCTTGGGCCAGCACATCGCGGAGGTAGCGGCCGGTGTGGCTGGCCGCCGCGGCGGCGAGCTGCTCGGGCGTGCCGACGGCGACGACCTCTCCGCCGGCTTGGCCCCCTTCGGGGCCCAGGTCGATGATCCAGTCGGCCGTCTTGATGACGTCCAGGTTGTGTTCGATCACGATCACCGTGTTGCCCAGATCGACCAGTCGGGAAAGGACGTCCAGGAGCATCCGGGTGTCGTCGAAGTGAAGGCCGGTGGTCGGCTCGTCGAGGATGTAGAGCGTCTTGCCCGAGTCGGGGCGGCCCAACTCCGTGGCCAGCTTAATCCGCTGGGCTTCGCCGCCGGAGAGCGTGGTCGAGGACTGCCCCAGCGTAAGATAGCCCAGCCCCACTTCGTGAAGGTTCTGAAGAATCCTGGCGATGGCGGGGAAGTTCTCGAAGAAGCCGGCCGCGTCGTCCACCCGCATGTCGAGCACGTCGGCGATCGAGCGGTCGCGGTAGTGAACCTGGAGCGTCTGATGGTTGAACCGCCGGCCGTTGCACTCGGGGCAGGTGACGTACAGGTCGGGCAGGAAGTTCATTTCGATCTTGATTTGCCCTTGGCCCTGGCACTCGGGGCACCGGCCGCCCTTGACGTTGAAGCTGAACCGGCCGACCTTGTAGCCGCGTTGGCGTGCGGCGCGGGTGTTGGCGAACACGCGGCGGATCTCGTCGAACGCGCCGGTGTACGTCGCCGGGTTGCTCCGCGGCGTGCGTCCGATGGGCGATTGGTCGATCTGCACGACCTTGTCAATTTGGCTCGCGCCGCGGAGGCCCTCGTGGGGGCCGGGCTTCGGGGCGACGCCGCCGAGCCGGCGGACCAGCGCCCGGGCGAGCGTTTCGTTCAGGAGCGAACTCTTGCCCGACCCGCTCACCCCGGTGACGCACACGAGCGCGCCCAGCGGGAATTGGACGGTGACGCCCTTGAGGTTGTTCGTGGAAACGCCCTGCAGCGTAACAACGCGGGTTTTTGCCACGCGGCGGCGTTTTTGGGGGACGGCGATGCGATCGCGCCCGGCGAGATACCGGCCGGTGGGCGAGTCGGGGTTCGCGGCCACGTCGTCCGGCGTGCCCTGGGCGACGATCTGGCCGCCGTGGCGGCCCGCGCCGGGGCCCAGATCCACGAGCCAATCGGCCTGGCGGATCACCGCCTCGTCGTGCTCGACGACGAGGACGGTGTTGCCGCGCTCGTGCAGATCGCGCAGGGCGCCGAGCAAGCGTTGGTTGTCGCGGGGATGCAGCCCGATGGTCGGCTCGTCGAGCACGTAGCACACGCCGACCAGTCCCGAGCCCAGCCCCGTGGCCAGCCGCACCCGCTGAAGCTCGCCGCCGCTAAGGGTGTCGGCGGGCCGGTCGAGCGTGAGGTATTCGAGGCCGACCTTGTCGAGAAACGCCAGCCGCGCGACCAGCTCGCTCACGATGGGCTCGGCCAGGGGCATGTCCTCCTCGTGGAACGCGAGCGATTCGACGAACGTCCGGGCTTCCGTGACGGTCATGGCCGTGAGTTCGTGGATGGCCTTGTCGCCGACGCGGACGCCGCGGGCCTCCGCGCGCAGACGCGACCCGCCGCACTCGGGGCAGGGCATGCCGCCGCGCAGGGCCGAAAGGCGCTTCAGATGGGTTTCGCTCGTGGTCGTGGCCAGCTCCTTTTCGAGCATCACCAACACGCCGGGGAACTTCCGCCCGTCGCCGCGCAACAGCGCCCGAAGCGTTTCCGGCGCGAGGCGCTCCAGCGGCGTGTTCCAACGGAATCCGGCCGAGGACATGAACTCGCGCAGGGCCGCTTTGCGCTTGCGCTCGGCCGCGGCCGCCGCGCCACGCCACGGGGCGATAGCTCCGCCGGCCAGCGACAGCTTCGGATTGGGCAGGACTAGCTCCGGGTCGAACTCGACGCGGACGCCCAGACCCTCGCACGTCGGGCAGACGCCGTAGGGGCTGTTGAAGCTGAACGTCCGCGGCTCCAGCTCCTCGTAGCTGATCTTGCAGAAGGGGCAGGCATAGAGCGTGCTATAGAGCACGTCGCGCCACACGCCGGGGGCCGCCGCGCCGGGCGATTCGGACGCCGTTCCCTCATCCGGCCTGGGTGGCTTCTCCTCGTACGCGGCGAGCACCAATCCCTCGCTCTGGCGGATGGCCAGCTTGATCGACTCGGTCAGGCGGGTGCGGATGCCCTCGCGGATGACGATGCGGTCGATCACGGCCTCGATGTCGTGGGCGCGGCGCGGGGCCAGCTCGGGCGGGGCGTGAACGTCCACGACCTCGCCGTCCACGCGGGCGCGCAACAGGCCCGCCTTGCCGATCGCCTCGAACACCTCGGCGTGCCGGCCCTTCCGCCCGCGGATCATCGGCGCGAGGATCATCGTCCGCGTGCCCTCGGGCAGGGCCATGAGGTCTTCGAGTATCTGGTCCGGCGTCTGCTGCCGGATCGCCGCGCCGCATTGGTAACAAAACGGTTCGCCCAGCCGCGCGTAAAGAAGCCGCAGATAGTCGTAGATCTCCGTGACCGTGGCCACCGTGCTCCGTGGATTCTGGCTGCCGGAACGCTGGTCGATCGAGATGGTCGGCTGCAAGCCGTCGATCAGATCGACGTCGGGCCGCTCCAACTGATGGAGAAACTGCCGGGCGTAGACCGAGAGGCTTTCGATGTATTGCCTTTGGCCCTCGGCGTAGAGCGTGTCGTAGGCCAGCGAACTCTTGCCCGACCCGCTGGGCCCGGTCACCACGACGAACCGGTTGCGCGGCAGGTCCAGGTCCACGTTGCGGAGGTTGTGCGTCCTGGCCCCGCGGATCCGGATGTGCTCGTCCCGGTCTGCCGCAAGCGGTGGACCGTCATCAGGCGCAGTCGGGCACGGGCGGGACATGGAAGGTAATCCTCAGAGATGTCTGACTCTGGAGCGTACGTGCCCCACACTATTACCTGCTTACTCCTCTGTTCGCGTCTTTGTAAGCGCCGAGGCGAACAGTCCAGCCGGAACCGCAATAACGCCAATACCCACCAACAATACGACGGCTGTGAACACTCGCCCTCCAACCGTCACCGGGTAAACGTCGCCGTAGCCCACGGTCGTCAACGTTACGATCGCCCACCAGAAGCAATGGAACACCGAGCCGAACGCCTCGGGTTGCGCTTCGCCCTCAAAATAGTAGATGCCGACCGAGGAAAGAAACACCAAGACGGCGGTGGCAATGACGTATAAGACCAGTTCCTCGCGGATCTCGACCCAGGCCAATCGAAACCGCCGGATGGCCGCGCTGTAGCGGCCGAACTTCAACACGCGGATGACTCGAAACACTCGCACGGCGCGGACGCCGCGAAGGTCCACTCCCGTCGAAATGTAAAAAGGAGCGATAGCCAGAAGATCCACAAGACCGTAGAAACTGAAGATGAATCGCAGGCGGTTGTCCGCCACTAGAATCCGCAGGCCGTACTCGATTGTGAACAGGGCGACTGTTACGACTTCGGCCACGTAGAGCCAGAATTGCGATTCCCTACTCAAACCCGGCAAGGTCTCGATGGAGAAGGTCACCAGTGAGAAGAGTATCAACCCCTCGATGGCCAGGTCAAAGATCCGCCCGGGCCACGTGTCCGTGTCCTCAACCAGTTGTTTGAGCGTCATGTCTCACACCAACACGAAGTACGCGATGAGTGCGCCACCAACGAACAGTGCGACGGGAATGCAACAACCCATTTGCCGCCCCAGCTTCCGCTGCCTGCCGGACCTCGATAGGGGCACTCCTAACTTTCTCGATATCTTTCCCTTCACCGCCGACAAGCCGCTTGCCCGTTTCCAGGAGAACGAAAATCCAAAGTTCCTGCGTTTTCCCACGGGTCTTACTCCTTTTTTGGTTCCATCCGACACAAGAATGCGCGGGGGCTCTGCCCCCGGACCCCCGGGATTTTCGCAGGCATGACTCCGGTGTCCAATGGTGCTTGCATCCAAGGGGACAGTCCCATTTTCACTGAACAAAATTTGGGACAGTCTCCATTGGACACCGGAGCCATGCCTCAAAAAATCTTGCGGCGAAGCCGCACCGACATAGCGACCTGTGACGGCGCACCCTTCCGCCGGATGAACCGCTCTTTTTTGCCTTGGCAACGCGATCTGCCGTGCGAGCTCCGGCGTCGCGTTGTCCCGTGTCGCGACCCTGGCTTGCCGCTTGGCGTTTCCGCGTCTGCCAAAAATGTTGGATGGCCCCGCCCACCCTGCGGTTGAGGTCAATCATGGTAGGAAACCGTGGTTCTCCCGAAGAGGTCGGCGTTGGCGTTCTCCAGTGCTTGACGCGCGATCGCGATATACTCGGGGTCGATCTCGCAGCCCACGCTGTTGCGTCCGTGGCGCATCGCGGCGAGCGTCGTGGTGCCGGTGCCCACGAAGGGATCGAGCACCGTGTCGCCGACGAAGCTGAACATCTGGACGAGGCGGCTGGCCAGTTCCAGCGGGAAAGGGGCGGGATGGCGCCGCGTTGAGGCGCCCGTCAACCCGGTCCAAATCTGCTGAAACCACTTCTGGTGGTTCTCGGCGGAGATGACGCTTAGGATGCGAGCCGCGGCGCTCGGCTTGCGATAGCCGCCTGGCTTGCGTTCCATGAGAATGAACTCGACGTCGTTTTTGACCACCGCGTTGGGCTCGTAGGGCTTTCCCAGAAACGACGAGCCGTTCTCGACCTCGTACGCCGCGTTGGCGATCTTGTGCCAGATAATCGGAGCGAGATTGTCGTAGCCAATGGTTTGACAGCGCTCCTGGATGGAAGCATGGAGCGGAACGACCGTGTGCCTGCCTTTGTTCTTGCGGCGCGACAGGCAGACGTCGCCCACCACGCAGATCAGCCTTCCGCCCGGCACGAGCGCGTCGAAACACCGCTGCCAGACCTTGTCGAGCTCATCGAGGAACACCTTATAGTCCTCGACGTGGCCGAGTTGCCCTTGTGTGTCACGATACTCCTTGAGCGTCCAATAAGGCGGGGAGGTCACCACCAGGTGGATCGATTCGGGCGCAAGCGCCAGGGCGCGAGCATCCATCAGACGCAGCTCGTGCGACGTGGGTATCTCTTGAATCGCCGCCTGAATGAGACCAAGCCGCCGCGGATCCTTCGCGAGGGAAGGAATCGCCGTCCGCGGGTCCGTCACCGCCCGAAGGGACGGTGGCACGAACTCGTCCAACCCAAGACGCGGGTTCCGTACAGCGGAGGTCGTCACGACATTCCCGACCGTGAGGGCGCCAACAGGAAACCCGCATTGTACAGGTGAACACACGGAGAATCGAGCGGACGGGGAATTGGGTGATAAGATGCGCAATCTACAAAAGATCGATCGGCTTTGCTCGTTGTGCTGGATGATCGCGACGATGGGGGCCGATCCTGGGGGTGGGAGCCGCCGAAGGGCGGCCAGTGCGCCTCACCCTGGAGGGTCGTTCCATGCACGGCGTCCTTTTTCTCTTTCTGGCGGTCGTGGGTACGGGCGACGTGGGCGAGACGGTCGTCGTCGACGAACCGTCGGCGGCCGAAAGCGGCCAGATGGACGCGGCGCTGCGGCGGGGCTTGGCGGGGGCCCGCGGGCTGGTGTTCGAGGCGACCGACGCCGAGTCGCTCGATGCGACGCGTGGCTGGATGGGCGAGACGCTCGCGCGGCCCAGACCCGCGCCGCGATGGACGCCATGCCGCGGCCGTTGGTATCGTTATCCCGTGTTTCCCGCGGAATACTATTACCAATCGTACGACTACCAGACGGATTTCGACTATCCTTGGCACAAGAGCCCAGCGAGGCCGCGAGGCATTCCCTTTCACGGCGCGCCGGCCTTGACCGCGTCGCCGACCTCGCCTCGGCCCACGCGGATCGAGCCCATCCCGATGGCGCCATGAGGACCTGCTTTGATTAGGGGTGCTGCCGCGAGGCACGCCAGCCGTGGCACGCGTGTTGCATGGGGTCGTCTGGTGCTAGCATAGCGCGGCTTTGCGCGGAATTCTCCGCAATTCGCCGTCATTTTTCCCGCAAGCGCGCGCCGCTACTTGACAAAGGGCCGCGAAGTCGGACAATGAGGCCCATGCCGAGCGAATCGAGGCGCGTCGAGAGCGCTGGGCAAGGGCATTGCCGTTCGGGCAATGCTCAAGTCGCGTCGCGGCGAGTTGTCCGACCTCGTGGAGATGCTGCCCGTCGCCGCGGGCGCGATGCTTGACACGGTTGTTGGGCGCGAGTGGTCTGGCTGCGGTCAGGCTGGAGTGGACCCACGGAAATGGAATGAATCCGGGGGGGCGGCGACCGTAGGATCGATAGTCGGCGGCGGAGGTCGCGGCCGGGAAGGCCCCCCCCCTCGGTATTTTGGTGGTCCTGATGCGCCGGCAACGGCGCGGTGCTTCCTCGTTCTCGCCGGTCAGGCTTCCTCTTCGACGATGTCCATCTGCCTGATTGGTCTGGGCGCGAATCTGGGCGATCGTGTCCGAACGCTTCAGGCGGCCGTCGACTTGCTTGCGCATGAAGGGAGCGTGCGTCTTTTGGCCAAGAGTCGGTGGCACGAGACGCTGCCCGTCGGCGGCCCGCCCGGTCAGCCGCCCTATCTCAACGGCGCGGCGACCCTCGAGACGACGTTGACGCCCGAGACGCTTCTGGAACGCCTTCAGACAATCGAGCGGGCGTTGGGCCGCGCGCGGGGGCGGCGATGGGGCCCCCGAACCATCGACCTCGACTTGTTGCTCCACGGCGAAGAGGTCCTCGACTCGCCGCGTTTGACGGTGCCGCACCCACGGATGGCGTGGCGGCGATTCGTGCTCGCGCCGGCGGCGGAGGTGGCCGCGTCGATGGTCCACCCGACGACCAGTTGGACCATCGGCCGGTTGCTTGCGCATTTGGACGCGGGGCCAGACTACGTCGCGATTGCCGGCGGGATCGGGGCGGGCAAGACCTCGCTGGCCCGGCGGCTCGCGCGGGCGTGCCGGGCGCGACTCGTCGCCGAGCGGCTCGACCTGCGCGGCCTGGGCGCCTTCTACGCCGATCCGTCTAGCCACGCTTGGGCGACGGAGTTACAATTCCTGAGCCAGCGTGCCGGGTGGCTGGCGGGCGACGATGCGGCCTGGTCGGACGGGGCGTTGGCCGTGAGCGATTTTTGGCTGGATCAGTCGCGCGCGTTTGCGCGGGTGTGGCTGCGGCCGGAGCAGTTCGAGGCGTTCGAGGCCCGTTTCGAGCAGGTCCGAGGCGGTTCGGTCCGGCCGAAGCTCACGATCCTGTTGGACGTGTCGGCGGAGCGTCTTTTGGCGCGGATCCGCCGTCGCGGCCGGCCGCAAGAACGCCCGTTGGACGAAGCCCGCGTGGGCCAGATTGCCCAGGGTATTGCCGAGGCGACCCGCGGGCCCGACGTGGGCCCCGTTCTTCGTCTGACCGACCCAACGCCCCGCGAGGCGCTCCGCGAAGCCACGGCCGCCGTCGCGGCGATGACCGCGCGGTCGCGTTGAGCCAGTGAGTCAGGCCGTGCCCGACGGACGTTGGCGACGACGATGGTTTTGGAGTGCGGCGACTGAGTGCCCCTGGCTTTGCCAGTGCGAAAATCGCGGCATCGCGCGGCACTGGCAAAGCCAGTGGCGCACGTTGCGACACCCGCAAAGCCACAAGCGGCAAGTTTATGATGGATCCCCCACGAGTCATCACGACGCTTGACGACCTCCGCGCGGCGGTGGGACCGCTGCGGCGCGCGGGTTGGCGGGTGGGCGTCGTGCCGACGATGGGGGCGCTGCACGAGGGCCACTTGAGCCTGGTCCACGCGTCGCGGGCCGAGTGCGATTTCACCGTCGCGTGGATCTTCGTCAATCCAAGTCAGTTTGGTCCCGGCGAGGATTATGCCCGGTATCCCCGCGACCTCCAAGCGGATCTCGACAAGCTGGCCGCCTGCGGCGTGGAGCTGGTCTTCGCGCCGGCGGAGGGCGAGGTGTACGGGCCGGAACATGACACCTGGGTTGAACCGGGCGCGGTCGCCGGGCCGCTGGAGGGCGAGCACCGGCCGGGGCATTTCCGCGGCGTGGCGACGATCGTGCTCAAGCTGTTCAACATGATCGCGCCGGACGCGGCGTATTTCGGGCAAAAGGACTACCAGCAGGCCCTGGTGATCCGGCGGATGACCGCCGATCTCGACCTGCCCATCGAAATCCGTGTCTGCCCGATCGTCCGCGAGTCCGACGGCCTGGCCATGAGCTCGCGCAACGCCTACCTGAGCCCCGCGGCGCGACGACGGGCGACCGTGCTGTGGAAGAGCTTGTGCCTGGCGAAGGAGCTTGTGGCCGGCGGCGAGCGCGGGGCCGAGACCATCGCCCGGCGGATGCGCGAGGTGATCCTGTCGGCCGAGGACGCGCGGATCGACTACGTCGCCCTGGTCGATCCGGAAACGCTTCAGCAGGTCGAGCGGGTGGACCGCCCGACGCTGGCGGCCCTGGCCGTGCGGATCGAGAACACGCGGTTGATCGACAACTGCATATTGACGGTGGAATGACTTGGAGCCGCGCCGTGTGTCGAACGCTTTTTCACATCCCCAACGAGATCGCCGGCGTCGGCGTGTTCGGCGTCGGGTGGTTGTTGGGGCTTTGGGTGATTGTGGGCATCGTCATACTCGCGTGGGTGGGACGAAAGGAAGGCTTGGGGCGGGAGTGGTTCGGCTACCTCCCACTGCTGGCGATCGTTGCCGCGGCCATCGTCTGGGTGCTGCCCGCCGTCTGCGATAAGGAGGGGCTCCCCATCCGCGGCTACGGCACGATGATGCTCGTGGCCGTGGCGTCGGGCACGGGCTTGTTCGTCTGGCGGATGGCGCGCGTCGGCGTGGAACCCGATCTGACGCTCTCGATGGTCTTTTGGATGTTCCTGGGGGGCATCCTCGGCGCCCGGGCGTTCTACGTGATCGAATACTGGTCCGATTTCCACAAGCCCACGCTGGGGGCGACGCTGGCCGCCGTGGCCAACATCACGCTGGGCGGGTTGGTCGTCTACGGGTCGCTCCTCGGCGGGCTGGCGGCCATGTTCATTTTCCTCCGCGCGCGCCGGCTGCCGGCTCTGGTCGTCTGCGATCGGCTCGCGCCGTGCCTGGTGTTGGGGCTGGCCATCGGCCGGGTCGGATGCCTGATGAACGGGTGCTGCTTCGGCGGACCGTGCGACCACGCCTGGGCTCTGCGCTTTCCGCCCGACAGCCAGGTGTACGAGAGCCAGGCAAGCGGCGGCCTCTTCCACGGCATGAAGCTGGGCGAAGACGCCGGCGAGCCGACCACCGTCATCGAGATCGAGCCCGACGGACCGGCCGCCCGCGCCGGCTTGCGTCCGGGCGACCGGATCGTCGGCGTCGAGGGACGCCCGGTGGAATCGGCGCGGGATCTCCGTTCGGCTCTGCTTTTGGCGTATTTTGAGGAACGGCCGTTGGCCCTGCGCACCGCCGGCGGCCGGGACGCGCAAATGGCGGCCGTGCCGATCGCGCCGCGGAGCCTCCCCGTGACGCCGACGCAGCCGCTGGCGACGATCAACGCCCTGGCGATCATGCTGTTTCTGCTGGCGTGCGAGCCCTTTTGCCGCCGCGACGGCCAACTGTTCGCCATCTTGCTGACGCTTTACCCCATCACGCGGTTCATCCTCGAGATCATCCGCACGGACGAGCACGCGGTGTTCGACACGAGCCTGAGCATCTCGCAGAACGTAAGCATCTTGGTGCTCGTGGGCATCGTCGTCTTCTGGATCTTCGTCTTTCGCCAGCCGGCGCGACCGTTTCGAGATCCTTCGCTGCGCTCAGGATGACGTGCGGGGTTGATCGCTCAGATGTTCCACGGACGGACGAGATGACCCACTACGCGGCCGCGTTGATTCTGTTGACGATCTCGAACGTCTTCATGACGTTCGCGTGGTACGGCCACTTGAAGTACAAGAGCGCGGCCTTGTGGACGGCGGTCCTGGCCAGTTGGATGATCGCCTTCGTGGAGTATTGTTTCCAGGTGCCGGCCAACCGGATCGGCCACAACGCCGGCGTCACCGCGGCGCAGCTCAAGACGGCGCAAGAGGTCATCACGCTGGGCGTGTTTTGCGTGTTCTCCGTGCTGTACCTGAGGGAGCCGCTGCGGTGGAACTACCTGGTGGGTTTTGCCCTGGTGGCTCTGGGCGCCTTGTTCGTCTTTGCCCCCTGGCACCGCGTCGGCGCGTGAGCGAGCGGACCCTCGAGTGGGTCGGTTCCAGCGAGTCCTTGGGCCGGAGGCGTCGCGTAGCCTCGGTCAGACGCTCTCCGCCGCCGCGTTGTCCATTGCCTCGAACGCGTCCGCCCAACCCGGCCTTGACGCGCCGGCGGTTAGGGGCGTCCGCTTTCCGCCTCGGCGTAGCCGGCGGGCAGGGCGGCGATGATGCGGATTTGGCTGGGCTTGGCGGGTGGAGGAAGGACGGTCACGCGCGAGCGACCGTCGACCAGCGCGAGGCTCGATGGAAGCCGGCTCGCGCCGGGCCGCTGCTCGTCGCGGGTGACGGGATCGGTTTCGGGCATGGGGGCCAGCGGCGCGGGAGTCGGGGCGGGCGTCGGCCCGCCTTCGGGGATGGTCTCGCCCTCGTCCGGCTCGCCCTGCCGCGGCGCCTCTCCAGCAGGCGGAAGCACGCGCCGGCACGCTGCCAGCGCGTTGGCGGCCGCCTGGCGCACCCGCGCCGATCGCTCCGTGTAGCACCCATTTTCGTCCTGCTCGTAGGCCACGGCGTGAAGCTTGGTCATTACCTTTGCGCTGCAGCAGCCCTTGCCGCCACAGTACTCGCAGGGATTGCCGGCGGCCTCGCAGAAGGCAATCGCGGCCTCGAAGCGGACCTCTTCGGAACAGTCGTCCAACTTGGCCAGCAGAGCCTCCGCGACGCCTTCGTAGCAGCCGCATCCAACCGTGGCCAAATACTTGATCGCCTTGATTTTCTGGGGCGCCAGGTCTTCTTCGGTCTTGATCTTGGCGGCCAGCTTGACGGCGGCGCTGTCCGACTGGAGATTCTCCGGGTCGGCGATTCGCCGGATGGGCGTCTCGCGTTCCAACCCCGGCCGGTTTCCGCGCCGATTCGTCGTGACGTCGCGGATCTTCTGGATCCCCCGCGGAATGCCGAGGAAGTGCCAGATCGTCTGCGACGCGGCGGCTTCCTCGACCGCGCGGCCCGTCGAGGCCGCGCCCAGAAGGCACGCCAACGCAAGACACGATCCCATGCAATGACAACGACTCATGACGCTTCTCCCTTGGATGGACGCGCCGCGTCAACGCTTGGCCCCGCGGGCGGCCGCGAGACCTTTCGTTCCGAGGCGACGATTACTGGCCACACGCTTCCTGTCGGCGGTTCTCGTTCCCGCCCACCCGCTTGCCGCGGCGGCAGTCGGGACAGCAGATGGTCGTCGGAACCTCGCGATAGACGACCCGCGGGACGCACACGGTCACCGTGTACGGTTCCTGCGTGACGACGCGCCGCGGGACCTCGACGACTTTTTGATAGGGCTCGGGCCGCAACACGGTGTAGGGCACCTTCTTGATGATGCAGGTCGGCGCCATCTTGACGCAGCTTCCAGACGTCCCACGGCCGCCGCGGTCGTTGCCCGACGCGCGACCTTCGCACGCCTCGGGCTGCCAGACCGTGCACGGACAACACCGATACCGCGTTTCCTCGACGTAGCGAACCGCGTCCACGGTTTTTTGTCGATCACGTCCTTGAACACGGACCGGTAGAAAGTCCGCTGCTCCTCGTCGTAAACGATCTCCTTGCACGTCTTCATGACCGTGCAAACCTGGCCGCAACGGCAGGTCTTCCCGCAACACGGTTGCACGGCGACCGAATCCGACGCCGCCTGGACGCCGGAGCCGCCCATCGTTTCGTCCTGAGCTCTGGCTGCCGGCGCGGGCGCGCCAGCCAGACAAGCCACTAGTGCTCCCAGCGCGAGTTTTGTTGTGAGGTCCATGCAGCAAGTCTCCTCTTCGGGGGGTCTTGCGCTCAAGCCGCCCGCGGATGCCGCGACCGGGTGGACGTTGCGGGGCGCGTGTGTCCCATTGGCTGGTGTCCGCCGCTAACGGGTGTTTGCATTAGCCCGAGCTTTCGGATTGTATCAGTCTACCTGATCGTCACTGTTTGACAACTTGACGCGGTTGGGTAACCGCGGCCGGGCGGATGGTAGGTGTTGCTCGCCGACAGACCTTGTCGAGATGCCGCATTTTGCGCGCCCCGCCCATCCGGAGGCGACGGTGTCGCTCTGACGGTGGCGAAATTCGCATCGGGTCGCGGACGCCCGTTCCAATGGTCAACTCCCGCTCAAGGCGGAGCCTTTCCCGTCGAACACATGATAAGGTGCCGGTTTTTCGGGCTGGGGCGGTTGTCATTGATTTCCGGACGGGGGGGATAACATGAGGTTTGCCCTTTGCTCCTGCCGAATCGCTCTTGCGGTCTGCGTTCTGGTTGCGGGGATGCCGCTCGGGGCGGCGGAGACGCCGTCGGCGCCGACTCTTTGGAACTATCTTGGCATCCCCCAGGGCATCCAAAAGGTCCGCGACGTGACGACGAACCGTCGCGGCAATCATCCGAATATCGAACGGCCGGATGCCCTGCGGAGGATCTCCGATCCGGCCAACCTGGCAATGGACCCGGACAAATACCCCGAGATCGTGACTGCCGCGAAGATCAAGAAGCAGGAGGACGAGGCGGAGCAGAAGATCAAGGCGATCAAGTACCTGGGCACGATCGGCTGCGCGGGCTGCTACGAGGGAGTCGACCAAGCGCTGCTGGAAGCGCTGGGCGATTGCACGGAGGCGGTCCGCCACGAAGCGGCGATTGTGTTGTGCCAGTCGGCCGGTTGCGTGTGTGATCGTTGCGGCGGGCGCGGATGCTGCACCGCGGCGGTGATGAAGAAGCTGCACGAACTCGCTTACGAGACGGACGAAAGCTGCTGCCATAAGGAGCCGTCGGCCCGAGTGCGGGCGGCCGCCCGAAACGCCTTGCAGGCGTGCATGAGGGTCACGCCCGCGTCGGGGCCTCCGGGGATGACGCCGATCGAGGAAGGCGGGGAGCGGATCCCCAGCGCCGCGCCGACCGTGGCGCCAGGGCAAGGGCAATCGACGTCGTGGTCGCCATACGAGCCTCTTTCGGACAGCGACGAGAGACCCGGCTTCATGTTGGCCTCGGCCTCCGTTCCCGCTGATGACGACGCGGCGGCGCAGTCGCTGTCGGAGGTTTCCCACGGGTCGGACGACGCTCCGTTCGCGCCGTCCGCGATGAATCCGCGCGCCGGCGGGAGTCTCTTTCAGACGACGGCGTATCAACAGGGGCTCGGCGCGCAGCCGATCCTGCCGGGCGAGTTCGGGACCGGTCCGATGGACAACCCGCTTGTGACTTCCTGGGGAACCGCGGGCACGCCGACGTCTGGCGCCGACGACCTGTTTCGCAGCGGCCAACTCGTGTCTCTTCCCGGCGCCGGCAGGGTGGCGGCGCCCGAGGCAACGGGCCTAGGCTCCCCCGACCTGGCGGACGTGCTCCGATCCGCGTCCAACGTGCAGAGCGTCGAGGTGCAGCGACGTTCGCCAGTCTCCCTGGACCCGAACCTGCGCGGCTTCAAGGCCGGGCAGGTTTACACGGTGGCGGACGGCGCCTACTGGACGCCCGCCCGACGCGACTTGGACACCATGCTCAGCAAAATTGACCCAGGCATGATCCAGGACGTCATGGTTATTTCCGGGCCCTACGGGTTGCGATACGGGCCGGGATTCGGCTTCATCGACGTCGTGCGCGCTCCGACGCCGCGTTACAAGCACGGGCACGAATCCCACCTCTTGAGCACCGGCTCCGTCCGGACCAACGGCGGCCAGCTCTATGGACGTGAAACGCTCTTCGGCGGCAGCCAGAACTGGGGATACCGGATCAGTTACGGCCACCGCCGCGGCAACGACTACGAGGCGGGCAGCGGCTTGCGGATCCCCAGTAGCTACGAAAACCGCGACGTCTGGGGAGAGCTGAGCTACGATCTGAACCCCTATCAGCGGCTCGATTTCGCCTACCAGCGGCTCGACCAGACCGACGCCGAGTACGCGTGCCAAATGTTCGACATCCGCAGTTTGGTGACCAACGGGTTCCAGTTGCGGCTGGTCGACGAGGATCCCGCGGCCCCCTGGACCCGCTGGGCGACCGAGGCCTGGTACAACCGCACGCGATTCGGGGGCGACACGTCGCACAAACACAACGCCAGCTTTCCGACTATCGAGCGGATCGAGTACGCCCTGGACGCCGAGGTTCCCGGCCCGCCGCACACGCTCAGCGGCGTGACGGACGGGTCGGTGGGCTCCAGCGGATTGCGCACGGCGATGACCTTTGGCGACGTCGAGGACCGGCACGCGACCTTGGGGACGGACTACCGCTACCTGTCGCAACACATATCGGAAGTCCTCAAGGTGGAGCCGGCCATTGGCGGCCAGACCTACATCCCCACGAGCCAGCCGCACTCCTGGCTCAGCGACGCGGGCATGTTTGCCGAGTATTTCGTGCCCGCCACGCCCGACGGGGACGTTTCGCTCGGCGCACGCGTCGATTTCATCGGCTCGACGGCCAGGGCGAGCGACCTGCGACCCAATACACAGGTGACGGGAGGTCTCGATCAGAACGAGATCCTTCCGGCCTTCTACTGGATGAACCGTTTGGCCCTTGATTCTTGCTGGACGTTCAAGGCGGGATTTGGCCACGCCCAACGCCCGCCCACGTTGACCGAGCGCTACGCCGACGGCGTCTTCCTCGGCATCGCGCAGACCGGCTACACCCGCGTCATCGGCGATCCCGACCTCCGCGACGAGCGGGATTGGCAGATCGACCTCGGCCTGGAAGCCAAGCACGACCGCTGGCGAGGCAGGGCCGACGTCTTCCATTCCTGGGTCGACCAATACATCACCTGGCAGGACGACACCGTCGTCAGCTTCGCCGACGCGAGGCTGCTGAGATTCGTTAACACCGATCTGGCCACGCTGGCGGGTTTCGAGCTGTCGGGCGAGTACGATTGGTCGGACTACACCACGCTGTTCGGAACGATGCGGTACGTCGAAGGACGCGACCAGACGATCGACGCCCCGCTGCCGGCCATCCCGCCGCTCGATTCGCGCGTGGGCGTGCGCCTGCACGATCCGGAAGGCGGCCGGCGCTGGGGCCTGGAACTCGGTACCCGGATCGTCAACACCCAGAACCGGCTGGGCACCGTCCTCTTGCTCGGCTCACAGAAGACCACCATCGAAGAGCGGACCGGCGGCTTCGCCGTCTGGCACCTCCGCGGCTACTACAACCACACGAAGAACCTGAGGTTCGTGGCCGGCATCGACAACCTCTTCGACCGCGCGTACCAGGAGCACCTGGACCTGCGGCTCTTGGGACCAACGGGCTATCCTCACGACCCGACCCGCGTCCTCTCGCCCGGCTTCGCCCCGTACTTTGCCACCGAGTGGACGTTCTAGCGGAGCGTTTCCTCGTTGACGGACCGCGCGGGGGGGCCGGTTGCGATCGCGGCGCCCCCCCAGTGTCACAAGACGCTGCTTCGGGGACTGTCCCGATTTTTGTGGCAGGAGGCCACGATAATGGGACTGTCCCCTTCTGGGTGACCTGTTTTCCGGGTTCCGCGCCTGGTAGGCTGGAAGGGATTGGCGAGGCGACCTTGCCCCGCCTTCCTTGGTCATCGGCCGACGCCATTTCGCATGGGACGACGCGCGCTACGAAAACCGAACCCGGCGCTGGACCTGTCGCGTCATCTCGCGACGCTCGATATCCTGCCCCGCCCGTGGAAGCCCGCGGCCATCTTCGGACGCCGGGCGCCGCTGGAGATCGAGGTCGGCTCGGGCAAGGGGCTCTTCCTCCGATCGGCCGCCGCGGCTCAGCCCGAAGTCGACTTCCTCGGCATCGAGATCGGGGCCAAGTACGCCCAGTTCGCCGCCGCCGCCCTGGCCAAGCGAAACCTGCCGAACGCGCGGGTGATCCACGGCGACGCGATTCGCCTGTTCGCCGAGCTTCTGCCCGACGCCAGCCTGGCCGCCGTGCACGTGTACTTTCCCGATCCGTGGTGGAAGCGCCGGCATAAGAAGCGTCGCGTCCTGCGCGACGCGTTCCTCCGCCACGTCGAGCGGACCCTCGCCCCCGGCGGCCTATTGCACGTGTGGACGGACGTTCTCGAATACTTCGAGACGACCGTCGCCCTGATCGCCGCGACGACGGGCCTCGTTGGCCCGATCGACGTCCCCGAAAAGCCCGCCGAACACGACCTCGATTACCGCACCCACTTCGAGCGTCGCACGCGGCATCACGAACAGCCGGTGTATCGCGGGCAGTGGGAGAAGGGGGCATAGAACTTGCGGCGGGTCAGGTTGACCTTCGGTCGCTTTGAAGTTCGAGGAAGGCACGAGTACCGGGAATCTCAGTAGCTCCAAATATCGGAAGCAATCGATGCCGTCAGTCCGAGCGAAGCGAAGAACCTCCCTCGCCACGTAGATCCTTCGCTGCGCTCAGGATGACTTGGGCGGGAAAATGATGCGCTACTGAATCTCGTTTCTCTCGTCCTTTTGTTGACAAGGACATCGCCAGCCATGACTACCCCGCGGCGGCCGAGCAATCTAGGATTCCTTTTGATGTCGTTGGCGTTCCGGGTGCGCGACTGGTTGCACCCGCCGGTCAAGATACTTCATGAGGCGGGCGTGCGCGCCGGGATGACGGTTCTGGACTTCGGTTGCGGGCCCGGCAGCTTCTCGCTGGCGGCCGCGGCTCTGGTTGGCGCCGAGGGACGCGTGTATGCCCTGGATGTTTCTCCGCTGGCGATCCGGTCCGTCCGGCGATCCGCGGCCCGACGGGGGCTCAACAACATTCGGGCGATTTCGGGCGGCGAGCTGGCCGGGATTGCCGCGGGGAGCGTCGACGTGGTCTTGCTGTACGACGTGTTGCACCTTCTTCCCGAGCCGGCGTCGACGTTGGCCGACGTCCACCGCGTTCTTAAGCCGGAGGGCGCGCTTTCCGTGAGCGATCACCATTGGCCGGACAAAAGGCTCGTCGCGGCAATCACCGCCGCGGGGGGATTCCAACTTGCCGGCCGCGGCGCCCACGCGCACCAATTTCGTACTATAATGACGGGCAATGCGGTTCCCTAGCGTTCGGCCCGTTGCCGCGCGGGATGGCGCCGTTTCCTTTGACCATTTTTTGAAAGGGACTGAACGATGAAAGGTCGAGACCCATGGCTCGTCATGATCTTGTGACCGCGCCGCCGAAGCGGACCTGGTCCGCGGTCCGGAGTGGCTCCGGGCTCCGTCAAGAGAAGAGGCTCCGTCGCGCGGCGTTTCGGACGCGTTGCTCCGGGGGCTTCACCCTGGTCGAGCTTCTCGTGGTTATCGCGATCATCGGCGTGTTGATCGCCCTGTTGATGCCGGCCGTGCAGGCCAGCCGGGAGGCGGCCCGGCGCATGGCATGCGCCAACACCGTGAGACAACTCTCGCTGGCCGCCCACCAATACCACGACGCCGTGGGCTGTTTTCCGCCCTCCTATCTTTCCGGGTGGAACTTCACGACGCCCACGGCGAGGAAGCGCGGCATCAGTCTCTTCGTCCACTTGCTGCCCTATATCGAGAACGTCGCGCTTTTCGATATATGGGACTTCAGCGACCCGGATCTCGCCTTTGTCGGCGACACGGCGTCGGTCGCCGCGAAGGGGCCGAATCTGCTTTGTCCTTCGGAAGCGGAAAGCGACAACCCGTTGGACTATGGATCGAAACACATCCAGGGCGTTCCCATGCCCCCGCGCCACATCAGCGTGACCAATTACTGCGGAAACGCGGGAACGCGGTCGTATCATCCCGATTCGGGCTTCCTCATGGCGGACGGCGTTTTCGTCACGGCCGGACCGAATTCCGAGCCCGAGCGCAACCAGAAGCCGGTGCGCATTGCCGAAATCGCGGACGGCGCCAGCCACACGCTCTTTTTCGGCGAGCGCTGCCGGTGGGACCCGAACTACGACACGTTTGCCGCGGCGGGCTACGACTGGGAGTTTCGCTATTACGGAAACTGGTGCGGCGCGAGCCGCCTCGTGCTGGCCCACGTGACGCTCAGCAGCCACGCGCCCATCAATTATCGCCTGCCTTTCAGCTATGAAGAGCGCGGCGCCGCCAGCCCGCCGGCCGGCAGCGCCGAGGACTTCAAGTATTACATCGACCTTCGGGTCTGCGCGTTCGGAAGCTGCCATCCCAGCGGGGCCAACATCTCGACGGCCGACGGCGCGGTGCGGTTCTTCTCGGAGGACATTTCGCTGATCACTTTGCGGGCCCTGAGCACGCGGGACGGCGGCGAAATGACCGAGGAGGCCAAGCGATGAGCGCGCAACGTCGATTCACGTTTGTGGTTCCGCGCGCGCACGACCAGGCTTGGGCCGGTTGGATTCCAACGATGGTTTGCATCGCGATCGTCCTGGTCGCGATTTCGGGCTGCGGGCGGCGCGCGCCCCGGGCCACCGTGGAAGGAACCCTCCGATTTCGCGGGAAACCGCTGGACAACTGCCTGGTCACCTTCCTGCCCGCGTCGGCATCGGAGACGAAAGCGCCCCATTCCCGCGGGCTTACCGATCGCGAGGGGAAGTTCCGGCTGTGTTGCGATAACCAGGAGGACGGGGCCGCCGTGGGCAGCCACCGCGTGACCATTCAGGACCTGTCCGTTTCCACGGGCGTTCGCCGCCGCGACCACGGCGCCGCGGACGCGGACGTGGATGAAAACGCCCCGGCCCTGCCCGTCCACCGCTCGCGCGTGCCCGGGAAGTACACTTCCCCCGCCACCACGCCGGTGTCCAAGGAGGTCAAGCCGGGGCATCAGGTCATCGACCTGGATATCGAATAGGAGGGTGCGATTGCGCGCGGCGACGCGCAGGCGGGCGAGGGGAGAAGGGGATTCCCCGAATTTGAGATCTCAAATCCGAGATTGCAGATCCCGAATCCCGAACCCCCAGCCCCCAATCCCCAGTCCCCAGCCCCTAGCCCCCAGCGGATGCGGCGGCGTACAGGCTGCCGGCGGATTCCAGGTGCTGCTGGAAAGCAGCGATCAGCTCGTCGCGTTGGGTTTCGGGCTGCCAAGTGCCTTCGAGAGAAAGGGCCAGCTCGGGTAGCGGGGTGCGGGGACGGTTGCGGTTGATCTCCGCGCGGCCTTGCTGGATCCGCTCGAGAACGGACTCGCTTTGCGGCGCGTCCTCGTCGAGCACGAGCAACCACTGCCGCGGGCCCGTCCACAGGGCCAGGTCCGAACTCCGCAATACGTCGTGCAGAAGCTCGTCCACTTCGGCCATCATGCCGTTGACGCATTGCTCCGCCGACACGGCGACCAGCAGCGACACGTGCCGCAGCCGGTTTCGCGCCAGCTCCGGGTGAGCGAGGTACCGCTCGATGAGCCGCTCGGGATCGGCCGTGGGCAGCGTGAACGCGAACGTGGCCCCGTGGCCAAGCTGGCTCTCGACGGTCATCTGGCCCATGCCCAGCGCGACGAGTTCCTTGGCGATATTGAGCCCCAGGCCCACGCCCTTGGCGCTGGCCCGCGCGTCGCGGCCCACTTGCTTGAACCGCTCGAAGACGACGTCGAGCTTGTCGGGGTCGATGCCCGGGCCGTCGTCGGTCACGCCGACGACCACCTCCGCGTTGGCGGGATCGGAGTGCGCCCAGACCTCGACGTGGCCGTTCTCGCCGGCGAACTTGATCGCGTTGACGACGAGGTTCGTCAGCACGCGGACCGTTTTCGCTTTGTCGGCCCAAACCGTGGGCAGATCGGGATCCGGGTTGAAAGACAGGGCAATGCGGCGGGACTGGGCCTTGCGCTCCATCATCGGGCGGACGTGCTCGACGATCTCCTGGACCGTGCAGGCCGTCCGCCGGACCGTGAGAAGGCCCGCCTCGAGCTTGCTCGTGTCGAGCATGTCGGAGACCATCACCGCCAGGTCGTCCACGCAGTTGCCGATGATGCCGAGGTATTCCCGCTGATCGTCGCTCACCGGCCCGGCCAGGCCGTCGTCGATGATGGACGTGAACTCCTTGATCACGCTCAAGGGCGTGCGGAATTCGTGCGACACGTCGTCGACGAACTCGAACGCGTTCCGATTCAACTCGGCCAACCGCTGGCTCTTCTCATCCAGCTTCCGATTGGCCTCGCGCAGCTCGTCGTTCGCCCGGCGGATGGCCTCTTGCGCCCGCGCGCCGCGCAGGGCGGTCTCCAGCCGCGCCAGGAGCACGCGGATGTTGAACGGTTTGGACACGTAGTCGTCGGCGCCGGCGTCCAGGCCGGCGACGACGTCCTCGTCGCGGTTCTTGGCGGTGACGAGGATCACCGGCACGCGGGCCAGGGTCGGATCGGCCTTGAGCCGCCGGCAGACTTCGATGCCGTCGATCTCGGGCATCATGATGTCCAGCAAGACGGCGTCCGGCGCGTCGCTCGCGGCCAAGGCCAGCGCCTCGGCGCCGCTCGCGGCGCTGGCCACCTCGTAACCACGATCCTCCAACTCGAAAGTCAGGAGCGTGACGTTATCTTGAACGTCGTCAACGACAAGGATCTTGGGCATGACAAACTCCCACGTTGGGTTGCGCGAAAAGGGCGCCCTCCCTGGGCGGACTCTCCGATCCATCGGGTAAGATCGCGGCCGCGCGAGGCAAGACCAGCGTGAAGCGGCTTCCCTTGCCCGGCTCGCTTTCGACTTCGATCCAGCCGCCGTGCAGTTGGGCATATTCCTGGGCGATGCACAGCCCCAAGCCCGACCCGCCGGCCGGATTCGGCGTGAGTTGCGTGAATTTGGTGAACAGCCGCCGCTGGTCCTCCGGCGGGATCCCGATGCCGGGGTCGCGGACCGCGGCGCGGGCGACGGGTCGGCCCGCCGCGTCCTCGGCCGCGTCCACGGAGAGGGTGATCTCCCCTTCCTCGGTGAACTTGACGGCGTTCGCGACGAGATTCATCAGGATCTGGACGATCTTGGTTCGGTCGGCTTCCAACGGGACGGGCTCGTCGGGCAGCATCGTCCGCAAACGGACCGGCTTCGTTTGCACAAGCGAGGCCGTCCGGTCGGCCACGTCGCGGGCCGCCTCGCGCAGGTCAAACGGCGTCCGGTTCAGCTCCATGCGGCCGGCCTCGATCTTCGACAGATCCAGGACGTCGTTGATCAGCTCCAGAAGCTGCTTGGCGTTGCGGTCGACAATCTCGATGGCCGTTGCGTCGCGGGCGTCCATCGGATCGCCCGCCCGCTTGGCGCGAAGCCGATTTGTGAACCCGAGGATCGAGTTCATCGGCGTGCGCAGCTCGTGGGACATGCTGGCCAGGAAATCGCTCTTGGCGGCGTTGGCCTGCTCGGCCGCGTTCTTGGCCAGCTCCAAAGCCAGCGATTTGGTCTGCAAATCCACCGTCAGGCGGGATCGCTCCTCTTCGATGCCGAACGCCTTCATGCGGATCGCCAATTGCTCCAGGCTGAATTTCAAAAAATACTGCTGCTGCTCGGACAGCGACTTGACGTGGGCCGTCAGCAGAACGCCGACGCACCGGTCCTGGAACAGCAGGGGCCAGCCGATGATGCTGTGCAGCGGAACGTCGCCCAGCCCGACGCGCATCCGCAGCGCGTCGTCGTCGAACGGCCCGGCAAGAACGATGGTTTTGCCGGAGCGGGCCACCTGGGCCGGCAGTCCGGCGGGCGAGAAGCGATCCGCCTGGAGGATCTGGCCGTCCAGAGCGGCCGCGTGACGGCATTCGAGCTCGTCGCGCCCCACCGCCGCATAGAGCACGGCCGCGGGGGCCTCGATCGCGGCCGTTAACACGCGCAGGGCGGATTCGTACACGTTCTGGGCCAACGGCTGGTTGAGCGCGGTGGAGAACTCGGCCACCGCCGCCAGGCGGCGTTGGCTGTTCTCCAGTTCGAGGTTTTTCGCCCCCAGGCTCGCGACGAGGACCTCGCGCTCCGAATACGCCTGCTCCAGGGCGAGGTTGTTCGCCTCGACGGCCGAGGCGTATTGCGTCAACTGCCGTTCGGACTTCTTCCGGTCGGTGATGTCGATCAATCCCTCGACCACGCCGATGACTCGGCCCTCGGGGTCGAAGAACGGCCTGGACTTGATCAACAGCGAGATCGTCTGGCCGTCGCCCATGTCGCGAACGATCTCGCCCTCCGCCGGGACGCCCGTTATCGCGCTTTGCACCGAGCACTTCGAGGTTCCACGCAGGCCGCAATGGGTCGTGGCGTGGCACTTCTTTCCGAGGACCTCTTCCCGGGAAACGCCGAAGAGCTCGCAAAACGCCTGGTTCACCTGCAGGACGTTATGGTTCGTGTCGATCACCCGCATCGGAAACGACGCGTCGAAGACCTGCTCGAATTCGATCCGCGCCCGGCGCAGGGCCTCGTCGTGGCTTCCCAGGCGCCGACATTCGCGCGCGAACCGGACCGCGGCGCACAGGAAACCCAATTCGTAGACGGCCAGAAGCGCCAGATGCCAGGGCGTCGCCGCGGCCCAAGGGCCGCCGCGCGCGAACGCGACGGCCGGCAAGAGCATGCCCGCGGCCAATAGCGTGCCCAGCAGCCACGGTGTCCGACGGCGTTCTGCGCCGGAAGGCGGCTTCATTACGCGCGTCTCCGAACTGGGAGCGTCTGGAACCGGCCCGTCGCACGGCGGGACAGGCAATCAGGACAAAGAAGTCCTGGGAAAGCGTACCTTATGGCGCTGGCAAATGGCCCGACCCGACAAGGCGCGATCCCCTCTGGAGAGATCAAAACCCGACAATCTCTCCCCCTCTGGAAGAGGGTCATGGCAAGGACGATCCGGCACGCACACGCACCACTGGCTTCGCCGCGTGTGCCACTGGCTTCGCCAGTGCGGCGTGTGCCCGTGGTTTCGCCAGTGCGCCGGTGCGCGAATCGGGGCGTCTGGCGGCACGCGCAAAGCCCGCGGCACTCGACGGCCGCCGCCCCAGGGTAGCCTCTTTTGCCGGATCCAGCCGGGGACGGGGGGCTACGGACGGACAGGCGATTCCGCGGGCAGGTCGATGTATTGAGCCACGACCTCGCGGAGTCTCTCGAACGCGACCGGCTTGGTCAGGTAGGCTTCGACGCCGTACTCCTCCATCATCCGACGTTGATACCCGTCCAGCCGGCCCGTGAGCACAATGATCGGGATGTGTCGCGTATTGAGATTGTTGCGCAGACAGGCGACCACGTCGACGCCCTGGCCCTGGGGCATGATCAGGTCCGTAATAATCACCTTCGGCTTGTGCAACAGGGCCTCGGAAATGCCCTGCATCCCGTGAACCGCCTCGATCACCTCGACTCCCAAGGGTCGAAACCGGCGGCGAATCGCCCGCGTCACGTCCGGATCGTCGTCGATGGCCAGGATCGTGCCAGGCGCGGTTTGACCGGCCGTGTCGACGTGTTGGGTTTGGGCGTCGAGATCCGATGAAGCATTCATGTTACCCCTCCGCGGCTGCTTGCCACAAGCGCGCAACGACGAGTGAGCCGATCGCCGCGGAGGGGATGCGCGGGCGCTTCAACTCGCCGGACCCTGGCGCTGGTCGGCATGGCCGCCGCCTATTGATTTCTTGCGCGATCCGGGATTGAAAAGCCACTTGGAGCGAGCCGGCCGTCGCAATGGCGAAGGGAGAGCAGGCTCGCCTAACAAATATACGTCACTCCCACGCGCGCGGGCCCTTGCCGGTCGCCCCATCCAGACCTTCCGCGCATCCGTTACCATCCGTCCAGCAGCTCCAACCCGACGCGGAAACGGAAGCTACGTTTTCTTGGTGAATGCCTTGAATACTCATGTCTCCGCGCGCGACCCTCGGCGCCATCGGGATTCCCCAGGGGTTCTTATGACAACGCATTTTTCAGCCTGCCGGAAACGATCCCGCGCGGCGTTCGCGCCGGCGCGGGTCGTTTCGACGATTGGAATCGTTGTCGGCCTTTTGCTCCTTGCCCCAACGAACGCGGCCGCCGCCGGACCGGTCGACGACGCGCCGGGCGCGCCGGTTTCCAGCGCGGCGTCAAGCGAGGCGGGTTCATTCCCGCGGACGGGAGAGTCGGGACAATCCGCGCGGGACGAGCTGCCCGGCGGCTGGTCGGCGTGGGTGGACCAGATCGCGCCTTATCGAACCAAGATCAGAGCCGCCATCGCCGTCGGCGTGGCTGCCGTGTTGGCGCTGCTGGCGCGGGGACAAAGCAAGAAAGCCCGCTGGCGGGCGGCAGTCAAGAAAGGGCGTCTGACGGCTCGTCAGGAACGCTTTCTCGACGCCCCGGCGATCCCGCCGGTCGTCCATCACACCGCCGCCGAGGTGGAAGCCGCGGTCCAGGCCGCCGTGGAACCTGGCAAGCCAGAGCCCGTCCCGGTTGGCCAGCGACCGGCCGACGCGCCGTCGCCGGACGAAACCGGCGACGTTCGAGCGGCGGGCGACGTGGCGGGCGACGCGGCGCCGGGCCAACGGCCGACGATCCTTTGCATCGACGACGATCCGGAGGTCTCCCGCTCGCTGGCCGTCCGCCTACGTCCCTACGGCGTCGACGTCCTCCGCGCGTTCAGCGGCATGCAGGGCTTCTGGATGGCCCTGAACTCCCGACCCGACGTCATCATCACCGACCTGAAAATGCCCGACGGCCAAGGCGACTACGTCTTCTCCCGCCTGAAGAACCATTCCCTGACCAAGGACACGCCGATCATCGTTTTGACCGGCTACGCCAATCCAGGGCACAAGCGCGAGATGCTCAGCGCGGGCGTGACCAACTATTTCACGAAACCTTGGGACTTCGACGAGTTGCTCCGGGAGCTTCGAAGCCACATCGACCTGCCCTCCTCGCCGTTGGACCTCGACGCCGCCGTCCATTCCGCCTGATCGCGGCGCTTCGCCCGTCGCGTCGGGTCCGCACGGGGTGCCCGACGCCTCGTCGGCGGATTCTCCGCTCGGCGCAACGCGCGTGGACGAATCGCTACAGCCCCCGCGCGGCGCGGATGTCGGCGAAGTCGCGGAGGTGGTAGTCGATCCGGACGTAGTCCAGCACGCGGCACAATGCCCGCAGGGCGACGCCCATGCCGTCCGGGCCGCTGAAGCCGCCGAACTGGCCGCCGCCCTTGACGTGCGGCTCCAGATCGACAAACACGCCGGGCACGCCGCGGCGGCGGAGCTTGCGCTCGAGCTTGGGCAGGTGCTCGCGGAACTCGAGGAAAAGACGCTCGTGGGAGCTGTCGCCCCGGTCGGCCGGCACGAAGTTGGCCAGCGTGTCCTCGTTCACCGGCTCGCCGCGGCGGACGGGTTGCGGGTGGTGGTAGTCCTTGACGTGCATCCAGCCCAGCCCCGGCAGCATCGCGCGGAACTGCTCCAGAAGCTCGTCCGCCGTGTAGCCCTGCACGACGAGATTCGCCGCGTCGAACACGAGCACCATGGCCGGGTGGTTCACCTTGCGGTGGATCTCGGCCAAGAGATGCCCGGTCTCGCCAACCAGGTTCGGCTCCACCTCGAGCCCGAACGTGAGATCGGAGCGATGGCACGTCTCGGCCACTTGGCCCAACTGGTCCACGGCCTGGGCCACGTGCTCGCGGGGGTCGGTCCCGCGGGGATGGTAGAACGAAAACCCGCGGATCAGCTTGCACTCCAGGGCGTGGGCCAACTCGCAGGCTTTCTGCACGTCTTGGGCGAGATACTTCTCGAACGGGACAAAGGCGTTTCGGGTGCCGTCCGCCACGTCGCGGAGCTTCACCTTGCCCAGCGGCGAGCCGATCGACGAGACGTTCAGCCCGTAGTCGTTTTGGAGCGAGCGGACCTTTTGGATCTCGGACTTGGTGAGCTTCATGACGTTTTTGGGTCCCCCGCCGACGTCGATGAAGCGAACGCTGTAGTATTGGAGCCCCAGCGCGGCGAAGGCGGCAAACTGCTCTTCGGCCGCCTTGCGGCTCTGGTCGGTGGGGTGGGCGGCCTCGTCGGCAAAGCCCGAGAGAATGACGCGCGGCGTGTCAGACATGATCGTTTCCCATAGCAGTGGGGTGGTCGTCGTGACGGAGAGAGACCCTGCCGATGCCCCGGAGTCTCGCCTGGGCGAGCTGGCACGCGGCGCCGGCCTGTATTGTGGGCCACCCGGGCGAAGTGGACAAGGGGACGCCCCCGGAGCCCCCCGCTGGCAAACGCCGGGGGGCTGTACGGAATTGCGTGACAAGCAATGTGGCACGGCCATCCTGGCCGTGTTTCACATAAACTCACACTGGCCCACTGCCGGGATCATCGGTGCGGAAGGGGATCGGGACGGTCCCCCGGCGCGGAAATTGATCCCGTCCCCCCGTTTGCCAGGCCGCTGTGGGTCAGTATAATCCATTTTGCTACACCGAACGCTCGCTGGCATCCGTAGCGGCACTGTCAGCACGGACTGAGCACTCCAACCTGGGTAGACCCCCGAAATACCGGGCTGCCCCGGGGTGGGGTGTTTTTTGTTGGACGGGGGGCGAACGTCGACGGTACGTAACGCCCGCTTCACCCGAGGAGGGCTTCCCTGATGGCGGAAACCAAGAGCCAAGAGTTGATCCCCCGCGACGTGCCCGCGGTGCGCACGAAGTACCGCCGGATCCAGACGCCCATCCCCGTGCCGGAGTCGATACCGATCCTCCAACAGCTTCGCGCCCACGAGCCCCGGTCGATGAGCGGCCAGCCGCTGGTGGTCTGGGATCGGGCCGAGGGCTACCAGGTGTTCGACCGCTGGGGAAACTGCTGGATCGACTGGTCCAGCGGGGTATTGGTGACCAACGTCGGTCACAACCATCCGGCGGTCGCCCAGGCCATCACCGACCAGGTGAACCACGGGCTGGTGCACAACTACTGCTTCCCGTCGGAGATCCGCGCGAAGCTGGTCAAGCGGCTCGCCCGTGCGGCGCCGGAGGGCCTGGGCAAGGTGTTTTTGCTGACCACGGGCTCCGAGGCGGTCGAGTGCGCGATCAAGCTCGCCCGGACCTGGGGTCCCACGGTCGGCCCGCCCGAGAAGATCGCCGTCGTGACGTTCGACAACGCCTTCCACGGCCGGACGCTGGGCTCGCAGATGGCCGGCGGGATCCCCGCGCTGAAGAACTGGATCGTCCATCTGGACCCCGACCTCGTTCAGGCGCCCTTCCCCGACGGCTTTCGCGGCGGGCCGGACACGAGCTTCGACGTGTTTCTCAACACACTGGTGGCCAAGGGCGTTCGGCCCGAGCGCGTGGCCGGCGTGATGACCGAGACCTACCAGGGCGGCAACGCCAGCTTTGCCCCGCCGGAGTACATCCAAAAGCTCCGGGCGTGGTGCGACGAGCACAAGGCCCTGCTCATTTTCGACGAGGTGCAGGCCGGATTCGGCCGGACGGGCCGGTATTGGGGATTCGAGCACTACGGCGTCGTGCCAGACTTGATCTGCTGCGGCAAGGGCATCACCAGCGGAATGCCGCTTTCGGCGGTGATCGGGCGGGATGACGTGATGGATCTCTATCCGCCAGGGTCGATGACCTCGACCCATACGGGCAATCCCGTCTGCGCGGCCGCCGCGCTGGCCAGCCTCGACGTGATCGACGCGGAGAACCTGGTCGAAGCCGCGCAGCGCAAGGGCGAGATCCTGCAAGCGGAGCTGCGGCGGATCGGCGGGCGGTTTCCCGAGCGGGTCGGCGCGGTGCACGGCCGAGGGCTCGTGGCCGCGCTGCACGTGGTCCAGCCCGGCGGCATTGAGCCCGATCCGGACACGGCCAGCCGGATCGTCCTGCGATGCGTGGAGAAGGGCCTGTTGATGTTCGCCCCGGTGGGCTACGCGGGGGCGTCGGTCAAAGTGGCCCCGCCCCTGGTCATTCCCGAGGAACCGCTGCGCGAAAGCCTCGCCGTGCTGGAAGAAGCCTGCCAGGAGGTAATGGGATGAGCGCGATGGACGTCACGATCGTCGGCGGCGGGATGATCACCCACGATCAGCTCTTGCCGTCGATCTACCACATGCAACGCCGCGGCGAGGTGGACGCGATCCGCGTCTGCGCGCTCAATTCCGCGCCGTTGAAATCGCTGGCCGCCGCGCCGGATCTGGTCGAGGCGTTTCCGGGCCAATCGTTCGAGGCCCATCCCGGGCTCGACTCGCCGGAGGACCGCGCCGAATCCGACGCGTACCGCGAGGTGATCGCCACCATGCGACCACGCAACCTCGTGGTCGTGGCCGTGCCGGACCATTTTCACGATCCGGTGATCCGCTTCGCCCTGGAAAACGACCAGCACGTCCTGACCGTCAAACCGCTGGTGCTCTACCACGAGCAGGCGGTGGCGATCGAGGAGCTTGCCCGGGAGCGGGGCCTCTTCGTGGGCGTGGAATACCACAAGCGGTTCGACCGCCGTTCGCTCGAAGCGCGGCGGCAATACCGCGCGGGCCGGCTGGGCGAGTTCCGCTGCGGCGAGTGCAAGCTCGTCGAGCCGTACTACTATCGCCACTCGAACTTCCAGAACTGGTTCACCAAGGAGAACACCGACCCCTTCACGTACGTCGGCTGCCATTACGTCGATCTGGTGTACTTCATCACCGGCCTCAGGCCGGTCGAGGTGGCCGTCCGCGGCGTCGAAGGAACGTTTCCCAACGGCATGCGGGGCTACCTGTGGTCGGTGGGCCAGGTCGTTTGGGAGAACGGGGCGGTGCTCGGCGTGCTCAACGGGCTGGGCTATCCCGATCAGGGACCCGGCACGAACGACCAGGGCTTGTGCCTGTACGGCGAAGGGCCCGACCGTGGAACGATCCTCAAACACGACGACCAGTTCCGCGGATGCAGCTACGGCTACGCGGACCAGGCGGCCGGCGCGGCCTTCCGGTTCATCAATCCCGACTATTTCCGCCTGGTGCCCTGGGCCGGCGAGGGGTTGCGGCCGATCGGCTACGGGTTCGACTCGGTCGAGGCCAACGTCCACGCGGCCGTCCAGGTCAACGCGGCGGGCGACGACCTGGCCGCGCGGCGGCGCGTGCTGGCCGAGATCGACCGCCGCGGGCTCGTGGCCACGCCGGCCAACAGCGCGATCAACGAGCTGGTCATCGAGGCCGTCCGCCTCTCCATCACCTCCGACGGCGCCCCGGCCGCGATCCGCCACGAGAACCCCCGACAGGGGGTGCTTCCTCGGCAATAACGCTGCCAACGACTCCCCCCTTCTTCGACCTATAGTTAAGAAGAGACAACGCCGAAGGTGGTCCCGTTCTCATTGAAACGAGAACCCGGGGTGGTCTCATCGCCCGCGCAAACGGGGGGAACGGAAAGGGGCGGCCTTGTTGACCTTCTTGTTGTTGATGATCGTCCTGCTGAACGTGTGCCTTGGCGTCGTGCTGGCGGTAAGGCTCGGCGTGGGGCCACCAACGGTCCGCGACGCCTGGGACATGTTTCTGGAGGGCGGTCCGCCGATCTGGCAACGAGCCGAGCGCGAGCTTCCCGCCGAGTTGGCGACGATGCTCCAGGAGACCGGCTCCTCCGATCTGGCGATGCTCGAGGAATCCTCCCTGGAAGACCTCTTCGAGGAGGTGTTCGAGGAGGCCCAGGAGCAGCCTCAGGACGTGCGGCCGGTGGAGGAAACGGCCCAGAGCGAGACGGAAGGGCCGGAGATCTGGGACCTCAACGAGAAGTACGTCGAGACGTCGATCCTGCGGCTGAACGTTGCCATGATAAAAAGCGGCGCCCGGGCGACCGAGATCGACACGACCCTGCGCTCCGTTCGCGGAAAGAGCGACGCCGAGACCATCCAAACGTGCCTTCGCAAGCTCAAGGAGGACTGCGAAACCTACCTTAAGGAACAAAGCGAGGCGGCGGAGAAACTACACAACCGGCTGGGCGAGTTCGGCGAGCTGGCCGCGTTGGCCGAGGAGATCGAGTTCGCGAATATGGAGCAGGCGGCCCAGATCGAGACGACCGTCAACAACCTGACGCACATGGACTTCGAATCGGACCTCGAGGAAGCCAACGTCCGGCTGCTCGGCGAGTTGAGCCACCTGCGTCTGGCGCGCCATCGGCTGCGCGAGGGCCAGGACGAGGCGTTTCTGGCCGTGGCCCGCTACCAGGACCGCCTGGACAAGATCGAACCCAAGCTGTTTAACGACTCGCTCACCAAACTCTACGGCCGCATCGGCCTCGAGGTGACGCTCGATCATTGGTGGAAGGCGGGTCAATTGCGCAGCCGACAGATGAATGCCGCCATGGTGGATCTCGACGGCTTCACGGCCATCAACGACCACTACGGCCTTCTGGCCAGCGACAAAATCCTCCACCAGTTCGCCCGGATCCTCGAACAGCAAAAGGGAACGGGCGATCTGGTGGGACGGTTCGCGGGGCAGCGGTTTCTGCTCGTGGCCGTGGACGTCGGTCCGCGGGCGATGATCAAGAAGGTGGAACAGTTGCGGCAGCAGTTCGAGAAGACCACCTTTCTGTACGCCGGCCAGGAGATACGCCTTTCGCTGCGAGCGGCCGTGACCGAGGTGAAGCCCGACGACGCGCCGGCGGGGCTCTTCAAGCGGCTAAACGACACTCTGGCGGCCGCGAGGAAAGCCGGCCCGAATCAGGCCTTCGAGCACGACGGACGCGCCGTCAAACCCATCGAGGCGCCAAGCCTGAAAACCGATCCCGTGGAGATCTGTCTGTAGCCGGTCTCTCGAGACCCCGCGCGCCGCGCGAACCGAGCCCACGACGTTGTCAGGAGTCCGCGATGTTTGACGAAATCGATCTCTTCCACCGCGGCGTGGCGCTGCAAGAGAAGAACGAGCACGAACGCGCCGTCGAGATGTTCACGAGGGTGCTCGACATCAACTCGAGGTACACCGAGGCCTACTACAGCCGCGGCAACGTCTTCGAGGCGTTGGGCCACCACGACAAAGCCATCGCGGACTACAACGCCGTCCTGCGCTATAGCCCCAACGAAGCGGTCGCCTACTACAACCGCGCCGTGGCCTACGGAAAAAAGGGCGATCGCAAACAGGCCATGGCCGACTACGCCGAAGCCCTTCGCCTCGAACCGAAGTACGCCTTGGCTCTCTTCAACCGGGCGCAACTCCACCTCAAGATGGGCAACACCGACGCCGCGCTGGACGACCTGAACGCCGCCGTCGCCGCCAACCCAAAGGAAGCCGACGCCTACGTCTTGCGCGGGCTTATCCGCGCCGGGCAGGGTCGCCTCAAGGACGCCATCGCCGATTACGACGCGGCGCTGCGCGTCGACCCAAAACACTGCGAGGCGCACGGCAACCGCGGCAACGCCTTCGAGAGTCTCGGCGACAAGGCGAAGGCCGTGGCGTGTTACGGCGAGGTGATACGACTGGCGCCGAAGGACGCGAAGGCCTACACAAACCGGGCGCGGGTGCATCTGGACGCCGGCCGCTTCGACCAGGCCATCGCCGACTACACCGAAGCCATCCGCCTCCATCCCAAGGAGGCCCGACCCTACGTGAACCGGAGCCTGGCCTACTCGAGACAACGCCACTTCGACAAGGCCATCGCGGACTGCCAGGAAGCCGTGCGCCTGGAGCCCCGCAATCTCGACGCCTACTTGTGTCTTGGCGCCGCGTTGGCCGGCAAGGGCCTCCGCGAGGAAGCCATCGCAACCTACGACAAGGCGATCGGCCTCGATCCGGCCTGCAAACGCGCGTATTACAATCGCGGCGTCGCCAATGGCCTCCTGGGACGCGTCGAGGCCGCCGTCGCCGATTACACCAAAGTCCTGGAAATCGACCCCAACGACGGCAAGGTCCTCTGCCACCGCGGCGTCGCCGCGACCAAGGCCGGACGGCTCGACGACGCCATCGCCGATTACGCCAAGGCCATCCAGATCGACCCCAAAAACGCCAAAGCCTACTACAACCGCGGGTTGGTCTACCGCATCCAAAACGACAACGTGCGGGCCGTGGCCGACCTGACCGAGGCCATCCGCCTCGAACCCGACCACCACCTCGCCTACCAAAACCGCGCCATGGCCTACGACAAGCTGGGCGACCGGTCGGCGGCCAAAAAAGACCTGCTCAAGGTGAAGGAACTCCGCGCCGCCCGGGCGTGAGAGCGTGTTGGGAAACGCGTTTCGGCTGCCGCAGGCGTGCCTCTGCTGGCTTGTCCAGCAGTGTTTCTCCCGCGGAATCGATCCTTTTCTCCCGCGGGATTCGCCGGGCACTGCTGGACAAGCCAGCAGTGGCGCCCAATTTCAAAACGCGTTCTCAAACAACGCCGCCCGCCGCCCCACCCCCTCGGGCCTCTTTACTTTTCCGGTCGCGCGGGAAACAATGAAGCCCACGAGCCGCCGCGGACGGGCGCGCGGTCGCGATCCAACAACAGCCCTCGTGGGAGGTCCCAGCCATGCAACAACGCGCTTTGGGCGGCTCGGGCATCGAGGCGTCGGTCATTGGGTTGGGTACCTGGGCGACCGGCGGATGGATGTGGGGCGGCACGGATGAAGCCGACGCCGTCCGCGCCATTCACGCCAGCCTGGACCACGGCGTCAACCTCATCGACACCGCGCCCATGTACGGCTTCGGGCGGTCCGAGGAGTTGGTTGGCCGCGCGATCGCCGGGCGGCGCGACGAGGTCGTGCTGGCCACCAAATGCGGCCTGGTTTGGGGTGGTCCCGACCGCGGCGAGTTCTTCTTCCATTCCAGCCAGAGCAGCCTCACCGCCGAGCCGTCCCGGTGGAAGGTCTACCGCTACCTGCATCCCGACTCCATCCGCGAGGAGCTCGAAGCAAGTCTCCGGCGGCTGGGGACCGACCACGTCGACCTCTACCAGACGCACTGGCAGGACTCCACCACGCCCATCGACGACACGATGGCCGCGCTGGTGAAGCTCCGCGAGGTGGGCAAGATCCGCGCGATTGGCGTCTCCAACGTCTCGCTCGCGCAGTTGCGCGAGTACGGCCAGGTCGATGCGGCGCAGGAAAAATACAGCATGTTGGACCGGCAGCTCGAGGAAAACGGCATTCTCGAACACTGCCGCGCCGAGGGCATCGCCGTGTTGGCCTATTCGCCCCTGGCCGGCGGACTGCTGACCGGCGCGATCGGGCCGGACCGCACGTTCCCCGAGGGCGACCTGCGGCGCGGCCAGGAACGCTACTCGGTCGAAAACCGCCGGCGGATCAAGGCCATGCTCGACGAGTTCGAGCCGATCGCCCGGGCGCGCGGCCTGAGCCTCGGCCAGTTGGTCGTCGCCTGGACGTTCTCCCAGCCGGGGGTAACCCACGTGCTCTGCGGTGCCCGGCGCGAGCGCCACGCCTTGGAAAACGCCGCCGCCGGCGCCGCCCAACTCTCCGCCGACGAACTGACCCAGATGGGCCAAATCCTCCAGCGCGCCGACGTGTAGCCCGCGGCTACCGTCGTTGCCAATCGATCAGATGAAGCTCGACGTTGTTGCGGCCGCGGAAGTCGTTCAGCACGGGGCGGAAGGCGACGTCCAACGGGCCGTCGTCGTTGGCCAGATCCTCTGCCCATTCGGCGCCGCCGAAGGCCACCGCCCGAAGGGAGACGCCGTGCTGCGCGAGCCGCAGCGCCAAGTGGCGGCCGCTCGCGCCGAGCGGCCGGGGCGGTTCGGCCAGCCGCACGCCGGAGGCGCAGAAGAGCGGCCGGGCGTTGCCCTGGCCAAAGGGCGCCAGCCGCTCGATTTGCCGCACCGCCTGCGGGGTGAGTTCGCTCAGGCCGGCCTCCGCGTCGATCACCAGCTCGGCGGCTCGCGAATCGCGGTCGATGTGTGCGGCCGCGTGTTCGCGGAGTTCGGCGCGAAACACGTCGAGCCGGTCCTCTTCGATCGTCAAGCCCGCGGCCGCCTCGTGTCCGCCAAAAGCGACCAGGTGGTCGCGGCAGGCCGCAAGCGCGGCGAACAGATCGTAGCCCGGCACGCTCCGCGCCGAGCCGACCCCCGGCTTGGTCCCCAGCCGATCAAGCGCCACCAAAACGACCGGCCGATGGTGTTTTTCGGCCAGCCGGCCCGCCACGATTCCGATCACGCCGGGATTCCAGCCGTGTTCGGCCAGCACGAGAGCGGGCTCGTGCGCCGGGTCGAACCGCTCCTTGATCTGCCGGTTGGCGGCCAGCAGGATGCGCCGCTCGAGCGACTGGCGATCGGTGTTGAGCCGGTCGACGTATTGGGCCAACTCCTCCGCGCGTTCTTCGGATTCGGTTATCAACAACTCCACGGCCAGTTGGGCCTGGCCGAGCCGCCCGGCCGCGTTGAGCCGCGGCGCCAGGGCAAAGCCGACGTCTTCGCTGGTGAGCCGCTCCTTGCCGTCGAGCTTGGTCATTCGCAAGAGCGTCGCCAGCCCAAGCGTCGGACGCTGCGCGAGACTGGTGAGCCCGAAGGACACGAGGGCCCGATTCTCGTCCACCAAGGGCACCACGTCCGCCACCGTGCCCATGGCGGCCAGACCGGTGGCTTGCAAGAGAAACTCCCGCATGGGCGGACTCGCCCGCCGGCCCTCGCCCGCCTGCTGACAAACGGCCCAGGCCAGCTTGAAGGCCACGCCCGACCCGCTCAACCCGCCGAACGGGTACGCGGAGCCGGGCAGCCGCGGATGGACGACGGCCGCCGCGCGGGGTAACTCGCCTTCCGGCTCGTGATGATCCGTGACAATGAGCGTCAAACCGCATTGGGCCGCCGCGTCGGCCGCCTGGTGGCTGGCGATGCCGCAATCCACGGTTATCAAGAGCCGCGTTCCCTGCGTGGCCAGCGCGCGGACGGCGTCCTCGTGCAGACCGTAGCCTTCATCGACGCGATGAGGAATGTAGTAGCCCACGTCGGCGCCGAGCAGTTTCAGGCACCGCCAGAGAATGGCCGTGCCGGTGATGCCGTCGACGTCATAGTCGCCGTAGACGACGATCCGCTCGCCCGCGGCCACCGCGGCGCCGATCCGCTCGGTTGCCGCGGCGCAGCCCGGCATGTCAGCCGGATCGTGAAGGTGGGTCAGCTTCGGTTCGAGAAACCGGCTGGCTCCGGACGCGTCGACGATGCCCCGGCCAATCAAAAGCCGCGCGACCACGGGCGATACGCCCGCCGCGCGAGATAGCGCGGCGATTTGGTCGGGATCGTGCGGGCGAATCCGCCAACATCGGGCCATCGTGTCCCAACTGCCCGGCGGGCGCAAGACAGACTACTACTTCTTCTTCTCGACGTGCACCGTGTGCTTGCGCAGGCGAGGGCAATACTTCTTCAGCCGAAGCTTCTCACCGCCCGGCTTGCGCTTCAACGTATAGTTGTAGTCGCCCGTCTCTTCGCAGACCAGAAAGACCGTTTCCGATTTCTTCTTGCTTTTGCCCATCGCCGGACACTCCAGGACGCCATTGCCGACCGCCCCAACGGGGCGCAGACCACTTATTATAATGACAGCCGCCCGCATGGGAACCACATGCCCACGCGGTACCCGCTCCCGATGCGTTTCCCCTGGAAACGTTATCCTGGGCGACGTGAAGGATCTCTTTTCCACCAAAGAGCTTACGCCGCGTCGTCGCGTTTGCGGAGGCGGCCGTCCACCGGGCGCTGGATCGCCTTTTCCACGAGCCACCCCGGGCCCACATTGACGCCAATACCCCCAACCGTCTACAATCACGTTTCTGTCCGCTGCCCATTCCCACCCAACCGGGGCGTAGCTCAGCCTGGCTAGAGCGCTGCGTTCGGGACGCAGAGGTCGCTGGTTCAAATCCAGTCGCCCCGACTCAATTGGACAGAAAGCCCTTTGGCGGGAGAGGGGAGGATCCGAGACCCTCCTTTACCCCGCCGCCAGCGTGCGGACGGCCAGGGCGCGGCGGGTGCGGGCCAGGGCGTCGTTCATCTCCCAGGTCTGCTCGAAACCGATGATGATCGCGTCCACGGCGTGCGAGTTCAGGGCGTATTGGAACGACTGCTCGCGGCGCCGGTCGTCGTCGCGCAGGTTGCCCTCGCCGATGATCTTCATCCCGATCACGCCCTTGCCGGCCGCGTGGATGTTTTTCACCGCGGGCAGCACCCGCTCGGGCTTGTCGTCCATCAGCAGGCCAAAGGGGTTGATCCGCGTGTGGACCACGTCCACCCAGGGCTCCGCGGCCGCCGCCTCGAGCGCCCCCAGCGCGTGACACGAGCACCCATGTGCCCGGATGAGCCCCTTTTGCTTGAGATCCTCCAACAGGTCCATCTGCTTGCGGTGTTCCTTGGGCCACTTGGGGCTCGTCATGCAATGGAGCTGCACCAGATCGATATAGTCGGTCTTGAGCTCGCGTAGGAATCGTTTGACCAGCACGTCGGCGTCGCCTTTGTCCTCGTCGGGCACGCCGCCGTCGCGCCACCAGATCTTGCTCACCAGCGTGTAGCTGTCGCGCGGCTTGCCGGCCAGGTTCCGCGCGGCGTACTCGTGCGAGCCGTACAGGTCGGCCATGTCGAACAGCCGGATGCCCAAATCGTAGGCGTAGTGGAAGAGCCGGTCGAAGTGCTTCCGGCCGAGCTTGATGTGGTTGCTCGTGCGGTTGAACGCTTTCATGCCGGTGCCGAAGCCGACGCGGGAGACCGTGAGCTCTTTGCCCAACGGCACCAGCGCGATTGGGTTGTTGTCCGCGTCGGCCGCGTGGACGGGCCGCGGCGCGAGCAGCCCTCCGGCCGCGCCGGCCACGGCGCCCCGCAGAAACGTGCGACGTTGGATTTTCATTATAAGGTCCTCCGGTGAAAATGCCCCGGCAGGTTGTGCGTACGTTCGTCATCCTGAGCGAAGCGAAGGAGCTCCGTCGCGTTGAAGGAACGGAGATGCTTCGCTTCGCTCAGCATGACGATAGCATCCGCGATCCGGGATAACGGGCTTTACGTCGATTGCCGCACGATGAGGCGCGGCTTGATGGTAATGGAGGGTTCGGGGGGAGGCTCGTCGTGGTCGATCATGTGGATCAGCAGGTGGATGGCCGCGTCGGCGAAGGCGTCGTTACGCGGGTCGAGCGTCGTGATCTCGGGATCGAAGAAGCTGGCGATCTTGAAGTTGCCCTGTCCGACGACCGCGACGTCCTCCGGCACGCGCAGGCCGCGGCGTTTCACGGCCTTAATGAGCTGGGCGGCCCAATCGTCGTTGATGGCGATGATCGCGTCGGCGGCGCTGCGGCCGACCAGCTCCTCGACCACTTCATCGGCCTTGGCGTTGGAGACCTCGTGGGGCCGGGGCTGCAGGCTCTCGTCGCCCACCCAGATCAGGCCCTTGTCCACGTCCCAGCCGTGACGCTTCATCGACTCGACGTAGCCCCAGCGCCGGTGCGTGTTGGCCTGGTCGTATTCATTGAGGAGGATCATGCCGATCCGGCGCCGCCCTCGGGTTTCGAGGTGGTCCACGGCTTGGTGAATGCAGTCGGCCGCGTCGATGTGGACGTAGCAGCCGTGCTCGACGGCCGGACGACGCAGGTAGACGACGTTGGGGATCCGCGCCAAGAGTTCGGGCACGGTGGCCGGGTGCTTGGGGTCCTCGTGCGTCATGCACACCACTCCGTCGAGCCCTCGACCGACGAAATCGTTCACGTATTGCTCGATCAGGCTTGGGTCGTGCCCGATCTGGCCCACCAGGACGCGGTATCCGCGGGCGAGGGCCGCGCTTTCCAGCGCGCTGACGCGGTCGAAGAGCACCGGCGGGGCGTCGATGCCGATCAACACGCCCAGCAGGCCGCTGCGCACGCCCTTGAGCTGCCTGGCCGCGAGGTTGGGTTGATAGCCCATCTCCTTGGCCGCCTGCTCGATCCGTTCGCGCATCTCGCGGCCGATCCGCTCCGACGGTTTGCCGCCGAGCACCAGCGACACGGCCGCCTGCGACACGCCCAATCGCCGCGCAATGTCGATTTGCCGCACCGCTCGCCGCGTCATGTCGGCCACCAGGTTTGAGACGCGCACGCCTCTTTTCATCTTCAAAGGGGCGTGGAATTGCGAAGCCGCAAGCGGCCTATTGGGGCGCCGGCTTCTTCCACGGCTTCCCGGTCACCGAGTCGTCGTCGCCGTATTGCTCGCGAAGCCGCGCGAGCTCCGCCTTCAACTCCTTCACCACGTCCGCGTATTCGGGATCGTCGTGGACGCTCGCCAGTTCATTCGGGTCGTTCCGAAGATCGAAAAGCTCCCACTCGTCCAATTCGTTGAAGTAGATGAGCTTGTACCGATCGGTCCGCACGCCGTATTGCTTGTGGACGGCGTGGACCGCCGGGTATTCGTAGTAGCGGTAATAGACGGCCTTCCGCCAGTCGTCCGGCCGCTCGCCCTCCAGAATCGGCAGCAGGCTACGGCCCTGCATGTCGCTCGGGATGGGCTCCCCCGCCGCGGCCAGAAACGTCTCGGCGAAGTCGAGGTTGAGTGCCAGGTGGTCGTCCACGGAGCCCGGCTTGACGTGGCCGGGCCAGCGGACCAGAAGCGGCATCCGCAAACAATCCTCGTACATGCACCGTTTGTCGAACCAGCCGTGATCGCCCAGGAAGAAGCCCTGATCGGACGTGTAGACCACGAGCGTATTGTCGGCCAATCCGGCCTCGTCCAGATAGTCCAACAGCCGGCCAACGTTGTCGTCCACGGAAGCAACGCAGCGGAGGTAGTCCTTGATGTAGCGCTGATACTTCCACTTCTTGAGTTCCTGGCCCTCCAAACCCGCGGGCGGTGGGACCTTCAGGTCGGTGGGCGTCAGGTGCCGCTCGATCGTCATTTCCGTGGATCGGGCGGCCGTCCCGCGGCCGGAGTAGTCGTCGTTGAACGTGGCTGGCTCGGGAATCTCCTCGTCGTCGTAGAGCGTCTTGTGTTTGGGGCCGGGCTCCCAATTGCGGTGCGGGGCCTTGTGATGACACATCAGGAAGAACGGTTTCGTCTTGTCGCGCTTTTTCAGGTGGTCGATCGCCAGGTCCGTGATGATGTCGGTCGTGTAGCCCTGCCGCCGCTGCTTCCGGCCCATCTCGATCATCATGGGATTGTAGTACGCGCCCTGGCCGGGCAGGATGTTCCAGTAGTCGAATCCGGTGGGATCGGTGACCAGGTGCCACTTGCCGATGATCGCCGTCTGGTAGCCGGCCTTCTTGAGGAGCTTGGCCACGGTCTGTTGCGAGCCGTCGAACTGGCTGCGGTTGTCGATGAAGCCGTTCACGTGACTGTATTTGCCCGTCAGAATGACCGCGCGGCTGGGCCCGCAGAGGGAATTCGTGCAGAAGCAATTGGCGAACCGCATTCCGCCCTGGGCGAGCCGGTCGAGGTTTGGCGTCTGGTTGATCTGGCTGCCGTAGCAGCTCATGGCGTGGGCGGCGTGATCGTCCGACATGATGAAGAGGATGTTCGGCCTGGCCGGCGCGTCTTCCGCCCGGCTGATGCCCGGAATCGAGGCCCACCCGATGAGTCCCATCACGATCCACGCCGTTTTCCGCGCCATCGGCCTTGCGTACAACATGGCTTCCCCCTTTTTGGGCTATCTAGTCCCGGCGAGTACAAACCCCGTCCGCATGATAGCGGGCCGACCCGGGAGGGTCAATGAAGTCATGTCATCACGGCGGTATGGAGTTCCCCTCGAAATAGGGCTATTCCGTCAAGGTCTGCCGGCGACGTGGAAGGAGACCTTTACTCTAAGAGCGTGTTTTGAAATCGGGCGCCACTGCTGGCTTGTCCAGCAGTGCCCGGCGAATCGTGTGGGAGAAAAGGGCGGATTCCGGGGGAGAAACACTGCTGGACAAGCCGGCCGTGGCGCCCTCATGGCGGCCGTGACGCATTTCCAAACGCGTTCTAAGCTGGCCCGCCCAGACCGGTACTACCGGCCCGGGCGGGCCAATGGTACGATGAGAGGCCATCCGTGCCGGAGTGGCGGAATGGCAGACGCGCTGGACTCAAAATCCAGTGATCGCAAGATCGTGTGGGTTCAAGTCCCACCTCCGGTACCTTGGAGCCTGTCCCCGAAGCACCGTCGAAGCGACGTGTCATCCCGTCCTGAGCGCACGTCATCCTGAGCGCAGCGAAGGATCTCCGTGGCGAATCATCGCGAGGCCAGATGCTTCGCTTCGCTCGGCATGACGCGTTGCGACGACGACGGTTCGGGATAGGCTCCTTGTTTCATTTCTCCACGCCTCGTTTCTTCAAGCAAACGCAAAGGGCCCGACATGGCCATCGATCCGTATTCCCTTTGTCCGGGCGGGACGGGCAAGAAGATCAAATTTTGCTGTTCCGACCTGATGGGCGAGTTGGGTGAACTGATCGACATGCTCGATGGCGATCAGCACGTCTCCGCGCTGCGATTTATCGAGAGTCTGGAGGCGAAGGGTCCGCCCAGGGCGTGCCTCTTGGCGCTGAAGATCCAGACGCATCGTCTGCTCAATCATACGGAAGAAACCGGTCCCGTCGTGGCGGCATTCCTCGCGCACTTCCCCGACAACCCCATCGCTCTGGCCGAATCGGCCATCGAGGAGGCGCTAGCCGGCAACACGCGCAAGGCGGTCGAGCAGCTCCAACGGGCCCTGGCGGCTCGCGATCAGATCGAGATACAGGTCTACAACGCGATGGGCATCGTGGCCCAGGCGCTTTTGGCCGGCGGGTTCCTCAGTGCGCCGCGAGCGTTGTGGCAATTGCAGGCCATGGCGCAGGCCGGCGACGATCCCGCGCCCGCCCGGGCATTGACCGAGCTCGGGCGGTCGCGCCACGTTCCGATTCTCCTCAAGGAGGATCCGCGGCCGGTCGAGTGTCCGGAGCGCGCCGCGTGGCGAGTGCGGTTCGAGGAGGCGATGCAGCCCATCCGCCGCGCTCAGTGGCTCGAAGGGGCCCGGCGGTTGGAGGCGCTCGCCGGCGACGTGCCCGACGCCCCGGCCATCTGGTGCAATCTTGCCCTGGTCCGCGGCTGGCTGGCCGACGCGGCCGGCCAGATCGAAGCGCTGCGACGGTTTGCCGCGCTGGACGTGCCGCTGGAGGACGCCGTCGAGGCCGAAGCCACGGCCATCCTGCTCGACGAAGAGGGCCTCGGCGACCTCGTCGAGGCGATCCGCGAAACCGTCGCGATCAACGACGCCGACCACCTCGTGGCCGTGCTCTCCACCTGCAAACAAGCCGTGCGGATCTCCGTCGATCCGGAGCAGATGCGAGACGACGACGTCCCGCCCAAGGCCGTCTTCCAGATCACCGACCGCGCCATGCCCGAATCGGCCGAGGGATTGGGCATGGACGACGTTCCCACGGGCGTTGGCCAGTTTATCATCTACGGTCGGCAGACGGACCGGCCGGCGCGGCTGGTCGCGATTTCCATCGATCCGGACGGCCGCGCGGTCCTGGGCGCACTGCAAAGGCAGTTGGCCGGCGACCAGATCGCCGGCGAGCCCGAAGTCGAGGTTCTGGACCGCGCGTCGGGCAGCCGGATGATGCTCCGCCGCGTCTGGCGGCTCCCGCCCGACGTCACCCGCGCGCAAATCGACGCCTGGGCAAAGGAACACCTCGAACGGGTTCTGCTCGAGCGATGGCCGACGCGGCCGCTGGGCCTTCTGGGCGGCCGCACGCCCGCCGACGCCGCCGGCGACCCCAGCTTGCGGGTCAAGCTGCTGGCGGCGATCCTCGTGTTGGAATCGTGGACGCTGCAAACGGACGAGCGATTCGACTTCAATCGTCTCCGCGCGAGGCTTGGGTTGCCCGTGCTCGCCCCGATCGATCCGGAAGTGGAAGCCGTCGACGCGCTGCCGCTGGCGCGGCTTGGCCGCGTGATGGCCGATAAGCTGCCGGACGACGCGTTGGTGGGCGCGTTTCATCGGGCGATGGCGCTCGGCGCGTTCGACGCCGCCGGCAAACTCGCGCAGGTGCTCGTGGATCGACCCGGCATCGGCGCGCTGGACAAAGCCGACGGATACCAGGCCCTCGCGCAGCTCGAGCGGGACCTCGACCGCGTATTGCCACACATCGAGCGCGGCCGCGAGGCGACCGAATCGGCCGGCGAGTCGTCGGCCCCGTGGGACCTGATGGAGTTGACGTTGCGGACCAATCTTGGCCAGATAGACCACGTCCGCCGATTGGTCGATCATCTTCAGCGCGAGCACGGCAACGAGCCGGGCGTAGCCCCCGCTCTCATGCAGTTTTTACTTTCCATCGGCGCGATCCGCCCCGACGGCACGCCCGCCGCGGCGCCCCCTTCCGCCGAGGCGGCGGTCCCGCCCGACGCGCCGGCCTCCCCCGGCCTTTGGACGCCCGACGGCCCTGCCCCCAAGGCCCCCTCCAGCAGCCATTCGAAGATCTGGACGCCGGGCATGGAGTAGGACGATGCGTCCGCGCCGACGTCGGGTGCGACCTGGTGAATCGTCTGTCGCGCGATAGGCCTTGGCGACGACCGGAGACCGACAGCGCACCCTGGGACCAGCCTCCGTGGCGGGTCTACCGGAGGTTGGGGACGGCCGATATAATAAGTGCTGCTCGGTTGGCCAAGACGGACGCGGCCCAGGTCGAGGCACCCAAACCGGTGGTTGTCCTGGTTAGTCCGTCCCCGGCCGTGATTTTCTGATGTAAGTTGTTGTAAAGAAGCGACTTGTGTCGATTGTTCTACCGTAAGATGATCGTCTGTCCCCGTGGCTCAATCGGATAGAGCGTCGGCCTCCGGAGCCGAAGGTTAGTGGTTCGAATCCACTCGGGGATACTCGAAGTTCTTTCCTTGCAACAACTTGCGATCATCGCCACTTCTTTTGTAGAGCTTCGGCCCAAGGGGCCGAAGGTCTAGGTTTCTGTACCCATCGCAAGTCGCTGACGGAACTTAAGTTCTGTTGATCAGCGGGCTCTCGGCGCCGACGGCTAGCACAGTATGGTGGTTTCGAAGGGCGGCGATTCGGCACGGAGTTGTGCGGCGCGACTGCATGCTGACGCATGGGGCCGGGGGCTCACTATGCCCTTTGGATAGCCGTGTCTCCTTGTGCCAGAACCTACGACATACGTCCAAATACCGCTACACCGATGCCAACGGCCAGGGGCAGTCGACACACGTCACGGTCTATTGTTTCGCCGGGCTTTCGGCAGACGACGCGTTCTACTTGTGGGGCCCCTTAGCCTCAAAGGGCCCGGCGACGATGAGGGGAGTGAGTGGATTCGGCCGGACGATGGTTCTCATGGTGTCCGCCAAGATGCGTTTTGGACTTTCGGGTTGTTCTTGGAACCAGCGGTTCATTGTCGTCCGGGTTTATGGTTGCGGTGTCCAAAGCAGTCCACCGGACCGTCGGGAAGCCTGTCCAGAAGGCTGCAATCGGCTTACAGGCACGTAACGATTTCCGGGTCCGTTGCATTGCATACGGCGTGTTACCCGGGGCAGCGCGACGACCAGCCCGCACATGAGCCAAAGGGGACGTTGGCGCAGACCGAACATGGCCACTCCATAGAGAAGCAAGGACGCGAAGCCGATCAGCACGGCGGTGATGATAAGTCGCCGTCTTGTGTTCCGGCAAAGGTGCAGACCCAAGCGCCCGTTGTAGGCCGTGCCGGCCAGCCACCAGATTAGGGCGAGCAGGCCGAAAATGCCCTCTTCACCCAACACGGCGGCATACGTGTTGTGGATTTCGTGGACGTGGAACTTCGCGGTGAAATTCGCCGGTCCAACGCCGAACAGGGGCCGCTGGACCGTTTTGGCCAAAACCAGGTGGAGTTGGTCCGTCCGCGTGTCGTCTAAGGACCGCTCCCCGCGCAACGATTCGACGAGCAGCCGGGTGGACCGCTCGTAGGGGCTGGTCGTGCCGGCCGCGTACGACTGTTCGGAATTGAGCCACACAGAGGCGACCACATACAAAATGCCCGCGGCGGCGATCGCTCCCATGCCAAGAAATATCTTGCGGCTAAACACGCTCGTGTCGGCGGTGCGCAGTCCGATCCAGAGGATCATGGCGGCGGAGAAGCAGAGCATGAGGAATCCCATCCGGCTTCCGCAGCCAGCCACCGCTATGGCGATGCCGACGGCCAGCATCGTGCAGGCGAGGCGAGTCGCTCGGCGTGAGTCTTTCATGGCGGCGGTCATGACGACCAGCGTGAGAACGGGGATGCAATAGCCGGGCAACTGATTCGACATCCTCAGCGTCGAGGAGATCCGGCCGGTGAACTCGTCGCGTGCCCAGACGGGGGCGGACACCGCAAGGCTCCACACGGCCACGGCGCACACGATGACGGTCCCGCCACACCAGGCCCAAAGGCATCGCTTCCATTTGTCCCACGAATCAACGAGTAGCACAACAGTCAGGAAGAGGCCGAAGCCGTACAGGTAGTTAACGGTTTCCACCAGACTGCGAACCAGCTCCAGGTCGCCGTCACACGTGTTCAGGAGGAGGGATACACCGATAACCGCCATGAACGCGACTCCGCGTCTGACGGCGACGCGTTGCGACGGTAGCAAAGCAGGGAGCCGCTGCGGCCGGAGCAACATGGCCAGCCAGGTCAGGCACATGACTCCTTCACAGAGCGTCAGCTTTTCACGGACGACGGGCAGTTCGGGCGTCAGTAGGATGGCCGAGGCGAAGATGGCCCCGCATAGTCCCAAAACGTGATCGCGCGAAATGACCGCCAGCGCAATGCACGCGACGACCGCTGTGACGGCGATGACGATCAGGCCGATCCACACGGCGTTTGCTCCCGGCGATAGTCGGTTTCGGCCAGCCCATTGCGAGCGCGGAGTTGGCGTTTCAGCGTATTGGGAATCCAAGGATAGGCCAGGCGAGAGGCCGGAAACACGTAGTGCAGCGGCGACAGCCCGAACTCGCGAATTGCACAGCTGCTGAGATAGGCCAATCGGCGATTTTGCGATTGCGTCGAGAAGCTACGTTGGAAGTAACTTTCGTTGCGCACGCGCCGTTTTACCAGCGCCTCGGGCAGGTTGGCCACCTTGCAGTGCTTTGCCACTCGGATGAAGAATTCGAAGTCAATCAGAAACGGCTGGCTGGGGTCGTAGTTGATTCCTTGCTCGACGAGGTTTCGCCGGAACATGACGGCGCTGTGGCAATAGGGGATGCACTTGGCCGCCTGGCGCCGGATGGCCTTATCGGTTTCCGGATAGACGCGGACCACATTGTCGCCTCGCTGTGTGTCTTCTCGCTGTTCGGCGGACCCAATCCACCCGTACTCGGGCATATTTTCCAGGAAACGCGCCTGCATTTCCAGGCGGGCGGGAAACGCCTCGTCGTCGGCATCCAGATTGGCCAGGTATTTCCCTCGCGCTATGGTGGTTGCCCGCGCCAACGAGGCGGCTCGACCTTGTCTTGGCGCATGGATCACGCGAAGCCGCGGGTCCGCGATCGCGTCGAGGATTTGCCGCGTGAGATCCGTTGATCCGTCGTCCAGGACAAGTACTTCGATGTCACGGAGCGATTGGTCCAACAGGCTCCGCACGGCGGGTTCGATCCAGGTTTCTTCGTTGTACACGGTAATGAAAGCTGTCACTAAGGGTTTCATGGCAACACCTTATGTCTTTTGACCGTTCCGGTTGAGAAATGTTATTGATCAGGTCTTTTGCGGCTGTCGCGTCGGACGGGCCTATCGTGGTTCGCAAGTTACAATCAATGACGAAGCCAATCCTGGACACACCTGCGGGAGCAGGCGAACTTCGAGTGATTCCAACGCGCGGCCAGCCCAGAGTCCCAACGTGCCGCCGAGCGGATTGATCGTGACGCGGTCGCCGCGCCAACGAAACTGGTCGAAGCCGGCCTTTCGGAGCAACGCAGTGAATTCCGGCCGGCCCCAGGAGAACAGGTGCAAAGAATGGTCCGGCCTTTCGGATCCAGTCAGGGCGCGGACCAGCCGCGCAGTACGATGCACGTTGGGCACGGCAAACACGTAGGCCGCGGCTTGCATGTTGCGCAACGCTTGCAGGATTTTCAAAGGATTTGAAAGATGCTCCAGGACGTGCGACAGGACGATGACGTCGAACTGGCCCGGCCGGAAATGGTCGGCCAGATCTTCGACCGAGCCGGCCACGCACGTCGCGTATTGGGAGGCCAAGGCCACGCAGTTCGGCTCGGGCTCCAAGCCGGTCACTTGGTGGCCGAGTCGAGTCAATTGCTCCAGCAGTTCCCCGCGGCCGCAGCCCACGTCGAGAACGCGCATGGGCGCCGGTGCGTTGACGCATGCCGCGGCGTCCCGCACAACGGCCTGGCACAATGCCTGATAAAGGCTCTTGCGCAAAAAGCGTGCCCGGCTCGTGGGTGACGTGTCGATGTGGCCGGATGCCGGCGCATGGCCGATCCGTTTGCCGAATACGCCGATAGCCGGTTCAGCGTGAGGTGTGGCAGCCTGCACTGAAGCGCTCCTTTTTTGTACCGACGAGGAAATCGTAGAGCCGGAGGTAGTTGGCCACCATGTGGTCGACGGTGAACCGTCTTTCGACACGCCGCCGGGCGTTGGCCGCGCGGCGGGCGGCCTCGGCGGGTGAGCGGAGCGTCTCGATGAGCGTTTCCGCAAGGCTCCCCGGGTCGCCTTCCTCGAAGAACCAACCGGCGTCCGTCGTGCATCCCAACAGCTCCTCGAACACGTCGATTCGGCTGGCGACGACGGGAGTTTGACAAGCCATGGCTTCGGCCACGACCAGCCCGAAGCCTTCTTGCCCGCGCCGGCTGGGAACCACCACCGCGGCGGCAGTGGCCAGTTCGTGGATCGACTCCTCGCGGGAGAGCCAGCCCTTAAAGTCGACACGTTCAGCAATGTGCAGTTGTGACGCCCGCGAGCGCAACGCAACTTCGTCGGGCCCGGAGCCGATCAGCACGAGCCGCGTGTCCGGACAAGCTTTCAGAACACGGGGCATGGCCTGGAGAAGAAGCCGCTGCCCTTTGACCGGAACCAATCGGCCAATGCACACGACCTTGTTAGGACTGCTCAAAGCGGCATTGTTTCGGATCTGGTCGATTTCGGCCAAATCGACGCCGTTGTGGACCACGAGATGGCGGGGCGCGACGTTGCCTTCGGCGATGGACCAGGTGTGGGCCGCTCGGCCGAAGGAATTGGCCACCGTCCATGAGACGTACACGACGGAAGACACGAAGCGCTCCGTGTGGCGGACGGCCCAGCGATAGTGGGGCCGCATGGATCCGTAGGTTTCGTGTTGGGTCGAGAGGATCACGGGCGTGCGACGTCGGTGCGCGATGAGCCTCGCGATAATGCCAGGCACGCAGAAATGCGTATGTACCACATCGGGAGTCCACTCGCGTAGGAGGTCGCCGAACTTCGCGGAGAAGACCTTGTGCTGCCAGAAGAGATCCCACATGCCTCTTTTGCGGCGAACGGGCACGTCGACCACGTCGACGCCCTCCGGTGCGGGCGGCGGGGCTACGGGCCGCTGATCGTCCAGCCGGCAGAAGATCACTTCGTCACCCCGCGCAATCAGCCCACGGGCCACCTGATTCATCAGGCTCCATATCGACACGGCCGCGCGGCGATCGACGAAGACGATTTTCATGCCTTCTCCAGATAGACCGAGGGGTATTGGGCAAACGTGCCGTCTTCGGAATACTGCCTTATCACAGCTTCCTGGCCGCGCCGGCCCATCGCGCGCGAGTCTTCGGGGTTGCGGTAGTGCCACAGGAGCAAGTCGGCCAACGATTTGGAATCGCCGCGGGGAAAGCGGTGGCCGGTCACGTCGTGCTCGATGAAATCGGCCGACGCTGGGAAGTCGGCCGTGATCGTCGGGACGCCGCATTGCATTGCCTCGAGGGCGGCCATCCCCAGTCCTTCGAAACGGGACGGAAGCACGGAGACGTCGGACTTGCGAAGCGCGGCCAGCGCCTCGTTGTGCGCAACGGCTCCCATGAAGGCGACAAACTGGCCGATCCCCAGCTCGACGGCCAGCCGGCGAAGGGATTTCTCAAGCGGGCCACCGCCCACGAGCGCCAATTGGACCGGGCCCGCGACGCACGATCGCAATATCGAAAATGCGCGCAGCAGCGTCGGCCAGTCCTTTTCTGGCGCCAACCGGCCGCACCCGCACACAATGAACGCCGACGCTGTCTCGCGAGCTTCCGGCAATGGCGCTGTTTGAAACGGCAAGAAGGGCGGGGGGACAATAGTGGTTTTCTTCCCTTGCCCGAAGCACTTAACGTCCAGGGACCGAGCCACCACCGGCGAATTGCAGACCACCTGGTCCGCCAGCGACGCGGCAAGTCGCGTCGTCATTCTTCGGCGCCAATTCCAGGCCGTCACCGGCATGTGCAGCGTTGTAATGATCCGTGGCACGCGCAACCACCGTAAAAGAAGCGTCACGGGCAGAAGACTCGAGTAAAGATGGCAATGGCACACGTCCGGGACAAGCCGGCCAATGAGGCGGTGGAGCTTATTCAAACGCTCGGGCAATGATCCCCCGAGACAGAACACCGCATCGGCGGCTTCCGCCGCTTCAGGAAGCAAGTCTGATTCCCAACGACGCAAGACGACGAGGAACACCTCGAATGACTCTCGCCGCCGCAGATACCGGGCCAATTGCGACACGTATTCCTCCGTGCCGCCGGCACGCCAGTCTTCCAGCAGCATCAACACGCGATGGGGAGTCTTGGTTTGCATCGTCAAGGACCGTGGGGTGCGTAAATTATGCAGTTATATTCTGTTTGACCTTGCCGCACGTCCGCAACAGGAGGTCACAACCGCGGCTTGCCCACGCCGGGGGCAGGATCGCCAGCCCGCGGAGCAGTTCGAGCCGGAGCCGGTGGCCCCGATTTGGCCGGTGTTGCAGTCCGCGGTACGTGGCGTCTCTCGCCACGCGAGGAAAACCGTTTCGGATGGCTTCCATCGCGACGAGGAAATATCGGGCAGCCAGCGCTGGCGACAGGTCGGCGTGTTCGGAAGGCGATTCCACAAGGTGTCCCGATGGTTTATGCTCCTGGCAGTTAGGGCCGTGCTCGGCGGTTTCTGGGATTTGCGTAGGCGTCTCGACCAGCAGACCGGCGTTCCGCAGAGTACGTTCGGCCGAAGCCACCGCAAGAGCCATCGCCTCGATGCCTTCTCGCTGGCTGGCCAGATCGGCGATTTGCCCAAGGCTATGCACACGGGCCAGACAATAGACGCCCGGAAGATGGACGCACCGAGGCCGTAGAGCTAACATGCGGAGGTTGTATTCCCAGTCCTGCCATTTCAACAGGTTCACGTTCCATGGACCGATGCGCCGGCACAGGCGCCGTCGATAGAGGCCGCAGATCGAGTTGAGCGTTGACTTGCTGAGGTGGTCGGACAGAAGCGCCGTCGTCGCCCGGCCAAAACAGGGCGGCACGTTCCAGTCGGGCGCGACCTCGAACCGGCCGGCTTCCGAATAGACGTAGTCCACGTCCGGGGCAAACGCCAGCAACTCGATCTGCCGCTGGAGCTTCTCGGGATGAAGCACGTCGTCCGAGTCCAGGAACTGAATGAACTCGCTTTTTGATTCGGCAAGCCCTCGGTTTCGGGCGGATGGCGCTCCACTTTTTGCTTGGTAAATGTATTTCACGGTGAATTGGCCGGCGGCGGCATGCGTTTGCGACCACGCTTTGACGACCATTTCCGTGTCGTCGGTTGACCCGTCGTCAACGATCACCAGTTCGATCGGCCGGTAGGTCTGCCCGAAGACGGAATCGATCGACTCGACCAGCAACCCGGCGCGATTGTGCGTCGGCACGATCACCGACGCCAGGGACGGCTGGAAGGCGGCGTTCATCCGGGCAACCTCAGTCTCAGTTGTGGAGTGCTCCGGCTGATTCATGTATCCCTCTCTGCGAGCCGGCGCCCGGGCGATGGCGGATCGAAATGCAATAGCCGACGTCGCAGCCGCTGGGCAAACCATCGAATGCGCCGGCGGATCACGTGCGGGAGCCGGCTCATGGCCGTCGGCAGGCACGACAAAGCGGACGGATAGACCATTTCGTGTCGTTCCACGCTCAGGACGGGACGCCGCGCCAATCGCGCGATTTCCATGGCCTGGCGGTGGCTGCTTTCGATGAAGAGCTTCGCGTTTGCCGAGATGTAGGCCCGTGCCTTCATCGCGGCATGGGCTCCGGCCGCCTGACGGGACTCTTGGTCCGGGAAGTCCATCATGACCAGGCGCCGATACTGCACGCCGTGGCGTTGCAGCCACTGCTCGGTCAGAAAGCGGTATTTTTCGAGGCGGCAGGTCACCAAAGCCCCCACCGGAGCGGACGGCAGCCAGAGCGGCGAGGCCTCTTTGAGAAAACGTTCGTAGCAGGGCCCATCGTCGTTTTGCCCGTCGGTGGGATCGACGCAGAGCACGCCGTCGATATCGACGCAACTGTCGGCCAGAACGCTGTGATGCATGAAGTTCCATTCGAAAACGCGAGGCCCGACGATTTCCTCGAAGTAAAGATCGACCTTCCGCCGGCCGGGCAACGAGACGTAAACGGTGGCAAAGATCGCTTGGCGGTCCGCGCCGGCTTGGGCGAGGCGCTGCCGTGCGCGGCTCATCGCTTCGCCCGATTCCAGCGAATCATCGAGCACAAGAACCCGTCCATAATGCTCCAGCGGCGCCTTGTTGGATCGCGAGGGCAGCCGTGAGCCAGATCGCAGAAGACGTCCCTCGATGAAACCGTCCAGATCGGCCAGGGGGAGATTCAGATGCAGCGCCAGGAGATTCGCGGCGAGTAGCCCGCTGCGAGGGATGCCGACGATAAGAGCCACGTCACGCGGAACCTTGTGCAGATTCCGAACGATGGTCTCGTTCAAGTTCGCCACACTTCGGAAGTTCATGGCTTGCGGCCTCGCATGCCTAGATTGATCCAGCCGTGGTCGTCCCCTCTCACCTCCGACCGGTCGAGAAGCGTGACGTCCAGGAGCCACACGCGTTCCATCAGGGCTTTCAGGTAACGCCGGGAAAAGAGCGCCCGGTGCCAATTAGGGTCAGCCGAGTCACCCGTCCCATCGCCATAGGTTAACAGCCGTCCGGCGGCCCATTTGCAGACGTCTTTTTCTTCGTTGAACCGATACCATCCGTCCTTCTGGAAGTCGTGGTTCGCGTCGCACTCGCCATCGATAAACGCTTTGCAGATTTTTTCGCCATCGGGTACCCAGATTTCCAGAACCCCGCCGGGCTTTAGAATCCGTGTCCATTCTCGCAGCACGTGTTCGGTCTGATACCAGGGAATGTGTTCCAGGACGTGGCTGGCGTAGACCACCTCGAAGCACTCGTCGGGCAGGGGCAGCCGTTTCGCCGCATCGCAGATGTAATCGACGTGCCGACCGGCTCGAATGTTCAACGTCTCGAATCCCTCGAGTCGCGCCGGTCCAGGGCCAATCTCGAGCTTTCGGTGGGTTTTGTGTTGGTTGCGAGCCAGGTTGATGCCGGTGATAATCTGTCGACCGGGGGATCGGTTGGCCAGCAGGTTGTAGCACGTGCGGGCTCCGTGCCGCAACAGGCGATAAGCGGTCTTCTTTGGTGCGTGTATCATGGGGCTACTCCTTCTCCAGCGATCAGAAGTCCGCCGGTTTTCCGGCATATTCGAGGAGCGCGCGGGCCTCGCCGGCCACCATGTCGGTGACGTACTGGCGCGTCATTCGGTCCCATTTTGGGCGTGCCGGCACGGCCACTCGCATATGTCTGCGCAAATAGGACCTTACGGCCGCTGGAATCGTCTTCTTGACGTAGCCCGCACCAGGCACGCGGCGCGCCGCGGTGAGCCAAGACGAATCCATGTCGTGATCGCGCGAACGGTTTCGCGGGCGGCACGCGTCGGGGAACAGAAACGTCTCCTCCGCGCCAACCAGACGGCAGCATTCGGCCAAAAAATGTTGCGGATCGGTTCGATAATCCTCGAAAAAGAGCACGTGGATCTGCTCGTCGGGGAAATAGTCGCGATAGGCACTAATGCACTTCCAGAAAAGGCTCCCCTCGGTCACTGGAAGATACTCGCGGACGGCCCGGGCAAAGCAGCGAGGCATCGGGTGGGCCGAATGAAGGCATTGGAGATAGTCCGACTCGATGCGATCCAACGGGTGACGCACGACGTAGAGGATCTGGGCGCGGGGCAGGGCCTCGGCGATTCGCCTCGGCGTTTGCGGGCAGGACACCACCCGGGAATACATGGGGCTGACGTCGCCGATCGCGCGGGTGCGCTCCGTCGTGGTGAAAAAGGAGGAATACCAGTCCCAGCCCTTTTCGTAGGCCGAATCGAGACTGAAAAAGTTTGGCTCCTTCGGCTCGCACATCGCGATCTGGGGATGCTGCCTCAACAGATCCCATAGGCTCGTCGTGCCGGACTTCGAGGCGCCGATGATCAGGAAGGTGGGTTCAACGGGCATGGAGCTTGGCTCATGGATACAGGAACGAGGGGCGAAGGCGCGACGGGCAAGGAAACCGCGGGTCGGAACAGGCTGCTCAAGGCCACCGTGTCGGCGAACCACTTTCTCCCTCCGGGCAGAAGCACCGACAGAAGGAAATAAATTGCGATGTAAAGTCCGAGGCCCAGCACGATCCGCCACACCAGCGCCCCGGGCCATTGGGGTGCATGCGTGATTGCCAGCAGCCCAAGGCCGGCCAGAAGCGACGCCGCGGCGGGGCGCGCGATCACCCGGACCAAATCTCGCATCCGAACGGGGCTTCCGTGCAAAGCGTAGGCCAGTTGCAGCGGGCGCATGGCCACGGTCGCGACGCTATAGGCGAGGGCCATTCCCAAGGCGCCCCAAGGCAGTCCGGCGAGGAAGGCCAGGACTGTGACGGCGGAGCTGACGAACGTGCAACGAAGCTGGCGCTGCGTGTGACCCAACGGGACGAAGATCCATCCGGTGCTCACGTTGAGCGTGCCCACGAAGGCAGCCGGCGCCAACGCCAGGAAGAGGGGCGCCGCCGCAAGCCACTGCGACCCGAGCACGAGGCCCACCAATTCACGAGCCAAAACGGCCGTGGCGACGACCACGGGCATTCCCATTGTTGCGACGAACGACATGGCCTTGCCGTAGGCGGCCCGATATCGGACCGGCTCGTTTTGGAGGCGGCTAAGCGCAGGGATCATCACGTCCGAAAGCGGGGCGTTGATCTGGGTGATGGGCAAGAGCAGCAGTTGGTACGCTTTTGAATAGAGCCCCAGCGGGACGGCGCCCCAGGTAATGCCAAGCAGCACGTTGTCGAGATTACGACACCCGTAGATCAACAGATTTCCGGCCGTGAGATGGCCGCCGAAGCGAACCATCGCTCGCACTCCGGATCGGCGCGACGGAGGCCCTGGGCGCCAACCGCTGGCGCACCAGACCGCGATCGTATTGGCCAGTGCCGAAACGACGGGAACGCATACCAGGGCCCAATAGCCACCGCCGAGCACCGCCACGACGATTCCCACCGCGATGCCGGCGGTGGAGGAGCCCACGCTGATGAGGGCCAGCGCGGAGAACCGCATTTGCCGTTGCAACAAGGCCTGAGGTTGAGCCGACGCGCCGCCCAGCACGAACGTGCCGGCCAACGCCAGCGTGATGGGCAGCAACTCGGATCGGCCATACAGCCAGGCCAGGATGGGAGCCAGCGCGGCGACGCACCCTGCCAGTGCCACGCCCAAGGCCACGTTAATCCAAAAAAGCGTGCTGAGCTGTTGATGGTTGATTTGGCTGCGTTGGACGGTGGCCATCGACAGGCCGGCGTCTTTGAAGATGCCCATCAAGCCCGTCACGGCGGTCACCATGGCGACCAGGCCAAAACACTCCGGCACCAGCAGCCTTGCCAGAATGACCGTCGCGCCAAGCTGCAAGAAAAATTTCGCGGCCTGAGCGCCGACCGTAACCACCCCACCCTGAACCGAACGTTGCTTCAGGTCGGCGTGAGAGCAGTCGTTGTTGAAGGAGGGTTCGTACCCCATAGATGGCTTGTTTCTGCGTGGTACGGTGTGCCGGTTTGGCGCATGATGGTCGGAATACGGTTTTCCATTTCTGCCCATCCGTTCATGCTTCGCGCCATGGGTAGTTAGCGGCGCGCAGCCTCACGGTCAGGACCTCACCCCACAAAATAGCCACGAAAATTGGATCGGCAGTTATTACAGGTGTTTGTGCAACCTTCTTAAAACAGGCGCCCCAGGGCGATTTTTCGGATTGCGTGCTACGCGCCGGATTCAGCGGTCATACCGGTTGTGGTGAAACCAACGTCTGGCTTCCACGATCCGAGGCAAGAGTTACCGGGACATTTGACAACGTTTCACCCGATCGGCGTATCGTGTGAGAGTGGAAGACGGGCCAGTTGCCGGGGGTCGAATCGGCGCAAAGTGTTCTTGTAAGGTAAAGTTGGAAGATTTTACGCGGTACGGATTACCCCCCGGTCTCGATCGCGCGTCGATTCCATGTCACTGACCAGTGTCAAGCCGTTGCACTCGAAGCTGCCCCGCCCGTTGCCGACGGGCGAGATGACCGGGTTGGGTGAGCGCGTTACGCCCGTTGACGAGCTTGTGCCGAATCTTCCGCCTCCGCTTCTGGGGCTGAATCTATCGGGCTTGCTTCACGCGTTTCGCCGGCATTGGCGGGCGGCAGTGACGCTGGGGCTGCTGTGCGGTCTGGTTTCAGGGGCGACGGCCTGGCTGGTGCGCGCGCCGCGATACACGGCCGTTTCATTGGTGCGCATTGCCGAAAAGGAACCGTCGCTGGTGTTCGGCGGTTCGCGCGGCGGCGGCAACGGGGATTTCGGCGTCTACAAGCGAACGCAGCAACAGCTTCTCATGAGCCTGCCGAATTTAAAGGACGCTCTTGAGAAACCCGAGATTGCGCAACTGCCGCTCATCCGAAACCAACGAGCCCCGGTCACGTGGCTCACCAACGAACTGACGGTGAGATTTCCCGATGGGGCCGAAGTGATGCGGGTTAGCTTGGAAGGCAAGTATCCCCAGGACCTTATCGACATCGTCAACAGCATCGTCGAATCCTACATGACTCGCGTTCGGCGAGTCGAGCGCGAGGAGCAGGAGCAATGCCTTGCCGATCTGGACCGCATCTACACCGAGAAGCAGGCGGAGGCGCGAGACAGGCGAACGGCGCTTTTGAACATGACCCGGCAGCTCGAAACGGCCTCCGGCGGAAGCCGCTCGCCGGGGCGTGAAGCCGTCTTGCGTCAATTCGTCGAGTTGAAGCGGGAACTTTATCGGCACGAGCTTGAAATCCAGCGCAAACAGAGCGAACTGGCCGCGCACGCCGCCACGGCGGACACGCTGACCGCCGCGGACGTCGCGGACGTGGAGCTCGACACATTCGCCCAATCCGACGCCGAGGTCATTCGTCTTCGGCGGCAACTGGAGGACATTCGCTTCCGCGAGGCTCGGACGCGAGCCATCGTCCAGCCGACGTCGATTGCCCCGTTTACCGAAGGGCATTCTCGCGCCGCCGCCGAGACCGAGGGGCTCCTTCATAAACGCTATGCCGAACTTCGGGAACAATTAGTCTGCTCCCGGAGGGCGGCGGCTCTCAATAAAATCCGCGAGTTGCGGACGCAAACCGGCATCCTCCTCGGATTGAAACGGCAACTGGAAGAAGACTTGGAAAAACAGCACGGCCAGTTGCAGGATGAGGGCGATTCGTCGGGCGATCTCAAGATGGCCATCGACGTTGAGATGAACCGTTCCGAGCTGGAGCAACTCGACCAACTGCTAAGCCGCATCGCCGGAGACCGGGAAAGACTCAAGATCGAGAGCGAGGCCGCGTCGCGGGTCAAGGTGGTCCAGTCAGCTCAGGTGCTCTCCGGCGGCGATCGTCAGACCCGATGGTTCCTCATCATGCTCGTCATGGTGTTGGGCGCGTCACTGCCGATTGGGTGTATCGTCGCATGGGATGCCCGGAAGCAACTAGTCAATTCCACGACCGACGTTTCGTCCCGGCTGGGCCTGAACGTCCTGGGCGTTTTACCGGACGTCTCTCCGTGGCCGATTGGCCACGGGGCCGCGACTGCCGGGGTACCCGCGACCGACGAGCCGGAGCTCATCCAATGCGTCGACAACATGATCGTGACCCTGTTGCACGAGGCAGACCATGGAGGGAAGCGAGTTATCCTCGTGTGCAGCGCCGTGGAGGACGAAGGCAAGACGATGGTGGCCACTGAGCTTGCCTTGGGGTTTGCGAGAACCGGACATCGCACCGCCTTGGTGGATTTCGACTTGAGGATGCCCACGCTTGACGCGCATTTCGGCGTTGCCGCGGAACCCGGCGTGTCCGACGTGCTCCGCGGCGAGAACGAAGCCATCGACGCGATGCAAGGAGGCATCGTCGAGAACCTTTGGCTTCTGACGGCCGGACGCCGCGACGCCCGCGCGCAAAGCGCCTTGGCCCAGGGAGGAGCTGGCGCGCTGTTGGACCAGCTTCGGGCCATATTCGACTTTGTCGTGGTTCTGGGCGGTTCGATCGTCCCCGTGGCCGACACCCGATTGCTCAGCCAGAGCGCAGACACGGTCGTCCTCTCCATCGAACGTTACGCGAGTCGGATACCGAACGTATCGGCCGCCTGCAAGATACTGGCCGGCTTGGGCGTTTGTGCACATGACGCGGTCGTTGCCGATGCACCCGCCGCCGTCACTTCTCACACAAATCGACATCAAACCCGTGGGCTTCCGCCGTCTCAACAGTGTGCCGACCGCCGCGCCCAGAACTGCCCCTGAGACGACAACATGACGCTAATCACTTTGGCCGCGATTGGTCTTGTCACGTATCTCGTCGCGTCCGTGCTGTCGACGGTGATCGCGTCGCTTGCGTCACGCGTTGGATTCGTCGACCGGCCGGATGGCAACCGCAAGATCCATAAGAATCCGACGCCCCTGGGCGGAGGACTCGCCCTTTTTTTGACCGTCGCGATCGCGATTGTCCTTCTGCGCGTCGTGCCGAATCCGTGGCAACAAAAGCTGGTCGAGGCCGGCTTGTGGTTGTGGCCATGGCTGGCCGGCGGCGGAGCGATTCTCTTTCTCGGAACGATCGACGACCGCTGGGCCCTGCGCGCCTGGCAGAAGCTGGCCGGCCAATTGATGGTCGCATCATGCCTGGTTGCCTTTCTCCCGATGGTTCAGAGCCTTGAGTTATTGGGGTATCGGGTGGAACTCGGCGTGCTGGCTCTGCCCGTGACGCTGCTTTGGCTGGCGGTTACTACCAATTCCATGAATTTGCTAGACGGCATCGACGGTGCGGCGGCCGTAGTGGGCCTGATTCTGGCAGCGACCGTGGCGGCCGTAGCCGTCGTCCATGGGCACGTGATCGTCGCGCTGGTGGGCGTGCTGTTCGCCGCCAGCCTGTATGGTTTTCTGCGGCACAATTTCCCGCCGGCCCGGATCTTTCTCGGAGACGGCGGAGCCATGCTGATTGGATTGCTGCTCGGCGCGCTGACGCTTCTCGCCTCGCACCAGGAGTCGGGAACGGTCGCCGTGATTGGCCCGTTGGCGATTTGGACGGTGCCGCTCTTGGACACGACAATCGCCGTCTGCCGCCGAGCGTTCGGAGGACGCGGCATCTTCAAGCCGGACCGCGACCACCTGCCACACCGCCTCATGGCGCTGTTTAGCTGCAACCGCCATGCTCTGGGCTGGCTGGCCGCTTTTTGCTTGGCGCCATCGATTGCGGCAATACTCGGCGCCCTCCTGATGAGTGACGTTGTGGGAATCCTCGGCGCGCTTGGCCTTGTCGGTTTTCTTGTGTCGACGCGGATGTTCGGACACGCGGAACTGTTGGCGGCAACAAGGCGGCTCAAGAGCCTGGGCCAATCACTTTTTCAGACGCCGCCTGGGACAATTGTTGACGCGGGCCAGGAGGGCACCCCGGCACTCAATGCTGGACAATGGGGATCGATCTGGTCTGCCCTTCTTGGTTCCGCAGTCCGATTTGACTGGAGCGAGGTCAGCCTGGCGGAGAAAACACCCATCAGGCGGAAAGGCTATCGTGCGGCATGGACCTCTTCCCAATCCACGACGGGCGATCCGCGTTGGCGGGTCGATTTGCCCGTGATGGTGGCCGGCCACGTCGTCGGGCACGTCACGGTCACCAGCACACGGAACCGCAACGAGGCGTCCCGGGACATCCAGGCACTGTTGGGCCTGCTGGCGTCATTCGAGACGCAGTCGCTTGAGGCGGCAGAGACGCTGGCGCCGGTCTGCCTGCAACGGGAATAGGGCTTCCGCCGAAGGTGACGATCGTCACATCAAAGCGGAAGTCGCACCGGGCTGCGTGATATTCTCCCCGACGCATCATCGCCTGAGGTCCGGAATAACCTACTGTCTTTTGTAAGGATTACGGCTCACTTTATTACCGCATTGCGCCTCGCGCCCGATCAGCCTGCACGTTCGTCGTCGTTGGCGCATGTCCGTCGAGCCCAAATGACACCCTCCGAAGAGCATCACGCCTACTGCCCGCGTATTCCCGCCGAGCGCGGAAAAGAATCCCCCCGACCTTGGCCAAATCCACATTGGATTCCGGCTTCATTCTGAAAACATGCTCGCATGTGCCCCACTCTGTTTGCTCCCTCTGACGTTCGCCCGACGCGACGTCCGTCCGTGCGACGACGTCCGCGAGTGCTATTCGTCGAGAGCTACCCTCACGTTCTCTACGGACAACAGCGGACCATGCTCTCGATCGTGGAACGCTTGTCCCGGGAGCGCGTGCAGCCGCTGGTGGGCGTCACGGGGAGCGGGCCCTTCGTGGATGCCATTGACCGACTCGGTGTGGATCTGCTGCGGTTTGACTATCCGTCGCTGCTGGCCGCCTATGGTGGAGCCGTCTACCGCTATCGCGGCTTGAAGTGGGCACGGATGGTCTGGCAGGTTGCCCAATACGTGCTCCGTGCGCGTCATCAGCTTCAAGAGCAGAAGATCTCTGCGGTCTTTTGCAACGACCTGCGGGGCCTATTGACCGTCGGGCTGGCGGCGCGATCGTTGTCCATTCCGGTGATGATCTGGGACAAGCTCGACCGGCCTCACGGCTGGCTCGATTGGCTTGAACTGCCTTTGGCCAACGAGACCGTCGTCATCTCGGAGGCCGTGAAGACGAAATTCCCGCGCTGGCAGCTTCACGCGTATCGCCAGCGACTGCGTACCATCTCGAATGGTGTGGACCTGGCCCGGTTCGACGTCGCTTGCGACATACGGCGCGAACTGGGACTTAGCGACAGGGATCTCGTCGTGGCGATCGTCGGAACGATCACCGAAAGAAAGGGGCACGATCGGATTCTGGACGTGCTGCCGGAGCTTGTGGCCAGGGTGCCCAACGTCGTGTTGCTCGTCGTCGGCTCGGTGTCCCATTCGGGCGAAGACCTGGAATACTTCAACCGTCTTCCCAATCGCGACCATCCGAGGGCGTGGTTTCTCGGGATGCGCAACGACGTCCCCCAGATCATGCAATCGGCCGACGTCCTGGTGGCCCCGTCTCGCTATGAAGGGATGGGGCGCGTAGTGCTGGAAGCAATGGCATGCGGGAAACCGGTCGTGGGAGCTCGTGCCGGCGGCATCCAAGAGGTCATCCTGCACAAAGAAACCGGATTGCTCTTCAACGGAGACGACCGGGAGGAGCTTCTTGGGAGCCTTGTGCGATTGTGCGAGTCGCGCTTGCTTCGAGAGCGGATGGGGCAAGCGGGCCGAGCGCGCGTGGAGCAGTCTTACGAACAAAATACCCAGTTGGACGCGGTTCTCGCCGTTCTCCAAGAAATGATGAATACCAAGGGGTAGGACATGGAATCGACAGGTTCTTTGCGTTACGACCGGCAGGTCGGCGCCAACGCGAGCGCCACCACCGCCGAGCGGATTCGGATAGCCCATCTGCAGCTTCTTCCGCTCTTGTGCGGATGCCAGAACGTCTCTCTAGATATTTTGAGGAGCCTGGACCGGGCCCGTTACGAACCGTTTTTGATTTGCCAGTCTCCCGGCCCGTTGACCGAGGCCGCTCAGGCCGAGGGCATCGAGTGCCTGTTTGCCGACCGCCTGGTCCGTCCCATTGCTCCCCATCGTGACTTCATGGCGCTTCTCCAGCTCGTGAGGCTGATGCGGAAGCACCGATTTGACATCGTGCACACGCATTCCTCCAAGACGGGCGTCCTGGGGCGCATTGCGGCCAAGCTGGCCGGCGTGCGAACGGTGATGCACACCGTTCACGGATTCGCCTTCCCCGCAGCGACTTCGTTGCTAAGCAAGGCTCTTTATTTTGCGCTTGAATGGCTTGGGGGACGCTTCTGTGACACGATGATCTGCCTCAAGCAGTCCGATCTCGACTTCGCGCGACGCTGGCTCCGGATTGCGCCGAAACGTCTCCAATTGATCCCGAACGGCATTGCCACGGGACGGTTTCGCCCCATCTCCGCCGATGCGCGCGAGGCGATCCGTCGAGATGTCTTTGGCGTGAGCCAGAGCACGCCGGCCGTCGGGATGGTGGGGCGTCTCTGTCGCCAGAAGAACCCACAGTGTTTCGTGGAGGCCGCCGACCTCGTTCTGGGTCAAGGGACCAAGGCCAAGTTCTTCCTCATTGGCGACGGTGAGCTGCGAGAGGAGTTGGAGGCCGACATTCGCCGGCGAGGCCGGTCGGCAGACATCGCGATTTTGGGTTGGCGCGACGACGTGCCCCAACTTGTCGCCAGCCTCGACCTGTTTTTGTTGACTTCACGGTGGGAAGGGCTGTCCTTGGCGCTGCTTGAAGCGCTGGCTTGCGGGACGCCGGTGATCGCATCCGATATCCCGGGCAATCGCGAGGTCGTCCTCCAGGGTGTCGACGGCCTCCTCGGACCAACTGAAGACCCGGTGGGATTCGCCGAGCAGATGCAAAAGCTGCTTCTGCACCGCGGCCTGCGTCGCGAATACGGCAAGGCCGGTCGTCACAAGGTCGTCCACGACTATCGTTTGGACGCGAGAGTGGCGCGAGTCGAAGGTCTCTATTCCCACCTCGTTCACGACCGGGTCTACTCCCCAGCACGAGTTCCGTCCGTTGGCTCACTGCGCCCCTTGCGAGCCGGCCTGGACTGGATGCTCCAACGTCGTCGAGCCAATGCGTGAAGCTCTCCTGGTGAGTGGATGGACACCGAAGTGACGCAGAACCGCTACCAAACGGGTCTAAATTGTGGGAGACGTGGAAAGTGAGGTGCAGGCCGACGCTTTCTGGTCAGAAGAGATACCTGTCAGAGTTGTGTCAGAGAATCTGTACAAAACCATGACAAGCGATATAATCTGTGGAAAGTAGGCCGAGGCCAGTGGAATTCGCTGTGTCGGAGCAACCACTTACAGCACAACAACTAACAACACGAGATTTTGGCATCCCTGATTTGCGTGGTTCGGGCCTCCGGAGCCGAAGGTTACAGGTTCGAATCCTGTCGGGGATACTGACTTACGTCGACAAGAATCCGCTTGTCACAGATAATGTCACAGAAAGGCCCCCGCGAAGCTGCCACTTCGCAGGGGCCAAAGCGCGAACCTTCCGGTTCACAACGTCACGTTCAGCCGCCTTTACAAGGACGGGGACCGAAGGATTCGCAGAGTTTCGGCCACGACGACCTGCCACTTCTGGTGAAGATCGCCGATCTGGCCCATACCTGGATCTTCGAGCAGAACCAGGCGTAGTCATGCCTTCCTCGCGAAGGTTTTTGAGGCCAACCTTGCACCACCGGCCTCAAAACTGTTTACAGAAGGAGAGGCTGGCCGAATCCCTGGAGCACATCCAGCAGACAGCGGCGGCCATCATTCAGTCCCTCAAGGCCGCTGTATAAGCCTTCTCTCTGTAAGGCTTTGCGAATAGACGGCCCACCGGTTCCGCCGTCGGCAGGCCGGGGACTGCCGCGTGACTGTGAGCAAATCGCCTTTCGTTTCGAGGGCTTGACTTCCCCGTCGTCGTCTGGTAGCATCTAATTAGATGCTAATTTCATGCTAGGAGGTGACCATGGATCTCACCCGAGACATCGACTCGCTGACCCATTTCAAGCGGAACACCACCGAGGTCATTGAGCAACTCAAGGCCACGGGCGAAGCAATGGTGTTGACTGTAAACGGCAAAGCCGAGATCGTCGTCCAGGACGCTGCGTCATACCAGCAAATGCTGGAGCTTGTTGACCGAGCCGAGGCTGTTATCGGCATCAAGAAGGGCCTTGACTCCATGGCCCGCAGCGAGGGCATCCCGGCCGAGGAAGCCTTCCAGCGGCTCCGCAGGAAGCACAAGATTCCGCAGGAAGCATGAAGAAATACCGCTTGATCATCCAGCCGCCGGCCTTTGACGACCTGGACGAAGCGTATCAGTGGATCAGGGAGCAGGCGCCGGAGGCTGCCGCTCGCTGGTTCAACGGCTTTGTCGAGGCCCTCAATTCCTTGATCACGTCTCCCGAGCGTTGCGGATTGGCTCCTGAAAACGATGCCGTCGAGCCGGAAATCCGCCAACTCCTCTATGGCCGACGAAGCGGCGTCTATCGCGCACTCTTCACCATCACCCGCAACGAGGTTCACGTCCTCCACATCCGCCACGCTGCCCGCCAGACAATGACCGCTGAGGAGTTCAGTAACGACCTGTAGATTGCTCACATTTCAACTGTACAACCACCCCGCTTTCGTGATACATAAAGGACGTTATGAATCACGATCTATGAGCCAAACGGAGGTGTGTGAGCAAGGAGATTACAGTCACTGAATCCGTGCCTTTTCCCGGAGCTGCATCAAAGTGGGCACCGGCGATCGTGGCGCAAGCCGGCAGTAAAGCCACACGCCGTTTCTACGAGTTCTTCACCGCAACCATCAGAAACATGAACATGCGGGCAGCCTACTACCGCGCCGTTTCGGATTTCTTTGCCTGGTGTGACGACCACGGCTTTGAACTGATCACCATTGAGCCGATTGTCGTGGCAGCCTATGTCGAGTATCTGAGCATCATCTATTCCAAGCCTACCGTGAAGCAGCATTTGGCTGCTATCCGTATGTGCTTCGATTGGCTCGTTACGCGTCCGATTCCGACTCGAAATTTGCGGCGCCTGCCCCATCGGAGGGGCACCATCGCCGGGAAACAAACTGTTGCATTTGGAGTTTGACAGCGCCCATGATGAAGAACACCATCGCGGGAATCGGAGTCCTATTTGTCATTTCCTTCGTTTTTGCCTACGCGCCCGTCCAGGCCAGCGACAACGCCGCGCCGGTGGAAATCGCCGATGTCACACGCTCGACGCAATACGGCGCCCAGCGCGAAGACTTCGAGGTGGGCGTTGGCCGCAACAAGGGCTTTATCGTGTTGCCGCCCGGCGCGCCGCCCGAGGGCCGCTCGCGGCCGTGGATCTGGTACGCCCCCGCGTTCGTCCGGCCCGAAGGGGCGATCCCCGACCCGAGCCACGCGTGGATGTTCCGCCAGTTCCTGGCCAAGGGCATCGCGATTGGCGGTGTGGACGTGGGCGAGTCGTACGGCAGTCCGGCGGGCCGGGCCACGTTCACCCAGTTCCACCGCGCCGTGGTCAAGCACTACAACCTCGCGCCGAAGGCGTGCCTGCTGCCGCAGAGCCGCGGCGGCCTGATGCACTACAACTGGGCCGCCGAGCATCCGGAGTGCGTGCAGTGCGTCGGCGGGATCTACACGGTGTGCGACCCGTCGAGCTGGCCGGGCCTGGCTGGGGCGTGTTCGGCGTATGGCCTGTCCGAAGCCCAATTCAAGGAACACCTGTCCGAGCACAATCCGTTGGAACGGCTGCGGCCACTGGCCAAGGCCGGCATTCCCATCCTGCACATCCACGGCGACGCGGACGACGTGGTCCCCCTCGAGCGCAACAGCGCCGAGCTTGCCCGCCGATATAAAGCCCTGGGCGGCCCGATGACGCTCCTCATCCCCAAGGGCAAAGGTCACCAAGTCTGCCCGGAGTTTTTCGAGCGCCAAGAGCTGGTGGACTTTTTCATCGAGCAGGCGGAGCGATCCGCGAAGGCGGCGGAGAATGAGCTCGATGGAAAATAGTACGGAAGATGGAACGTTGAGTGCCACGGGCTCCGCCAGTGCTCGTTATTGAGGACCGCGATGGGTAGACACGCACTGGCAAAGCCAGTGGCACTCGACAACCACGTGTGAACCATTCAAAATGCACTGGTGGAGCCAGTGGCAATCGCTCAAGGAAGCCCGTGGCAATCACCGATCGGTGGATCCCGTGAAACCCCTCTCCAACCAACGCGACCTCCCCTCCCTTCCCCCCCGGGCGGACGACTCGCACAAGGGCGATTTCGGGCTGACACTGATCGTGGGTGGATCGAGGGGAATGAGCGGGGCAGTGGGCTTGGCGGGCATGGCGGCGCTGCGGGGCGGGGCGGGGTTGGTGAGATTGGCCGTGCCCGACGTGTGCCTCGACGTGATCGCCGCGTTCGAGCCCTCCTACATGACCGTCCCGCTTGCGTGCGACGAGCGCGGCCGCATCGCCGCGGCGGCCTTCGACGAGATCGTCCGCCTGGCCGAGCCCGCCACGGTTGTGGCCGTCGGGCCGGGCCTGGGGCGCAGCGCGGACCTCGACGAGCTGGTCGGCCGGCTCTACAGGGAGTTGGCCAAGCCCATGGTCCTGGACGCCGACGCCCTGAATGCCCTGGCCGCCGAGCCGGAGCGGCTGGCCAAGCCCGGCGGGCCACGGGTGCTCACGCCCCATCCCGGCGAGTTCGCCCGGCTGACGGGCGGCAGCGTCGCCCCGGACCAGCGGGCCGAGGCCGCCCGCGAGTTCGCCCGGCGGTGTGGCGTGGTCCTGGTGCTCAAGAGCCACCGGACGTGCGTCACGGACGGAACGGCCGTTTATGAAAACGCCACGGGCAACCCGGGCATGGCCACCGGCGGCTCGGGCGACGTGTTGACCGGGCTGGTGGCCGCCCTGTGGCGCCAGGGGCTCGGGCCGCTCGAGGCCGCCCGGCTGGCCGTCCACCTGCACGGCCGCGCCGGCGACCTGGCCGCCGAAGAAGTGGGCCAGGTCTCGTTGGTGGCCAGCGACCTCGTCCGGTATCTCCCCCGCGCGTTTCGTTGACGCACGTCTCCCCTCTTCCTCGGGGAGGGGGATTGGGGTGAGGGCTTTGCGGAGTGCCACTGGCTTTCCCAGTGCTCCCTGCTCGACCCCACACTGGCGGAGCCCGTGGCACACCATCCCCTGCCCCTTATCTTGTTCATCTTGTCAATCCAATCCTGTCTCTCTCGTTGCCAGCACCCGTTCGCTCTGGCAACGTCCCGGACCGTTTGCTACACTCCCGCCTCTTCTTGAGCCGGGCGGGCCAAGGAAAGCGCGCCCGGCGGGTCACAACGGACATGGGACGGCTTGCCGTAAGGAGGCAGATGATGGGCCGAAGGATTGTGTTCGTGGGGACAATCGCCGCGGCCGCGATGGTCGGCGGTTGGGCGGCCGGCGCGGCCGCGGCGCCGTGGGAGAACCTCTTCACGCTCCATCGGGTGGAAGCTGATCCAAACAAGGAATACCGGCTCCAGGACGAAAACGGTCCCTGGCTCATCATGGCCAGCAGCTTTTCCGGCGACGGCGCCGAGTCGCAAGCGCACCAGCTCGTCATGGAACTCCGCCAGTGCTACAAGCTGCCGGCCTACGTGCACCGGATGGAATTCGATTTCGACAACGGCGTCGGCGGTCGCGGGCTGAACCGCTACGGCGAGCCGGCCCAGTGGCGCTATCAACGCGACGGCGACGCGAAGGAAATCGCCGTGTTGGTGGGCGAATTCCGCGGCCTGGACGATCCGGCCGCCAAGGCAACGCTGCGGACCGTGAAATACGCCAAGCCGGATTGTCTGGATACCCAAGGCGGGAAGAAGACCAACCAGACGCTCGCCGGTCTGCGGCGGATCCAGAAGCAGTTGCTCAAGGGCAACAACGAAAAAAAGAAAAAAGGCCCCATGGGGCAGGCATTTCTCATGCCCAATCCCCTGCTCAAAGGCCAGAGCGCGCCGCCTCGTGGGCTCGATCCGCTCGTGGTCGGCATGAACAAGGGCCTCAAGTACAGCCTCTTGGATTGCAGGGGCAAGTACACCGTGCAGGTGGCCCACTTCACCGGCAAGGTGATCGTGGATCAGGCCGAGATCCGGCGCATCCAAAACGGCGAAAAGGATCTGAAGGAAACCCGCCTGGACGAAGCCGCCGAGAAAGCCCACAAGCTCACGCTGGCCCTGCGGGCGAAGGGCTACGAGGCCTACGAATACCACGAGAAATACTCCAGCATCGTGACGGTGGGCAGCTTCGACTCGGTCGGCGCGCCGCGGCCCGACGGCAAAACGGAGATCCATCCGCAAATCCACCGCATCATGGAGACATTCAAGGGCCAACCAATCGCGGGCGGCGGACCGGTGGGCGCGCAGTTGGTCGCCGGCATCCCTCTGGACATCCAGCCCCGGCCGGTGCTCGTTCCCCGCCAGTCCATCAGCGCCGCCCAGGCTCGTCATACCGCGGGACTCTGGTAGGGAGGCGTCTGCCGTGCCAAGCAACGTGAGACGCGTTGAGATTCCCACGCTCGGACCGGCGCGGTTCGCTTCGCCGCTCAAACGATCCACCTTGCGGGGCGACGGGCTGGGCCGGTTCATCGCCGAGAGCCGCTGGGTCCGCCACGCCATCGACCTCGACGAAAGCCATCCGGCCCCGGAGGAACTCCTGTTCGAGAAGGCCGGCGCTCGGGAGCGGCTCTTCTTCGATCCGGCGAAAACCCGCGCCGCCGTGGTCACCTGCGGCGGCCTCTGCCCGGGCTTGAACAACGTCATCCGCTCGATCTTCCTCGAGCTGGCGATGAACTACGGCGTGCCCGAGGTGCTGGGCATCCGCTACGGCTACGAGGGACTCAATCCCAAGGTCGGGCTCCCGCCCTTGCGGCTTTCCATGGAGTATGTCGACAACATCCACGAGGAAGGCGGCTCCGTGCTCGGCTCGTCGCGCGGCGAGCAGGACCCGGCCGTGATCGTCGATTTCCTCCAGCAGCGGAAGATCGACGTTCTCTTCTGCGTCGGCGGCGACGGCACCCAACGCGGAGCGCACCGGATCCACGAAGAAGTACATCGCCGCGGACTGCCCATCGCCGTGGTGGGCATCCCCAAAACGATCGACAACGACATCGCCTATTGCGAGCAGAGCTTCGGGCTCATCACGGCCGTCGAACAGGCCGACGCGGTCCTCCGCGGGGCGCACGCCGAAGCCCGCGGCGCCCGCAACGGCATCGGCCTGGTCAAGGTGATGGGCCGCGACGCCGGGTTCATCGCCGCCCTGGCCACGCTGGCCAGCCAAGAGGTCAATTTCACGCTCATCCCGGAACTGCCCTTCGCCTTGGACGGACCGGGCGGATTCCTCGCGGCGCTCGAGCGCCGGATCCTCGATCGGCAGCATGCCCTGATCGTCGTCGCCGAAGGCGCCGGGCAGGATCTCATGGGAACAAAATGCCAGGCTCGCGACGCCTCGGGCAATCTCCTGCACAACGACGTCGGCCCGTTCCTCAAAGGACGCATTGCCGAACATTTCGCCGCGCGCGGAATTCCGGTCTCGATCAAGTACATCGACCCCAGCTACACGATCCGCAGCGTGTCGGCCAACTGCGAGGATAGCATCCTCTGCGACCAGTTCGCCCGGCGGGCGGTTCACGCCGCCATGGCCGGCAAGACCGACGTGCTCGTGTGCACGTGCCACCGCACGTTCATCCACGTGCCCATCGCCATGGCCACCGCCAGCAAGCGCCGCGTCGACGTGGAGGGCGAGATGTGGAGTCTCGTCCTGAGCGCCACCGGCCAGCCGCCGCGGTTTGGGTGAAGGACGGCAAGAGATCACCACGGAGACACGGAGACGGAGAGAAAGGGGAGAAACCACGGATGAACACGGATAAACGCGGATGACGGGAGGATATGGAACCGCGAATGACCGAGCGAAACGGCGGGTTTGCGGCCGTGGGCATCCGCATTGAACGCCCCGCTCTCATTCATCCGCTATTCCATCCCATCGTCGTCGAAACTCCGCCCGCGTCCATCTGCGGCTTCTTGCCTTCATCTCTTCTTTTCCTCCGTCTCCGTGCCTCCGTGGTGAACTGACTCGCGTCAGTCGGTGGCCTTCATCCCGCCCTCGAAGCCCAGCAGCGTGCGGAGGCGGTCGGGGTGCAACGACGAGCGCAGGGCGGTGCCCCGGTCGATAAACCCTTGCTTGTGTAGCTCCAGGAGCGAGAAGTTGAAGCTGCGCATGCCGTCCTGGCCGCTGTCGATAATGCCCTCCAGGCGGTTCTCCTCGCCGCGCTCGATGTACATTTTCACGGCCGTGTTGTTGATGAGCACCTCGGTGGCCGGCACGCGCGAGACGCCCGGCTTTCCGGAGGGCAGCAGCATTTGATTCATGATGGCGATGAGCGTCGTGCTCAGGTTTCGCCGGACGGCCTCCTTCTCGGCCTCGTCGAAGAAGTTGAGGATGCGGTAGAAGGTCTGGATGGCCTCGGCCGTGTGCAGCGACGTGAGGACGAGGTGACCCGTTTCGGCCGCGGTGATGGCGGTCCTCACGGTGTCGGCGTCGCGCATTTCGCCGATGACGATGACGTCGGGATCCTCGCGGACCACGGCCCGCAGGGCCTCGGCATACGTCGGGAAGTCCTGGCCCAGCTCGCGCTGGTTGATCCGGGATTTTTGGTTTTCGATGATGAACTCGATGGGGTCTTCGATCGTGACGAAGTGCTTCATTTCCCGCTGGTTGATGTAGTTGACCATGGCGGCCAGCGTGGTCGACTTGCCGCTGCCCGTCTCGCCGCCCACCACGATGATCCCCTTGGGCCGCAGCCGGATCGCGGATTCGTAGACGGCCGGAAGGGTGAGTTGCTCGAAGGTGGGAATCTCGAGCTTGATCCGCCGGATCGCCGCGGCCATGGAGCCGCGCGTTTTGTAGAGTTGGACGCGGTACCGGACCCGCTTCTTCTCGTTCTCCCGGATCTGAACCATGGTCTCGTAGGCGTAATCGACGTAGCCTTGTTCGGCATAGATACGCTTGAGCTTGTCGTTGAGCGTGCAGGCCATGATGCGATCGACGTCGTGCTCGCCCAGGCCGTCGCCCTTCTGGAAGGCAAACCGCCCCGGCAGGCGGAAGTAGGGCGTTTCGCCGCGCATCATGTGGATGTCGGACGCCTCGATCCGCTCGGCCGTCTGAAACAACCGCATGAGGAGAGCCCCGCCGTCGGCCCCAATCCCGATGCTCGATAGCGACAGGTCGTTCTGGGAAGGATCGTGGACATTGTCCATGGTCGCGGCTCCTGGTCTTGATTACCGCCGGGAATTCGTCCGAGGGACGCCGATATTGGCCATAGGCGTTATTCTCCCCGCGGACGGTAAACAGGCAAGAGACGTCGCAAACGGCCGGCTACGTCCGATCGCGTTCTTCCCTGTCTATTGGGTGGGGTGGTTTACCCATTCTCGCGCCGTGGTCGCCTGACAAGAAGATTGATGAAACCGAGTCGCTCCTGTACACTTCGGCACGTCATGGCAAGCCACGTCATCCCGAGCGTAGCGAACACGTCATCCCGAGCGCAGCGAACACGTCATCCTGAGCGCAGCGAAGGATCTCCTTGGCGGCGCTCCATGCAAGATGCTTCGCTTCGCTCAGCATGACAGCGTCCCGTCGGCATGACGGCGTGGATCGGCTGCTGGAACCGGCGCTGGACCGGTAGTCCTTCTCTTCTTCCTGGAGGTAATACGATGGGAATGCTCAAGGAGTTCCGCGATTTCGCGATGAAAGGCAACGTGGTGGACATGGCCGTGGGCATCATCATCGGCGGGGCGTTCGGCAAGATCGTCTCGTCGTTGGTCAGCGACGTCATCATGCCGCCGATCGGCCTGCTGTTGGGCGGGGCCGACTTCTCGCATCTTGCCTGGACGATCCGCGCGAAAACAGATACGGCGGCGGCCGTGACGATCAATTACGGCATGTTCATCAATACCGTGCTCGATTTCCTGATCGTCGCGGCGGCGATCTTCCTCGTCATCAAACAGATGAACCGTCTGCGACAGTCAAAACCAGAACCGCCCGCCGCGCCGACCACGAAACCCTGTCCGCGGTGCTTCACCCAAATCGCCGTTCAGGCCACCCGCTGCCCCGCATGCACGTCGGAGTTGTAGGCGGTCTGACGGGGACTATCCCAATTTTCGCGCCAGTGAAAAGGGGACTGTCCCTTTTGCCGGCCCTTGTCGCTGCGTGCTTGGCGCCACTGCTGGTTTGTCCAGCAATCGTTACCGGGCAGGCCGCGTGATCGTCACAGACCGACGATCCAGCGTCAGAAGTAACCTAGAATTGACTGGTGCCGCTGGGTGCTGGGTGCCATGTCCACGCTTGCGTGGACATGCCGTTCCAAACGTGGACGTGGCGCCGCGAACGAATTTGCCCAGCACGGAAGCCCATCCCGGAGCCGAGCCATGAGCATCCTGCCAGATATTTCCTACGCGGAGTGGGCCCTGTTGGTCGAGCTGCTCGAGCGGGAGCAGAACACCTTGCCCGAGGAAATCGACCACTCCGGCCTCGCCCACGTCAAGGTCGATCTCGAACAGCGTCTCGAAACGGTCGACAACCTGCTTGAGCGTCTTCAGGCCGTGGGCTGCCCCGAATACGCCGACGCGACCTGACGCGCGTTCCAGAACGCCTTTCTCAATGCGAATGTCATCCTGAGCGTAGCGAAGGATCTCGTTAGCACTGCCCGGCGGGAGATCCTTCGCTTCGCTCAGGATGACGTGTAGGCGGGAGGCCTCCCGAGAAAACACCGTTTTAGCGCGACCACTTGGGGATCGCGACGAACGTAACCGCCGCGGCGACCGTGGCGACGACGACGGTGATGATGAGGTCGAGCACGCCCAGGCGGTACATCCCGCCGCGAAGCGGGGCGAAGATCAGGAACACGCAGAGCATCACCGCCAGATTGAACGCGACGATCGTCACGAGCAACTGCTGGCGCTTCGCCTCGGCGCTGGTGGGGGCGGGTCGCGGGGCGGGCGCGGCCGTTTCGCCCGGCGGCGCCGCGGCCTTCGCGACGGCCGGAGCGTCCGGCGGATAGTACTTCGCCAGCGCCTGGTTGATGCTCGCCGCCGTGCATAAAACCGTCCGCACCTGCTTGCCCAGTCGCAGACGCAGGTCTTCCTCCACGTCGGGCACGAGCGGATTGGGCGAGGCCATGAGGATCTGGCTCTCGTCGGCCATGACCGGCACGCAGGAGTGCTGCCGCGCGGTGGGTGGGGGGATCAGCGGCACGATCGCCTCGGCCACGCCCACGTCGTCCAGCTCCACATACGGCAGGCCAATCGCCTCGGCATAGGCCAGCATCACGACGTCGGCGGTAGCCAGCTTCTGCTGCAACACGGCGTCGCGGACCTCGAGGCCAACGGCCTTGGCGAAGTTGCGGGCTTTGTCCAACTGGGCCGCATCGACAATTTTGTTGGCCAGCAGGATCTCCTCGAACGACCGGCGTCGCAGGCCGCCCGCGTCTTTCCGGCCCAGCGTGGCGTCGTATTCGCGTTTGCGCTGGGCGTCGGTCAGGCAGAGCATCGCCCGGGCAAGCTCGTTCAAGAGGGCTTGCGACTCCGCGGCGAAGTCGCCGGAAGCGAATTTCCGCACGTGCGCGTTCATCTTGCGGTAGTGCGCGCGGATCTTCGCGGCGTCGTCCTCGAAAGGCGGCAATCGCAGAAGCTGATAGTGGCTCAGCGGCCGAGTGGTCTCCTGAATGCCGAGCCAGTCGCGGTAGACGTCTAGGTCCTTCGCCATGGGTCGATACCGGCAATGCGGGGTGGCGGGGCGGCAGGCGCGCCCGTGGGTCATTCAACAGTGTATTCGTTGGCCAACGTGGAGAAGGCGTCGATCTGCTGCTCGCTCAGGCCGCCCCGGCGCTCGATCTGGATGGCCGCCTCGCGGCCGCTGGTTTTGTCCCGCGCGGTGACGGAGATCCGGCCGGAGGCGTCGAACGCGTACGTCACTTCGACCGGCGAGCCCTTGGGCAGCTTGGACGGCAGATCGGTGATGCGGCACTTGCCCAAAAGCGAGCAAGCGACCGGATCGGGCGCGTCGCCCTCGATCACCTGAACGCTCACTCGCGATTGGCCGTTCTTTCGCGTCCGGAAGGTCTGCGTCACCTCGGCCGGCAAGGGCGTGTTGCGGCGGATCATCACGTGGTTGACCTCCTTGCCGCTTCGCGGATTGGTGGCCACGACGCCCAACCCGTGCGAGTTGACGTTCTCCTGCTTCACGGAGGCGAGCATCTTGCGGATCTTGTCGGCCATTTCGGAATGGCTGGGCCGGTGCTTCGCTTCGAGGATGGCGGCGTGGATCGCGGCGCCCTGGGCCACCGACGTGTAGGGCGACAGGCCGGCGTAAGGCTTCTGGCCGGTCACCCGCTCCAGCATCCGCGGCACCTGCGGCATCAGGGTCGATCCCCCGACCATGACCACCGCGTCCAGCTCGTGGGCGGAAATGCCGGCCTGTTCGATCACCAGTTCGGTCGTGTCGGCCGTCCGCTGCAAGAGATCGGCCGTCATTGACTCGAACTGGTCCCGCGTGACGGCGATCGTCGAGGCCTTGCCGTGGTAACGGACGGTCAGCTTGGCTTCGCTCTGGCGCGACAACTCGAGCTTGGCCTCGTCGCAGTCGTTGCGGAGCGTGTGGACCGCCTGGCGCGACTCGCGCAGGTCCATCCCGTGCTTCGCCTTGAACTCGTCGGCGAGGTAGTCGAGGAGCCGGTCGTTCCAATCGACGCCGCCCAGTTCGACGTCGCCGTCGGTGGCCAAGACGCGGAAGTGGGTGGGCGTGTATTGAACCACCGTCGCGTCGAACGTCCCGCCGCCCAGATCGAACACGAGCGCCAGCCGGGGATTGTCGAACGTGGGTCCGCTGGCCCCGAGCTCGCCGCGATGCCACGCGTACGTAAGCGTCGCGGCGGTGGGCTCGTTGATGATGTCGATCACGTGGAAGCCCGCGATCCGGCCCGCGTCCTCGGTGGCCTTCCGCCGCGCGTCGTTAAAGTAGTAGGGCACGGTGATGACGGCGTTGCCGATCTTGCCGATCCGCTTCTCCGCGTCCTGACGGAGCTTCTTGAGGATCAACGCGGAGAGGAATTCGGGCGTGATCTCGCGGCCGTCGAACGTGCGGCGGTACGTGGCGTCGCCCATGCGGCGCTTGATCCGCTCGACGACGTTGTCCGGGTCTTCCATCGCCGCCCGCATCCGGTTGGGTCCGATCACCACGTGCCGGTCTTCCGTCAGAAGCACCAGACTGGGCGTCTCCTCCTCGTCGTCCTCGTTGGGCAGCGCCATCGGCGCGCCGTTCTCGTCCAACTGCGCGATCGTCGAAAACGTCGTTCCCAGGTCGATCCCAACCGTCTGGCCTTCGTGGAATTCCATCAGTGCTCCCCGTCTCGTGGTGGTGCGTCTTTCTTGGCCGTTCCTGGCTTGGAACGTGTTTCAAAAACGGCTGCGGCCGGTCCAGGGGTGCCACTGCTGGCTTGTCCAGCAGTGTTTCTCCCGGGGATTTCGCTTTACACTGCTGGACAAGCCAGCAGTGGCACCCATCTCAAGGCACGCTCTTAGACGATTCCTCCGAATCCTTCGCCTCCGATTCCGCCGGCCGACCGCGGAACTTCATGCCGCCGGCCACGGCCAGCAGGTGTGGGCGATACTGCCGGGCGGTACCCGCCTCGGTCCGAAGCTCAACGACGTACTTGCGGCCCTCGACGACCGTCTCCAGCACGATCCGCTCCAACGCGATGGTCTTCAGATCGGCCGTGGTCTTCGCCCGCTTGCGGTAGGCCACGCCGAGGAACGGGCCGGCGCGGATCGTCTCGACCGTCGAGGCCGCGTCCTGGGCGTCCGAATCCCCCTCTTCTTCAAGCAGCCGGCCCTCGATTTCGTTACGGAATTCGTCGACGTTCTCGTCGGTAACGTCGGCGATCTCCTCGTAGCTTGCGGCCGTGATGAGGATGCTCGGATAGCTTTCGGTCCGCGAGACGGTGAAACGCGCGATGTACTTGGCGCTTCGCGGGGGCACGTACCAGCCCGCCGGCGGAGCCACCTCGAGACGGCCTTGATCCAGAGGCGGAAGGTAGTCGCCCAGCTTGGGCGGCGGGCCGGGCGGTGGCTCGGCCGGTGGCGTTTCCGGGCGACCGCAACCAACCACCAGAACCCAAGGCGCCACCCACCGACCGAACTGCTGGAGACGAAGTCGTTCGATCATCGATCGCTTGCCTTCGTGGCAGCCGCTTGCCGAACTCGGCGCGGTTATTCTTCGATCACTTCTTTAACGATCCGGACGAAATGGGGCGTCTTCTGCGAGGCGCTCAATTGCTCGGCCTTCTTCTCGGCCTCGTCCCGCTCGGCATACTCGAACAGAGCCACCTGGCGGAGCGACTGGTTGAACACGCCCCAGAACGCCTTCAGCCGCACCTCCTTGGTCACCTTGGCCCGGCTCTTCCGTTTGACGGCCGGCTTGGCCACCGGCGTCTTCTTCACGGTCTCCTTCTTCTCGGACGTGGAACGCTCGGCGGCCTCGGCTTCCTCGCGCAACTGCTTGCGGTTGACTATTTTGCGAGCCATTCTTATCCCTCGGGGGGGTGGGAGCCAATGGACAGGGCACAGCAACCACGGTCCCCTCCTACGGGGAGACCACTGATTAGGGGTTGGCCCGACCTGCCCTTACCATCATATCCGATCGAATCCGCTCTGAACAGGGCACGGCAGACGGGTCCGCTGGGCTAATCCACGCCCTCGGTGGCGGTACCCAACCGCAGGGCCACCCGACACGCCTGACGGAAGGTCGCCAGCCGGAGCCGCTCCTGGACGGTGTGGGCCCCGATCTGACCCGCGCCCAGGGTTACCGTTGGCGCGACGCGGGCGGTTATCCAGTTGGCGTCGAGTCCCCCGTTGGAGACGGTCCGCTCCGGCTGCCCTCCCACGGCACGAATGGCCTTTTCGGCGACGCCCACCACGGGCGTGTCCTCGGCCAGTCGAAATGACTCGTAATCGAGCCGGCCGTCGAAAGCGACACGGCCCGCCGCGCCGTCCTCATTGCGGACTTCGCCGGCGGCCATCGCGAACGCCGATTTGATCGCGTGAACGATCTGGCGACGAAAGGCCGGATCGTGGCTGCGGGCTTCCGCGCGGAGCCGGACGTGGGGAGTGACCACGTTCGTGGCGTCGCCGCCTTCGATCACGCCGACATTACTCGTTCCCCGAAGGCCGTCCTTCTGAACCAGGCCGAGCCAGCCTTCGCGGTGCAGCCGGGCGATAGCCAACGACGCGATCGTGATGGCGCTGGCGCCGCGCTCCGGATGCACGCCGGCGTGGCTGGCAATGCCATGCACGTCGATGACCAGCCGATACCCGCCCGTGGCGCCGATGCCGACGTTGTGGTACTCGGAGCCGTCGAAGTTGAACGCCAGCCGAGGCGCCCCCAACGCACTCACCCGAGCCCAGCGCGCCCCCAGAAGACCGCACTCCTCCTGTACGGTCCAGAGCAACGTCAGCGGTGGATGGGGCAATCCGCGGCGGAGGATCTCCAGCGCGGCGGTCAGAACCACGGCCACGCCCGAGCGGTCGTCGCCGCCCAGCGCCGTGTGCTTGTCGGCCGGCGCGATCTGATCGCGTCGAACGACCGGCCGGGCGCCCACGGCCAGGGGCACCGTGTCCATGTGGGCCATGAGCAGCCGCCGCGGGCCGCGGCGCGAGCCGGGCAGCCGGCAGACGAGATTGCCCACCTCGCCGCCCAGAGGGCTGCGCCGGTGCGCCTGGTCGGTCCGGATGGCCCCCGCCGGCGCGCCGGCGCGGCGAAGCGACTTGACGATGTACTCGACCACCTTCCCCTCCCGCCCGCTGGGACCGGGGATCGACAGGAGATCCATCAAAGTCTTCTCGGCCTGTCTCAAGTCGGGTTCCAGAGCGGCGGGAAACGGTTGGGGCGTATCAGCCGCCCGGGATGGATGTCGGGCTTGCTTCTTCATGGGGGGCCTCGTGAAGTCGTTGCGTCAATCGGGTATTATAAGAGCCTGACACGGGATGAACATGGAGGGTGGCACGCCCTGAGCCCAGCGAAGGGCGTGGCTGTATTTACCGTAACATGTGCGTGCCACTAGCTCTGCCAGTGAAGAAATTGGGTGTGACGCGGACACTGGCGGAGCCAGTGGCACCCGCGAGAGATCCTTTGCTGCGCTCAGGATGATCTTTCAGCAACGCCACAAACGGAGGGCTAAGATTATGGGACAAAAGACGAACTTCCGGCGATACGCGCGTGGGCTCGTCGGAGCGGCGATTGGCGGGCTCTTGGGCTTGTTCCTCCGGTGGTGGCTGCTTCGGTTCGAGCTCGGGCCCGTCGGACTCCCCGGGAGGTATCTGGACGCGCTGGTGCTACCCGGCGCTCTGGCGGGATTGGGCTGCGGGCTGCTGTCCGGGGGACGGTCGTGGGTGTTGGCCGTGCTCTGCGGGCTGGGAGGGCTGGGGCTTGGAATCGTGAGCGAGTGGAAGAGCTTCCCTTTTGTCGCCAACGGGTCGCCGATCTACTTCGTAATCCATCTTCATCGGGTGCGCACGGTGGCGAAGATCATGATCGTTCTGGGCGCGGCCTTCGGATTCTGGTTTGGCTTGGGCCGCGATGCCCCGCCCGGCAGGGATGCTTCCGAGGAAAAGACCCTTTGTTAGGACAATGATCCATCGCGTTGCGTGCCACTGGCTCCGCCAGTGCTTGTCCGGCTAGACTGTTGACACACTGGCAGAGCCAGTGGCACACGGCGGCCTGGATCAATGGCTGCACGGCGGTCAATAAGGCCGATTGCCGTGGAGAGAACGGGTCAGGTCGGCCCCTGGCGGTCCCGCGCGGCTTGTTGGTCGAGCCGGCCGTCCAGGGCTTGGCGGTACAGGCGTTCCAGTCGCGCATCGCCCGTGCGGCGCCGCAGACACCAGTGCAGATGACCCTGCGCTTCCGCGCACAGCCCTTGGTTCAGGAGCGTTTGGGCCAATTCAAGCCGCACGTCGAATCGGTTGGGTTGGCATTCGTACGCGTTGCGGGCGCAGCGAAGTGCCTGGGCGTTTTCACCCAGCGCCGCGTAGAGCCGGCGGGCGATAAGCCACGTGGCGGCGGCCTGGCCCCCGGCAAGCGATCGGGCCTCGTGCTCCGCCGATTGGGCAACGAATTGCCGCAACGCGATAAGCTGCTCCGGCTGCCCGCGTTCCCGGCACGCGGCTTCGAGCGATTCCAGTCCGACCAGGTCGAGCTGAAATTCCTTGACGACGAAGCCGATCATGTGTTCGAGGCCCTCGGGGGCCGTGTTCTGGATAAGGTCCTCCAAGAGCCGTTTTTGAAATATCCGGCTGCACCGCGAGGCCTCCTTGGCCAGGGACAGCCATTGCGCCGGCTCACCGGCCAGCCATGCCTCGTTCGCGGCGGTGTATAGCACGTATCCGTCGTAGGGGCGAACCCGAACCGCCTGCTCGACGCACGCCCGCTTCGCCGAGTCGGTCGCCCCGTCGAGGAAACCAAGCTCCGCAAGGTAAAGATACGCCTTGCCTTGCAGCGGACAGGCCCAAAGAGCTTCGCGGGCGTGGCGCAGGGCCAAATACAGGTGCTTGCAGTGTTCGCCGACCGCGCGGCGGAGCCAGGCGTCGCGGGCCTCTCGCGACGGAAAGCTTGACTGCGAGCGAAGGGCCGCGTCGCGTACATTCGGCAACGACATCGGATTGATGGCCGTTACCTGAAGGAGATCAAACAGTTGCAGGTGGCTTTGCGCCAGCGCCAGTTGCGCCCGGGCGTGACCCGGCTGCCAGCGGACGACCTGCTCCAAGTGCGCGATCCGCCGACACTCGACGCGAACGGCGTCCTCGTTAGCGGCCCTCTCCAGGGCGGCCCGCGCCGCGGGGTCGATGGATCCATCGGCCGGCGTCGCGTCGGCCGGCGGCGGCGCCTCGGCCTCGCGCCTGCACACGTCGAGCAGGTAGCGATCCCAATGCACTTGAGCCGCGGCGGCGCCCAGGCGGTCCCACGCCATGAACGAACCAAACGCGACCACGGCGATTGCAAACACCGGCGCGGCAAAAAGCGGCATGGGGCGAGCCGCGGGCGGTCCACTGGACCCCGCCACGGCCAGTTGCCAGCCCCGGCAGGCACAACCGGCCAACACGGCCACGACGACCATGCACCCAGGCACGTACCAGACAAAATCGGCGGCGGAATGGAGCGCATTGGCGGCCAGTCCCGCCGACACGGCGCCCAGACAGGCCAAAAGGCGCGTCGACTCGGCGCGGCGAAGCCCGCCGACGCACCAGAATCCGCAAAAACCCATGCCGACGCCCACCAGCGCGAGGCCCGTGACGCCGGTTTCCAGGGCAACCTGAATATATCCATTCTCGGCGTGGGTGTATTCGCGGCCCTCCATCGGCTCGTCGAGGTACATGGGATACACCTCGGCGTGGCTTCCGACGCCCGAGCCGATCGCGGCGAAATCGGGCACGGCCCGCAGATCAGTCTTCCAGATCCGGCGCCGGGCTTCATCCATGTCGAGCACCTTGACCTCGCCGGACGCGACGTTGCTCAGCCGATCGCTAACCCGGTCGTAGCCAAACACCGCCAGGGCAACCGTGATGAACACGCCGGCGCCGGCAATGGTTCCGATGAATCGGCTCCGGACGTCGGCCGCCCGGCAGCAGACCACGGAGCTGATCGTCACGGCCACGAACATGGCGACGTTGCCGCCGCGCGACAGGCTCAACAATCCGGCGAAGAACACCACGCCCGCCGCGATGACCAACACGTAGCCCTGCGATTCGCGCCGGCGCCAGGCGCCGCGCGACTCGCGCGCGGCGCCGCGGCGTTCTTCACTCTGATGGCGAAACGTCCGATGCAGCCACCAGATGACCGGGCCGATCCCCAGCGCCATGAACTGGGCGAAGTGGTTTCGATTCGTGAAGCTTCCCTTCACGACGTTTTGGGCCGAGGCATACGGCGCCTCGTGGATCCAGAAGAATTTGCCGTTGCCGGCGAAATGCTGGAACAGTCCAAACGTCGCCATGGCGATGCCGGAGATCGCGGTCCAACACAGCAGCCGTTCCACGTCCTCGACGTGGCGGATGCGCTGGACCGTGACCAGGAAGAGCAGTCCGTACGCCAGATAGACCGCCAGGGCGCCGCGCGTGGCGGCGGGCGTGAGCGAAAGGCGCTGCCAGGTACCCAATCCGATCGAAGCCTCGGCTCCGGCGTTCCAAAGGGGCAGAATCTCGTGCGTGTGCGGGGCAACCGCGTCCGTCGCGTTTCGCGGCAGCGGCGCAAGCTGGGCAACCAGAAGGAGGACGCCTGCCAGCAGGACAAACACGGCGCGGGTCGGACGCCACGTGGGCCGGGGACTAAGCGACTCGTGGACTGCCCACGCCACGCTCAGAGCAATAACCAGGCTCACGAGAACGAGCTGGCCGATCGCGTGGCGCCCTCCCATGACCATGGGGACGACGAGCAGACAACTGGCCAGGCCGCCGTCGATGACCCGAAGCAGACCGGCCTGAAGCCGTTGCGACGTCGTTGGCTCGAGCGCGTTCGTGGAATGGCGATGCGCGGCGGGCATGGTGCATGGCCCGCGCCGTCGGGCACGTCAGGCCACGCGACGCGGCACGACTCCCGGGGACGTTGCCAAAGGACGCGGCGGCTCGGACGAGTCCTCGAAGACTCCGGCGAGAGCGTCTTCGGCCGGCTCCTCTTGCGTGGCGTATCCGTATCCGTATCCGTATCCGTATCCGTAGTAGCCGTGACCCTTCTCATTGCCGATGCGGTTGAGCACGACGCCCGGCACGGCGATCCGCAGCGACACGAGACTCTCCACGGCGCGGATCACGCCGCGGCGATGGTTCTTGTCTGGCTGGATAACGAGAAGCACGCCGTCCACGAGCCGGCCCAGGACGGCGGCGTCACTGGTGGCCAGGGCCGGCGGGCTGTCGATGAGAATCCGATCGTAGAGCGTGCCGGCCCAGTCGATCAGATCGGCCATTCTCGGTCCGGCAAGCAATTCGGCGGGGTTGGCCGACCGCGGGCCGGACGGCAAAACGTCGAGCTTGTCGATCCCGCTGGCTTGGATGTGGGCGGTGGCCTCGCGGGCAACGTCGTCGTCGCTTCGGAGAATGGTCGAGAGCCCCTCGCACGCTTGCATCTGCATGAGATTGGTCAGTCCCGGCCGGCGGAGGTCGCCGTCCACCAGGAGCGTCTTTTTGCCCGACTGCGCGTAGCACACGGCCAGGTTGGCCAGCACGGTGGTCTTCCCGTCGCCCGGCTCGGCGCTGGTGACGACGATGCGGTTGAGGTCCTGGTCGGCCAGGGCCAACGCCGTCCGCAGGGTGCGGAACGCCTCGCTTTCCGTGGCGGTGGGCGCCACGTGAACCTGCAACGAATCGAGCCCGACTGTCTCCGTCGTCGGCAATTGACGAATCATCGCCAGGACCGGCACGCCGAGTTGGTGCTGCATGTCTTCTGGAGAGCGGAACCGGTCGTCCAGGATGTCCAGCACGTAGACGATCCCGAGCCCGATCCCCAGCCCAAGGACGATGGCGATCATGCCGACGCGAGGAAGTCGAGGGGAGATGGGAGCCGTATTGACCATCGGTTGGTCGATTACCGCCGCGCGGACCTCCTGACCGTCCTGCTGCAGGTCGAGCGAGGCGATGCGCGACGTCAACACGTCGTTCAAATTGCGCAGTCGCTCGACGTCGTGCTCGAGCACGTCGAGGGTCGCCAGCCGGCCCGTCAGATCGACGGCTTCCGCCCGGCTCGCCTCGCACTGCGCCTGCAGCGCGTTTTCCTGGGTGAGCGTCTCGCTGAGCTTCTGCTGAACCATGTGGATCAAAAGCGGACCGATCTGAGCCCGCTGCATCCGCCCGACCACGTCGGCCGATTGGGTCTCGTAGGTCTGAAGGTATTCCTCGGCCTGGCGGATCAATGCGCGCCTGGCGACCATTTCGGGGTGGGCCGCGCCAAGCCGCCCCTGCATGGTTTGCAGTTCCGCGCGATCGCGAATGAGCTGCTCCTGGACCAACCCCCGGACTCGCGCGTGCTCCACCCCCAGGCCGAAGCTCTCCATGAGCAGTTCTCGACCGACCGTCTCGGCGACCGATAGGAGATGCTGTTGGAGATCCTCGCCATTGCGGACGGCCGTCTGAATGGCGGCCAGGGTAGCCTGTAATTCGATCCGCTGCCGCTGGACCGCGTTCAGCTCGTCGGTGAAATAAATCGCCCGCTTGATCACCGGATTGAGGATCTCGCCGCCTTGGTTCGATCCCAAATCGCCGAAGTACCGCTTGGCCTCGATCAGCTCCTGCTGCCGCTGCTGCAACTGGCCGGCCAACTCGACGCGCTCCTTGGTCAACACGCGACTGATCTCGCCGGCGGTGCCTTTGTGCGTTTGGTCCAGAAAAGTCAGGTAGGAATCGATAACCGCATTAAGCACGGTCACCGCCACGGCCGGGTCTTTCGACTGATAGCTCACCTCGAGGATATTCGTGGTCGGGACGACTTTCGTGCTCAGGTTGCCCCGGAGGACGTGAACCCACCGCTCCTTCGGGACGCCCGCCAAATCGACGCGGTCCTCGGCCCGGCGAAGCCGTTCCAGGGCGCCTTCGATCACCCTGGGGCTCGACACCACGCTCTCGAAGGTCTTCATCAGATTGCGTTGCTCGCCAAATTGCCCCGCCACGAGCCCCGCCTCGTCCATGCCCGTCTGCATCATGAGCATGCCGGCCTTTGCGCCGTAGAAGCGGGTGGCCGTGGCGAAGTACAGTCCCCCCAACAGCGCGCAGGCCACGAGCGAGGCGATGACCACGTTCTTCCGGTAGCGCACGGCCAGCAGGAATTGCGCCAGCATGTGAACCAGAATCCGGCTGGACTGGCCTTCACCGGGCGAATTGACGACCCCGAAGTCCTGTGACATGCCGCTATCGTCCCATGAAACCCGACGCAAAACGTTGGATCGCGCGTTCGCCCGATCCGTCCTCGGTTCGTCAAAACAGCGCTATGGAGCCGCCAATGCCGATCCGAATGAACTGCTTCAACAGATCGGCCGATATCGTCTCCAGCGTCTGGCGGACGATCACCGTGTCGCCCGGCGCCAGCAGCACGTTGTCCGGACCCCGAATCGCCCGCTGGATGCTGGCCTGAATCGTGATCGGCGCGTCCTCGCCGGGCACGTGTCGCACCACGTCCACCCGGTCGGCCACGCGGCTCGAACAACCGCCGGCCATGGCCACGCTGTCCAGGAGTCGTATCTCATGGCTGGCGTTCATCGGGAACATGCCGGGCCGATTGACCAGACCCAACACGTGGATGGGCGGAAGATCCCGCTTCACCACGTTCACGACGTCGCCGTCCTCGAGCGTCCGATTGCCCCCGCCGTCGCCGGAAGCCGTGACGAGATTCACGAGGACGACTTCGCCCACGGGCGTCAAAGGCGTCTCGTGCGAGACCGGCCGCGCCCCCGCGGAGCCCGACGCCTGCATCACGCCGGGCGAGAGAAGGCGCGGATCCGTGTGGCGGATCTCCACGTCGCCGCAGGCCGCCTTGCTTACGCCTCCCGCCGCGACCAACGCGGCCAGAAGCGAACTGTTGCCGCGCGGCAATGGGTACGTGCCCGGCTTCTCCACCGCGCCGACAACCGTGACGTAGTTCTCTCGCGGTTTGACAATCCGCAGGGCGACGAAGGCATTAGGATAAATGTCCCTCGCTCGGGCGGCCGCCGCCACCGCCTGCTCGGCGTGTTCGACCTCCATGCCGGCCACGGGAACCCGGCCAACCAGAGGAACGCCCACCGTCCCGTCCCTGCCCACACGGACCTCGACGCTCCGCATCGGCGTCGTCGTGAGCCCCGGATCGACCTGCACGGACAGAAGATCGCCCCAGGCAATCACGTCGCGCGGGCCGGAGCTCGCTCCCAACCGGCCAAAATTCACGCCGTCTATCCCCGAAGGCGCCGGCGCCGCGTACTCCACCGGCAAATGCGAGGCACGGTACAGCCGCTGCGCGCACCCGCCGGCCAGCAGGCAGCAGACCGCCAGCGCCCCGACCACCCCGTGGCGATTCGGTTGGAGGGATTGACCTGGCAAGTGCTTCATGAAACCCGAACCGCCTTGACTCGAAGGCTTGGCGAAAAACCCGCACGAAAGGTGGGCAGTAAATACACGGAAACCCCGCCATGCGTCAACACCAGTCGTCCCCCCGGCTGGACTACCCTCCTCCGGCGGGGGCAGGATCCCGGCGCGCACCGGCAACTCGTTGCCGTGGATCCGAGGAGCCGCCTGCGGGTTCGCCAAACGCCTGCGTTGCCATGGATTTCGCGCACGGCGTTGAAGCGGGGGTCAAGAAAACCGCAACGGCCCTCCGAGCGCAAGCCGTCTGGAAGCCAGACAAGCTCCAACGCGCCCGCAGGGCCGTCATAGTGAGCTACTACATGTCCCTTTATTTAAGGGCTTACGGGGGAACTCCGTTGGGAATTGTGGACGGCCACCGGTACGGCCACCGCCGTGGCGACGACCCCGGCCACGATCCACGGATTGGCAAACATGGCCTTCAGCCCCCCGCCGCCGTATTGGGCGCGGGCCAACGGGCCGTGGTTCACGATCAGGGCCCCTTGGTGCGCCGTCGGCGGCGCCGTGCCTGGAGCCCAGAGACGATACGTTCCCCGCCCTTCGCTGGCGGCCATCTGGTACACGCCGGCCCGAAGTCCCTTGGCCGCGAAGTAGCCCTTCGCGTCGGTCTTGGGCATGGCCACGTCGCGATTCTGATGCCGGAGCACGACTGGCACGTCCGCCACGGCAGTTCCTTGCGAATCGACGACTTGACCGATTAACACTCCTCCCTCAAGCAATGCGACGTCAACCACGCTGGATGGCGGTGAATTGGTCGCGGCCACTGCGATCGGCGGCATACACATGCCGATCGCCGCCAACGAGACCAAGGGTCCCGTCAGCATCCTGGCTGTCCTCATCCTTGTTCTTCCCCTGTTGGAACATGGATTTCGTGTTGCCCGATCCGTCGGTAAAGTCACGCGAAACCGCCCAAAGGTTCAAGACGCCCCTTTGGCGCGATCTCTTCCTCTGTCCTGCTATCGGCCAAAGCCTGTCCACGGGACAAGGGAAATGGTCCGAACAGGCAAAAATCGCACGCCGTGGCAAGAACAACGACTGGTTGGCGGGCATACGCACCAGAGCGCGCTGAAGAACGTGGATGCATTAAAAACGCGATCCAGGATCCTTGGTGATACTGGGCGATATGGAACGACCCGGAAACAGCCGCGGCGGATCGCCCGTCCGAACGTCAAACCCGGGCATGATCGCCGATCTTGGGCGTGTTCGGGTGCACATTGGGACCAAAGTAGCGCAACCCCACAAGCGGCTCGCCCCCGGTGTTCTCGATCTCGACGCCGGCGGCCGCCGCCTCGGCGGTGATGAACACCTCGTCCCAGGGCTCCTCGCCAAAGTGGATCATGACGGGCGTCTGGAGCGCGAGCCGGCCCATCCGGCCGCCGCCCTGCACGGTGATCCAGCCGCTTGCCCCCGGATCGCGCAGCGTCACCTTCGCGCCCGGCATGACGGTCAGCTCCTTGGCCGAGACGAGTTGCTGGCCGTCGAACCCGCCGTAGTCGATCCACCGGTCCGTATACCCGTCACCCGAGCCGGCCGCGTCCACGATCGGCTCGACGTAGTTGCTCTGCTTGAAGCACGGATCGACGTTCTTCTCCCAGTCGAGCATCTCGACGATGAAATCCAGATCGTGGTGTCTGTCCGCCGGCACGTCCTTCACGAGCAGATCCCAAGGCACCTCGCGGCCTTCCACGAGAGACTGGAACATGCCGAAAACGTCGCTACCCCACTGGGGCTCATAGGTGCACATCGATCCGGGGGCGTGCAGCACGCCGGCGGGGATCATCCAGCCGGTACCCGGCTTGAGCCGGTACGCCCGAGACAGGTCCAGAATCCCATTGTCACCCTTGCTCCAGTCCTCCAGGCACCGCCGGACGTCGGCCTTGGTCGTGCCGGGCTCCAGGCCCATGAACGTGTAGTCAAAGTGGTTCTCCGCCGCGTTGAGCTGCGGAGGAAAGTAATAGCACTCGGGCTTACCCTGCTGGCCGGTCAGGGCGGCGTGCTGGGGCATCTGGTGCATGTGGTGCGGGATGGGCCCCATGTTGTCGAAGAACTTCGAGTACACCGGCCACCGCTGGTACTCGTCCCAAATGGCCTTGCCGACGATGCGTCCCTGGCCCTCGGCCACGGCGTCGCGAAGTAAAAACCGCTTGCCCTCGAAAGCGCACCAACTGAGGCCCTCGTCCCACGTCCGGCCGTCGTTGGCCGCCTCGGTCGTGCTGGCGAACCAGCGTTCGTCGATGCCGCCGCGGTGCGTACCCAGGGCGTACCAGTCGGTCGGAGCCAACTTGATCCGCTTGCCGGGATGCAGGAAGCTCCGAGGCACCCACGTGGGCGCGAGCCGCAATAGCCCCCCGCCAGCCTCCATCGCCCGATCCAGAATCGCCCCGACGTTGTCCTTATTGATGATGGGTGATGCGCACATGGTGATGGGTGCTCCTAGTGGTGGGTTTGCCATTGCCGCCTACATGGTACCGAAAGTAGGCCACGGTGGGATCGTAGGTTTGTTTTTATCTGGTTGGCCCGGCGAGGGCAAGCTGCCGGCTCGATCCACGGGGGCGACTCCGGACAAAAACCCTCTCCGCTCGTGCCGCTTGACATGGGCAGGGGGCCGGCGTGTACTGGCCAAAGTAAATGGATAGGGGAACCACCCTCGCGGAAACGTCGTAATGGTAGAGCTTCGCCCACTGGCCGCCGTCCTCTGGGTTGCCCCCTGGACGGCGGTGGGACTGGCGGTGGGAGCAATCGGCCTGGCGACCGGCGGGCGGGCGAGGTGGCGCGACGGGGCAATCGAGTTCCACGGCGGGGCCGTCGCGGGTATCCTGGGCCGGCTGCCCGTCGGGCCCATGGCGATGACCCTGGGGCACGTCATCCTCGGCCGCACGGCCGCCGCGCTGGACCTTGCGGGCCGGCACGAGCGGGTTCACGTCCGCCAGTACGAGCGCTGGGGGCCCGCGATGGCGCCACTGTACCTCTTCTACTCCGCCCGACTCTGGCTGGCCGGCAAGGACCCCTATCGCGACAACCCCTTCGAGCAAGATGCCTACGAGCAAGCCGACGCCGTCCACCAGCCGCCACGGCAAAGCTCTCGCTGAGCCGCCGGATTATCCCGCCTTAGCTTGCAGTCGCCCAACCGGATCCGACGATAGGATCACTATGTTCTAACCTCTTTGCTGAGAAGAAGTTAAGGCACGTTGTTCCGGAAAGACAGCCAGAAAACCAGCGTTGCGGCAAAGCGGCGAGTCTGGTGTCTTGGGTGGAAATTTGACGGTCGGGCGGCTCGGGCAGTCGCGCAAGAAAGGAGTGTTGCACGCCATGAGTGGCGCAACCAACGAGTTGACCCTCCAGCAACAGGTCGAGATCCTCCGGCAACAGCTTGCCCAAGCGCAGAAGCTCACGTCGTTGGGCGAGCTGGTCAGCACCACCACCCACGAGTTCAACAACATCCTGATGACCATCATCAACTACGCCAAGCTGGGCATGCGTCATCGCGACAACGCCACGCGGGAGAAAGCGTTCGAGAAGATCCTCGCCGCGAGCAACCGCGCGGCCAAAATCACCAACGGCGTGCTCGGCATCGCCCGAAACCGCGGCACCGACCGCGAGGCGACCGATCTGGCCCAGTTGGTCGAGGACACCCTCGTGCTGCTCGAGCGGGAGATGAACAAGTACCACATCCGCGTCGAGAAGTTCTTCCAGACCGTTCCGGCCGCTCTGGTGAACGGGAATCAAATCCAGCAAGTGCTTCTAAATCTCCTTATCAACGCCCGGCAGGCGATGTCCGGCGGGGGACGCCTGACGATCAAACTCGCCCACAACGCCGAAGAGAACGTGGTGGAACTGGTGGTCCGCGACTACGGCGGCGGCATCCCGGCCGACAAGCTCCCCCACATCTTCGACGCCTTCTTCACCACCAAGCAGGGTCCGGACGCCAGCGGCAAGGGCGGCACGGGCCTGGGCCTGTCGATGTGCCGCGACATCATCGAGTCGCACCAGGGACGCATCCGCGTCGAGAGCACGGTGGGCAAGGGAACGGCCTTCACGCTGAAGCTGCCCGTTGCCCCCGCCAAGGCCCCGAAGCCTGCCCCCATCGCCGCTCCGCTGGCCGCGTTTGAGTCCGACGTCGAACCCGCCATCCAGTGATGCTCCTCTCTTTGGGAGTGCGGCGACTCATCGCCGCTTTCTCCCCCGGGCACTTTTTCCCGCCTCCCCGACGCGCCGACGTTTCGTCGCGGCGCCACGGTCTTGAAAAGCGGCAACAAGCTGCCGCACTCCAAAGGGGGACCGTGCGCCGCTGAACTCTATCCGCCTACCGGAACAACGCTCCATCGCCAGTTGTGCCGGAATGAACGGTGGCGCGATTTGTGACGGCTGGGTAAGCCTGGAAAACAGAGTAGACCCTGCGGTCCCCCTCCGTCGATCCTACCTTTTTGGGGCCCAGGTCGTCGGGGCGCGAGGCGGTTTTCTTCCAGGTCGGGGAGGGGCAAAGCCATGGGCGGAAAGCACGGCGCGTCGCTAGCGCGCGACAATGCCCACGTCGTGCGCCAACTCCGCCGCACGCGGCGGGAGCTGGACCACGTCATCCGCGCGCTCTCGCACGACATGAGCGCGAATTTCATGCTGCTGGAGGACTCGTTCTCGCGGTTGCGCCGATCCCTCGACGTCGCGCCAGCCCACAAGTTGGTCGAAATGGCCGACCACGTCGACGCCTGCCTCCGCGAGTCGCGGCGGTTTCTCGACGATCTCGTGCGGTTGGGCAAGACCGGCAGCGTCGAGATGGAGCCCGAACAAGTCGAATTGGGCGGCGTCGTGGACGAAGTCCTCTTCGAGTTGCACGAGCCGCTGGACCGCCGCGGCATCATCGTCCGCGTCGAACAGCCGCTGCCGCGCGTCTGGTGCAACCGGCATCGGGTGAAACAGCTCATCTCCAACCTGATCCGCAACGCGACCAAGCACGGCTGCGACGCCCGGGAACCGCGGATCACGATCCGCGCCCGCCCGGACGCGCTGGCAAGGACCAACCCGGACGCGCACCCGACGGTGCTCTTGCGGGTACACGACAACGGGCGTGGTATCCCGCCCGAGAAGGACGAAGAGGTCTTTCTCCCGGGCCGGAGGCTTTCGACGGCGTCGGACGACGGCTCGGGCATGGGCCTGGCCATCGTGCGGAAGATCGCCGAGCACTACGGGGGCGAGGCGTGGGTGGATCGGGAATCCCGGGGGGGCACGACGATCGTTGTTGCGCTGCCCGGCATGCCCCTCCCGGCTCAGGACACCGACCGCCACGGCCCGAGCCTGGACCATGACGGTCCCCACGAGGCTGGCGGTCCCCCGCCCTACGGTCCCCATGGGCTCCCCCGTCCGCGACGCGACCGCCACCGCTCCTGGCCCGTCGATGATCCCTCCGACGACGATTTCTGCCCCACGGCGTGAACACGAAGGCGGGTCTCGTCCGTACAATGAAGCGCCCGGGGGCTTGTCCCGGCGTACGCGACGCGGTAGGGTTCCGGCAAGGACCCTCGGTCTCGTGGTTGAGGCCGGTTTTGAGTGCTACTGGCTCCGCCAGTGCCGTCGAATTCCGTGATTCATGCACTGGCAAAGCCAGTGGCACACGGCCTGGAAGCCCGTGGCATGCGGCATGGGACACGACGTTCGGCAAGAATCCCAAGGAACCAAACGATGTTCATCTTCGATCCCATGTATTTCGTGTTCATCGCTCCGGCGTTGATCCTGGGCCTGTGGGCGCAGTTTCGGGTGAAGGCCACGTTCGCGGCGGCGCAGCGGATGGCCGCCCCGCTGAGTGGCGCGGCGGCCGCGCGGCACATCCTCGATTCGGCCGGCCTGCGGGACGTCGACGTGCAACAGATCCCCGGCCATCTGAGCGACCACTACGATCCGCGGGACAAAGTGCTGCGGCTGAGCCCCGAGGTGTTCCAAAGCCGCACGCTGGCGGCCGTGGGCATCGCCGCGCACGAGGCCGGCCACGCCCTGCAGGACGCCCGGGCGTATGTCCCGCTGGTGATCCGCAACGCGGCCGTGCCCGCCGCCAGCTTCGGCAGCAACGCCAGCATGTTTCTCGTCCTGATCGGCATGATCTTCGAGCCGCTGGCGTTTTTGTTCCTCGCCGGGATCCTGCTTTTCGCCTTGGTGGTGGTGTTCCAGATCGTCAATCTGCCGGTCGAGTTCAACGCCAGCAGCCAGGCGAAGGCCCAGTTGGCCCAGTTGGGCATCGTGGGCCCCGACCAGATGGTCTACGTCAGCCGGGTCCTCCGCGCGGCGGCCTGGACCTACGTGGCCGGCACGCTCCAGGCGATCATGATCCTGCTGTACTACATCTGGCGCTACAGCGCCAGCCGGGACTGACGCCGGGCCCGTTGTGCAGGCCGCGCCACGGCGGTATACTCCCGTTCTCGCCAGCGTCTCCCACGGCGCAACAGACAATTCGCCGCCTCAGGTCATCCTGAGCGCAGCGAAGGATCTCGTCGGCTCGCCCGACAACGCCGAGATGCTTCGCTTCGCTCAGCATGACGCCGCCGCTTGGCATGCGGTAGGGCAGCGCGGTTCTGGAATGACTCGGACAATCCTGTACAGGAGCCACGCGAATGATCACACTCGGCTTCCACACCGATAACTGGCGGCCGTTGAGCCTGGGCTTCGAGGCGGCCGTGGACAAGGGCCGGGCCCTGGGCATGCGCCACGTCGAGTTCGCCGTGCTCAATGGGCAGAACTTCATCCAGGCGATGGGCTACGACCCCGGCATCTCGCTCCAGTCCAACGGCCGGGCGCTGAAACGCTATCTGGACGGCCGCGGCATGACCGTCTCGCAGATCGACGGCGCCTACCCGCTCATGGGACCGCTGGGCTCCACGTTCGGCGTCCATTACGTCCAGCAGGCGATCCGCTTCGCCGCCGAGATCGGCTGCCCCATCGTCGATACCACCGACGGCGCGTTCGAGATCGAAGGCTTCAGCCGCGACGAGGTCTTCCGCGTCACCTGCGACAACTACCGCCAGTGCCTGGGCTGGGCCGAGGACTACGGCATCGTCCTGGCCGTCGAACCGCACGGACCCTACACGAACGACGGCGACTTCATGCAGAAGCTCTTCGACCACTTCGATTCGGAGCATTTGCGGTTCAATCTCGACACGGGCAACAGCTTCATCGCCGGGCTCAACCCGCTGGAGTACTGCAAGCGGTTCCGCAAGTACCTCGTCCACGCCCACGTGAAGGACGTCAGCCCCGAGCTGGCGGCGGCGGTCCGCGGCGAGGAGACCGGCATCGGCAGCTCGATCGTGCCGATCGGCGGCGGCGTGAACGCCGAGAACATCCGCCGCGTGTTCGCCTATTTGAACGAGACCGGCTGGGATGGCGTCGTTTCGATCGAGTGCCACGGCTCGGACGACAACATGAAGGCCAGCGTCGATTTCCTTCGCGCGCTACCCGGTGTCGGGTTCTGAAGGCCAACGAGCCTCTCGCGGCTTCGCAATGGGCTTCGCCCCGCGGCGCGCTTCAAGCGAGCCGTTCCCCTCTCCCGCTTGCGGGAGAGGGGCTGCACGGCGAGGGATGCAACTTCTCCCCTCTCCCGCTTGCGGGAGAGGGGTCGGGGGTGAGGGGATTTGCGTCCTTGGTTTTGCCGGCATCCTCAAAACGTGCCACCTTCGCGGCCGTCCAAGACCTGTTCCAGCGCGTCGTCCAGATCCTCGATCGCCAGCGGCTTGGACAGAACGGCCGCGGCGCCGGCGGTTCGGGCCCGTGCGTCGTCCTCGACGCGAGGGAAATCCAGCAGCGCGATCACGGGCGCGGGCGCCAGCGCCTGGCAGAGATGGCGAACGATCGCGGTCTGTTGGGAGTCCATCTCCGCGGCGTCCAACAGCGCCGCGACCGCTCCTTCCACGCGCACGGGCTCGCCCGGCCGGAGCCACGCGGTCGCGTGGCCGCGACGCCGCAGGGTCTCGGCGAGCCACTCGTGCATGGCGGCGCTGGCGGTGACGATGGGCACAAGCCCCGCGCGCCGCCGCACGCACGCTCGCTCGGCCAGCAGCCGCTCTTCATCCGTGGCGGTTGCCGGCAAGGTCCAGGTTGAACCCTGTCCGGCCGACAGACGAGCCAGCTCGCGTCGGCACGAGGCCGGCCACTGGCGCCAATAGACCCGCGCGACGCCGGGCCAGGGACGGCCCGAGCGGGCCTCGCCCTCGCACCAGCTCCCCAGCAGTCCCACGACCGGCGCAAGCGGCACGGCCCGACGCAGCCGATCGACCAGTTCGTGAGAGAACTCGCCGGGATACCGCTGGGCCAGCACGACCAAATCGCACCCGGCCGCGTCTTGCTCGACCGCGGCCAGCGCGGCGCGGCCGTCCGGCGCGTCGACGACCTCCGCCCAGCGTCGGAGTTCGCCGCCGGCCGCGCGGAACTCGCGATCGTCGGCCCGGCCGACCAGCAACACGCGCGGTGTCGGAATCGTCTTCATCATGGCGTCGGATCTCAACGGTGCATTCATTCGTTGCGCACGGATCGGTTGACTGACGAAGGGACTGTAGGAGGCGACTCCTGTCGCCGAAGGGGCCCCGGTTTCCTGAGCGTCGGCGACGGGAGTCGCCTCCCACAGTCCAGGAGTCGCCTCCCATGGTCCTTGGGATTACCCAGGTGATTCCCTCGCGAATCCCGAGCCCTTTCGTACCACGGCTTTCGCATCCCTTCAAGTCCGCCGCGATGGGCCAAACCCACGCTCCAGGGGGCCCGTTTGGGCTTTACAGACCGGGCCGGATCGGCAACAATAGGGCATCAGTTGGGCGGCGCCGGCGCGCGTCCGCCGGGCTGCGGCGGCCTCGATTCCCGGAGGTCGCGTTTTTTTTGCCCCCGACGGAGAAACGGCCATGTCCGACCGCCTCCCCATGACCCGCGAGGGATACCGCAAGCTCCGGGCCGAGCTGGACCATCTGGAAAACGACCAGATGCCCCGGATCGAGGAGCGGATCGGCAAGGCCCGCTCCGAGGGCGACCTGAACGAAAACGCCGAGTACCACGGCGCCAAGGAGAGCCAGGGCCTGCTCCAGGCGAAGATCAACCTGCTGCGCGACAAGCTCGCGCGGGCCGAGATCTTCGACCCCGCCAAAATGCCCAAGGACGAGGTGGCCTTCGGCTCGACCGTCGTGCTGCGCGACCTGGACCTGGGCGACGAGGAGCAATTCACCCTGGTTGGCGCGGGCGAAGAGGATTACGACGTGGGCAAGATCCTCATCACCAGCCCCTTGGCCCAGGGGCTCTTGGGCAAGAAGAAGGGCGATCGCGTGGAGATCCCCGTGCCGGCCGGAACGCTCAACTACGAAATCCTCGACATCCGCCTCGGCGACGACCCGCCCGAGGAGTGACGTCCATGCCCCCGTGTGCCACTGGCTCCGCCCGTGCTTGAGTTCGACCTGACGCGGTCATCCCGAGCGCGGCGGAGGATCTCCCTGCCGCCCCGACGAGATCCTTCGCCGCGCTCGGGATGACGAAGAACGGCGGACGAGTGCAAGAGCGTCCACCGAGAGAGAAGCGACATGAATACTCCCACGCTCAACCGCCAACAGTCGCGCCGGCTCGACTGCCGGGCCATGGAGGAATACGGCATCCTGGGCCTGGTGCTCATGGAGAACGCCGGCCGGGGCGCGGCCGACGTGCTGTGCTCGTTGGGCATCGCCGGGCCGGTGGTGATCTGCTGCGGTCGCGGCAACAACGCCGGCGACGGCTTCGTCCTCGCCCGGCACCTCGATCTACGCGGTCACGTTGTCCACGTTGTGCTTTGGGCCCCGCCCGAGGCGCTTTCCGGCGACGCGGCGGCCAACTACCGGATTCTCGCCAAGACGGACGTGCCCATCACGTCCTTCGCGGAGGGCCACGATCCCGCGCGGCTCGACGCGATTCTCGACGGCGCGGCGTGGATCGCGGACGGTCTGTTGGGCACGGGCGCGCAGGGCGACCCGCGCCCGCCGTTGGACGACGTCATCGACCGGATCAACACCGCGCCGGCCCCGGTGTTGGCGATCGATCTGCCCAGCGGGCTGGACTGCGACACGGGCCGGGCGTCGGCGCACGCGATCCGCGCGGCGCACACCTGCACGTTCGCCGCGGCCAAGCCCGGCTTCTTCACGCCCGAGGCCCAACCCTACGTCGGCCGGCTGCACGTCCGCGACATCGGCGTGCCCCGCAAGCTGATCGACGCGGTCCTGGCCGAGCCGTAGCGCCACGGGCTTTGCCAGCGCGTCTGGGGACTGTCCCGGTTTTCGCGTTTCGCGTCGGGGACTGTCCCCCTCTGTCGCCCCCCGGCGTTCACCCGGAGCGGCCCGTGGGCCCAGCCGGAATCCGTGGCGTAGAATAGAGAGACACGTTGTGTGACACTGGCTTTGCCAGTGCTGGTTGTGTGCCACTGGCTCCGCCAGTGCTGTTGTGTGCCACTGGCTCCGCCAGTGCTTGGCGGCGCCGAGGAATCGGCACTGGCCGAGCCAGTGGCACGCGTGTGAAGCCTTCGACGCGGGAATAATTGCGTCCGTATTGAACGATTCACGTCCCCAGAGAGACGGCCCTTCCACCCTGTGACCGAACGCCATGTTGTGCCGATGTCCCGAATGCGACCAGTACGTTGCCGCGCCGGCCGGAGTCGCCTCGACCGAGCGGGTGCGCTGCCCGTTGTGCCACGCTCAGTTCGCGATGGCGGCGGCCGCGCCCGCCGACGTGCCGGAGCTGATCGTCGTTCCGCCGGACGAGGACGACGAGGGACCCGACCTGGTCGTGGAGCGGCCCGACGACGTCGAGAGCGGCTCCGTCGCCATCGACGGCGCCGCGGGCTGGGCGCTGGCGTGCGAAGACGACGCGTTTGAAATCCTGATCGAGCCTGCCGAGGGCGAGTCGTCCCAACAGCAACCCGCGCCGGACGCGATCGCCCCGGAGGAGACCGCCCAGGATGATGCGGTCGCCGAAGCCGTCGCGCCGGAGACGCTCGCTCTGGACGAAGTGATCGCCGAGGCCGGCGCGCCGGACGAGATCGCGATGTACGACGTGGGACCGGCGGGGCCGTTGGTCAACGGGGTCGCGGCGGAAGGCGTCGCGAGAGACGAGCCCTCGGCCGAGCCCGACGAGGAGGACCTGTTCGCCATCGCGCCGCCACGCGGGAAAGGCGAGTCCGCCCGCCGCGGCGACGGGACGGTCGCTTTCGCGCCGGTCGATCGCTCCGGCGTCGACGACTCGGCCGCGGCCGTGGCCGCGCGCCTGCGGCGAAACGCCCGGCGGACCAACCTGGGCGCCGAGATCGTCAAGATCGTGCTGGGCGGCGTGGTCGGCCTGGCGCTGGGCTATTACGGCCTGAACTACTTCGGCGGCGAGCGTTTCGATCGCCTCCCCCTCTACCTGCCCGGCTGCCCCCACACCTACCATCACTGGCCAACCCAGCCCGCCGAGCCGGCGACCGATCAACCGGGACGATAGGCTTCCACGGCCCCCCGCGTGTGCCACTGGCTTCGCCAGTGCGAGGTGGGCCGCATTCGGCGTGTGCCACTGGCTTCGCCAGTGGGTTATGTGCGGCAACACTGGCAGAGCCAGTGGCACTCCGCGGGCATGCCCTGCGGCCTTGCCCTGCGGCCTTGCCCCCTAATGAAACGTCTGCTCCTCGCCCGGGAACGCGCCGCGGCGGACGTCGTCGCGCCAGCGGGTCACGGCGTCGGTCACCCGCGGGGCAAGCTGGGCGTAGGGCTTCACGTGACGCGGCACGTGGCCGGTGTTCAGGCCCAACAGGTCGTGCATCACCAGCACCTGGCCGTCGCAGTCCGGCCCGGAACCGATGCCGATCGTGGGGATCTTCACCGCGGCCGTGATATCCCGGGCGACCTCGGCCGCGATGCACTCGAGCACCACCGAAAACGCGCCCGCCTCGGCCGCCGCCCGGGCGTCGGCCATCAGCTCCTCGCGGTCTCGCTGGACGCGGTATCCGCCCAGGCTGTGGATGCTCTGCGGGCGCAAGCCCACGTGGGCCATGACGGGGATGCCGGCCGAGACCAGGGCCTCGATCACCTCGGCCTGGTCCATGCCGCCCTCGAGCTTCACGGCCTGGCACCGCGTCTCCTTCAAGATCCGCCCGGCGTTTTCGATCGCCTTGTACCGGCCCAACAAGAAACTCGGAAAGGGCATATCGACGATCACCAGCGCATTACGCACGGCGCGGCCGACCATCTCGGCGTGGTAGACGATCTCGTCGAGCGTCACCGGCAGCGTGTTGGCGTGGCCCTGCACGACCATCGACATGCTATCGCCCACCAGGATCGCCTCGATCCCCGCCGCGTCGATCAGTTGGGCCATCGGGAAATCGTACGCCGTCAACACGGTGATCTTCCGCCGCGCCGCCTTCAAGGCCGCGAACCGCGGAACCGTCATTTGGCTCGACTCGGGCGACATCATCGGCACACCACCTCGGGAAGCAAGATCACAGGGCACGCAGGGCCAGGGGGCAAAAACTCTATTGTAGGCACGATTTGAGAGGGCTTGCAGAGGATAACCCGGGCGGGTGGGACGAAGCGTGTTTCCCGTGTTGAACACTGAACAAACGAATATACATAATATCGCGGATGCGTCGCGCTATCATGGTTTCGTTGTGCATAACGTCCCGAAGATCACAGCCCTTCCTCTGCGTCTCCGCGTCTCCGCGCGAGCATTCTTCAACGATGTTTGTCTCGCGCGGAGGCGCGGAGGCGCGGAGAAGGGCTTCGCAATGAAGCCGTGCTTGGTAAGACCAACAGGGGCGAGGTAATAGCCAGATCCTCCGACCAACGTCGGTAATCCTCGTAATTCACACGCAGCTTCACCTCCCTTCACCCCCGACCCCTCTCTCGCTCTCGCGGGCGAGGGAAGACGTTCGGTTTACACCTGAATCCAACCCAGGTAATGCAAATAGTCCAGCAGCCACGGGTGCGTCCAGGGGTTCCAGGTCGGATAGCTGGCCGAGAGGACCGAGGCGGCCAGGAGGACCAGGGCCAGGGCTTGGGTCCAGCCGCGCCGGGCCATCGCGTCGGCGGCGGGGAGCATGACGACGAGCCATAACGGCGCGAGCCAGAAGACCCAGCGGAAGCCGCAGCTCATCCCGCCGTAGTTGCGGCCGTGCGTCTCGAGGAAGAGGAAAAAGACGAGACACACCACCGACACCCCGCCCACCAGCACGGCCAGCTCCCGCCGGTTGCGATCGCCCCGGACGAGCCAAACGAGAACGCCGGCTACGCTCAAGAGCCACATGGGCGTGAGCGAGAAGATGCCGTGATGGCCCACCAGGGCGTGCAGGGCGTAGACGCGGTCGGACGGCTCGCCACGGTCCAGGCCGACGGGGTTTCGCCAGTAGCTTTCGATCTGGCGGCCATTGCGCTCGTAGGTGTAATCGTACCAGTTGTCGCCCTCGACGCGGTGCATGTACGGCGGCCGAAGATCCTCGTGGGCGATCCAGTTCGTGCCGAAAAAGGCCGCGGCCACCACCGCCACCGCCGGGACGAAGAAAAACAGCGTCGGCCGCGGCGCCTTCAGCAAGAGTACGCCGCCCAGCGCCGCCAAGAACGCCAGCGCCGGCAGGTCGTTGGTTACCGTGAACGCGCCGGCAAACCCGGCGAGCAGGAAATACCATGCGCTGCGCTTCCCATCGAACCAGATCCGCGCGCCCGCCCAGAGGGCGACCATCGCGCCGGCCGCGCCGAGCGTGTGGTTGTTGAGGACGATGGCGAAGGTGGTCAAAAACGTGCCGAACGCCGCCGCGCCCACGACGAACAGCCGGCCCCAGTCGGTCGTGCCCAGCCACTCGGCCATCGCGGCCACGAGGCACATCATCAACGCCAGCGGCACGACGTTCGCCGTCACCAGCAGGAACCGGCCGATCTCGTAGGGATGCGTCCCGAGCGTGGCCCCGGTGAGCCGGTGGATGACCCAATACTCGCCAGCCAGTAGCGTCGAGAGCAGCGGCGGCTTGCTCGAATACACGTGGCCATCGTGCTTGACCATGTCGATCGTGTCCCAGCCGGGCTCCTGGATCACGCGGTCGATGGCATAGGGCGCGTCGGGCACCCGCATCTCCGGCTCGACCAGCGCCCGGACCGCGCAGAGCCGGCTTCGGTCGTTCGCGCTCAAGAACGGCCGGCGGAGGCGGATCCGCTCGCGCAGCCGCGTCTCCTCCTTGGCAAGCGCTTCGGCCAGGGCGTCGCCGGCGAGACCGCGCTGGGTGAACTGCGCGCGCTTCTCGCCTAGGGCCTTGGCGATCCGGTCGTTCTCGACGGCCGTGCGATCGACCGCGTCCACGGCCAAGATCCGGCCGAGCATCGCGCCGACGCTCAAGGCGATGAAAATCGCGTACACGCCGCGGCGCAGCCGAGCGTTCGGATCGGCGGCGCGCTCTCCAACAACGCGACCCGACGAGCCGCTTGCGGCTTCGCAACGCGCCGGCTCGGGCGCGGATTTCGCGGAGGACGCGTTAGTATCTTCGTTCATGAGCGGTCCAAGGAGGAATCCGTTGGGTTGGAGGAATCCAGATCCGAATCCGGCGACGCCGTCCGCGGCGGCCGGTCCGTCCGTTCGGCAATGGAATACGTCCGCACGTCGTGCCTGTGGTAGGCCAGGATCAATTCGCCCAGGAAGCCGATCGACATGAGCTGGCCGCCCAGGAGCAGCAGACCCACCGAGTAGATCACCGCGGGCCGCTGGTGCAGCGGGGTGAGCCCCAAATCCGGCGCGAGCTGCGCGACGAGCCAGTACCCGGCCAGATACACAAGCCCCACGAGGCCCAGCAGAAACGACCCGAGCCCCAACGTGCCCAGCACGTGCTGCGGCCGCTGGCCAAAACCGGTGAGGAACTTCACGGTCAAGAGATCGAGGAAGCCCTTGACGATTCGGGTGACGCCGTATTTCGAGCGGCCGAACTTCCGCGGGCGGTGCTGGATCACCAGCTCGCCCACGCGATACCCCCGCGCCGCCGCCAGCACCGGCACGAACCGGTGCAGCTCGCCGTAAAGATGGACCTCCTCAAAGATCTCCCGACGGTAACACTTCATCCCGCAGTTGTGGTCGTGCAGCACCACGCCCGTCAGGCGGCTCACCATCCAGTTGAACACGCGGGAGGGCCACACCTTGTGCCATGGGTCGTGGCGGACCTGCTTGTATCCGCTGACCACGTCGAGGCCCTTGGTCATCTCGGCCAGAAATCGGGGAATCTCGCGCGGGTCGTCTTGGAGATCGGCGTCCAGCGTCATCACCAGTTCGCCCCGGGCGGTGGCAAAACCGGCGCTCAGGGCGGCCGCCTTGCCGAAGTTCCGCCGGAAACGCAGCGCCTTGACCCGGGGGTCCGCCTCGGCCAGCCGCCGGAGCACGTCCCAGGAGCCGTCGGTCGATCCATCATCGACGAAGACGACGTCGAGCTTGTAGCCCTGGGCCGCGGCCACCTCGGCCAGCTCGGCGTGCAGGGCGTCGAGGCTCTCGGCCTCGTTGAACACGGGAACGACGATGGAAAGCATGCTTTTGCCTCGATTCCGTCGATTCTAACCCAGCCGGCGGGTCACGTCTGCCCACGACTACCCCCCATATAGAGTATAGCCGAGATTCCCAGTTCCGCCACCAACCACACGAGCCGGAGCACAACCGCCCCCGCCACCGCGACGAGCTGGCCGAACGAGGGCACCATCAACTCGGCCAGGACCATTTCCCGCACGCCGGCGCCCCCTGGAACAAGAGACAGGAATCCTGCCACCGTGGCGAGCGACACGCCGGCCAGACACCGGGGGAGCTGCCCCGCCCAGGAAAGCTCGTCCAGTCCCATCGCCCGGAGCACGGCCCAAAAGCTCGTCGCCAGCATGATCCAGACGAGGGTCATGGCCACCAAGCCGCGCAGGAGCGTGCCCCAGCCGAGCCGTTCGAGCCGGTAGGCCACGCCGGGATCGGAGCGTCCCACGCCGGCCAGCCGTGCCAATCGTCGGAACACCTGCGGGAAGACGGGCAGACCCGCCAGGAGCAGCAATCCCAACGAAATCAGGCACAAAACGGCATGTTCGCGGAACCAGAAGGCCAGAATCGCGGCGGCCAGCAGGGCCCCGACGGACATCATGGTCAATGTCTCATGGAGCACGCTCGCGGCGGCCACGGTGGTGTTCACCCGCTGGCTGCGGATTAGGCCGGTCCGCAGAACGACCACCATGGCCTTGCCCGGCACGTATTTGCCGAGATGCCCGATGTAATACGCCCGGATCGTCTCGCCGAGCCTCGCGTCTTGCCCAAGCCGTCGCATCACATGCCGCCAAAAAAGCGCGGCCGGGAGCAGGCCGACAAGGTAGATCGCGCCAGAAGCAACCAGCCAGCCGGGGCGCACCGAGATCGGGTGGTCGCGAAGCTGCCGCACGGCGGTGAAGAGGGTGCCCCGGACAAACCAGAACAGCACCGCCACGATGGCCAGCTTCAGGGCGAGCAAGGCCCAGCGTTTCAGGCGGGAGGGCTTGGGCGACTCATCCATGCGGGGGGTCCAGATCACATCGGACGCGGTCCGACTTATTCTGACGCCCGGGCGGGCCCGATTCAAGGGTTAGGGGCGGCGCCGATGCCGCGCCGCGATGGCCGGCGTTCATGCATTGCGAAGCCGCAAGCGGCTTGCGAAGTCGGAATTAGGAACGTTGTCCGATTTCCCACTTCCGACTTCCGACCTCCAAATTCCGACCTCCAACCCCGAGTCCCCCCATGGCCCGCATGGTTTCCTTCATCGTCCTGGTGGTGCTCCTGGTCGCGGTGGCGGCGTTGTTTTTCAAGGTGATGGCGGGGTTCATTCTGCCGCTGTTCCTGGCGGTGCTGCTGGTGGTCATGTTTCGCCCGCTACACCAGTGGTTCGTCGCGCGGCTGAAAGGCCACGACCGATGGGCCGCGGCGCTGACGACCGTGGCCATTTTGTTGATTTTTCTCATCCCGCTATTGTTCATCATCGTCCAGGGCATCGCCGAGGGAATTGAATTGTCGCGGGACTTGGACGTCAACAAGATCGACCGGCAGGCCGTCGCCCGAGCCGTCAACGGGTTGAACGAACGATTCGATCTGGAACTGTCGGCCGACGAGATCCAGAAGGAGGCCGTCGAGCGGATCCAGGCCTGGCTCACGCCACTGCTGGTGAGCACGACGCAATACGCCCTATCGATGGTGGTCGGGCTGTGCATCATGGTCATCGCCCTGTACTACTTCCTGGCGGACGGTCCCGGCATGGTTAGCGCCGTCATGCGCCTTTCGCCCTTGGCCGACCGGTACGAAACGCAACTGATCGAGGAATTCGACTCCATCACCCGCGCCGTCGTCCTGGCCAGCGTCGTCTCGGCCGTGGCGCAAGGAATCCTGGCCGGAATCGGATACTACTTCGCCGGCCTTGGAGCCATCTTTCTCCTGACCGTGCTCACCATGCTCTTCGCCATGGTGCCATTCGTTGGAGCGACGGCCATCTGGGCGCCGTGCTGCGTTTGGCTCTATTTCCACGGACAGCCGGTGGCGGCGATCGCGCTGGCCCTGTACGGGGCGCTGGTCGTCTCGCTCGTGGACAACCTGATCAAACCCATGATCCTGCACGGCCGGTCGAACATCCATCCGCTTCTTGCCTTGCTGAGCATTCTCGGCGGCGTGAAAGTGCTCGGGCCCATCGGCATCTTCGTCGGCCCCATGGTCGTGACGTTCCTGCACACGGTCCTGCTCATGCTTCAGAAGGAGATCGCCCTCCTGGGGCAGCAGGAGAAGAAGGCCAGCCCGGCAAAGGCGGCGCGCTAACCACCACGCCCGTGGGAGGCGACTCCCGTCGCCGATTTGCGGTTGTTTCGCGGGAGATCGGCGACGGGAGTCGCCTCCTACAAATCGGGATTCGGCCAGCCTATTGCCGCGAGGCGCCTTCGCGACTTCCAACAGCCGCATCGCCGCCGAATCGGTACGACAGCGCCTCGTAGCGGTAATCCGTGAATGGGCCGTGGCCGCCGCCGGACTTGATCGCCAAACGGATCGTCAACTCCGACTTGCCCCGGGTCAGCTCCGGCGGCAGGTCAATCTCGGCGTCGTGCCACCGCAGGAACTCGTTCTGGTCGGCGTGGTACCACGTGCCGGCCGGTTGGCCGTCCACGAACACGTCGGCCGCTTGGCGCGGCGACTTCTGGTCGAGCCGCCGGCGCAGCCGCACGCCCGCGTTGTCCGGGTCAACCGCCACCGTGAACGTAATCTCCCCGCCGGCATGAACGCGGCCGCGGTCGCGCACCAGCACGCCCGCGTGGTTGCCCTCGTACGAAGCCGTTAGCTCCTCGGTCAACGTCGAGTCCGCCGCCTGGTAGTCGTGCTCGCGCTCGCTCGTCCCGTTGGCCACGTCGATAAAGTCCGTCTGGAACAACACGGGCGTTCGGCGCAAGTACGCGAACCCCAGGCTGCGATAATGGGAGACGATGTCGCTCATCCCGCCGTGCTGGATCCGGGCGTCCAGGGCCGAATAGAACGGCATCGCGGCTTCCAGGTGGAACCGGTAGTAGCAGGCCGGGCCGGGCTTCTTCGTGATGTCGCCCACGCAACCGGCGAACGGCTTGTTGAAGTTCGGATTGGGCCAAAGGCAGGCGAGATAATAGTCCTCGCTGCCGGTGCCGTGGATCCGCGGCATCCCCGCGCCGTCGGCCGCGAACCGTTCGTTCCCCTCGCAATAATGCCCGCCCTCCATGGTTTGCACCAAGCCCAGGAACCGCCCGGTCCCCAGCGCGTCGAGGATCAGCCAGTCCCGGGCCATCTCCGTCCGCCCGTCGCGATAGAGCGCGGTGAAGTAGCCGGTGTCTGTCTCGGCATAACGTTGCGGCACAAGCTGGATCTCGGCGCTGACGGGTCCCAGCGGCTTCGCCCCGGCGGCGCGACTCACCAGGGCGATTCGCGCCGATCGCCAAAACGGCATGCGGAAGTAGCTGGTCAACCGGATCCGGCCCTCGGGCAGAACCTCGACCTTGGCGGGCAGCGACCGCACGTTCTCCGGCCGCAGCGGACACGCGAAGAACATCCCCATCGGCGCAAGCACGTCCGGCCGCGGCGCGTCGTCCCACCACATCTCGATCTCCACCTGCCGGAGAAACTCTTCGGACGCGGGGCCCTCGATCACGATCCGCGACACGGTGGCCGGTTCGGACGCCTGGAGCACGTCCCACGCCTGGCCCGGCTTCAACTCGACTGCTTCCACCCGCGTCGCCGTCGCGTCGGCCGGCGGCGACAGCTCCTCGCCCTGCTCGGCAAAGGCCCTCAGAAGATAGGAGCGGTCCTCCTTGCCCGTGAACGTTGTCACCGGCGTGCCGCGCGGATAGAGCTCATAGAGGAAGTGGTTGAAGGAGCACTGCCCGGTGACGCTAACCTTGAGCGACTTGGCGAAGGGGATCGGCACGAAGCAGTTGCCGGCGTTGTCGCCCCCGGCGTAGTAGCCCAGGTTTTCGCACGACACCAGCGGCTTGGGGAAGAGCGGATGCTTGCCGCCGTGGAAGTCGAGCGCGGGGATCTCGAAGCGGGGCTCCGCCTCGCCGTCGAAGTAGAACTTCAGCGATTGTCCCCCGGGGATGCACGTCTGCCAGATGCTGCGGACGCAGCCCGGGCCGGCCGCGTCGAACACCACCGCGTCGCCGCGATCGTCCTCGTACAGAGGCCACTCGGCGTCGCCATTGATGCCCTGTTTGTTGTGGCTGGAAAACTGCAGCAGGCGGACGTTGCGCGGCAGCACGGGCAAATCGTCCAGCGTCGGACAGTCGCACGGCGAGCCGGCCCGCGCCGGAGACGCATTCAACGCCGCGAATACAAGGGCCAACCCCCAGGGAATCCAACGAAACGGGGCCGCGCCGAGATAGTGTGACATGTCGAGACTCCTCGCGTTTCCTGCAACGCCCCTTTTCGTCCGAGCCATTATCATCCGATCCATTATCGTCAGCCTGAGCGAGCCATCTTCATCCGAGCCATCATTGTCATCCTGGGCGAAGCGAAGGATCTCGTCGGGGTAGGAGGACGCGAGATGCTTCGCTTCGCCCGGCATGACGGCCTTCGCGTTGGCCGATACCTATACAAACGGTCGCACGCGCCGGACGAGCTGCACGGTCAGGCCCCAGGGGTCGCGGACCATGCAAAACGTGTCGCCCGCGGGCGTCTGGCGAATATCGCCCTCGGGCGTGGCCCCGGCCGCCACCAGACGCGCGCGATCGGCGGCCACGTCGGCGCTGGCGAAGGCCACATGCAGCACGAGCGGGTTCATGGCCTCGTAGTCGGGCACGGCGTCGGGTGGGTTGCAGTACAGCTCGAGCACCACCTTGCCCGACCCGTCCGCCACGAACCACGCCGCGCCGTTCTCCAAGGCCACGCGCATCCCTAAGTGCTCACAATACCACTTCGCCATCCCGCCCGGCTCGGCCACGTTCAGGGCAATGTGCTCGATGTTCATGGGACATCCGTCTTTCTTTCAATCTCTGGAGAGTGTGTTAGGAAACGCGAAATCACGTTGTTCATTGCGAAGCCGCAAGCGGCTTGGCTGCTTTCTTCTCCCCCACCGGTCTCTCGGGCGCCTTCTCCGCCGCAGCCGGACGCGGCGATACGTGATCCCACGGGCCCCATTCGGTCATGATGATGTTCTCGCGGCCGCGCAGGTGGGCCCGGGCGCCGACGGGCCGGGTTTTGCCGAGGACCTCGTGGGCGGGAATCGCCAAGGGCGGCACGGCGAACGATTCGTCGCGGACAACCTGGTACGCCGGCTCGGCGGTCATCTCCTCGCCCACGTCCACCAGCGTGTTGCGTCCCAGGGTCACTTGGCCGGGCCCGCGAAAATGGAATGCCAATGCGTCGCCGGTGAACGCGTTCTCGGCAATCACGGAGCCGGTCGAGGCGTAACCGTTGGCCTGGCCCCAGCGGCGCTTGTCGAAATCGGGATTCGCTCCGCCCCAGAGGTGTACCCCGCATTTGTTCTTGACGAACGTGTTGTGCACGATGCGGTTGTCGCCGCCGTGATCGACGTTCACGCCGCCGCGTTCGAGGCCGTAGCCCATCTCGCCGTTGTTCTCGAAGTGGTTGCCCGCGATGAGCGTCTCGCGGGAGTAGCCAGCCCAAACGCCGCAGATGGCGTTGCCGACGATCCGGTTGGCGAGGTACTTGTTGCCGAACGAGAAGGTATTCTCGATGCCGTGGGCGGCGGCGTAGGAGAAATCGTTGCCCACCAGGAGGTTGTCGCTGTTGCCGCGGCGCTTGTACCACTCGACCGGATGCTCGCCGACGTCGCCGATGGACTCGCGCCCCGCGAAGCCGAAGAACCCGTCGCCGCCGTGCGTGGCCGAGTTCTCGGCGAAGACGTTTTCGTTATTCTGCTCGAAGGCGAAGATCCCGGAGGAATCCTGCCCGCGATTGTACACGCCGTGGCTGTAGCCGCGGATGCAAAAATCGACGGCGTTCCGGCTGATGACGTTGCGCGTGCATCGCCACAGAGCGATCCCCCAGCCGGAATTGAACGAGAAATCGTTGTCGAAGATCTTCGACTTCGTGACGCGGTCCAGGCACAGGGCGTTTTGCCCGTGCCAGACGCGCGACTCGCGGACAGTCGCGCCGGCGGAGTCCTTGATGTAGATGGCCGAGCCGAACTGGGCGAGCCATTGGCCGTCGTCGTTGTCGTGTCCGAAGAGCCAGTCGGCGCCGTCCTCGGCGGCGGGCGTGCTTTTGAGACGCGCCCGGCGGTTGTCCGAGGCGTCCGCCCGCTCGATCGCGAGCCCGTCCGCCCTCGTGGCCCAAATGCCGCACCAAAACCCGCTCACGTTCGCGCCGCGGAGCGTCACGTTGGCCTGCCTGTCGATGCGGATGCCGTAGCCCCGGTACTCGTCCGGCGGCGTGTCGGCCGACGAGCCGCGCAGCGCCGCGCCCTCGTCGAACTCGATCTCGACGTCCGGCGCGCCGATCTGGATCACGCCGTTGCCGTCCGCGTCCTGGATCATCGTGCCCGGCGGAATGACGATCCGGCACGATCGGGTGATGACCGTGTTGTCCTCCGTCACTTTGACCTCGGGCAACTCGGCGGCGGCAAGCGGAAGGACAGTGCGGAGAACCAAGGCAACCGCCACAAGCCTACTGGAATGCGACATGGTTTGTCCTCCTCCGTACTCGTTGCATTCGTTATCCCTCATTAAAGCCTCTTCACGTACACGTAGTACGCCCCGCAGATCTCCTCTCCCGCCGCGTCCATGAACCACGTTTTCAACCGCGTGCGGCCCGCCGGCAGCTCCGCGGTGAACGTAACCGACTTGTCCCCGGCCGGCGTAGCGCGGCTTTCATCGAACCCGGCGATCGACAGCCGCGCCTTCGCGATGGGCAGGGCCACCCCGGCGGGGAACGTCCCGTCGGCGTGCTTCGCGGCGGGCAGCCCGGCGTCCAGGGCCGCGTCGGCCTCGCGCGGCCAGCGGCGCAGCTCGAACTCGTATCGCCCCGGCCGATCCACCACGACGTTCCACGCGCCGTTGCGGCGCGCGCCCATGCGGACCTGATGCCCCTGATCGAAGAACGAATCCTGCCACTCGCACGGCGAGAGCATCGCGGGATTCTCGGCGTCGGCGCCGAGCGTCAGAGCGCTGAATTCATTCACGCGGGGAGAGACCCGCCCCCACCACTTCTCGTATTCCTCGCGCATTTTCGCGGCCACGTCCGCGTGCTCGTCAATCACGTTATTCTTCTGCGGAAAATCCGTCACCAGATCGTAAAGCTCCTTGTCGCCCACCAGCCGCCAGCGCCGCCAGAGCACGCAGGCGTCGCCGCGCCGCGGCACGGGCTGGTTCATCCGGCTGAACTGCACCACAAGCGTCCGGTCGGGCAGATGCTCGACCTCGCCCCGCAGAAGCGGCGCGAGACTGATGCCGTCCAGTTCCGCTCCCTTGGGCAACGACGCGCCGCACAGCTCGACGAGCGTGGGAAACAGGTCCTGCACCTCGGCCAGTTCGGCCACGTCGCCCGGCGGACGCAGCCCCCCACCAGGCCAGCGGACGAAGCACGGCACGCGATGCCCGCCCTCGTACAGGTCGATCTTCCGCCCGCGCATGCCCGCGTTGTGGACGGGCACGCCGACCGTGCCGCCGTTGTCCGTCAGAAACACAACGATCGTGTTGTCGCGGAGCTTCGAGGTCCGCAAGAACTCCTCGAGCCTGCCCATGTTGTCGTCGATGTTGGCGATCATGCCGAAAAACCGGGCAACGGGTCCCTGCCGCGTTGGGCCGACGCCGGGGAACTCGATGCCTTCATATTTCCGTCGATCCGCCTCGGGCACGAACAGCGGCCCATGCGCCGCGGCCGTGGCCAGATAGCAGAAAAACGGCTTGTCCTCGGCCGCCCGACGGCCCATCCACTCGATCGCTTCGTTGAAAAACACGTCGGTGGTGTAGCCCTGGAACTTCTCGCGGCGCCCGTTGTGGTGGTAGGTGTCGTCGAAGTAATCGTTGTTCCAGAAGTCGGGCGCGCTGCCGATGTGGGAGGAGAGATAGTGGACCGCCTCGTGAAACCCGCGGTCTTGCGGGCGGTAGGGATAATTGTCGCCCAGGTGCCATTTGCCGAAATGCCCGCAGCGATAGCCGGCGTCGGCCATCGCGTTGGCCAGCGTGGGCAGCTCGCGCCGCAAGAGCGCCCGCCCGCTGCTGACGTTCATGGCCCCGTTGGCCAGGCAGTCGCGGCCGCTTAGAAGCTGCCCTCGCGTGGGCGTGCACATCGGCGCGACGTGAAAATCGGTGAACCGCACGCTCTGGTCGTGCAGCCGGTCGAGGTGCGGCGTCTTCAGTATGGGATTGCCCAGGCACGAGAAATCGCCGTAGCCCTGGTCGTCGGTGATGACGACGATGACGTTGGGCTTTCTCGCGCCGGATGGCTCGGCGGCAACAACGCCCCCGCCTGGGGACAAGAGCAATACGGCGACAGTGGCCAAAGCGAGGATGGATTTTGCGTGTCGCATCGAGCGAGTCCCCTTTCTCCAGAAGGCAAGGCATCCAGGGCGGGCAAGGCTCCTGCCCGGGAGGGCGAGGCTCCCGCCGAGCCGATGATCGAACCTCATGCGGGCCACGTCGCGTCCTTGCCGACCATCCGCGGCATCGCGTGTCATCCTGAGCGCAGCGAAGGATCTCGTAAGAACATCGGCGGAGATCCTTTGCTGCGCTCAGGATGACGGGTACGGCTCGTTGCCGAACCATCCTCTTTGGTAGCGCATCGCCACGGCGACGTCAATGGGCTCGCGAGCCCCATCGAGAATAAACACCGATATTGGGTTCATCCGCCACAACAATGCGCGGGGGCGCTGCCCCCGGACCCCCGGGATTTTTTAGGCATGGCTCCGGTGTCCAATGGGCATTTCAAGAGCGCGAGCGATTCGTTTCCTGGCCCAAGTTCCATTGGACACCGGAGCCATGCCTCGGAAAATCCTGCGGCGCAGCCGCACCGGTATCACGACTTGTGGCTGTGCAGCCTTCCGTCGAATGAAGGCCGATATTGGGGGCTTATTTCGCCGAACCCACTCGATGGTCATCCCGTCAATCTTGTGAATCCCGTCCTTTCACCCCGTCCGGACACGACCGTTTTGGCAACGGGCGACAAACCAACAGGAGGAACGA
>JAFGDS010000103.1 GCA_016931995.1 Pirellulales bacterium
CGCGGTGATGCCTACCGCCTTAAGCACGAGTACGATAGTGCCATCGCCGACTTCACCGAGGCAATCCGGCTCGATCCGAAAGACGCCGACGCGTATTACTTCCGTGGTTTGGCCTACAAATCGAAGGGCCAGCGCGCGGCGGCGGAGAGGGATCTTGCGAAAGCCAAGAGACTGGGCTACGAGCCGTAACGCGAACGCCATGGGGTGGCAGGATGGCAACAAGAACGACGAGCGTAGGCTGGCGGCTTCGGCGCGCCGGGTTGCTGCTGGCGATTGTGGCTGGTGTCGGGCTGTCCTGCGATGGGCCGAAGCCAGAACAGCCCATCCGCACCGCGCCAGCCTCACGTGAGAACGCGATTGAGCGAACGCCGGTCCGTTCTTCCGCATTGCGGTCCGTGGGATACGACCAAGAGCAATGGGTCCTGGAGATCGAGTTCACAGGCGGCGAAGTGTACCGGTATTTCGACGTGCCGCCCGAAGTCCACCGCGGGCTAATGGCGGCCGAGTCGCACGGGCGGTACTTCCACCAGCACGTTCGGGACAAGATCTACCGATACCAAAAGATGAACTGAAGGTGTGCCGGCGAGCCGGAGGAGCTGCCCAATCGAATTGTCTTCTCGGTCGGACCTCTCGGCGGTAAACTGGTGCCATCGGGACGGCTGCGGGCGACTTGCAAGCGCCCCGGCCTTCAACGCGAACCTGGCAGGGCACCCGCTTTCTCACCTGCCTTTCGGCGGCCCCTGCCCGGTTCGGCCCGGTTTGAAAGGTGGGCATGATGCGCAAATCGAGTTTAGAAGACTTCCGCTGGCGTCTCGACACCATCGAGAACGAACTACGTCGGTTACCGCAAAACCTCTGCGTGCTCCTGACTCATACGCCGCTGTCGGGAGATGGCGCTCGGTATAGCCTGTTTGAATGCGGAGACAGGAAGCGACTGGGTACACATTGGCGCTTTGCGGGCGATTTTGTTGAGTGGGGCGAGTTGCCCCGTATTGACCAGTCGACAGATCGGTTCCCTTTTGGAGTCGTCCTTAGCCGCACGGCGTCCCTCCTAGACCTTGCGATGGACGCAGAGCGCCCTTGGCTGAATTTTGGTGGTAAGGGTGGGTTCTACGTGTCAGACGCTACGGTACGAGACTCCCTCCCGGAAGGCCAAGTGACGCATGGATTAACAGAAAGGACAATCTGGCATTACTTCGCCGAAAACACAGGGGACCCGATGCCGAAGGAGTCAACGTTTGAAAGCGTGTATGAGCAGTTGTTGCATTGCTACCACGGTATCCGGGAAACGTGCATGGAATTCGAGGACCAGCTATCCCTTGGCGACAACGAACTAACCGAGATCATTTACGAGTTGGGTTGGCCGGAGGTCCTGCTGTACCTGGGTTTGAGGTATCCGGGTCCGTCTTTCAGAGTCGAGCGACATTCGGTCTTGCGCAGTTTCCAAGGCGAGGAACTGATACCGTGGGGCAAGACGGAAGAATGCCACAAAGTGTTCAGGATTTGTCCGGCCTCTGTAGCCAGGGCGACATCATACGCATTGGAAGCGCTGGGCCGCGTGGTTCATGCCGTCGGTGAACCGGCTTCACCAATGAAAGCCGACCCGGCTACCGGCGCACGCGGGCCGTCCGCCATCACCACGGACGAAGCGAACGCGGCGGCAATGAAGCTGGCCAAAAAGGACCCCGAGGAAGTCAACGGCGGGCTCGACCGGGACGCGGCCCTGCGTTCGTTGACGCCTGCGGTCCGGCAAGCCTACTTGGCTTATCAATGCGCCGAACGCAAGGCGGAGAAGCGGTTGACGGACCGCAAAGCCTACGACCTGTTCCGCAAGGAGGGCATTCCCACCAACCAGGGCGACCTTGGCGAAATCGAGGATTACAAGCTACCGACCTTCGACACTTGGAGCCGGTGCCTTCGCGTCGCCCGCCGGTCGCTGGGCGAACAGAAGAACACTCCACGCGCCGGTCGGCCACGGGGCAGGAGCATCGTCAAGCGGAACGAAGTCTGACACCGCGCCCAGGAATGCGGCGCGATCCGCGAGGTCACGGGAGGTGGCGGTATACGTCGCCACGCCCGCCAATCCGCACCACAAGCACCACCAACGCCGCGTCTTGAATCTGGTAGATGACGCGGTAGTCCCCGACGCGGATACGGTAAAGGGAAGACGGGCCTTCCAGGAGAATCGCGCCCCGGGGACGCGGGTTGTTGGCCAGTTGGTCGATCTTCCGGGCGATGCGCTGCCGGTGCGGCCGGGGGATCTTGGTCAGCGCGTCCGCTGCCGAGGGCTTGACCTCGATTCGGTAGGTCATGGCTCACCTACCGCGATTTGAGTCGCAGCCGTTTCTTGACCTCCGCCCAAGGGATGCTGCCCTTCTCTTTCAGGGCCTTCTTGGCTTCCGCCACGTCGAGCCGATCCTCAAGCGCGTCGAGCACGGCGGCGTCTTCCACCGACACGAGCACCGCCACTAGCTTGCCGTGCCGCCGGATGCTGATCCGTTCGCCCGTGTAGGCCACCGTGTTCAAGGCGTCGGAAATGCCTTGCCGGAGCGTGCTGGCTTCGAGGGTCTTCATGGCTCACTCACCAAATCGCACAAATCACCCCTTTTGTACAATTATCGGCCCCAAACCGGATCGGGTCAACCGCGAAACCGGATGAAACCGGGGCGAAGCGGCGGCCCGCAAAAAAACCGCAACCCCCGGGAGACGGCCGCAAATGCTTGCAAATAAACGGCTTATGACCTTCTCGGTCAACGCACCCCCCGGCACCGGTTTCCGCCGGTTTTGGGTTCGTGTTCGGCGCGGTTTCGACCGGCGGGGGTACCGCCGGCGGGCGCGTCTTGGACCGAGGAGGCTTGGTTGTGAGCATTGCTACCACGACTGAGGGATTGAGTCCTGCGTTGTTGACATTGCGCGAAGCGGCCGCGCTGTGCGGTGTTTCGACTCGAACATTATGGGCATGGGCACGCGACGGCCTGTCGCCGCCCCCGCTGAAAATCGGCCGCGGGGTCGTGCGATATTCGCGCCGCGCGTTCGAGGAGTGGGTCGCCGCGGGCTGCCCACAATGCAACAGGGAGGGCGATGGTGAGTAAACACGGATCTTGCACAATCACCTTGCCCGAGTCCGGCCGGCCGAAGTCCACGCCGCGCCCGGCAACCGTGCCGGTTCTTGTGATGGTTGACGTCGATGGTTTCATCCGGGTTTTCGGACCCAAGCACGTCCGCGCGGTGGTCGTGGACCTCATCGACGATCACGATGACCCGACGCTGGCCAACCTGACTGAACAGTACGCCGCCCTCGAAGTGCCTCGGGCCCACCGCTCGGTTTTCGACGAGCGGTTCCTGAGGGCGATCCACTTCCCGAGACACCGGACTATCGACGGCGAGGTGGACCTGCGGGCGAAGTTGAGCGCGCTTCGCGAGCTACGGGAATTAAGCACCCACCGGTAGTGGTGTTTTGGGGGCACATGGGGCACATGGGGCACATGCCCGGGGGTATCCAAGAAAAAAATGAGCGGACTCGACCTGACCTTTTCACCGAACGGCCACGCCGGCAACGGCACCGTCACCGTCCGCGACGGGAACGAGACCTTGCTGGTGGACCGACTCAATATACTGTGCGCCGCCAAGCGGAACGACTTCCTCAAAACGCTCCTGTCCCAACGCCCGGGACTCGACCCGGCGGCAGTAGGCGAGCGTCTTCTGACCCTGGCGGCCGATGAGGCCCGCAAGGGGGAACGATCCGAGCCGGCCGGCGGGGACCACGTGGAACTGGACACGTCGCGATTGATCCGGCCCGAGCGATTCATTACCCGCGACGTGTGTGGCCTGGCCGTACCCACGATGAGCACCTGCGGCGACGACGTGGTCGGCCGCTGGGTCGTTTACCTGCGGTGGGCCGATGGGACGCGGGAACGGAAACCACTTGGCCGGACTATCGACCTGGGGGACGCCGGGCGGCTCTATGTGTTCCCCGAGCCGTCGATCCCAACGCCGAATATGCGGCCGGGCTGGTCGGCGGAATCGCGACGCCGCTGGATCGAGGGCGACCCGGCCCCGGACCCGGCCAGCGTGTTTGACGCCTTGTGTGACCGGATCGTCTACTTCCTCGACCTACCCCGGGCGCACGGCACCCAGACCGCCGCGACCATCGCGCTCTGGGTCATTTTGAGCTACTGCTACCCGACCTGGCCGGCGGTGCCGTATCTGTACGTTGGCGGCCCCCTGGGGTCCGGCAAGTCCCGTGTCTTTGAGATCCTCGTCCGATTGGTTTTCCGGCCGTTGTCTTCCTCGTCGATGACCGCCGCGAGCCTGTTCCGCACTCTCCACGACCGCGGCGGCGTGCTGCTGCTGGACGAAGCGGAACGGTTGAGGAAGACGAACGACCCGGACGTTTCGGAGATCCTGGCGATGCTACTGGCCGGCTACAAAGCGGGCGGTTCGGCTATCCGGCTGGAGCCGGTCGGCTCCAGCGGGTTCAAGACGGTCAGTTTCGACGTGTACGGTCCCAAGGCACTCGCCTGCATTGCTGGTTTGCCCCCGGCCCTCGCGAGCCGGGCTATCCCTATTACTATGTTTCGAGCCGGCCCCGACAGCCCCAAGCCCCGTCGGCGGATCGACGCCGACCCCGATGGGTGGCAGCGTCTTCGCGATGACCTCCACGCCCTGGCTCTGGAACATGGCCCGACATGGTTGGACCTGCCCGGGCGCGCCGACGTGTGCCCGGCAATGAGTGGCCGGGATTATGAACTGTGGCAACCCATTCTGGCCCTGGCCGGTTGGGTGGAAGAGCACGGGGCCGGCGGGCTCTTGGGTCTGATGCAAGAGCACGCCCTCGACACGATCGACACGGGTCGGGATGACACCACGCCCGCCCACGACGAGATTGTGCTGCGGCTTTTGGCTGAATCAATCGAGTATGGCCAGCGCCCCACACCCGGGGAATTGCTCGAGCGCGCCGTCAAGGCTGATCCGGCGGCGTTCAAGTTTTGGACGGCCCGAAGCGTGGCTACGGCCCTCAAGCGCTACGGCCTGACCACCGCCAAGAGCCATGGCCAGCGAAAGTACACCCAGAGCACTCGGGAAGACCTCCAGCGGATCGAAACGGCTTACGGTATGGACCTCGGCATTTTTTCAACGGAGACCTCCTGATTTGCGCCCCAAGTACCCCAAGCGCCACCCACACGCAAAAAAGCCCGAGAAAAACGGGGTTTCCGGGGGGGCGCTTGGGGAGCGCGGGGCGGCATTCCAACCGTCCCCGAACGGTCTCGGGGGGGCGCAGGGGGCGCACGGGGTACATGCACGGGGGTATCCGCCAGAAAAAACAGAGGATCGGCGCTATGACCCGGAAACGACCCCCACACCCACGCCATTCCCGGAAGCCCAAACCCGCCCCCGAACCATGGCCACCGCTCTGGGCCCGCTTGCCGGACACCATCGAAGACATCGAAGCTGGCCGACGGCTGGCCCCCATGCCCACCGAGCTTGACCAATCAGAACGGCAGACAACCTTTTTCGATACGTCGGAGGAATACCGGTGACCCTGTCCGCAAGTCTACCCGACCGGGCGGAAGCGATGGGCGTGCCCGTGTTCTGGACGATCCAAGAGCTGGTCGATCACTTCTCGCGACGCACAACGGAAAGGGCGACGGCATGGCAAGCTACAATCGCGTAATCCTCGTCGGCAACGTCACACGAGCGCCCGAGGTACGCTACATCCAAAGCGGCACGGCCCTTTGCGACGTGGGCCTTGCCGTGAACGACCGGCGGAAGGGTTCCAATGGCGAGTTGGTGGAAGACACCACTTTCGTTGACGTGACCTGTTGGGGCAAGACGGCGGAAACGGCGGGGCAGTATCTCGCGAAGGGCAATCCCGTCATGGTGGAAGGGCGGTTGAAATTGGAGTCGTGGGAAGACAAGGGCGGCCAGAAGCGGAGCAAGTTGAAGGTGGTTTGCGAGCGGCTGGTTTTGCTCCCCAGCAATCGCGGTAGCACCCGAGCTGGCCGTGCCGACGATGACCGCGAGCCCGGGCCAGTTGGAACGGCGCGACGCGGCGGGCAGGTGGCTCCCGCGCCGATCACCTCGGCGGAAGGCATTCCATTCTGACTCCGTTGCTACCTCCTTCGGTAGGTAATGGCCCTAATGTGCCGTAGCATCGCGTCCGTTGCGTTTTCCCGTCCGAACGATACGTGACCGAGCCCGGTTCGCCGCGACCCGGCCACGAACCCCACAAGAGAATCCAAGGACGGGGGCTTGACAAGGCGCTAAGACACGGATAGGATGACAACCGATGAAAGAGAAACAACGCGAGGCACTGAGCGACCAGTTGCGGCGACTCATCGAGGAGTCGCCCTTGACCCGGGCTGAAATCAGCCGGCGCACGGGTATTGCCGAATCGACCCTCTGCAAGCTGGTCCAGGGCGAGCGCGGCATATCGACGGACTCCTGGGACGCGCTGGGCGAGTGCTTGAATCTGCGGATTGTGTCCGACAAGCGAAAGGGCAAAGGCAGGTGACATTATGGCGAGCGTTGGCAAGGACCCCGGCGGGCGGAAGCGAATCCTGTTTGTTGCCCCGGACGGCAAGCGCAAGACGGTCCGGCTGGGGAAGGTTCCCCTCCGCACGGCCGAAGCGGTCCGCACGAAGGTCGAGGCGCTGGTCGCGTCACAAATAACCGGCCTGCCGCCGGAAGACGAAGTAAGCCGTTGGGTCGCGACCCTGGACGATGCCCTTGCCGATAAGCTGGCGGCCGTGGGGCTGATTCCCGCCCGCGAGCGCGCCACGCTGGCGGCGTTTTTGGAATCCTACGTCGCCAGCCGCGCCGAC
>JAFGDS010000104.1 GCA_016931995.1 Pirellulales bacterium
ACGACCACCAATAGACTTTCCCAAGACAGAGCCATCTTGACCTGGCATTGTCTCACGCTACAATCAAAGTATGCCTAAGCGTTCAAGCAAACGCCAGAAAGACCCTTTCGAGATAGCCCGGCACGTTCTAGACGCCGTTGTGCCGGACGCCGAGCCGGCTCCTACCCAGGAACCCGGGCCGGAGAAGAACCCCGCCGCAGTCGCTCTTGGTCGGCTTGGCGGGAAGAAGGGTGGGCCGGCGAGGGCGGCGAAGCTCACGGCCGAGCAACGGAAAGCGATTGCCGAGAAGGCCGCCAGAAAACGGTGGGCTAATCGGGATCAGTGAAAAGCTCCAACTGGAGTGAGTCTCCCCGCTTCGGAAACGCCCGATTGACTAACCGAAGCATTTGTTCCCACGAATCTGCTGCACGCATGAATCCGATGATGGCGTGCAAATGCTGGGCAAGTGCTGGATGTCCAACATCATCCGTTAGCAGTTGAAAGTGCTTCGCCGCTCGCCTCCCCTTAGGGCCAATTGGGTTTCGATCTTCCAGTTCCTTGAGAATGCCTGGAGCAAGGCGAGCATAGACAAGATCCTTTGTGTAATTAGCAACGCATTGTGGTCGGTTGACTCGCATTCCCTTCCAGACCCATTGCCTCAGGCGGAAGATTTCCCGATAGAATTCGTCTGGAAACGTCTTGGCCCAAGCCGCAAATTCCTTGCGAAGGTAGCGATCCAAGATTTCTTGAAGTGCTTCTCGGTCACGTACCTCTTGATATCCGGTGGCCTCGTCAATGAGCGCAATAATGCCGACCCGCGCAAATCCTCGCACTAAGATTTCGCATTGCTCGGCAATATGCACCTGTTGCTTATGTAGAATGCCAGCCTTTCTCGCCGCAAGAAACACATCGCATAGATCAGCGAGGAGAGTCGCTTCGTATCCATGCCCCTTTGCCCCATGTGGCGTCTTGAAAACAATTGGCTTGGCGATGCGCGAGGATAAGTCCTTACAGTCAACGCCTTTAGAGGCGAATACAGCCAAAATCGCCAAGACTCGCTGCGCACCGCCGCTCCTGTTCATGCCAAGGCCAGACTGCAACCCCCGCTGGGACACAACACGTTGGCCAGAGTCGAGAACGTAGCATGGAATTTCGATGTTCCCAATTTTCAACTGATGATCTGGGTCGCCATGAGTGACGGCAGGCAAGCCAGATCCCCAGCGCGCATCCGCAGCTTTTCTAGCGATCTGTGACCGCTGTTCCTTCGTTAGGCTTGCAGCACGTGCTTTGCCACCCTCGGATGCAATTAGGGCCACTTCTACTGGTTTCTTTTCATCCATTTCGTATTCTCCTACTTGAAAGAAGGTCTTCATTAGTCTATGCTTTCCCGCAAGCATGTCAAGTGCTTTCCGGCAAGCATAGACTAATCGTGAAGTTCTTGCCTGCAATTCCCTTGACAGCTTGACCGCTCAAGCATATAATAGGGGTATGAACACGCTAACCCACGAAAAACGCTGTGCCGTCATCCGCTGCCTGGTGGACGGCTGTTCCATCCGGGCCACCACCCGAATTACGGGGGTCGCCAAGAACACCATCCAGAAGCTCACCCGGGACCTGGGCAAGGCGGTCAACGAGTACAGCAATGCCGTCCTGCACAACCTGCCGTGCAAGCGGATCCAGTGCGATGAGGTCTGGTGCTTCTGCTATGCCAAGGACAAGAACCTGCCCGACGAAATGCGTGGCCAGCCCGGCGTGGGCTCTATGTGGACGTGGACGGCCCTGGACGCCGACTCCAAGCTGATCGTCTCTTGGCAGATTGGGGCGCGGGATGCGGCCAACGCCCATGCCTTCATCCGGGACGTACAGGAACGGCTTGCCAATCGCATCCAGCTAACGACCGACGGCAACCGGGTCTATCTTGACGCCGTCCTGGACTACTTCGCCGACGTGGACTACGCGATGCTCCAGAAGCTCTACGGGCCGTCTGCGGAAGGCCCCGAAACACGCTACAGCCCGGCGAAATGCAACGGGACCAAGAAGAAGACGATCATGGGCAACCCGGACCCCGACCACGTTTCGACAAGCTACGTGGAAAGGCAGAACCTCAACATCCGGATGCAGAACCGGCGGTATACCCGCCTGACCAACGCCTTCTCCAAGAAGGCCGAAATGCTGGCCTACTCCGTGGCGATTACCTTCTTCTTCCACAACTTCGTCCGGATCCACCAGACGCTCCGCATGACGCCCGCCATGAAGGCCGGCGTTGCCGATCACAAGTGGACTATCGAGGAAATGGTGGAGTTACTGCCCGAGACAGCCAGCCCCAAGAGGAGGGGGCGGTCAAACTGACCCACTACCGCCCGACAGGGCTATCGCATGGGTGCGATCCCCCCGTGGCACGGCCGCCCTCGGCTGTGCTGGGCAATTTGCACAGCCGAGGGTGGCCGTGCCACGGGGCCGATTGCGACGGACGGATCGGAACATGCGCCAGCCGCGGCCGATCCGAAGACCCCGCGTCCGGGTGGCACGGTCAGGCCGGCTTGCTGAGGGAGAAGACGGGCAGCATCAGGGCCAGTCCGATGCCGCCGACCACGACGCCCATCAGGGCGATCATGATCGGTTCGATCAGGCTGGTGGTCAGCTTGAGCGAGGCCTCGACCTCCTGGTCGTAGTAGTCGCTCACGCGGCGCATCACGTAGTCGAGCTTGCCGGTTTCCTCGCCGGACGTGATCATCTGGACCAACACGCTGGGGAAGAGCGGGTTGCCGACCAGGGCCTCGTGGATGCGGCGGCCGGCGGTGACCTGGTCGAGCACGCGGAGCCAGAGTTGCTGGTAATGGTAGTTGCCGGAAACCTCGGCGGTGAGCTTGATCGCCTCGATGATGGACACGCCCGAGGCGATCATCGTCGCCAAGGTCCGGAGGCAGCGGCTGATGACCACCTTGCGGTAGGTGGTTCCGATCAAGGGCAGGCTGATCTTGACGGCGTCCCAGCCCTGGCGTCCCCAGTCGGTTCGCCGGGCGTAGAGAACGCCGGCCACGAGCGCGACCAGGCCGGCGAGCCAGAAATACCAGTAGTTCACGAAGGCGCCGGACACGGCGATGAGGATACGGGTGGGGGCGGGCAAGGCCGCGCCGCGCGACTCGAAGATGGGAATGAACTTCGGCATCACGTACGTCAACAGGAAGATCGTCACGCCGATCGCCATGACGAACATCACCATGGGATAGGCCATGGAGGCGCGGATGCGGTTGCGCATCTCCACTTCCTTGCGTAGATAACCGGCCACGCGTTCGAGCATTTCGCCGAGCGTTCCGGTGGCTTCGCTGGCCTTGATCAACGAGACGTACGTCCGGCCGAAGTACTTGGGATGCTTTGCCAGGGCGGTGGAAAAGTCCTCGCCGGATTCGACGGAGTCGCGGAGATCCTTGAGCACCTTCCGGAGCGTGGGGTTGGTTTCCTGTTCGAGGATGCCCGCCAGCGCGGCCGAGAGCGTGATGCCCGTATCGACCATGATCGACAACTGGCTGGTGGTGTAGATAATTTCGCTTTTGGAGATCCGTTTGGCCAGCAGAGGCGCGTCGAGATCGTCGTCGCGGTCCGGCGGACCGGCGTGCTCGCGTCGGAAGGGCGCGTCATCGTCCAGCGTCGCCGCGGCGCCCCGGAAGGCGCCGCCCAGGCCGTCGCGGTTTCGATATGGGTCAGGCATGGCGGCTAGTGGTTAGTGGTCAGTGGTCAGTGGTTAGTGGTCAGTGGTTGGTGGGCAGTGGTTAGTGGGGAGGGATTGGGGTGTGGGGTGTGGGGTGTGGGAGGGTTTTCTGCTTTCCGACTTTCACAGCCGCTTACGTATCGGCGGCCTCGCGGACGTCGCCGACGATGTGGAAGATTTCCTCGATGGTGGTGATGCCTTCGCGGACCTTGCGGAACCCGTCGTGGCGGAGGGTGACCATGCCGTTGGCCTCGGCCAGGCGTTGGATATTGCTCATGGCGGGACTCGCGACGATCACGTCGCGCAGCTCGTCGGTGACTTCGAGCAGTTCGTGCACGCCGATGCGGCCCTTGAAGCCCGTGTTGCGGCAGCTCTTGCATCCGACGCCCTTGAAATACTCCGGCAGATCGTAGCCCATTTGCTCCAGGGCGCGGCGCACGGTCCGGGGCGGGTCGTAGCTTTGGCGACACTTGGGGCAGATTCGCCGCACGAGCCGCTGGGCCAGCACCATGTTGAGCGCGGCCCCGATCAGGTAGGATTCCACGCCCATGTGGATCAGGCGCGTGACGGCGGAGCAGGCGTTGTTCGTGTGCAGCGTGCTGAAGACGAGGTGTCCGGTTAAGGCTGCCTGGATGGCCGTGCGGGCGGTTTCCTCGTCGCGGATCTCGCCGACCATGATGATGTCGGGGTCTTGCCGCAGCAGGGTCCGCAGGGCCCTGGGAAACGTCAGTCCGATCTTCTCCTGCACCTGGAACTGGTTGATGAGCGGCAAGTGGTATTCGATCGGGTCCTCGACCGTGCAGACGTTGTTTTCCATCGAGCTGACGGCGTTCAGGGCGGCGTAGAGGGTCGTGGACTTGCCGCTACCGGTGGGCCCCGTGGCCAGCACGATCCCGTTGGGCGCCAGGATGCCCGCGCGAAACGCCTTGAGCACGTCGGTGGCGAACCCCAGTTCCTCCAGATTGAGCGAGACGGTCCGCGTGTCGAGGACGCGGATGACGGTCTTTTCGCCGCGGGCGGAAGGGAACGTGCTGACGCGCAGGTCGATCTTGCGTCCTTCCAGGGCGACGTGGACGCGGCCGTCCTGGGGCAAGCGGCGCTCGCTGATGTCGAGCGACGCCATGATCTTGATGCGGCTGTTGACGGCGGCCAGCAGGTGCTGCGGCACCTCGAGCGACTTGTAGAGCCGGCCGTCGATCCGGTAGCGCACGCGGAGGCACCGTTCGGCGGGCTCGACGTGGATGTCGCTGGCCCCTTCCTTCACGGCGTTGAAGATGATGTAGTTGACCAGTCGGATAACCGGCGATTGCCCGGCGATCTCCTCGACGTCGCCGATGTCCTCGATGGCATCCTCGATGAGCGTGACGTCGGCGGAATCCGAGTCCTCGATGATGTCGTCGATGACGAACACCTTCGAGTTGGGCAGGCTGGTGATCATCCGCCGGATGTCCTTGGGCGTGGCGGCGACGATCTGCGTCTGCAAGCCGGTCAGGCTCTGGATCTCGTCGATCAAGAAGAGGTTCGACGGTTCCGAGACGGCGATGGTGAGCTTCTCGCGGACGACGAACAGGGGCAGCACGAGGTTGTTTTCGATGTACTCCCGCGGGAGGACGTCGATGATTTTGGGATCGTGCAGCCGGGCGTCCAGCTTGGCGTAGGGCACGCCGTACTCGGAGGCCAGGCATTCGACGATCTGGTCCTCCGAGCAGTAGTCGAGCTCGACGAGAAGCTCGCCCAAGAGCTTGTTCCGCCCGCTCTTGCGTTGGTAGGCCAGCGCGTCCTGGAGCTGCTCCGCCGAGAGATAGCCCTGGGCGACCAGGAGGTCGCCGAGGCGACGGGGGGTTTGGGTGGCGGTGTGGGACATGGCGGGGATCCCGTCGGGGGCGGGCGGCCTACTGGAAGCTCTTGACCGCGTCGATCACGCTTTGGAAAACCTCGATCTGCTGGTCCAGCCGGGTGATTTCGAGGATCTTGCGGTTGGTCGCGTTGTTGGCCGAGATCTTGATCTGTCCTCCCCGCTCGGCCAGCGCGTCCTGCACGTTCAACAGCGCGGTCAGGCCGGCGCTGTCGAGCGTCTCGGTGTTGTCCACGTCCAGCACGACGTTGGCGCGTTCGAGCGTTGGGAGATACCGCTCGAACTCCTCGGCCGCGTCGCCGGCCAGTTCCTCGGGCGTGTGGACGACCATCACGTTGCCGAAGATTTCGCTGGGCAGATTCATCATGGCGTCGTCCCCCGCCGAATAAAACGCAATCGCGCGGCGTTAGGGTCCCACCGGCTGCTCGTGGAGGATTTCGCGGATCCGCTCGAGGAGGCCCTTGGGGCTGAAGGGCTTGGCGATGAGATCGCGGACGCCCCAGCGCCGGGCCAGCTCCTCGGCGCTGAGCTCGAAGCCTTTCGCCGTGAGCATGAGCACCGGAAGATCGCGGGTCTCGGGATGTTCGCGGAGCCGCCGCACGAGCCCCAGCCCGTCCAAACGCGGCATCTGGCAGTCCGTCACCAGGATGTCGGGCATTTCGGCCTGGATCATTTGCCAGGCTTCCTCGCCGTCGCCGGCGATCCGCACGTCGTAGCCGGCCTTCTTGATTTTGAACTCGGCCGCCCGAATGATCGGGATTTCGTCGTCACAAAGCAAAACGCGGTGCGTCATGGATCCCCTTGCCCCTTCCGGACCCCGGGCAATCCCGATGGCGGGCGCCGTCGTTGTCGGGGTTTTTCCAATTCGTCTCTTGTTCTCATCGTCACGAGGAAATTTGCCCCGAGCCGGGCAACACGACGGCGAACGTGCTTCCCTTGCCCAGCACGCTGTCGACCGTGAGCGTGCCGCCGTGCACGTCCTCGACGATGTGTTTGGCCAGCGGGAGGCCCAGGCCGGTGCCTTGGGCCATGTCCTTGTCCTTCTTCACGCGGTAGAACTTCTCGAACACCCGGTATTTATCCTCTTCGGAGAGCCCCACGCCGGTGTCCTCGACCTCGAACCGGACGTGCGCGTCGACCATCCGGCTCCGCAGCGTGACGCGTCCGCCGTTGGGCGTGTACTTGATCGCGTTGGAGAGCAGATTGATCGCCGCCTGCAGGAGCAGGTCGCGGTCGGCGAACACGCCGAGGTACATCGGGCTCAGGTCCGAGACGAGTTCGATCTGTTTCGCCTCGGCGGCGGGTCGAACCACGCCCAGCGCTTCCTCGAGAATCTCGTTGAGCGGCCGGCCGTCCTTGTCCACCTTGACGACGCCCGCCTCCATCCGAGCCAGGTTGAGCAAGTTCTCGACGAGCCGCTGAAGGCGGTCGGCCTGGGCGGTGATGACGCCGCAGAACTCCTCGCGGGTCTGCTCGTCCTCCGCCTCGCCGTCGGCCAACAGCTCGACGTAGGCCTTGATTCCGGCCAGGGGCGTTTTCATCTCGTGGCTGACGGACGAGACGAACTCGGCGTTGCGGCGTTGCAGGGCTTTGGTTTCGCCGATGTCGCGCAAGACGGCCACGGCCCCGCCGCCCGGCGCGTCCTCGTCGACGGCGCCGGAGGCGGCCAACCGCCTCGCGGTCACGCGGTACCAGCCTCCGTCGGCCGTCGTTGCGGGGACCTGGATCTCGTCGCTGCGGCTTTCCATCGCCTTGCGGCGGGAGGTGGTCGAAAGCAGGTTCACCAGCGTCTCGCAGCGGACCAACGCGCGAAGCGCCCGATCCTCGGTTTGCTCGGCGTCAATCCCGAGCACCTCTTTCGCGCTGGGGTTGGCCAGAATGACCTCGTCGAAAGGATCGATTGCCACAATGGGCTCGTCGAGGCTCGTCAGGATCGCCTTCACCCGCTCGTATTCGGTGGTCGCCCGCCGGCAACGGATCTCCGTGGCGTTTCGGGCGTGTTCGAGATCCTGGAATTGCTCGGCCAGCTCGATGAGCCCATCGCGGAGGCGCCGGGCCACGTCGGCCAACGGATGCCCCGACTCCAGGGGCGGAATCTCCGAATCGGCCGTGTCGCGCCGCAGCGCGTGGGGATCGAGCCGGTTGAGCGTCTCGAAGAAGCGCCGCGCGGCCGTTTGTTCGCGCGCTTGGCGCCGAAGCCACAGCGCGGCCGCCGTGCCGGCAAGCGCCAGACCCACGGCCAGCGAGCCCAGCCGCGCGATCCAGTTTCCGCCGTCGATCAGAAGCCCCGCTGCCCACGCCACGACCCAGCCGGTCGAAAGCACGGCGGACCCGACGGCGGCCAAGTTGTAGCGGTTGTTGGATGAAGACATGCGCAGCCGTGAAACCTGCCGGAGATGGTCCGGGTTCTCGTTCGTGGGTTCTTCTCGTGGGGACCGTCCCGATTTTCACGCGGCGAAAATGGGACTGTCCCCTTCTCTGCCTCAGGGGAGACCGCGCCGCCGCGCGACTACCGAAGGGACGACGCCCATTCGGTTTCCGCGCGGTTCGCCAAGGCTGGGCGGAGGCTCTCCGCCTGGCGGAAGTGCGCCGCGGCGGCCTCCGGTTGCCCAAGTTTGGCGAGCGTGCAGCCCATTAAAAAGTAGGCCAGCGGATCCGACTTGTCCAACGAAAGTGCTTGCTGGAGCACAAGTTGGGCCCTCTGGAATTCCCCCTGGCGATAATGGGCCGTCGCCAGCACCCGATAGAGCGGGCAGCAGCGGGGAAAACGGTCGATCGACTCGCGCGCCACCTGGATGGCCACGTCCGGACGATCCATCCGCAACGCGGTCACGGCCGCGGTGGTCGGAATGTAGGGATTGCGCGGCTCGAAGGCGGCGGCCTTGCGACACCACGCGACGGCCTGTTCCGTCTGGCCTTGGGCCAGCGCCGTCTCCGCCCGACCCAGTAGGTTCTCGGCCGCCGCGCGGCGCGCGGCCTCGTCAAAACCGGTTTTGGCGTCATCCTCGGCGCGATCCGGCGAAAAGGACGCTTCTTGGGCCTCGGCCGGGCCCTGCGGTCCTTCGGGCGTCTGGCAACTGGCTTGAATGACGACCTCGTGCTCGACGAAATCGGCCGCGCGTTGGAAATAGGCGGCGGCTTCGTCCGCCCGGCCCAGCTCTTCCAGCAAGACGCCCATGGCGTTGTGGACGGCGGGGTCGCGGGGATGGTCGGCCAGGGCGGCCTCGATCTGCCCGACGGCCTCGGCCGGCCGCCCCTGCTCCATGCACGCGCCGGCCAACAGCAGCCGGGCGTCGCGGTGCGAGGGCGTCCTCGCGAGGAGGATATCGAGCGTCTCGCGGCACGCCGGCAGGTCGCCCCGGTCCCACGCCGCGCGGGCCGCCTGCATTTGGATCTCGTCGCGTTGGGCCTCGAACTGCTCGACCGCCGCCGCCTCGCGCCGCTCCCGCTGGGGCGTCACGTCCTCCGGCACGTTGGGCACAGGCATCGACTTGCACCCGGACGATAAGGCCGCGAGAAGCGCCGCGAGCCCGCACGCGGTTCGGATTGTCGCGATACGTTGGATCATTAGCGCCGCGATTGATATAGCGAGCCGCTTGCCACGGGGGACGTGAAGGAACCGCGGATGAACGCGGATGAATGCAGATGAATACAGATCGTCACGGGACATGAGAGATGTGGTTGTTCGGAACAAGGTGTGAAGCCGTCATCCGAGCTACCAGTCATCCTGACCGCGGCGAAGGATCTCGTCATTGACCGTGCGCGATAGGAGAATGTGAGATGCTTCGCTTCGCTCAGCATGACGTGCGTTGTGGGACTTCGAGGCAAGCTCATTCCACCTTCCTGCGTTCATCCGCGTTCATCCGCGGTTCCTGAACCATTTGTTTTTTCGATGGGCGGATGGCGCTCGTTTGTGCTCGTGTGCTATTGGCCGAATCTCACTGCCGAGGGCGCAGATCGCGGTGGTTGCCGGGTTGGCCGGGATCAATCGGGTGGATGGCCCGGGGACCGGCCGCGTTGGCATCGGCCGGCTCGCCCTGCTCTAGATCCTCCAAGAGCCAGGGGGCGATGGCCGGGCCGTCCAGCGCCGCCGTGGGCGGGGCGCCCGGCGGAGGACCTTGGATCGTGTGGTCGCCGTGTGGTTTTCCGAGCCAGATGTCGCTGCGGAGGTCGATGGCCTCGCGGCTGCGCGGATCGAAGTGGACGGCCAGCTCGGCCAGCCGCAGCGCCTCGTCGCGGTCGCCCGCCGCCCAGGCCGCCTGCGCCCGGCGAACGTACTTCCGCCCGAGCGATGGCTTGGAGATGGGGCACATTTTTTCGGCGTAGGTGGAATGCCGGCGGTGGAACTCGCACGCGGCCTTCTCGCCCTCGCGGCACGTGTCCGGTTCGTAGACGATGTGCGGGGTGATCAGGACGATGATCTCGCGGCGGACGATCTCCTCGTTTTTGTTGCGGAAGGCGAAGCCCACGACGGGCAGGTTGCCTATCAGGGGGATCTGCGTCCGGGTGACCTTTTGTTCGTCCTGCAAGAGGCCGCCGATCACCACGGTGCATCCGTCGCGGACCATGATGTTCGTGGTCACCTGCGTGACGTCCTTGTTCGGGAGCGTGAGGCCCTGCTGGACGGAGACGTCGCCGTCGGAGATTTCGGGGTGGACCTCCATCCGGATCAACCCGTCGCGCGAGATAAACGGTCGGATCCGCAGCAGCGTGCCCAGTTCGAGGAATTCGACGGTTTGCGTGGTGGCCGTTTCCGTCTGCGTGGTGCTGACGTAGCCTTTCGACTCGCCGATTTGGATTTCGGCGGCGTGTTTGTTGAGGACCATCAGCCGCGGGGTGGCAATGACGTTGGTGTCGCCGATGGATTCCAGGGCTTCGAGAAACGCGCCGAGCGTCTTGTCGAGGTAGCCGAATTTCAGCCCCCCATCGAAGGCGAACTTGGTGAAGTCCTTGGGCACGGTCCCCCAACCCAGCCGCATGTCGTCGTTGTCGCGAAGCAACTGGAAATTGACGCCGAAGTTGTCCTTATCGTCGAGCTGAACGCTAAGGATCATGGCCTCGATGTGGACCTGCATGGGCCGGACGTCGACGTCGGCGACGAGCTGGTCGATTTGGTAGAGCACGGCCTCGAAGTCGCGCACGAGGACGGCTTCGGTCCCGGCGTAGTTGTCGCCGCCCGCGCTGGTTTCGTCCGAGGGGATGCCTTTTTCGGCCGCCGTCGTCACGCTCACGACGCCGATCTCCTTGGTGAGAATTGGGGTGATGAGCTTCGAGAGCTCCGCGGAGGTCACGTAATTGGGGTGGTAGATCCGCGTGCCGACCCGATCGGCCGCGCGGTCCATCGTCTCGAAATCCGTCGCCGTGCCGACGAAGAGGTACGGGCCTTCGCGTCGGGCGGAGTAGCCGGTGGACTTGAGGATCGCGGCCAGGGCGCTATCCAGATCGACGTTCACCAACGACGCCGAGACTTGTCCCTTGACGTCCTTGCCGGCCAGGATGTTCAGATTGCCCTGCTGGCTCAACATATCCAGAACCTCGCGGATGTCGGCGTTCTGGATGTTCATGGTCAGGAGATCGCCCTGGGGCGTCGTCACCTTCGTGATGCGGTTTTGCGAAGGCAGCGCGTCGGGCGCCGGCGCGGGCGCCGCCGGGGCGAACGCCGGGAGGTTGGTGGGGAGCGGTTGGCTCGGCGCCGGCAGTCCCAACGGTATCGACTCGGGCGAGTCGGCCGGCGCCGCCGCGCCCGCCGTCGCGTTCAGCAGCGCATTGAGCATCGGCCCCAGCGACGAACGGTCCGGCGAGGGGACGGGCCCCTTTTGCGCCAACGCCGGATTGGGCCGGACGAGAACGGACGCGCCGGAATAGGTTGGCTCGAGAGTCGGCTCGTCTCTGGCGTCGTCCGCATCCGAAACCACTGCGGCGCGGTCGTCCGCGGGGGCTTTCGGGACGGGGCCGATTTTCGCGCCCGCGAAAACGGAACCGTCCTCGATGCCGTTCCGCTCCGCGGCGGCCGGCTCCAGCGAAATGGCCATTCCCAGGGCCAGGCCCCCACCCACCGCGGCGCACATTGCCGCGACGATCCATCGTCGGATGCGTTTCATCGGTCGTCCATGACGTGCGTGTCTTCCGTGACCTACCGACCCTCTCCCACAATGATCTCGATTCGCCCGGACGAATCGGGTTTGGACAACCTCACGTCGAAACGCTCGTCCTCGCGCGTCAAGACGATGCCGCCCGGGTCGATCTCGGCCAGGCGGAAGGTCGCCGACGGATTGTCGGCCGCGAGCACCACGTCGTCACCCTTTCGGTAAGGTTTTCCATTGATCAGCGCCACCCGCCGCGTTGGGCCCACGATGGTGCTGGTGACCGCCAGTCCCAGGCTGGCCGGATCGGGCGGCGGGCCGGCCTGGGCCTGTTGTTCTTTCTCCCTCCGTGCTTCCTCGGCCTTGGCCGCCACGGTCTCGGCCGGATGGAAGGGATTCGGCCGGCCGGGCGCTTCGGCCCGCGGCGTTGTGTTCAGGTCGGCTTCCCTCCACGCGACCAACTGATTCCACGGGGGCAAGGCGGCGTTTTCCGCGTTCCGGGCGGCATAGGGCGCCGTCGCCTGGGGCGGCGGGCTGCCGGCGGCCGCGACGTCGCTCTTTTTCGTTCCCAACCAACCCCACACCAACGGTCCCCAAAACCACACGGCCACGAGGGCCAACAGCCCCAGGACGGCCGCCTTTTTCGGATGCGTCTTGGCTTCGTGACGAAGCTGCCTGCCTAGTCGACTCAAATCCACGGCACCACCGACCGCCGGCGCAAAGCCCCCTTGCTCCGGACCGTCGCCTCCCTTATCGGTTTCTCGGCAGAGTTTTCCTAATTGGAAACTTCGGAATTATCCAAAAAGACGACCACGTTCACCTCTCCGTGCACAGAACCCCCTTCTTTCCCTTCCCTCTCAATTACCAGGCTTTTTACCCAGACTGTCTGCGGAAGGGTCTCCAACTCGTGGACGAACGCGAATACCTGGGGAAACGTCCCGGTGCATCCCACTTTTAAGGAAAGCTCTGACACCCTCTCGCGTCGGGTGACGGGCTCGGGATCGAACATGGTGATCCGCGCGCCGGCGGCGCGGACCAGGGCGTCGACCGTGCCGGCCAACGCCGCCACCTCCGAACGGTTTGGCGCCGTTTCGGCCCAGGTTTGGGTGAATTCCCGCGTTTTTTCGACGTGCTGGCGGGTCGTCTCCAGAAGCGGCAGGAGATTGCCGGTGGCCGTGCAGTAGCGTTGTTTCTCGATCGTGGCCTCGCGGACGCGGCCGATGGCCTTTTCGGTGGGCAGGAACGCCAAGACCACGTAGGCGGCCGTCAGCCCCGCCAGCGGCACCGTGATGAACCAGCTTGTAGGTTTGTGGGCGGATTTCATGATGGATCGTCGCCGGGGGCGTGGGGAGCGTAGGGCGTCGCGCCGGCCACGGCGGACGCCGAGCCGGTGGGCCCGCCCGGTTGACCGTAGCCGGGTCGTATCACAATGGTGGCCGAAAACGTCATCGGGCCTTCCGGCACGTTCTTGTCGATGGCGTCCGTGTCCGCGGTCTCAAGGGAATCGAGTTCCGCCTTGGCCACGAGCTTCGAGCGGGCCAGAAGGTCCAAGTACCGGTGCACGGTCTCCGGTCGCGTCGTCTCGCCCGAGAGCGTCACGACCGTCTGCCGCCGGTCCATTTGCCGGCGGAACGTTTCGAGGTCGCGCGCGGCGGGCGAGAGTCCGGCAACGCGTTGCTCCTCGGCCTTGGGATCGACGATCGTCACGGCGCCGGTGGCGGCTTGGCCCGGCGGCAGCGTCTGGTCGATCGCGATTTTCTCCAGCGCGATCTCGTCCGGCAGGGGCTGGAGCACGGTGGCGAGGATCCGCGTTCGAGGCCATGGATGGAGGAGGTAGGCGATCAGTTGGGCTTCTTCCTCGGCCGCGGCGCCGTCGAGTTGCAGCCGGCCAAGCTGCTGCACCTCGCGCATCGTCTCGTCATGGACCCTATTGGTGGCGGCCATCGCGTCGTTCGCTTGCCGCCAGCGACGGTGCTGCGCCAGGGCCGTGCTCGATACCAGCAATCCCACGGCCACGACGACCCCCAGGCGCCAGAGGTGGGTGTTCCGTTTGGCGTGGCGGCGTCGGAAATCGGCTGGGAGAAAATCGATATCGTTCACGGCGCGGCCTCCCGCAGGGCCAATCCTGCGGCGACGTCCCACTGGCCCACGCGGCCCGGCAGCGCGGACTTCTCGAACGTCCGCAGGGGGTTGCCCACCTCGCACGTCGTGTCGAGCCGTTTCTGGAGCCATTCGGCGAGGCTCGCGGACGCTTCGCCGCCGCTGAGCACCACGCGCGCCAGCGGCTGGCCGCGAAACGTGACGCTGTGGTAGCGGATGCACATGGCGAGCTCGCCGGCGAGCCGCTCCATGAGCGGGCGGATCGACTCCATCACGCTTCGAGCGACTTCGGGGTCGCGTTGGTCGGCGCGTCGGTCGCCGTTATGCCGCCGCAGCGACACGGCATCGGCCAGCTTCATCTTCAAGTGCCTGGCGACGGCCTCGTCCAGCAGCCGCCCGCCAAAATCGACGTGTTTGATGAACATCGGGTCGCTACCCCGCGAGATCACGACGGTCGTGTTCGACGCCCCCAGATTGACGAACATCGCCCGCATCTGCTGGTCGGTGTCGCGTCGGTACTGGCGGGCGTAGCAGCGGAGCATGGCGGCCGGCTCGACGTCGATGGCCAGGGGCACAAGTCCCGCCTCGACGGCGACGTCGACGAGATTTTCGATCGCCGCGCGCTGGCCGGCCATGAGGATGACCTCGCGACGGAAGGCGTCGCCCTGGCGGACGGTGTCCGCTTCGATGAACCGCAGTTCCGTTTGTCGCGTGTCGAAGGGCAATCGGGCGGCCGCCTCGGCGCGGACCGTCTCGCGCAGCTCGTCGCCGGCCGCCTGGGGCACGCGGATGTTTTGCACGAACAGGTCCGACGAGCCCAGGCACAACACGGCGTCGCGGCCGCGGAAGTTGCGGCCTTCGCGGGCCTGACGCAGCGCCGCGGCAACGTGGTCGGCGCGGTCGCCGGGCTCGCCGGCGGGCAGCTCCCAGCGGACCGCCTCGCGGATCCGCGCCCGCTCGGCGTCGAACTGCAGCAGCTTGATCGAACGGCTTCCCAGATCGACCCCGATCGGGCTGGGCCGCCGTCGCTTGATCCATCCCACCATGGGCTCGCCTCTTCTCGCCTATCGTCCCAACGCGTCGACCGCCGCCAGCGCGTCGTTCGGGATCATCGCCGCAAGCCGGTTCACGTCCTCGCCCACCGACGCGAGGCCCGTCACCGGGTTGACCACCACCAGGCACCGCCGCTTGTCCGCGCCCTGACCGGTTGTCAGGACCACGACCGTCGGGCGATTGTCCGTGGTGCCGCCGGACGGCTGGAATTCCACGCTCGTCGCCGGCTCGAGCGTCCCGCCCACGCGAACCACCTGGTCGATCCTCGCCGGCACGCCCAGCCGCGGCAGCTCGTCGAGCCGGACGATGCGCTGCGTCGCCGGATCGTCCGGATGGCCAAACGGCGATTTGGGCAACGCGTCCAGCGAGGGCTTCAACACGTTGCCGTGTTCCAGGATGTACCGGTTGTTGGCCGCGTCGAACGTCACGCAATACGTGCTCGCGTTCGTGACCGCCAACGACCGCGCGTAGTCCAGGTCGGACGCCACGATCCGCGCGGCCGAATCCACCTGGTCTTGATACTGCGGGTCCATCGCCGGAATCATCGCCACCGCGAGAATCGCCACCACCGTGATGACGATCAACAGCTCGATGAGCGTGATTCCAGCCGCGCGACGTTTGGGCATGGGCGTCAAAACCTCGGGTGCCATGGCCACGCTTGCGTGGCCATGCCGAACTACTTCTTAATGACCACTTCCAGCTTGCCACTTTTGAGGATCGCGATTTGTTCCTTGAGGAGCTTGTTCTGCTCCTTCATCTGGGCCACCACTTCGTCCAGCTTCGCGATGACGTCCATCTGGCGCTGGACCGTCTCGGCGAACGGCGGCAGCCGCTGCGCCGGCGGGGGCGGGGCCGCCTCCGAACGCTTATACAAACCTAGCACGCCGCAAAGCAACACCACCGCTACGATCGTCGCCGCCAGATAAACCCGAGTCTTCATCACAAAACCTCCTGTCCAATTGGAACATCCACCCTTTCGTGTATTCCGTGGTTCCTTTCCTTTCTACACGCCATCTTCCCAGCGGATCAGATCCCATCGGAGCCCCGGCGGCTCGCCGTCGTTGGGGCAGGGCAACACGTCGTCGGCGTGGGGCACGAACAGCGGGTCGCCGACCCCGTCGCCGTCGTCGTCCCGGACGACGTACCGGTGGAACCGCGCGGCCGTCGCCTCGCTTTGAACCGTCACTACATTCGACAACGTGAAGCTGCCGTCGGAGAGCCAATTGGGCCAAAGGGTGACACCCGCGCCGGCCGCGCTCTCATTATAGTCGTTTGTCCACGTGTCGTTCGAGAGATACACGTCCAGAATCTTGTAGAGCGTCACGTCCCTGTTGGCCGGGTTGCCGGTGACCGTTAGCTTGGCGTTGTTTTGGTGGATGCAGAAGAAGTCTTCCGCGAGGATCGTACCGACCACGGCGAGCCGCGAGCTGCCGCCCATGACGAAGTGGCGGCCCGAGACGAGGCTGGGAAGCCGCACGCGGATCTCGCCCGAGGCCGGCGCGGTGGCGTACGGGGGCTGGGCGTAGGATGGCACTCCGGCCGGCAATCCATCCGGCGTCAAGCCGGCGGGCGCCACCGTGTTGCCGGTGCCGGATACTTCGATGTCCGCCGAGCTGCAATCGACGACGAGCGTGCCGCGGACCGCGGCGCCGCCGGCGAGCCGCATGGTGCTCGTCGAGCGGAAGAGGCCCAGCGGATTGGTCGCCAGATTGGGCTGCAGCGCGCCGGTCAGGGTCGTGCAGGAAGGCGTCTCGATGTAATAGACCGCCCCGCGGGGATAGAGGCGATACGTGGTCACCTCGATCGGGTCGCGCCACCCGGACCACCGGATGACCTCGCGGGGGATCAATTGGACGACGGCGCGGGCGGCATGGTACACAACGCGTGCCGCGTCGCTCGGATCCTGGGCGTAGCCCGTCGATGTGACCGTCACGCGATACGGGTACTCCGGCGCCGTTTGGCTCAGGAGCGGATCGCCCGTGGCATACTCGACGGTGAAGCCCTGCTCGCTGCCAAGCGATTGGGAGAACGACGCGTCGGCGCCGACCCAGTCGTTGGGATCACCGTGCATTTTTTGGAGGGCCACGCTAAGCCCGGCCAGCGCGGCCTGGCGGGCGGCCGCCTGCAGATCCGCGTTCTGGCGGATCTGTTGCGTCGTGCCCTGGGTGCGCAGCACGGCGTACGACACCGCCAGCGTGACCGAAATCAGCACCAGCACCAGCATCGCCGACATCCCGCGGCGGGAACGCCCCGGGGACGCTTCGCTCGGGATGACGCTTCGCGGGGCCGAGGGCAAATCGCTCATCGCTGCACCTGGTAGTACAAGGCCGCCGAATCGAGAAACGGGATGGCCCCGCTGGCCGCGCCGTCGGGACCCGGCACGAGCTGCAGTTCGGTCCGGACCCAGACCTGGCGCAGGCCCATCTGCGTGCCGTGGATGCCCTGCGCCCAGGCGTTGCTGCTCCAGTTGGAGTGGTCAATGGTGACGGGCCGCAGACGGACGGCGAACCGCACGGTCCCGCGGCGGTCCGCCGCCGTCGTCGAACCGTTGGCCCCCGCCGTCCGCACCAGGTCGGTCAACGTCACCACCGTGCTGCTGGTGGCCTGCTTCACGGCATTGATCTGGTTGTATCGGGCCACGTCGACCGAAGAGAGCGTGCCGGTGTTGCCGGGGGCGGTAATCTGCACCAGGCGGTTGGGATAGTCGGGATGAGGACAAAAGATGACCAGCTCGTTGAGCCGCGGCGAACCGGCCGGATCGACGGGCGCGCCCGACGGATGCCAGACGACCAGCGTATCGGGATATTGCCATCCGCTCACGGTCTCGGCCAGGACGACCGCGCCGGGAAACGACTCATTGGCCGTGGCCTCGCGGACGATCCGCCCGATCCGCTCGAGCGTCACCTGCGCGTGCTGCGCGGCCAATCCCTGGCCGTCGGCGTACTCGCTGCCCGTCAGGACGGTTTTGGCCAGCCCGCCGACCGTGCCCGCGATAATCACCATCACGGCGCAGGCCATCAACAGTTCGATGAGCGTCATGCCGCGTCGGGGACTGGTTCCTTTTTCGGCCGACAGACGTTTTTCGCCGATGGACGCGAGCCCGAGGGGACTGGTCCCTTTTTCGGCCGACAGACGTATTTCGCCGATGGACGCGAGACCGAAAACAGGGACCTGTCCCCTTCCGGGCGCGCTGCGCGAAAATTGGGTCGGTCGCCGGCGCGAAAATCGGGACAGTCCCCGGCGCGGGAAGCGCGCGGGGGTAGCATCGCTGCCCTCACCCCCGACCCCTCTCCCAAAGGGAGAGGGGAGAATGTCAAAACACGTTCTACGGCGTGGAAGGCACATAGGCAAACACCCTTCGCAGTCGGGCCAATTCTCGCTCCCTGCCCTGTGGATCGGCGCGGTAGATCCGGACCTCGACCGCTCGATAGTCGCTCGTTTGGCCCGAGGCGAGCCGTTGGCTCAGGTCCGACGGGTCGACGTAGTACACGTCCACGTATTGCTTCCAGTAGGTGAAGAAGCCGGTCGGCGTGTAGAAATAGGGATCGCGCTGGCCGCCGCCGCCGTTGTCCGTGCCCAGGGCGACGTTCCACGGGTCGACCGGCGGTTGGCGCGTGTAATTGACGAAGTCGTCGATATCGTCGAAGGCGTTGCGATTGCCGACGGCCAATTCCCCGGAGCTGGGGCACAACGTCGTCTGGTAGGGCGTCGACGTGCTGGGATCCATGTAGCACATCCCCGCCACCTCGTCCATGAGCTGCCGCGCCATGCCGAAGGCGATGGTCCGTTCGACCGAGTCGCGGGCCTGCTGCACCGAGCTATCCACGCCCAACAGGAGCGCGGCGCCGGCCACGGCCAGGATCGTCAGGGCGATCATGGCCTCGACCAGCGAGAACGCGCGTCGTTTCGTGCGCGGCTGCATGGTTTCCCTCGGGCAAATCGGGCGCAACGGTCGGAAAAGGTCAACAAAAAGGCGCGGCGAGGTCCCCTCTTAGCTCCCAGCTATCCTCGCCGCGCCGGTGACCCACGCCCCTCCCCAAGGCGTGGATGCATGGGAACTATAGGACGGGCAATACTCCTGTCAACCGACGCCGTGCCCCCGCGTCCCACGGCGCGATGGAGCGGCCCTCGCCTGCGCCGATTCACCTGAAAAACGGCCATCCCAAGGATCGCAATCCGTTGTCTCGCCGATTCAATGAGGCACTGCCGCAACATGCCGACGACACTCCATGATGCTTCTTGGCAACAGGCTGGACGGTAACGTCGCGGCCATCCATGGCGCCCGCGGGGTCCAACGCCCGCGGCCGCGCCGGTCCGGCCACCGGCGCGCCGCTGGCTGCGCGGGTTGCCCGGCGCGGCAATCGGTGGTAAGGTGGGGTTTTGGGGGCCGGCTGGCCAGAGGACCACGACCCGGAGGACTCCCATCGTGTGCGGCATCCGCGCGTGGCTGACTCGTGGGGCGATTCTGATCCTGGCGTCGTGTTGGTGGACCAGCGCGGGGACCGCCGAGGTGGTCCGCGTCGACGTCCAACGCCGCGAGGCGTTCGCCGACGGCCACGTCTTTGGCCGCAGCGGGTCTTACGAGAAGATCGCGGGACGGATCCATCTCGAAGTGGATCCGGACGCCGCCTGCAACGACCGGATCGTCGATCTGAAACGTGCGCCGCGCAACCGCCGCGGGAAGGTCGAGTTCTGGACCGACTTCTTCCTGCTCGCGCCGGCGGATCCCGCGCGCGGCAACCGCCGGCTCTTTTACGACGTGAACAACCGCGGCAACAAGCTCGCGCTTGGCCTCCTCCAGGACCAAGGCGGCAACGACCCCACGACGCGGGCCGACGCGGGCAACGGTTTTCTCATGCGGCAGGGCTACGCGATTCTGTGGTGCGGATGGAACGGCGACGCGCGGCCGGGCAATGGCCGGCTCGTGATGGGACTGCCCGTCGCCCAGCAGAACGGCCGCCCCATCACCGGCAAGGTCTACACGGAAGTCTGCGTCGATGCGCCGGCGCCCGCCGCGCCGCTTTGCCCGGGCGACAGCGATCCGTATCCGACCGTGGACCTCGACGATCCGGACGCGCGGCTTACGATGCGCCCCACCCGCGCCGACAAACCCGTCGAGGTTTCCCGCGATGGCTGGGCGTTTGCCCGATGCGAGGACGGCCGCGTGACGCCGGATCCCAAGTCGCTTTGGGTCAAGGAAGGCCTCCGGCCGGGCTGGCTCTACGAGCTGGTCTACACGGCGAAGGATCCGCGGGTGACCGGCTTGGGCCTAGCCGCCGTGCGCGACGTGGTGTCGTTTTTTCGCCACGCGAAGGGCGACCAACCGGACGCCCCCAACCCGTTGGCCGGGGCGGTCGATCGCGCGTACGGATTCGGCGTTTCGCAGTCCGGACGGTTTCTGCAACACTTCGTGTACGAGGGCTTCAACGCCGATGTCCAGGGCCGAGCGGTGTTCGACGCCGTGCTGGCGCACGTGCCTGGGGCGGGCCGCGGGTCGTTCAACCACCGTTTTGCCCAAACCACCCGCTACGGCAGCCAGCACGAGGAACGTCTCTTCCCGTGCGATCTGTTCCCCTTCACGTCCACGCCCCAGACCGACCCGATTGCCGGCGGCGAGGGGGACACGCTTCGCGTTGCCCGGCGGCGCGGACCCGTGCCGAAAACGATGATCGTTCAGACGTCCACCGAATATTGGTGCCGCGGGGCCTCGCTCTTGCATACCGACGTGCTGGGCCAGCGCGACGTCGCGCCGGCCGAGGACGTGCGCATTTATTTCCTCGCCGGCGCGCAACACGGCGTCTCGCGGAACGCGGACCGGGGCATCCACCAGTATTCGCTCAACACCTTGGACCACGCGCCCGTGCTCCGCGCGCTGGTGGTGGCGATGGACGATTGGGCCGGCCAGGGTATTTCGCCGCCGCCGAGCCGGTATCCGAAAATCGCCGACGGCACGCTGGTGGACATGGTAACCTATCGCAAGACGTTCCCGCGGATCCCCGGCGTGCAGGCGCCGGCGGAGTGTTATGCGCCTTTGCGTTTGGATTTTGGACCGCGGTGGGCGTCGGAGGGGATCGTGGATAACGCGCCGCCCGAGGCGGGCCCGGCCTTCGTGACGCTCGTGCCCGCCGTGGACGCCGACGGCAACGCCACGGCCGGCATCCGCCTGCCCGACGTGGCCGTTCCGCTGGGCACGTTCACCGGCTGGAACCTTCGCGGCGCCGCGTGCGGGGGCGAAGGGATGCTCGCGCGGTTTTTCGGGGCGTGGTTTCCGCTGCCGCTGTCGATCGAGGACCAACGTCAAGGGGCCGATCCCCGCGCGGCGATCCTCGAACGCTACCCCAGCCGCGAGGTGTATCTCACCCGATTCGCCGAGTCCGCTCTGGCGCTGGCCCGCGAGCGGTTCCTCCTCGACGAAGACGTGGTCCGGCTGCTGGAGACGGCCACCGGCCGGCCCGACTTCGAGCCCTGAGGGCGGGACCGGCCCGCGTTGGCGTCGCCGGCCACGTTGCCGCTATTACCGGGGGGTACGGCCATGACTAGAAAGACTCGTCCCATCAGTGGATGCCGTCCTTATCCAGAAGAACTCCAAAAACTGTCAGGAACGCCGGGCGGCGGCCAACACCCTATGTGTGTGAGTTGGAATTGTGCATTCCCCCCAATAACTCTTGCGGGGGACGTTGCCAATGGGCTTGTCTTTTTCCCGGCCTTGAAGTGGGAGGCATCTTATGAGAATTGTTCGTGCGTTGGCCTTGTTCGGGGCTCTTATGTTTCTGGCTGGCCCCGCGGCGGCCGCGATCAATACGCCCGCCTCGTCCACGATGGTCTTCGAGGGCGCGTTGACCCTGGGCGGCGGTGGGGGCGGCTACGTGGGCACGATCAACGCGGTCGCCGGCACGTATTACATGCCGGGCGGTCCCGGGGCGCCCGGCGGCGTGAACCCGGATGGCACGACGGCCAACGGCGGCTGGGACGTGTACGCCAAGACCGGCGGCACGGCCTACGTCTCGGGCTACACTCCCCAGACGCACGTCATCTCGGATCACGACGCCTACAACGCCGTGGACGGCTGGGGTGATTACTACGACCCGGACGTCCCCGACTGGTACAACTATCAGTTGACGTTCGACGCCGGCCGCTGGTACCTGGAGTACAAGGGCGATGCCCTGGCGACTCCGATGTCGGGCAACGTGGACTGGGTGAACCTGTACGCCTGGGAAACGGACACCGGCTCGTACCGGGGCGTGGTTCCCGCCGATCCCGACGCGAACGACGGCGACGCGGCGCTCAATGGCGGCGGGCCCGCCGCGTGGGACATGGACTGGACCTGGGGCAGCGAGGCCATCCCGTTGGAGTATCCCGGCTTCGTGGTGTCCGTGGAGGAGATTGACGGCGGCCTCTGGCGGGTCACCATGACCCCGAGCGCCCCCGTGCCCGAGCCCGCGGCCATTGTGGTTTGGTCGCTTCTGGGCGGCCTGGGGTTGGCCATGGGGTACTGGCGGAAGAAGTAGTGTTTCACGCTGATGTGACGTTATCCAGCGTGTGCCACTGGCTCCGCCAGTGCTGAATCGCCTGGGTTTCCGAGCACTGGCGGAGCCAGTGGCACTCAAACGGGGCCTTCAACGCCATCCGTCAACTCTGACACGCTGCAGTATCGCCCGTCGTTGACAGATAGATCGCTTCAGCCGCCCGCGTCCCAAGTTGGGATGCGGGCGGTTTCCTTGCGCCCTTCGGTCGGTGGCGTGTTCGGTGACGCGTTCACAGCAGCCGCACGCCGCAGCCGTTCTCGTCGGGAAAGTGGACGCGACCGCGGTCGATGGTCACGCCCGTGGCCACGTCGCGCGCCAGCAACAGCGCGCCGTCCATGTCCACGTAATCCAGCAGCGGCAGAAGCTGCGCGATGGCCGAGATGCCCACCGACGTTTCCGTCATGCAGCCGACCATCACCTTGAGATCCAGCTCCCGCGCGCGGGCGATCATCCGCCGGGCGGGCGTGAGGCCGCCGCACTTGGTCAACTTGATGTTGATCCCGTGGAAGTGGCTCAGACACCGTTCCACATCGCCGGGCACTTGGCAGCTCTCGTCGGCGATGACCGGCAGAAGCGACTGGCGAAACACCTCCTTCATGCCGTCCCAGTCGTCGGCCGGAAGTGGCTGCTCGATGTACTCGACGCCCAGCTCCTTTAGCGGCCCGGCGTTGCGGATCGTCTCCTCGGCGGTCCAGCCGCAATTGGCGTCCACGCGGAAGACGGCGTCGGTATGCTCGCGCAGGCGGCGCACAATATCGAGGTCCTCCGGCGTGCCCAGTTTGATCTTGTAGATCGGCCAGCCGGGAAATTCCTGCATTTTTCGGACCATCACGTCGATCGAGTCGATGCCGATCGTGTAGTCGGTCACGGGGCAATTGTCCAGGGTGAGCCCCCAAAGCTTCCAGACGGGCTGGCCGCGGAGCTTGCCCCATAGATCGTGTGCCGCCTGATCCAACGCGCACTGCGTGAACGCCTCGTCGGTCAGTTCCGGATGGATCGCGTCCCAGAAGGCGACCGGGTCGTCCAACGCGGTCGCCTCGATGGTCGGGCGGAGCCGTTCCAGGGTGGCTTTCATCCCGTCGAGGGTGACGCCGTAGTAGGCGTTCGCGGTTGTCTCGCCGTAGCCGCGTTGTCCGTCCTGGCAAAGTTCAACGATGAGGGTTTGGGCCGAGTGCTGCGTGCCGCGCGAGATGCCGAAGGGATGTCGCATCGGCAGCTCGAATTCGTGCAGGACAAGCTCCATGGTCGTTCTCTCCTCGTGAAAAGGCCGGACTATTTGCCCACCTCCCGCTTCCGCGCCAATACGGCCTCGACCAGATCGTCCGGCCCGTGGCGCAGGACGTCGCAGGCCGGCAGACCGAACTCGCGGCGGGCGCGATCCCGCTCGGCGTCCACCTCGTCGTCGCCGTGGCCGCGGCCGTTGACGGCGATCCCGATCACGCGGCAGGGATGAAGGAAATTGGCCGCCGTCTCGAAGAAATCGCGGACCTGGCAAAGCTGCGGCATGACGACGTCGTCGAGCCCGTCGAATCGGTCGCGGCCCATCTGGTAGCACAGGATCAGCCCATCGGGCCGCACGCCGTGCAGCAGGCCCAGCGTCACGCCGCTGTAGAGCGGATGCACGAGGCTGCCCTGTCCCTCGACGACGATCACCTCGTGGCGCTGGTTCGCCCGAACGAGGTTCTCCGCCGCCCCGGCCACGAAATCGGCGATCACCCGATCGATCGGGCAGCCGTCGCCCTCGACCATGATGCCCGTCTGCCCGGTGGCCACGAACTTCGCGTCCACGCCGGCGCGGATCAGTCCGCGGGCGACCTCGAGGCTGGCGACCATCTTGCCGCAACTGGACGTGTTGGCCACGGTGTGGATCCGCAGGCACTCCTCGCGGATGCCCTGGTGCGTGGCCACGTCGTGCTCGTCGTTGCGGCGGACGTCGACCAGCCGGACGCCGCGCCGCTGGGCCGCCTCGGCGACTTCGGCGTCGTCGGCCAGGAAGTCGTGCAGGCCGGAAACCACGTCCATGCCCCGGTCGATCGCGTCGAGGATGATCGGCCGCCACGCGGCGGGCAGTTTGCCGCCGACCGGGGCCGTGCCCAGCACGAGCATGTTGGCCCCCTCGACCGCGTCGAGCGACCCGACCACCGGCAGTGAGTCGCCCACGTCCAGCACCGCCTCGGCCGTCCGGCCCGCCAACGCCCGATCCATCAGGGCGAGCACTTCCTCGCGGCAATACCGGATAAGGCAACTGGCTGTTTTGGCGTGGCTCGGATCCGTGAAGCCATCGGTCAAGAGAATCATCCGGCGAGGCATGGCGGGCTGGTGGCTAGGAGGTCGCGTGTTCGATCGGAGAGCGGCTTCGAGCCGTCCAGCCTATCGCCGCAGCTGGCGAGCGTCAATCGGCAGCGACACCCAGGGGGGGTGGTCTAATGCGGCATTAGTGTGATTATTGGCGGCACGGTCCACGCGGAACGAGCTGGGTGCCATGCCCACGCTTGTCGTGGGCATGTCTCGGCAACAAACAGGCTTGCTGCTGTCTGGCTGCCTCGGTTCCAACACACGACGCTAGCCATCTCAGACTTGCACGACGCCCAGCTCTTCGTAGGCGGACTGCACGACGTCGGCGTCGACCTGGTCGAGACCCCGGCCGGCGCCGGCGACCATGGCCAGCTCGGCCAGACGGCTTGCGCGGCGAGGCAAGCCGTCGCTGAGTTCCTGGAGCCGGGCCAGGGCCTCATCGGCGAAGACGGGCTTGCGCCGGCCCGCCCGGGCCAGCGATTCCGTGATGAACCGCCGCGTGTCCTCGGCCTCCCACCGGTCCACGTCAACGCGTAGATCCGCCCGATCGAGCAACGCGGGGCCGATCCGCCCGATCCGCTCGGGCCGGCCGGCCAACACGAGCGTCAGCCGCGCGTCGGCGGTCGCGTCGTGCCGCGCGAGCCGATGGATCGTCAAGAGCGTCTCGGGCGAGGCCGCGTCGGCGTCATCCAGAAGCAACACCGTATCGCGCTGCTCGTATCGGTTGGCGGTGAGCTGTTCGGTGAGAACGTGCCACATCATGGCCAGGTCGTCCGACGGATCGGCCGCGGCGCCCAGCCCGGCGGCCAACTGCCAAACCAGATCGATCGGCTCCGCGCCGACCAGGCCGACCGCGACCACGGCGCAACCCCGCCGACGAAGCCGCGCGGCGAAGACTCCCAGCAGAAGAGTCTTGCCCACCCCCGACGGCCCCAACAACAGGCCTAGCCGACGATGGTATTCGACCAGGAAGTCGAGCCGCGCAAGCGACTCTTCCCGCGCGGGGCTCGCCAGGAAGGCGGTCGGGTCGGGGCGCAGGGGAAAAGGCATTTCCCGGAGCCCCCAATGCGACTGGTACATCATTCCCCTCGCGCGACGGTCGGTCCATTCCGTTCCTCTTCCTTCTTCGGTACGATGGCGCGAGCAACTTGACGACCGCCCCAACCCCCCCTCATGGCCATGGCCGATCGCGCCGAGGAATCGACCCCCACACCCACCGGCCCGACCGGTCAGGCCCCTCGCGCCGGCCGCGGCGGGGATCGGTTCTTCGTGGCCGAGCCGATCGAGGGCGATCGGGCGGTGCTGGCGGAAGCGGAAGCCCACCATCTGGCCCACGTGCTTCGGGCCGTCGCCGGCGACAACGTCACGTTGTTCGACGGGTCGGGCGTGGAATATGCCGCTCGGGTGGTCAAGGTATCGCGCCATCGGGTGGAACTGGAGGTCGTTGGCCGGCGCGCGGTCGACCGGGAGCTGCCCGTCGAATTGACGCTCGCGGTGGCTCTGCCCAAGGGCGAGCGCCAGAAGTGGCTCGTCGAGAAGGCGGTCGAGTTGGGCGCGGCGCGGTTCGTGCCGATCGAGACGGTCCGCGGCGTGGCCCAGCCGGGCCTGCCCGCTCTGGAGCGGCTGGGCCGTCAGGCGATCGAGGCCTCGAAGCAGTGCGGCCGCAATCGGCTCATGGAAGTCTGCCCGGCGAGAAGCTGGGCCGAACTGGCCAAGGCGTGTCCGTCGGCGACGCTTCGGCTGGCGGCCCATCCCGGCGGCGGTCGAGCGCCGATCGACGTGGTGCCCGATCCGCTGGCCGCGCCAACGATCGTTGCCGTCGGACCGGAGGGAGGATTCACCGAGGAGGAGATCGCTCTGGCTGCGGGCGCGGGGTGGACGGTCGTGGACCTTGGGCCGCGGATCCTTCGGGTGGAGACCGCCGCGCTGGCCCTGGCCGCGCTCGTGGCCGCGCGGGCGCGGGGTTAACCCAATGCCAGCGGTGGGCGCCGCTGGCCTTGCCGGCGTCTCATGCCCACGACAAGCGTGGGCATGGCGCCCACAATTTCGATTGTCGTGTCACACTAGCCCGAAGGGCTTGTGATACGTTAGCAGACGTTGCAGCGTCAGACGGTTCGCGGCGAAGTTGTCCCTAACCCGAAGGGCTTCCATAGGTCAGCCCAGGGTTGCGGCGCCCGCGCCGCTACCCTGGGTCCCGGCCCGCCCCTTCCGCGGAAACCCCAACGGGCAACGCCGTTAAGCATTTCAGACGGCGTTTGCCAGGTGTTGGCGGTATCGCTCCAGTTGTCGCTTCTTCTTTTGATTTGCGGCG
>JAFGDS010000105.1 GCA_016931995.1 Pirellulales bacterium
AATCACAAAATCGTGAGCGAAGGACTTCAGTCCGAAGCCACGATTCTCAACGAACCCACCGCCTTGCAGGCGGTGGTGGTTCAGTTCGTGTATTTCGTGGTTCTCCCCAATCGCCGTCCTCTCACACGAACTCCGGCACGACGAGCGTTGGGATGACGCCGGCGGCGTGGCCGCGGGCCAACAGCTCGGCGACGGCGAGGCGGCCGCGTGGGCCGAAGTCGAGCGTCCAGTCGTTGACGTACATGCCCACGAAGCGGTCGGCGTCGTCTTGGTCGAGCCCTCGCCCGAAGCCCAGGGCGTACTCGAGAGCTTCCTCGCGATGGTCCAGGCCGTATTGGATGCTCGCCCTCAACAACCGCGTGACCTCGCGGATGGTCTCCGGCCCGAGGTCCTTGCGGATCGCATTGGCGCCCAAAGGCAGGGGCAGCCCTGTTTGGTCGAGCCACCACCGGCCCAGATCGACGACCAGCTCGAGTCCCTGCCGGGCGTAGGTGAGCTGGCCCTCGTGGATCACCAGGCCAGCATCCACCGGCTGGCCCTCGTATTGGCCGTCGGCCACGGCGTCGAGGATCCGATCGAACGGCGTCACGACGAACGGAAATTCGCCCAGATACATCCGCAGCGCCAAAAAAGCCGTCGTCAGCGTCCCCGGCACCGCAATGGGAAAAGGGGTCGGAACTATTTTATCTGGCGGGCGATCGGGGGTGGCTTGGGGAGAAAATAGTTCTGACCCCTTTTTCTGGACGAGCGTGGGGCCGTAGCCGTCGCCCATGCTTGCGCCGCAGGAGCACAGGACGTAGCGATCGGCAAGATGGGCGTAGGCGTGCAGGCTCACTGCCGTCAGCTCCAACTCGCCCGAGAAGGCGCGGCGGTTGAGCGTCTCGATATCGACCAGCTCGTGCTCGAAGCGGAAAGAGCCCGTGTCGAATTTCCGCCGCGCCAGGGCGAAAAACATGAAAGCGTCGTCCGGATCGGGGCTGTGGCCGACGCGGATGCGTTGCGTGGGTTGGGGCATGAAGGTCGTCTCTACGTTCCGATCTGCAGCCGGGCCGCGTGCAGGGTGTTCTTCAGGAGCATGGCGATCGTCAGGGGGCCCACGCCGCCGGGCACGGGCGTCAACAGGCCGGCCACTTCCTTGACCGATTCAAAATCCACGTCGCCGACCAACCCCTCGTCCGTACGGTTGATGCCCACGTCGATCACCGTGGCCCCGGGCCGGACCATGTCGGCCGTGACGAAACGCGGCCGGCCGATGGCGACAATCAGGATATCGGCCGAGCGGCATACGTCGGGGAGGTTCCTCGTGCGGCTGTGGCAGACGGTCACCGTGGCGTCGGCGCCCGCCGCGCGCTGCATGAGGATGATGGCCGTCGGCTTGCCCACAATGTCGCTGCGGCCCACCACCACGACGTGCGCCCCGGCCGTTTCGACCCCGCTTCGCAAGAGCAACTGTTGCACGCCCTGCGGCGTGCAGGGGAGGAATCGCGGCCGGTTTTGCACCAACAGGCCGACGTTCTCTGGATGGAAAGCGTCGACGTCCTTGATCGGGTTGACGGCCTGGAAGATCCGCGGCTCGTCCAATCCGCCCGGCAGCGGCGACTGGACCAGGATTCCATGGACCGAAGCGTCCTTGTTGAGCCGGTTGACGACCGTGAGGAGTTCCTCCATCGACGTGTCTTCCGGCAGCCGCTGGAACTTGCTTTCCATGCCCGTCTGATCGCAGGCTTTCTGCTTGTTGCGGACGTAAACCTGGCTGGCGGGGTCGTCGCCCACCAACACGGCCGCCAGACACGGCACGACGCTGCTGTCCTGGATGAAATCGGCGATCTCCTCGGCCAACTCGGCGCGGATCTGTTGCGAGAGGGCCTTTCCGTCCAGTATCTTGGCGGTCACAATGGAGTCTCCATGGGGCGGGAAGACGCCCCGGTTCCGGGGAAAACCCGGATTGTAGCAGAGGCGCACACAACCCAAAAGAGCCCAGCGGAGGGCGAAACCGCCCCCGCCATCCATCATGTCCGCCCATCCCCCGTCGTCGGTTGCCCGCCGCGGCGCGTCGCCCACGCCCGCGGACGTCCTCCACCCCTGGATGCGGTTCCTGCTGCGTTTTGCGGGGTTTTTCAATCTCTTGGCCGCGCTGTGCATGATGTGCTTCTATCACGAAGGCTACCGGTGGTTGGGGCTTAAGGGCCCCGAGCTGGCGCTGCCGGTCCAGGTGATGGGTGTTTTGGTGGGCCTGTTCGGCGTCGGCTATCTCCTCGTCGCCGCCCGGCCGTTGGAAAACGTCAACCTGCTGCACCTGGGCTTCTGGAGCAAGGCAATCAGCTCCGCGTTTGCCCTGGCCCACGTCGCGGCCGGCAACCTGCCCTGGTTGTTCGTGCCGATTCTGCTCTTCGCCGACGTCGCGTATCTGCCGTTCTTTTGGATCATCCTGCGGCATCTGAAACGACACGGCTGAGCGTTCACGTGTGCCACTGGCTTCGCCAGTGCCATGAGGCCCGAACCGTTTGAAGATGTTGTTGACCGGCGCACTGGCGGAGCCAGTGGCACTCCGCCTCGGACCAGTGGTGCCCGGCAGAGCCAATAACACTCGGCCGAGAAGCCGGTGCCGCCAGGAGGAAGCTGGTGACAAGGCCGGGGGCGTTCGGGCATAATGAAAGCTGTCTTTCCGGGCGAGCCCTGCCAATGACCCCGCCATCCGCCGACAAGCCGACGCCAGACCCACATTGGCTGCTGCGGCGGGCCGATCAGTTGGGCGTGGCCCTTCTCGTGCTGGCCGGCCTGGGCGGCTCGATCGGATGGTGGTTTGCCCAGGGTGGGTGGCAAGGGCGGCTCGTCGAGTTCGAGCGCGCGGCGCCGTGCCAGGCCCGGTTCCAGGTCGATCTGAACGCGGCCTCGTGGCCCGAGCTGGCCCAACTACCCGGCCTCGGAGAAACGCTCGCCCGGCGGATCGTCGCGTCGCGCGAGGAGGACGGGGCGTTCCTCGACCACGACGATCTCCTGCGCGTTCGCGGCATCGGCCCCCGCAAACTCGACGCCGTGCGACCCTTTCTCCTGCCCATGCCGTCGGCCGAGAACGTCGCTGGACGATAAGCCGGGCTGCTCGATCGCGCGGGCGCCACGGCTAGCTTGCCCAGCAGGGTCTTTGCCGCAATGTTCTTCATGCACTGCTGGGCAAGCCAGCCATGGCGCCCATTTCCAAACACGTTCTCAAAACCATGAAGCCCCCGTCATGCTGAGCGAAGCGAAGCATCTCATTTCGTGCAATGCCAACGAGATCCTTCGCTGCGCTCAGGATGACATGGTTGGGGAACAGATTCCGGGATAGGCTGCTAATCCGCCTTGTCGATGAAGGCGTAGCACAACAAGTGGGTCATCACGAAGAAACAGTCTTCAAGATGGCCCATGTGGTCTGCCGGAACGACCAGCGGCAACTGGGCCAGGTCCTTCAGCCGGCCGCCCTGGGCGGTGGTCAGGCCGATCGTGCGGCAGCCGATCCGGTTGGCGTATTCGACCGCCTTCAGGACGTTGGGGCTGTTGCCGCTGCCGCTGATGGCAATGAGCACGTCGCCGGCGGCGGCGAAATTCTTCAGCGGCTCGACGAAGATCGTCTCGAAGCCCACGTCGTTGCCGTAGGCCAACATGGTGCCGACGCTGTCGGTCAGTCCGATCATCTTGAACCGCGTCGGCCGCCCGATCGACGCTTGCTTGACCATGTCCACGACCATCTGCGACGCGATAAGCGCGCTGCCGCCGTTGCCGCAGGAGAAAATCGTCCGGCCCTCGCGGCCCGCCTCGGCCAGCCACGCGACCGCGCGGGTAATCGCCTCCGCATCCAAATTGGCCAGCATGTCGGCCAGGCGATCCAGATACCCTCGGGCGTAAGAGGCGTCGCACATGGGGGTGTCCTCACTACTCGGTGGTGTTCGCAACGTAGGTTCCCCATAGGTCCCTTTTCTCTAGCCCAGGCGTTTACGCCCGCGGTCACTTTCGATCCGCGGGCGTAAACGCCTGGGCTAGAGAAAAGGCAATTAAGCCCAAGGCGCGGCACACCCAGGATAGCATTGTGCGTCGGTCACGGCACTGGGGACTGCTTCCGAAAACACGCACTCGGCGGTCGTGTATTAGCAATGCTAATATAAAATCCCTATATTCTTCGATTCCTTTATTTTCCCGGATACGCTACACTTTCCAGCCGATGCGACCGATGCCGCGGTCCTTCAGTCCCCGTTGCGAAAGAGAGGTGCCAGGTGAGTCTCCAGGTTCCAGCCGGAAACGACATTTCCCAGACGAAGAACCGATCGCGCAACGTGGCTCCGAGTTCGGGGCTGTGCACGCGGTGTCTGGACAGTTGCGCGGGCAACTGCGAGGTGTTCAAGGCGTCGCTTCGCGGGCGCGAGGTGATCTACCCCGGCCCATTCGGCGAACTCACCGCCGGGGCGGACAAGGAGTATCCGGTTGATTACTCCCATCTGAACATCCTCGGCTATGCCTTGGGGGCCGAGGCCATCGACGAGGCCAACCCCGACAAGGCGATCTTTCCCGACGTGGACACCGCGGCCGTCTACGGCCACACCCATCCCGTGCGGATGCGGATGCCGATCTTCACCGGGGCGCTGGGTTCGACCGACGTCGCCCAACGGCACTGGGACGGTCTGGCCGCCGGGGCGGCCATCTGCGGGATCTCGCTGGTGGTGGGCGAGAACGTCTGCGGAATCGACCCTGAACTCCAGCGCGACGCCAACGGCCGCGTCACCCGATCGCCCGAGATGGAGCGGCGTCTGGCCCTTTACCGCGATTGGAAGGACGAATACGGCGACATCATCGTCCAGATGAACGTCGAGGATGAGCGGCTCGGCGTGGCCGAGTACGTCGTCGGGAAGCTGGGCGTCGAGACAATCGAGCTGAAGTGGGGACAGGGCGCCAAGTGCATCGGCGGAGAGATCAAGGTCCACGATCTGGATCGCGCCCTCGAGCTTCGCCGTCGCGGGTACATCGTCACGCCGAACCCCGAGGACCCGACCAATCAGGCCGCGTTCAAATCGGGCGCCATCCGCGAGTTCGAGCGCCATTCGCGGCTCGGGTTCATCGACGAGGAGGGCTTCCTGCGGGCCGTGGAGCGCCTGCGACGCAAGATCGGCGTCAAACGCGTTTCGCTCAAGACGGGCGCGTACGGTCCCCGCGAGCTCGCCATGGCGCTGAAATGGTCGTCCAAGGCCCGCGTCGACCTGTTGACCATCGACGGCTCGGGCGGCGGCACGGGCATGAGCCCCTGGCGGATGATGCAGGAGTGGGGAATCCCCACGTTCTACCTGCAAGCGATGGCAAGCCGCTTCGCCAAACGGCTGGCCAGCCGCGGCGAATGGATCCCCGACCTGGCCATGGCCGGCGGGTTTTCGACCGAAGACCACATCTTCAAGGTCCTCGCCCTGGGCGCGCCGTACTTCCGCGCGGTGTGCATGGGCCGTGCGCTGATGATCCCCGGTTTCGTGGGCGACAACGTCGAGGCGATCCTTCGCCCCGGCGGCAAAAAGAGCACGCAGTGGAAGGACCTGCCGGCGACGGTCGGCGCCTTCGGCAAAACGCCCGACCAGATCTTCGCCACCTACGAGACCCTGGCCGAGCGGTTCGGCCGCGAGCGGATGAAGCAGTTGCCCTTGGGCGCCGTGGCGATGTTCACCTACGTGGACAAGCTGCGGACCGGCCTGACCCAGCTCATGGCCGGCGCCCGTCGCTTCCGGCTCGACACGGTCCGCCGCGAGGACATCGTCTGTCTCACGGAGGAATCCGCCCGCGTCTCCGGCATCCCCTACATCATGGAATCCGGCATGGAGGCCGCCGAGCGGATCCTGGATTCGTGACGACTGTCGTGCGGACACCGTGCCCAATCCCGCCTTGACGGTCAACAGGTAACTGAAGTAAAATGTAGGCTCAGGGGATGGAGTCCCCCGCATAATCGCCCGGAACCGGGCTAATGACTCCTGCCGCGACGCCTCGTCGGCAGGGGTTACACTCTTGTGCCCGCAAGCCCTGCCCACAGGCAGGGTTTTTTGTTGGCACGTGCCCCCTTCGCGGTCGGCGCGCCATGGGAGGGACTCGAATGGAACAGACTTACGCAATTGCCGCCGGGTGGCTTGCTCTTGCCGTTTTCTCCACCATCCTTGCCAGCCACTTGCGGGTTTCCATGGCCCTGGTGGAAATCTGCGTTGGGATGGTGGCGGCGTTCGCCGCCGATCGCCTTCTCTATCCCAACGCCCTTGGCGCGGATCTCGATTGGCTCCGGTTCATTGCGTCGATCGGCGCGGTTCTCTTGACCTTCCTGGCGGGAGCGGAGCTTGACCCGACGGCCATGATGGCGAAACTCAGGGAAGTGACCGTCGTGGGCTTGTTCGGTTTCTTCGCGCCTTTCCTGGGCTGCGCCGCGCTGGCCAGATTCGTACTGGGATGGGACGGGCCGGCCAGTTGGCTCGCCGGGATAGCCTTGTCAACCACGTCGATGGCCGTTGTCTACGCCGTGATGCTCGAATCCGGCTTCAACAGAACCGAATTCGGCAAAGGGATTCTCGGCGCGTGTTTCGTGAACGACGTGGGCACCGTCATCGCTTTGGGGCTGATGTTCGCCCCGTTCACCTATCGAACGGTGGTCTTTCTGGGGGTGTCCGTTGTGGTCATCGCCCTGTTGCCGCTCATCACGTCGCGCCTGATCGCGTGGTACGGCAACCGGACGGCCGCCATCCGGACGAAGTGGATCCTGTTTGTTCTGTGTGGACTGGGCGCGCTGGCCCTTTGGTCGGGAAGCGAGGCGGTTCTGCCCGCCTACATTGCGGGAATGGTACTCGCCAAGACCATTAGCCGGGACCACTTCTACGTCCGACGCTTGCGAACGCTGACCATTGGCTTTCTCACGCCGTTCTATTTCCTTCGGGCCGGCTCGCTCGTATCGCTCCCGGCGCTGGCGTCCGCCCCGCTGGTGTTTCTGGCGCTCTTCTCGGCAAAGACGGCCTCCAAGGTGTTTGGCCTCTTCCCCATCATCCGCATGTTTCGTCAAGACGGCAAGGAAAGGTGGTACTACACGCTGATGATGTCCACCGGGTTGACCTTCGGCACCATCTCCGCCCTCTACGGCCTGACGCACGACATTGTGACCCAAGAGCAGTATTCGTTTCTGGTGGCAACGGTCATTGCCAGTGCCGTGATTCCGACCCTGGTCGCCAACGCCGTCTTTCTTCCGCGACACCTGCTCCCGATCGCCGACGAAGAGATCCCACAACTGGAAGACGACTTCGCCGAAACGACGGAGTCCTCCAACGGGCTTGGGGATGAGTGATCGGCGATCCCAAGCAGGATCCAATCCAACATGCGTCACCGCCTTTGCGCCGTGGTCCCGATCGCACCACGATAGCAGGCAGCGGCCGCGTGTCCAGGGCGCGGCATTCTGCCGACCGCCGTCAGCGGTGCGCGCGCTCACGCGCCGGCGTCGAGATCGGACCAGGCGACGTCGAGGCGGGTGTGCAGGCGGGCGGCAAGTTCGGCACAGTCGGGCCGATCGACCACGAGCGAAGCAGCCAACCGGTTGGCCGACAGCCGGCCTATCTCCCAGCAGACGATCACCTCGCCGCTCCGATCGACAACCACCGCTGGATTGCTCTGTCCGCGATCGCGAACCGCCGCGGCCAGCGCGCCGGCGGCCTGCTCGGGGCAGACCACCAGCAAACGCCGCGCGCCGCCCCCGACCGCAATCGTCGGCCGTGCCAACTCCAGAGCCGAGCGGACCAGATCCCCGCCCTCGTCGGCCTCGCCCGTCGCGCGGCCCGAGGTCAGAAGCCGCCCGGCCACGTCGAGCCGGCCCAGGGCCTCGGCAATCGTCGTGCGCGCGGCCGTGCGGAGTTGCTCCAGAAACGCGCCGTCCAGGCCCGGACCCTCGGCCACGAAGGCGTGCAACCCGCCGTGTGGCTGCAGGATCGAGGCGGTAAGCTGATGGTCCAGCGCCTCGGCCAGCTCGGGCAGTCCGGCGCGGAGGGCGTCGGCCAGGGCCAGTTGCAAATCGTGCCACGCTCCCGAGGCCGGACCGGACACATCGAGGGCCTCGCCCCAGGACGACGCGGCGGCGAAAAGGTCCGCCGTCAGGCTCAACTGCCCGTCCAGATCCCGCAGCCGGTCGGTCAGCTCCGCCACGTCCGTCCGCAAGGCCCGCAACAGCACGCCCGTCCCCGTCAGCGCGAGTTCGTCCAGCCGCAGCCGGAAGTACGCCTCGGCGTGGTCGGTCCCGGCGCCTGCCGCGTGCGACGTCCGCCGGATGTGCAGCCAGCCCTTGCTCGGGGTCGCCTCGGGCGAGGCGCCGTCGGCGAGCCCCTGCTTCGCCCGGGCCAGCGACGATTGAATCCGTCCGCGCATGACGCCCAGCTTGCTCTCGAGCTGCCGCAGCCGTTCGGCGACCCATCCGGCCGCCTTGAGCGAGCCCTTCAGTCGGGCGCTCGAGGCGTCGACCAATTCGAGAATCCAATGGGAGACGGCCTCGCCCTGTTCGGCGGAAAGCTCCCGAAGCCGCGTGGTCAGTGCCCGCTGGAGCGAGTCGGGCGGGGCTTCCTCGGGATCGGCCGTCAGGTCGCACGCGCCCAACACCTCCTCGACCGCCGCCGCCACGGCCGCCGCGCCGCCGTCGCCCGCCGTTCTTGGGTCCCGCGCTCGGCGCAACGCCTCGGCGAAACGCGCGTCCGGCTTGCCGCCGAGCAACTCGTGGAGCACGCCGTCCACCTGCTCCGCGAGCCGACCGACGTCCAACTCCAATTCCAGCCGTTTGTCGGGCTCGGGGCCGGCCGCGTCCGCCGCGCCGCGCGCCGCGGCCGCGCTGGGCGTCAGCCCGCGCCAACGGTCGAGCAATCGCCGACACAGCTCCTCCGCCGCCACGAGCGGCAGATCGCCCCGCGAGCACCCGATCTGGCAAAGCCCAAAGGAACGCCACGCGCCTTCGCCTTGGGCGGCGGCCTTCCGATCGGCCTCGCGGCTTTGTTCAAAAAAAGCCCCGGCCGGCGTGACGGCGCTCAGGCAAAGGAACTCGGCCAGAACGCCAGCCGCCGCGTCCACTTGCGCCTCGTTTAGATCGTCGCCAAGGTGAACCAGATACGCCGCGTCCAGCGCGGCCGGGCCGGGCGAATCGCCGTCGGAATGGACGATCCCGTGCCGATCCAACTCGCTCAGGCACGCGCAGGCGTTGGCCACGGCCAATGTCTTGGCGCTGGGAATCCGCGGCGTGGCGTGCGTCAAGAGGCCCACGATCTCGACGTCCAGCCCGCCGGCCGCCGCCGCCTCGCGCAGGGCGTCGGCCACGTCGGCCACCATGCCGCCGCCGGTTCCGCCCGAAATAGACGCCACGACCACCACCCGGACGGTCGCCGCCTCGGCGGTCATGCCGGTCGTCCGGGCCGAGCGGTCCAGCGCCTCGCTTTGGCGGATCGCCGCCAGGGCCCGGCCCACGTGCTCGACGAACTTCGCCCGATGGTCCAGGAAGGCCAGCCGCCCGAGCGGTCGGATGCCCTCGGGCTGTTGCGAGCGGGGTAAATTGAAAAGCCACCGGCGGCTGAGCCAGCGGAGGATCTTCGGGGCGTCGGTTCGGTAGTCCTGCGCCCGGCGCAACGGCGCGGCCAACGCCTCATTCGCGGCAAATGCCCCGAATCGCTCGTCGCGGAGAAACGTCCCCATCGCCTTCGCGTCGGCGTCCACGGCCAGCACCGCGACCGAGGGCAGGACCGACGTCGAGCCGAACCGGTCCGCCAATCGCCTCTTGAAGCGGCACAGCGTCCGCAGTCCCGTGCCGCCCAAGCCCACCACCAGCGTCGGCCGCAGCCGCGCGGCGGCGGGCTCGACCGGCGCCGGCTCGGCGTCGAGGGGCTCCGACAAGGGCTCGCAGGCCAAGCCGGCAAGACGCGCCAGCCACGGATCGATGGGCGACGTCGCGCCCGCTTCGTGCCGCTCGGGCAACGCCGCCGCGGGCGAATCGGGGTCGTCCTCCGCCATGCAAGCGTCCAACGCCACGGTCCGCGTATCCGTCTTCTTTCCGGCAACCGGCGTCGTGTCGCCCGGCTGTTGCTGCGGCACGCGCGCGTCGTGGTCGACGGAAGAGGCCGTGCCCGGCTCGGGCGGATGCAAAAGACTCTCGATCAACTCGCGACACGTCGGGTAGCGGTCGCCCGGATCCTTGGCCAGCGCGCGGGCGACGATCGGCCGGTCGGCCGGCGGCAGCACGGTCAACTGCGGTCGCGTCCCCAGATGTTGCGAGGCCAACTGGGCGGGCGTTTGGCCCGGAAACGGAAGCACCCCGGTCAACAACTCCTGGTAGACAATCGCCAGGCTGTACTGATCGCTGTGGGTCGAGGGCCGGTTGTCGAACACTTCCGGCGCGGCGTAGATCGGCGTCAGCCCCGTCATCAGCGAAATCGACCGGCCGTGAAGGTCCTTGACCAATCCGAAATCGGCCACCTTCACCCGCCCGCCGACGATCAAAAGGTTTTCCGGCTTCACGTCCAGGTGCTGCAGCGAGTGCTGCTGGCTCATGTAGTCCAGCGCGTCGGCCGCGTCGTGCAGGTGGGCCAGGAGTTCGTCGCGGGGGATGCCCGGTTGGCCGGCCTCGCGGCACGCGTCGAACCGATCCTTGAGGCTCCCGTCGGCCAGCTCCGTGATGATGACCAGTTGGCCCTCGACAACCTCGATCCGCTCCAGGTTCAGCAGAAACGGATGGCGAACCTGCTTGATGTGCTCCAGCGCGCGCAGCTCGTGGCGCGCCCGCTGGTCGTCCAGACACCCGTAGATGAACTTCACCGCCTTGACCAACCCACCCGGCGCGTCCGCCCGCCACACCTCGCCGTAGCCGCCGGCCCCGATCCGTTGCGTGATCGTGTAACCGGGAATGACTTCGTTCGAGTTGGCGGGCAGTGGCAGCACGTGCGATCGCCGGTTCGCGAACCGGCCCGTCAGGCCAAAGGTATCTCTCGACTCAACGCGGAATGACGATCCGCCGGCCGCGGCAGCGCCGGGCCCACGTGATCGCCGCAGACAAATCGGCACCCCAGCTCCCGACACAGGGCGGCGTCGTCCTCCGACCCGATACCCAGGGCGACCGTTTCCGTGCCGGTCTCGCGGGCCGTGCGAATGGCCGTCTCCACGCCGCGGCGTCGCGTCGGCTGGCGGTGCATCTGGCGGAGGAGCGACTCTTCGAGTATCAAGTAGTCGGAACGGGGCGCCGGCGTCTCCCGACCGGCCGGGCCCGCCGACGCAAGCCCGCTCGTGGCGATCTGAATGCCCTCGCCGCGGAGCCGCTCCGGCAGGTCGTGCGCGTCGGGCAGCCCACCCAGGGCGCACTCGGGCAGTTGGACAACGAGTTGATGCCGGGCGGGCAACTGACGGCGCAAACGGACGAGCGAACCGCCCAGCGTCGCGTCGCCCACCTCGGACGCGTCCACGCGGGTGAACAGGTGGTATTCGCCGCCCCAGTCCGCCGCCGCCTCGACGGCGAGCATCCGCTCCAGCCGCCGGACGTGGCCAGTCAGCCGGCATTCGACGGCCAACAGCGGATCGACGTCGGGCGCGGCGTCGGGCCGTCCGGTGTACCATCGCCCCCCCGCCACGTAGCCCAGCGTGCGGCCCCGACCCAGGTCCACCACCGGCCGGAAGAGCATCTCGATCGCGCGATGGGCAAGGGCCTCGGCCAGACGCCGCGTGCCGAGAATCAACTCGGTCGCCGAGTGGAGCGTCTCCGCGCCGGGCAGGGCAAGGTCCAACACCTGCGTGGCCGTCGCCCGAGACGTCTCCGAGCGGCCGGAGAAAAACGTGAATTGAACGTCGGCCACGACGAGAACGTCGCCGTCTCCCAGCACCGCCTCGCTAATCGGCTGGCCGTTGACCAGCGTTCCGTTCGTGCTGCCCAGGTCCTCCACGTGGTAGCGATCGTCCTTCTTGTGGATGACCGCGTGCTCGCGGGAAACCTTGGCGGAATCGATGGCCAGATCGCACGCCGGACTGCGACCCAGCGTGAACGGGAGCGGTTCCAACGGAATCGTCTCCGGCGCGGCCTCGCCCTCGACAAAACGCTCCAACCAGGCCACGCCGGCCACCGGCGCCCGCATCAACTGGGTCTGCATTGCGTCCATCCCAGGGCCACGCCTGCCGCCCGACCGCACGTCGGCGCCGGCGGGCCACCATGATCCCACCTCAATTTCTCGAACCGCGCATCAAGACGAGCATCCCGACAAGCCTGCCCCCGCAGTTGCCACCACGCTTCATCCGACCAGGGGTGTAGAGTGTCCCCTCATAACCATAGCATTGTGGGTATAGTTACTAAAGGGGGTCCATTATAATACCACGTGGTGCTTTGGCGCAGTCCCCTTTGGCGTGCGGCGACTTGTCGCCGCTTTTTGGGGGGAGTCGGACACGAAACCCAACAGGAGCCCAACGGACGAAAGCGGCGACAAGTCGCCGCACGCCAAAGGAAGGGAGCGCCGCCGTGACGTAAAGTTGAAAAGGCATACAATGCGTTTGTCCGGAAAGGATTGCAGGATACCAACGAGGGAACCCCGCCGGGCCTTGGGGGGCCCAGGGGAAATTCGCGCCCATGTCATCCTCATCTCGACCCCTGCGGATCCTGTTGGTTTCCGATGATCGGAAGACCTTGCGCCGTTTGTCGGCGTTTCTTGAAGTCTTCGGTTTCGAGATGCGCCAGGCGACGGGTTGGCCCGAGGCGCTGGGAGCGCTCGAGGCGGGACCCGCCGAGTGCGTGATCCTCGACGCGGGGGGGTCGATTCGTCAAGCCTTCCCCTGGTGCGGCCAGCTCCGCGACAAGACGGCTCGCGACCACGTCCACGTGCTCATGCTCGTCGACGAACCCGGCCCGCGGGCGCTCACCGAAGCCCTGGAGGCCGGCGCGGACGATTTTCTGACGCGACCGATCGTTTTTGGCGAGGTTCTCGCCCGGCTTCGTTCGGCCGCGCGCGCCGTTGAGTTCGAGCGCCGCTTGCGCGAGCAGTCGGACGTCGAGCCCATCACCGGCATGCCCAGCCGCGCCGTGTTGTTGGAACACCTGGCGCGCGCCGTGGGCCGCGCCGGACAGGGTGGGGCGTCCTCGTGCGTTCTGTTGGATATTGATTTCCTGGACGCCGTCAACCGACGCCATGGCCGGCCGGAGGGCGACCGGCTCATCCGCGCCGTCGGCGAGAAGCTCGCCGCGATGCCGGCGCCGTGGATCGCCTCGCTGGGGGCCGGCCGGTTCGCCGCGGTCCTGGCCGACGCGTCCGAGGAAGACGCCGCGGCGTGGGCCGATTCGATCCGTCAGACGATCGCGACGACCGAATTCAACCTTGGCGGCGCGGACCGGCCCGTCCGTTTGAGCGGCGCCGTTGTCCCGGTCCGCGCCGAACTCTCCGCCCAGCAAAACCTCGACAAGGCAACCGACGCCCTGCGCTGGGCCAAACACTCGGGACGGAACGTCGTCGTTCGATCGGGCCAGTTCGCCGAGGAGTCGCAGGCGTGGAACGAGCTCGTCTCGCAGGGCCGGCTCTTCGAGGGAACGATCGCCCGCGACGTCATGACCCCCTGCACGCTCGTTCTGGGCGTCGACGACCCGCTGGATCGCGCCGCCGCCCTGTTCGCCCGCTCCCGGCTCGAGATCCTGCCCGTGGTCGATGGCCAGGGCCGGCTGGCTGGCGTGCTGGAGAACGCGGCCATCGTGGGCATGTCGCCGGCCGACGCGGCCTCGCCGGTCGGCGCGCTCATGGAGACCGCGCCGCTTGCGCGCGACGAGGAAACGCCCTTCGACGAGCTGATGGAGTTCTTCCGCCAGCAGCCGGCCGCAAGGCTCGTGATCCAACGCGACGGCCGCCCGACTGGCCTCGTGACGGCCAATAGTCTGTTGGCGCTGAGCGTGCCGCTTGGCTCGGAGAGCTTCGCGCCCGCCGAGCCCTTCTCCACCACAAGCGACTTCCTGCTCGTGCCCGATCTGACCGTGGCCGACGAAGCGTGAGACCGGCCTCGCGCGTCGTGTGCCACTGGCTCCGCCAGTGCGCGGTTGGGCACAGACTTGACGCCAGGACTCTTCAGGAATCCTCGCCCGCCGCACACACTGGCGGAGCCCGTGGCGCCTGACGGCCAACGTCCTTCGCCGCGCGCTCCAGAATGACGTGTCCATGGGGCGCAGGTTTTCGGATCGGCCCCCACCGCCCCTCCCACATGTTCCCTCCAACGAGGGGCTTGAGCGTGGTGGGGTGGGTTCGGGCCACGAGCCGGATGCCTTTTTCCCGCCGATCGCGTGGTTCCCCCTTGCATCCGGCGGGCATGCGAGCTAAAAGAGAACGTGTGGAGCAAGTCCGCTTTGGCGGACGATAGGCATTTTTGCGATGAAGACTCTGCCGAACACCTACTTCCGGTTCTGGTTTAGCCCGCCGCGTCGCGGGGCCGGAGGAGGTGCCTCGGTTTAGCCTCCTACCAGAAGCGACAAGAAACCAAGCCCCGCGACCCCCCAAGGTCCGCGGGGTTTTTTGTTAACCGTGCGAGTCGTCGGATGCCTTTTTGCGTGTCCCATTGGGCGCCACTGCTGGCTTATCCAGAAGTGCTGAAAAGCGCTGTCGGATAAGCCAGCAGTGGCATTGCCCGGTTTGAGTCGAACGAAAACGAGGAAGCCATTGCCATGATCGTCGTGATGAAGCGGGGCGCCACCCCGGAGCAGATTGAACACATGATCCAACGCGTCGAAGAACTGGGCTTGAAGGCCCATCCGATCCATGGAACCGAGCGGACGGTGATCGCCGCCATTGGCGAAAAGCGGGACGAGCACCGCACGTCGTTGGAGAGCTGCCCCGGCGTGGCCGAAGTGGTGCCCATCCTGGCGCCCTACAAAGTGGCCAGCCGCGAGGTCAAGCCCGAGTCCACCGTGGTCCGCGCCGGCAGCCTTGCGGTGGGCAACAGCCACATCGGCATGATCGCCGGGCCGTGTTCCGTGGAAGACGTGGACCAGATGATCGCCACCGCCCGGGCGGTGTCTCGCGCGGGCGCCACGGCCCTGCGCGGCGGCGCCTTCAAGCCACGCACGAGCCCCTACAGCTTCCAGGGGCTCAAGGAAGACGGCTTGAAAATCCTCGCCGTCGCCCGGGACGAAACCGGCCTGGCCGTGGTTACCGAGGTGATTGCCGCCGACGACGTCGAGCTGGTCGCCCGATACGCCGACGTGCTGCAAATCGGCGCCCGCAACATGCAAAACTACCGGCTGCTCGAGGCGGCCGGCGCCACGGGCAAGGCCATCCTGCTGAAGCGCGGCCCCAGCGCCACCATGGACGAATTGCTCCTGGCCGCCGAATACATCCTCAACGCGGGCAATCCCAGCGTCATGCTCTGCGAGCGCGGCATCCGCACGTTCGAGAACCACACGCGCTACACGCTGCCGCTGGCCTCCGTGCCCTACCTGCACGAGCGGACGCACCTGCCCGTCGTGGTCGACCCCAGCCACGGCACGGGCCACGCCAGCCTGGTCACGCCGATGGCCTGCGCGGCCATCGCGGCCGGCGCGGATGGGCTCATCATCGAGGTCCACCCCAACCCGGAAAAGGCCTTAAGCGACGGCTACCAGTCGCTCAACTTCGAGCAGTTTGGCCAGGCCATGGCCCTCTGCCGCAAAATGGCCGACGTCGTGGGCCGGCAAATCGCATTGAACCAACGCACGCCGTGATCCGCCGCCGGCGCCCCGTCGGGGATGAAAAAACACGTCATCCCGAGGTTGGCTGGCCCGCGTCGCCCGGCGGGCGGGTTCCAGGGGCTCCGCCGGCCGGGCTTCCCCAAAACCCGGTTTGCCCACTTGCCTACCCCTTCCCCCGTGCGTATAATGCGCACGAAGGCAACGGAACGAGCTTATCTCATCGCTTTCATTGCGGCGTTTCGCCGACGGGTTGGTCATGCGGAGTTTCCGGCGCGAGGGCAAGAGGCGCCGGACCGGTAGGGAGCATTTGACGCTCGGCTTTCCGCAATTCAAGTCGCCCCCGTCTCGGACGGACGAACGTGGTCGCCTGAAGAGGCCTCCTCGGTTAATTCTCTTCGGCCCGGACCAGCGCCGGGTGGCTTGATCCGCAGCGGCGCGAAAGCGCCCTCGGGCGGAAAGCGGAACGAACCGCGCGTGGCGGGACAGCACGCGCCGCTCGCCTGCTCGAAGGGGACTGCCATGAGCTTCGCCGATTGCGACACCTATGGGACCGACGCCCGCTACGACGCGGCCCTCGGCCCATCGCGCCCTTGCCGGTCGTTGCACCAATTGGCGGCCGTCCGCCGGCGAGAGGGGCTTTCCCGCCGCGCCGTCGCCCGCCGGCTCGGCACCGACGTCCGTAGCGTCCGGCTCCAGGAGGAGCAAACGTTCGACATGCCGTTGAGCCAGTTGTACGACTGGCAGCGGGCATTGGGCGTGCCAGTGAGTGAATTGCTGGCCGACGCCGACGACGCGCTCTCGCCGCCCGTGCTCAAGCGGGCGCAAATGGTCCGGCTGATGAAAACCGCGGCGGCCATCCGCGAGCGAAGCCGGCAAACGCCCGTGCAGCGAATGGCCCAAATGCTCGTCGAGCAGATCCTTGAAATCATGCCCGAGTTGAAAGACGTTAGCCCTTGGAACGCCGTCGGCCATCGCCGCACGCTGGACGACCTGGGCCAGGCGGCCCATCGCCGGCTGTCGCTCGACGCCTTGGCCGATCTGATGGACGGCGGCTAAGCCGCCTCCGCGAATAAAACCACAAGCGACCGGGGCCAGCATTGGCCGTGCGACTCCCCCTGACGGGCCCCGGTCGCTCTCCACCACGCCGCCGACAGACAGGGCCGGCCGGGATCACGCCCGCGATGGTCCCGGCTAACTTGAGATCCCGGCCGCCCTGCCTTGATTCCTCCCTTTTCGTGCGTGCGTCAGGCCGTGCGCGTCATCCTGAGCGCGGCGAAGGATCTCGTTGGCGCCGCAAAGGTCGAGATCCTCCGCTTCGCTCAGGCTGACAAAGGGACATCGAGGAAGGGGTTCACCCGCCCTAAGACCGCGCGGGGGCTCTGCCCCCGTACCCCCGGGATTTTCCCAGGCATAACTCCGGTGTCCAATGGTGCTTGGAACGGGACAGCGATTATTCGTGTCGTGAGTTGCTTGGAAAACGGCTTCGCGCGTGTGCCACTGGCTCCGCCAGTGTGCGTGGATACGGGGCCATGCCTTAAATAAAGGATCCCGCGGCGAAACCGCGCCAGCATTCTTTGCCACGCACAGAAGTGGGAGCCCTCCCCCAATTGGAGCAGTCCGTCTTGACCGCGCGCCGCCTGGCCGCCACGATGAGAGTTTGCCGGCGCCGACGTGCCGGTGTGTGTTCCTCCTGGAGGCTTCCATCGCATGACGCTCGATCAGGATCACGTGGCCGCGCTGTTCGCCCAGCGGTTTGGCGAGGCGCCTCGCTGGGTGGTTCGCGCCCCGGGCCGCGTCAATCTCATCGGCGAGCATACCGACTACAACGGCGGCTTCGTCCTGCCGCTGGCCATCGACCGCGCCATCTGGATCGCCCTGCGGCCCCGCCCCGACCGCTCCGTCCTGGTCCACTCGCTCGATTATAACGAAGAGGCCGCCTTCTCGCTGGACACCTTGGCCAAAGGCGAGCAACCTTGGGCCGAGTATCTCAAAGGCACGGCCTGGAGCCTCGCCGACGCGGGTTTCGCGCTGTCTGGTTGGGAAGGCATCGTCGCCGGCGACGTGCCGCTGGGGGCCGGGCTCTCGTCGTCCGCCGCGCTCGAGATGGCCACCGCCCGGGCCTTCGCCGCCGTCTCGGGCCTCCCCTGGGACCCGCCGGCCATGGCCCTGTTGGGCCAGCGGGCGGAGAACCGCTGGGTCGGCGTGCAGTGCGGAATCATGGATCAGCTCGCCTCGGCGTCTGGCCGGGCCGGCTGCGCGCTTCTGATTGACTGCCGGTCGCTGCATACCACGGCGGTGCCCTTTCCGCGCGGCGTCGCCGTGGTCGTGCTCGACACGGCCACCCGCCGCGGACTGGCCGATTCGGCCTACAACGAGCGCCGCGCCCAGTGCGAGGCGGCCGCCGCGCTGTTCGGCGTCGAGTTTCTCCGCGACGTGACCCGCGAGGCGTTCCGCCGCCGCGCCGAGGAGCTGGACGACGCCACGCGCCGCCGCGCCCGCCACGTCGTCACCGAAAACGAACGGACCCTCCGCGCCGCCGAGGCCATGCAGCGCGAGGATCTCACCTCCCTGGGCCAGTTGCTCAACAACAGCCACGAGAGCCTTCGCGACGACTTCGAGGTCTCCTGCCCGGCCCTGGACGCCATGGTCGAGGCCGCCCAGGCCCATCCGTCCTGCCACGGCGCCCGCATGACCGGGGCCGGATTCGGCGGCTGCGCCGTCGCCGTGATCGACGCCGCCGGGAGCGACGACTTCACCCGAACCGTGGCCGCGCAATACCAGTTGGCCACCGGCCACGTGCCCAGCCTGTACGTCTGCCAAGCCACCGACGGCGCGTCCGTGGTCGTCGGCGACTGAAGCCCCCCAATCCTGTTCCCCATACGTCATCCTGAGCGAAGCGAAGGATCTCGTTCGTCTTGAACGCGCGAGTGCCACTGGCTTTGCCCGTGCCGAGCTGTCCACGTTTCGGGCAACACTGGCGGAGCCAGTGGCGCTCCACGCTCGATAGCGTATCCCGAAATCCCGTTTCGTATCACCGCCGACAGGAGCAAACCGCCATGAAACGACGCGACTTCCTGAAGACGGCGGCGGCCGCCGCCGCGAGTCTGGCCGGCGCCCTTCGCGCCGACGTGCCCGACGCTTCGGCCGCGCCTTCAACGTCCAGCGAAACCGAGCCGCTCGCCCGCCGCCTGCCGCGGTGGCGAGGATTCAACCTGCTCGAGAAATTCCAGGTGGCCAGCCAACGGCCGTTTGCCGAGTCCGATTTCGACTGGATGACCGAGTGGGGCTTCGACTTCGTCCGGCTCCCGATGGACTACCGTTGCTGGACCGACCGCGACGCCCCCGACCGGCTCGACGCCGCCGTGCTCAAACAGATCGACCAGGCCGTTCAGTGGGGCGAGAAATACGGCGTCCACGTCAGTCTGAATCTGCACCGCGCCCCCGGCTACACGGTGGCGCATCCGCCCGAGCGGCTCAACCTCTGGAAGGACGAGGAGGCCCAAAAACAGTTCGATTTCCAGTGGGCCCACTTCGCCAAGCGTTATCAAGGCGTCCCGTCAAAACGGCTGAGCTTCGATCTGGTGAACGAGCCGGCCAACGTGGACGCGGCCAGCTACGCGCGGGTGTGCCGCCGCGTCGTCGCGGCCATCCGGCGCGAGGACGCCGAGCGGCTCGTGATCTGCGACGGGCTGGACTGGGCCCGCACGCCCGTCTTCGAGCTGGTCGATCTCGCCGTGGCCCAGAGCACCCGCGGCTACGACCCCATGGCGCTGAGCCACTACGGGGCCGCGTGGATGTGGAACAAAGGCCGCTGGGCCAAGCCCACCTGGCCGCTCGTGCAGGACAAGAAAACGATCGACCGCGAGGCGCTCCGCCGCGAACGCATCGAGCCGTGGCAAAAGCTCGCCAAGCAGGGCGTCGGCGTCCACGTCGGCGAGTGGGGCGCGTTCAACAAAACCCCGCACGACGTGGCGCTAGCCTGGATGCGCGACTTCCTCGGCCTGTGGAAAGAAGCCGGCTGGGGTTGGGCCCTGTGGAACTTCCGCGGCGGCTTCGGCATCCTCGACAGCCACCGCGAGGACGTCCGCTACAAGACCTTCCACGACCACCAGCTCGACCGCGCCATGCTCGACCTGCTGCGCGAGTTCTGAACGACGGCGCATGACCTCGCACGCCCCGGGGACGGTCCCCTTCTGGCGCGCTTCATCCACAAAACCCGCCTCCGCCCCGCGTTGCATCCCGCCCGAACCGTCGCCTAACAACCGGGCGGGGGCTCGGCCAGGGGCCTTGCCCTCCCGGTCTCCGACAACTTCCTTTGGAAACGGCCGTGGCATTGGCGTTGGAAGACGTACTGATTGGCTCTCGGGCAACCCGCTGGGCGTGGAAACCCCTGCTGCGGCGGTATCTGACGGCCAGTTGGGCTCCCCTTCGGATGCGGCCCGGTCGGGCGGCGTTCACCGCGGTGCTTCGCCAGATGGGCGTCTACCTGCACGTCCCCTTCTGCCGGCGACCCTGTGGCTATTGTCCATACAATCGCGTCACCTACGACGCGGCGCTCCACGAGACCTTCGAGCAAGCGGCCCATCGGGAAATCGACCTCGTGGCGGCCGCCATGGCCGAGGCGCGGCGACATGCCGGCGCGCCGCCCCCTGCCATCACGTCCCTCTACGTCGGCGGTGGCACGCCCACCATCGTGCCCGAGAGCCTCGCCCGGCTGCTGGCCCACGCGGGCGAGGCCTTCGGCCCGCCGGAAGACGTTGGCGTCGAGCTGCACCCCGCCGCGGCGGACGATCCGTGCCTCGACGTGCTAGCGCGGTCGGGTGTCACGATGGTCTCGGTGGGCGTGGAGAGCCTGTCCGACCGGCTGCTGCGGCTGATTGGCCGGTCGCACGACGCGGCCACGGCCCACCAGACGCTCCGCCGCGTGGTCGCCCGGGCGTTCGCCACCGTGAGCGTCGATCTGATGTTCGCCCTGCCCACCCAGACGCTCGACGAGCTTGACAAGACGCTCGAAGGCGTGTTGGCGCTGGGCGTCGACCAGATATCGTGCTACCCGATCTTCGCCTTCCCCTTCACCGAGTTGGGGCGGCGGATGCGGCTTCGGCAAATTCGGCGTCCGCCGGCCGCGTTGATCCGCGAGATGCTCGATCTGATCCGGCGGCGCGCCGGACAGTTCGGCCTCGTGCAAAACGCGGTCTGGTCGTTCGGCCGACCGCGGCGCAAGAAGTTCACCTCGACCACCCGACATCATTACCTCGGCATTGGCCCCAGCGCCGCCTCGATGATGCCCGGCCAGTTCCGCGTGAACACCTTCTCGATCGACGAGTACGCCGCGGCCCTGTCCAATCGATTGCCCACCGCGCTGGTCATGCCCGTCGGGCGGCAATTGGAGATGACCTATTGGCTCTACTGGCGGGCGTATGAAATGCGAATCCCGCGGGCGGGCTTCCGCGAAACGTTCGGCGAGGAGCTGGAATCCGTCTTCGGGTCGCTCATGGCCACGCTGGAACGACTGGGGATGACGCGGCTGGAGAACGACGTGTACTGCCTGACCGAGAAATCCGCCTACTGGATCCACCGGGTCCAAAACGAATACGCGCTGAACTACATCAACCACCTCTGGGGCCAATGCCGCCGGGAGGCCTGGCCGCAAGTGGTGCGACTGTAGAGCGTTTGCCAGGACCGATGTTGCCTCGTCGGGTCATCCTGAGCGCGGCGAAGGATCTCATTGGCGTTGCACGTGTTGAGACGCGTCGCTTGAGTGCCACTGGCTTTGCCAGTGCGTGAATCGAAGGATCCCCCGACACTGGCGAAGCCAGTGGCACACGGGGAGATGGGACTGTCCCCCTCCGCGTCACGGCCTGCCGGCGATCGTCGCCACGATCGGCCGGTGGTCCGACGCCATGGGCTCGTCGATCACGTCCGATTCGGCCGCAAGCTCCTTGAAGCCGCGGACAACGAAGAAGTCGATCTCCGATCGCGGTTCGTCCGACGGGAACGTCTTCTTGCCCTGTTTGTCCAGGATGGTCCAGCCGTCCTCCTCGAGCATCCGCATGGGTTTCGCGGGCCGCTGGCAATTGAAGTCGCCGGCGAGAATCACCGGGTGCTTCGTCTCCTTGAACGCTTCGAGAAGCGCCCGCATCTGCGTCACCCGCGACGACTCCTCGATCCAATCCAGATGCAGGCAGACAAACGAGACGGGCACGGGGCTGTCTTTCGGCTGGACGACCACCTCGAGCGCCGCCCGGGGCTCCATGCTGCCCCGGGGAAGCACGATCCGCCGCACGTCCTGGATCGGGTGCTTCGAGAGCACGGCCAGGCCGTACTGCCCGCCCTCGAAATCCATGAACGACGCGAACCGGTGCTCCATGCCCAGCCGCTTACCCAACACCGCGGCGATGTCCTGCCGGCCGCTTCGATTGCAGTTCTTGTCCACCTCCTGCAAGGCCACCAGGTCGGCGCCCATCCGGGCCAGCACGTCGCCCGTCCGCTCGACGTTGACCTTGCCGTCCATCCCCCGGCCGTGCTTGATGTTGTACGACGCCACGCGGAGCGTCGTCCGCCCGGGCTGCTGCTCGGCCACGACGGCCGGACACGCGAGCCCCATGAGGATTCCGGCGACGACAAACGATCTGGACATGTTGACATCTCCGTAGGTGATGCCGTAAGTATACACGTGTGGGACCGACGATGCACACTGAGTGCCACTGGCTTTGCCAGTGCCCGGTGTCCGAAGTGGGGCCGTACGCGGTCCACCTCGGCAAATCACGAGTCACTGACACCAAACACTGGCAAAGCCAGTGGCACGCACATTCACTGACATAGCCAGTGGCGCCCGCGAGACCCCCCATGCCCGAACCCACGGCGATGGAAGTGACCCTGGACGACGCGGGGCCGGTGCTTTCGGCGCGGGCGTGCGCGCATTGCGGGGCGCCGGTCGAGGCGGCGGATCGGTTTTGCCCCGCCTGCGGGGGCACGCAGCCGGTCGAGGCGCCCTCCGAGCCGGCCGGCCCGGCGCGGCGGTTCGCCTGCAAAAACTGCGGCGCGCAGGTGGCCGTGGACCCGAACCAGCGTAGCTACACCTGCGCGTTTTGCGATTCGACGTACGTCGTCGAGCTGCCCGCCGAGGATGCCTCGCGCGAGCCGCCGGAGTTCGTGATCGGCTTCGGCGTCACCCACGAGGCGGCGCAGGAGAAGTTCCGCCGGTGGATCGCCGAGAACGGTTGGTTTCGCCCCGGCGACCTGAAGTCCGCCCGGATCGAGGAGAAGCTCAAGGGCGTGTACCTGCCGTTCTGGTCGTTCTCGATGCTGGCCGAAAGCGACTGGTCGGCCGACGTCGGCGAGTATTGGTATCGAACCGAAACGTACACCACCATCCAAAACGGCAAGACCGTCACGCGCACCCGCCGCGTCCGCGAGACGGAGTGGTGGGGATTGTCGGGCCGGCACCACCGCTACTACAGCGGCTACCTCGTCTCGGGCAGCCGGGGCCTGCCGCAGCGCGACGCGGACCGTCTGAATCCCTTTCACCTGGCCGCCCTGCGCCGCTATGCCCCGTATTATCTGGCCGGCTGGTTGAGCGAGGAATACTCCGTCCAGCGGGCGGACGCCCTGGCCACCTGCCAGCAGGAATTCCACCGCCGCGAGCAATCCAACGTGGCCGCGCATCTGCCCGGCGACACCAGCCGCGACGTGAACGTCCGAACCGTATTCAGCCAGATCAACTCCGATCTCATCCTGCTGCCCGTCTACCTGTTAAGCTACCGCTACCGCAACAAACTCTATCGGTTCCTGGTCAACGGTCAGACGGGCAAAACCGTGGGCGACAAGCCGGTCTCGTGGCGCCGCATCGGCCTGGCCGTCGCCGCCGCCGCGCTGGCCGTCGTCGCCGTCGCGATCGCCGTGGCGGCGATGCAGTAGGGTGACCAGCGCGAGCGCCATGTGGGAGGCGACTCCTGTCGCCGATGGCTCGACAATCACGTCCCTGTCGGTGGCAGGAGTCGCCTCCTACGCGGGGCGGGCGCGCCCGTTGCCCAGCACCTCCTCTATCCGCTCGGCCAGCCGGCCGGAGACGAGATCGGCCTCGAACGACGCGACGTCCGGGTAGAGCGCGTGGCTCAGGAAGCGGACGGCCCAATTCCGCGCCAGCGGGCTGATCGTGACCACGGCGGCCCCGTGCTGGTGGGCTTCCCACATCTCGATCGCCGTGCCCATCGACGCCTCGGGCACGAACGCCACCAGCACGTCCACCTCGCGGCACATCGCGTTGTGGTGGAAGAACACGGCGCGGCCCGTCGGGTCGTCGTAGCCCAGCGACTCGGCGTGTTGCTCCCGCGGATCGTAGACCTCCGCCGCCGGCAGGTGCTTCTCGAGCAGCTCCTTCAAATGCCGCCGGTAGTGCTGGCAGTGCAGCGACTGGGCCAACGACCCCTGCATGATGCCCGCGAGGAAGATCCGCATGGCCAGTAGTTCCAAATTCGCCCCCGCAAGTCATCCTGAGCGCAGCGAAGGATCTCGTCCGAGAATCACGGGAGATTCTTCGCCGCGCTCAGAATGACAAATACACAGGTCTTTCTGTTACAATGCCCCAACCCTCTCCCAAAGGGAGAGGGGACACTCTACCCCGGGATCGACTCGGCTTGGATCAACTCCTCGAACGTCTGCCGCCGGCGGACGAGCCGGGCGCGGCCGTCGAGCAGGAGCACCTCGGCGGCCATGGGCTTCGAGTTGTAGTTCGAGCCCATCGCCGCGCCGTACGCCCCCGCGCACTCGATCACCAGCAGTTCGCCCACGGCGGCCTCGGGCAGCCGCCGCGGGACGACGTATCCGCCCTCTTCCTGCGTGAACACGTCGCCCGACTCGCACAGCGGCCCGCCCACGATCACGTCGTGCTCCGGGCGGTTCGCGTTGCCGTCGCCGGGCACGATCGACATGGGATGGTAGGCCCCGTAGAGGATCGGCCTGGCCAGATTGTTGAACCCGGCGTCCACCAGGTAAAAAAGCCGATCGCCCTGCCGCTTGACCGCGCGGATCTCGGTGACGAGATAACCGCACTCGGCCACGAGATACCGGCCCGGCTCGACCTCCAGGCGCACGGCGTGCCCAAACGACTGCTCCAGGCGCTTCCGCGTCGCGTCCCAAAGCGCGTGGTACGCCGCCAGATCGACGTACGACTCGCCCGATTGATAGGGGATGGGCAATCCGCCGCCGGCGCTAACCGAGTGGATGCCCGGCCCGGCCTCGAGAGCCGCCCGCTCCATGGCCTGACACACCTGGGCGAGGTGGTCCATGTCCGCGCCCGAGCCGATGTGCATGTGCAGGCCGGTCACGTCCAGTCCGTGCTTCTTCGCCCGGGCGAGACACGCGCCCAGCTCGGCGTGCCAGATGCCGTGCTTCGACTGGTCTCCGCCGGTGTTCGTCTTGCGGCTGTGCCCATGGCCAAAGCCGGGGTTGATCCGCAGCGTGATTGCCCGGCCGGAAGCGAGCCGGCCGTACTGGTCGATCATGTCGGGCGAGCCGCAGTTGACGTGAACGCCCTCGCGGACGACCAGGTCGAGCGACGCGGCGTCGAAGACGTCGGCGGTGAAGACGATCGGTGGCGGCGTGCCCCGGGCCGCGTAGCCCGCCGCCATGGCCCGGCGGATCTCGAACGCGCTGACCGTATCAACCAGCCCGCCCAAGCGGCGGATCCGATCGAGCACGGCCAGATTCGAGCACGCCTTCACCGCGTATCGCACGACGTCGAACGCGGCCAGATCGGCCATGCGCCGGGCGATCACCGCCGCGTCGTACACGAACGTCGGCGTGCCGAACTCGCTGGCCAGCTTGGCCACGCTCGCGCCGGCGATCTCGGTCCGGATGGTGGGATAGGTCGGAGCAGTCGGCATGGGGTTCTTGACTTTCGGAAGTGTGGCTGACCTTATCGGTGGCGCCCGCGGAAGACTCTATGATACGCGCGAACCGGCGTCTGGAAAAGGCATCAAAAAGGTTCATCCGACAGAAGGGTGCGCCGCTACAAGTTTCGCCGCCGGTGCGGCTGCGCCGCAGGATTTTTTGAGGCATGGCTCCGGTGTCCAATGGGGACGGGAGCGACACGGCTGCCGAGTGCCACTGGCTCTGCCAGTGCGCCCTTGGCACTGGGCCAATGACGCGTAATCCATAGCCCCGTCCCCACGCAGACTGGCAAAGCCAGTGGCACACGCACAGAGCCTGATTCCGTTTCTCTGCGCATCCCAAGAGTACGAGCAATCGCCGTCCCGTCACAAGCCCCCATTGGACACCGGAGTCATGCCTCGGAAAATCCCGGGGGTGCGGGGGCAGAGCCCCCGGAGATTCTTGTGTCGGATGAACCAAAAAACAACGCGGCGCCGTCCGACCCGGGTCGAACGGCGCCGCGAGAAACGGTCGGAATAGGACCGCCGCGGGGCGTCAATTGCCCGGCGGGGGAACCATCATCGTCGCCATGCCGGCCATCTGACCGAGCACGCCGAGGATTCCCTTGTCGATCTCCAGCCGGGTCCGGGCGCCGTTCTCCACCGGCATCGACGTCACGGTGGCGCCGCTGGTGTTGCCGACCTGGGCCAGGGTCATCGCGACCGTCTGGGCCGCTTGCTTCACCTTCGGCTCGTCCGCCATCGTGGCGATAAACTGCGCCACGGGCAGCGCCGCCACCGTCATGCGCATCGGCGGCACTTCCTTGTCGGCCAGCGACTTCGACTGGTCGATGGCCGCCTTCAACTTGGCCAACGCCTCCGGACCGATTCCCATGTAAACGCTCTTGGCGTCCGTCCCAATCACCACGTTGAGCGTCTCGCCGACGCATTGAACGATCTTCTCGCGATTGTCCATCTCCGCCGGAATGGGAATCGCCAGCGTGTGCAGGGCGACGCCGTCGTGCGTTTCGGCGTCCAGCTTGATCGCCTCCGACAGCTCGGGACTCTCGGCCATGGCCGTCGTGGCCAGCTCGCGGATCACCTTATCCAGCTTTGTTCCGTCGGCCACGCCGGCGCCAAACACCGCGGTGACCGCGCCGGGATTGAGGAACGCGCAGCCGCCCGCGTCCGCCTCGCCCCCCTTGATCGTCTCCTCCAAAACGCCCATCACGTCGCCGATCAACTGCTTGGCCTTGTCGGCCTCCTCGGCCGGCAGGTCCTGCTTGTCCAGCTCCTTCTGGATCTTCAACCGGCCGTTTTGGAGGTTGTTCAACGCGTCGGTGATCGCCCGGGGGCTGAGCTTCTGCACGGTCACCACCGTCAAGGCCGCCTCGGGCAGGGCAAATCCGGCGAAGCGCGACTTGCCGGGCACGGCCATCGCCAGTTCGTCGGCCGTCTTCGAGCCCGCCTTGGCCGAAACCTCGACGTCCAGATAGGCCGACTCCGTCTTGTCGTCCACGGCCAAGCCGAGCACCACGGTCTCCAGATCGTTGAACATCGTCCGCGTCTGGTCGACCATCTGCTGCGTGAGCTTCTTGCGAACGGCGTATTCCTCGTCCGTCTCCTCATCGCCCCGGACCAAACCCATCTGCGCGCCCGTCTCGAACTGCGCCACGACCATCTGCTTGAGCATCGGCGGAATGTTGCCCATGTGGATCGAAGCGGCCAGGTCGTATCGTTTCTCCACGCCGCCCAGCAGGGCCAGCGGATCGGCCGACACGCCGGCCAGATGCTCCGCCTTCATCGCCACGAAGGCCCAATCGCCCTGTTGCTTGATAAACGCGGTGGGCCCCCCGCCCCCGCCGACGCGCGTCACGCCGTTGCCCGCGTCCTCGCTGGGCATGCCCGCCCCCTCGAACAATCCCAACAACTGCTTGAGGTCGGTCACCGGGATGAAGGCATAGGCCGAAACCATCGTCATCGGGTCGGGCGTCACCGCCAAACCCCAGGGCCGCTTCGGATCCACGCCAACCAGGCCCTGACCCTTGGTGGGCCCCTGAAGCATCGCCTCGGCCACCTTCGACAGGTCGGCCGTGCCGCCGAGCTTGCCGATCGTGTTGATGTCGGACATCAGCGCGTCGTAGCCCGAAAACGAAATCGTGACCATCGGCTTCGCGTCCTGGGCAACGGCCGGCGCCGCCACGCAGGAAATCAGCCCGGCCCATGCCGCGACGACAATCGCCGCCGTGAACAACGTCTTCTTCACAGTCGAGTCTCCTTGTCTTGTTGTCTTGCTTGCATGTCGAAACAAACGTGAACCGTTACCGCCCACCATGATAGCGGCGCCGCGCGCCGGGTGCCACCGGCGACGCCGCCCCTCCGGGTCGGGGGCAAGGGACGAGGTGGGTGCCAGGCCACGCTTGCGTGGCCATGCGGGGCGTTCCCGCAATAAATGCCCACGGCAAGCGTGGGTATGGCATCCAACGCAACATCCATTAATACCCCCCCGATAGAGCGAGCACGGCAACGGTGAGCCTGCCCGCCGTCGCCGTGCGTTCGCGTTACGACAAACGATCCCGCTCCGTCAGTGTACCACGCAGGGACATCCCCTGCCGGCGGGTTCTCCTTGCGTGCCACCGGCTCCGCCAGTGCGGTTCCTTAGCGTGCCACTGGCTCCGCCAGTGCCAATTCCTTGCATTGCCGAGGGGGCCCCACCCACTGGCAGAGCCAGTGGCACTCGCTGCAATCGTGCAATGCAACAATTGCATTTTTGCCATGGCCCGGTCGCGTCACCCGCCGGCTCCGCGGGCGGCCGTGGCCCCGAGGGCCTTCAGCAGCCCCGCCTCCGCCTCGACGCGGACGCGAACGCCCTGGGGAATCGTCCCCACCGTGAGGGTGATATGGTCCTCGTCGCCCGACGCGCTTTTCAGAATCGCGGCCAGCGCCACCGCCATGGGCCGGTCCTTCGGCTCGCCCACCTGGCTGACGAAGTCGGCCACGGCGCCCAAGGCCACGGACCACGTCACCGGCGGCACGGCGCAGTCCAGGTTCTCCTTCGAGGCCGTGATCGCCCGCTGGAGCGTTTCCATGGCGTCCTTGCCGGCGGCCAGGTACACGTTCTCCTTGCCCACGCCGACGACCACGTCGAGCGTCTCGCCCACGAGCTGGACCACCTTCGCGCGGTTTTTCGCGTCGGGCTCGATGGGGATCTTGATCGTGTGCAGACGAACGCCCTCGCATTGCCCCGCGTCGAATTGGATCCACTGGCCGACCTTGGGGTGATCCTTTTCGGCCGCCTCGGCCACGAAGCGGACAAGGTGCTCCAGCTTCGTCCCGTTGCCGACGTACTGCGCGCCGAGCACCGTCATCGGCGGCCCGGCAACCACGGTGAACGCCCCGTCCACCCGATCGCCGCGGAGCATTTCGCGAACCACGTCCAGTAGGCCCGTGGCCAGATGCTTCTCGTTCTCCTTCTTCTCGGCGGGCTGGGCCTTGCGCTCGATTTCCTCCACGGCCTTGGTCTGGACCGCGTCGACCAATTCGACCAGTTCGGCCGACTCCGCCGCCGAGAGCTTGCCCGCCCAGTTGCCCGTCAAGGCCGCCTCGGGCAGCTTGAAACCCGCGAACTGCGTCGTGGCGTCGCCCAGCCGGGCCATCTGCCGCGCGGTGGGCGTGCCGGGCTTCGCCGTGGCGGATACGTCAAGGAGCATCTTCTCCGAGGCCGCGTCCAGCGACCAACCGACTGTCACGTCCTCGAGATCCGCCGCCACGGCGACCACCGCCTCGGCCAACCGCTCGGTGACCCGCTTGCGGACGGAGTAATCCAGGTCGCTTTCGCCGGGACGACGCTGGAGATCCCGCTGGGTGTTCTTCCGCAACTCGACCTTGAACTTCTCGCGAGCCGCGACCGGCACGTCCTTGACGAGCACGCGCAGCGCCAGGTCGTATTGCCCCGCCAGTTCGGCCAGAAGCGCCGCCGGCGCGGCCGGCGCCTCGGCGAGCCGCTCCGCCCGATCGGCGACCACCGCCCAGCCGTCCCGCTCCGTCGCGAAGAGCGTCTTGTCGTGGGTCGGAATCCGCCACACGCCCTGCGACTCCTCGGCAATGTCCGGCCGAAACTTCTTCAGCACGGAGATCAACTCGGCCAGACTCGTCACCGGCACGTAGCCGTAACCGATCACCCGCTGGCCGTCGGGCAGCAGGATGGCCCCGACCGGCCGCGTCTTGTCCAGGCCGGCCAGCCCACGGCTGCCGGTCACCAGCTTGAGCATGGCCTCGATTCCCTTGGCCAGGTCCGGGTTGTCGGACACCTTGCCCAATAGCTCCACGTCGGCAAGCCACGCGTCGTAGCCGGCCCAACACGCCACCGCCACCGGCGGCGCCGTCGCGGCCGTGCCCTCGGCCGCGGCCGCAATGGGCGCCGCCGTCACGGCCACAAGCATCAGCGGAAACACAAGTCGTTTCATCATCACACAATCCTCCTTACCAAACGGCCCAATGGGATAGTATAAGCGTCCCCGGCGGACGGCGGGGGGATGGCAGTAAGGTAGGTGCGCCGCCGCCAGAGACGCCTTCCTGGGGGGGTAGAAGATGCGCCTATTGCCCTCTGCCCAGGCTATTCGTCCGGCGCGAGAAGATCTTGGACCCGAGGGGAGAAAATCGCCCGTTTGACGCAACCTCCCGCCCGCCAAGATCTTGCGGCCAGCCGTGGAAAACCTCCCTTGAGATTCCGGGAGAGATCCTGCGAGCGGAGCCCCTTTTCGTGCTTTTGGGACTGTACTGAATTTTGTGGCACGGGTTTCCAGCCCGTGAAGAAACACGGCCAAGATGGCCGTGCCACATTGATTGACACGACATTTCGTACAGCCCCACAAGCGGGGTCTGGGCCAGTTTCAATTCGCCTACACGCAGGGCCAGATCGACTACCGGCTTGGCCAGCGGGACGGCAAGCCCGCCGTGGAGTTCTCCTGGGACGGGTCCGCTGACATGGACGCGGCCCAGGGACGTGGCTGGCTGGTGCTCGATGGCGATGAACTCAAGGGCATGTTCTACTTGCACCTTGGGGACGAATCGGGCATCGTGTTGAGGCGAGCCAAGGAAACCGCGAAGAAGCGGAAGAAGTAGGCAATGATATGGCCCGGATGTGAGCATCTGAAGCTGGGCAAGTCGTCGGCGTTCGTCAAGCGGGACTTGCGGCTGTTGCCGTTGACGGATGCCAAGTTCGAGGCGGATTTCTTCCTTGACCGTGGGGTCTCGACCGCGCGCCGCGAGGTAAGGAAGACCTCGAACGTCCCTTCCCGGCGAGAAGAAGGACTTCTACTGACGTACCGATGGCTCTGATGTCGTGTGCATCCGATGCCCCCCTGATTATGAGGACTTGGAGCCGTCGAGTGCCACTGGCTTTGCCAGTGCAAGTGTCATGCCGCATCACGGCACTGGCGGAGCCCGTGGCACGCGCGAGGTGTACTCGCTCCTAGAATTACCGCATCGCCCCGGGCGTCGGCGGGGCCGCGGTTTGGGCGGTGGCGGGGCGCTCGACAATCTTCTCCCAGCCGAACGGCGTGTGCGAGTTCGCCTTGAACGGGTCGCCCGTGAGGAATTGCAGCGGATTGGCGTGGTTCAGCACCATCTTCTCGAACGTGTAGACGGTGCGGTTCTTCCGGTTCGGATCGTGCAGTTGCACGGCCTTGGGCAGGACGGTCTTGGCGTCAAGGATCATTTCGGCCCGGCAGAAGTTGGCCGCGTCGCGCGGATGACGCGGATACGCCTGAAGCCAGACTTCCGTCTCTCGCTTATCCTCCGGCGGCGCGACGGCGCGGATCCAATACCGCTTCTTGAGTTCTTCGGCCTTTGCCCCAAAGAGAAACGGCAGCGGACCGTCCTTGATCGCCTGGCCCTGCATGGCGGGGTCCAAGGGGTATTCCGTCCGCTTCTTGGCCGTGTAGTCGAACTGGAAGATCGACTCGCCGTCGCAGATCCATAACTCCTCCCGCGGACCATCGACGCGGAAGTAGCCTTGGTCCGGGTTCTTGTACTTCAGCGTGCCCGTGTCCTTGTACCGCGGCGCGTCCGGCGGGCCGAACACCGGGTCGTACTCGTACCGGGTGAAGGGCGTCTCGAAGGTTTTGATCCCATTGCTGCGGGCTTCCCACGCCGCCAGCCAGCGATCCACGTAGGCCTGTTGCTGGGCGTTGAGCACGAACGGCGGCTGGGCGAACGCCTGCGGGGCTGGTTGCTGGACCGTCGGCTGTGGGCCCATCGGCTGCGCCGCGGGACCCGCCGGCCGGGCTGGGCCCGCCCCGGCACGCCAAGGCTGATCCTGCCCACACACCCCCGCCGCCAGCAGGAGCACGCAGATGATCGCCGCCGTCAGAACACCAAGTCGCGCCATGATGGGTTCCCTCCCAGTGGGGATGGTCCCGGTCCTCCGATGACGAAGGTGGGACAGTCCCTTCATTGATCCGTCAATAGTCCCGAGGCCGCCGATTTTAGCAGACCGCGGCCTTTGGTCCCAAGGTCGATTTGCCCGCACTGTAGGGGGAACCCAAAACGCTCTTGACCCTTCGGACCGGTTCGACCAGGATGGTTTGGCCGCCGGTTGTGTACGGCGGTGATTTTTGTAGGAGGCGACTTCCGTCGCCGACAGGCCCGTGTCTCGGTCGGCGACGGGAGTCGCCTCCTACAGTGCGGGGTGAGTGCCACTGGCTCCGCCAGTGCCTTTCCAAGACGAGAACAACGACGCACTGGCGGAGCCAGTGGCACTCGGCGCCGCATGGCCACGCAAGCGTGGCCATGGCACCCGACACGCAGTGTCTCACGAAGAGGATTTCCCCGTGCGGATCGCGTTGGTCCACGACTGGCTTACCGGGATGCGGGGCGGCGAGAAGTGCCTGGAGGTGCTCTGCCGCCGTTTTCCCGACGCGCGGCTCTATACGCTCCTGCACGCGCCCGGCGCCACCTCGCCGGCCATCGAACGGATGCGGATCACCACCAGCTTCCTGCAGCGGGTGCCGGGCGTGGCGCGGCACTATCGCTATCTGTTGCCGCTCATGCCGGCGGCGGTCAGCCGGCTGGCGATCGACGCCGACGTGGACCTCGTGGTCAGCTTCTCCCACGCGGTGGCCAAGAGCATCGAGCCCCCGCCGGGCGTGCCGCACGTGTGCTACTGCTTCACGCCGATGCGCTACGCCTGGCATCGCCGGGCCGATTATTTTTGCATCGAGGGCCGCGCCGTGCGGACGCCCATGGCCGCCGCGCGCAACCTCGTGCTCGACTGGCTCCGCGATTGGGACCGCAACACGAGCGACCGCGTCACCCATTTCATCGCGATCAGCCGGACGGTGGCCGGGCGGATCCGGGAGTGCTACGACCGCGCGAGCCAGATCATCTACCCACCGGTGGACACCGATTTCTACACGCCCGCCGACGTCGCCCGCGAGGACTTCTATCTCTACATCGGCGCGCTGGCGCCGTACAAGCGGGTGGACGTGGCCATCGAGGCGTGCAACCGGCTGGGCCGGCGGCTGGTGGTGATCGGCACGGGCTCGGAGCTGGACCGTCTGGCGCGCCTGGCCGGCCCGACCGTCACCATGGCCGGCTGGCGGCCGGACGAGGCGATCCGCGACCACCTGCGGCGCGCCCGGGCCCTGGTGTTTCCCGCGAACGAGGACTTTGGCATTGTCCCGCTCGAGGCGCAGGCATGCGGCGCGCCGGTGTTGGCCCTCGGCGAGGGCGGGGCCACGGAGACGGTCCTGCCGGCCGAGGGCGATCGGGCCGGGACGGGCCTGTTCTTCGATCGGCAGACGCCCGAGTCGCTCGCCGCCGCGATCGAGCGGTTCGAGTCGGGCGCGGATCGCCTTTGCCCGGCGCTGGCCCGTCGCCACGCCGAGCGGTTCGCCCTGCCGCGCTTCGAGCGAGAGCTGGTCGGCTTCCTCGAAGCCGTTCACCACGGGGCCAAGGACTTCCACGCGGAGACGCGCCATGATGAAGAAGCCATCTCGTGAAGGCCAACCTCCCAGTCCCCTCTCTCTTTGGGAGAGGGTGAGGGCGTCGTGTGCCACTGGCTTTGCCAGTGCCGAGCCCTCGGGTAGCCCCGATAGCTCTGCTATCGGGGGGCCGTTAGGCCCAAGAGGTTCTTGTCAACGGCCTCTTGCCGCTCGCGCGGCCCAGACGAACCAGCCATCTGGGTTAGCCAACCGGGATCTCCCCGTTGAGAAGCACTGGCAGAGCCAGTGGCACTCCGTGAGGCACTGGCAGAGCCAGTGGCACTCGGCGTGGCTGATCTTTGCGCTGATCTTCGCCTCGCCCGCGTTGGCCGCGGATTTCCGCGTGGAGAACAAGGTTTTTGCCGGCTCGGCCAAGGAGCCCGTCTCGCGGAGCACGACCCTTTTCCATGGTGGCGTGGTGTATGACTTTCTCGTCGAGCCGAACGAGGTGACCGTTTTCGATCCCGCGCGGGGGCGTTTTTGGATGTTGGATCCCTCGCGGCGGTTGAAGACCGAGTTGACGTTCGAGACGATCGACAAGGCGATGAGCGGACTGAAGTCGCGGGCCGCGGCCGGGAAGGACGAGAAACTTCAATTCCTGTGCAACCCGACCTTCGAGCAGGCGACCGACGAAACCAACGGCGAGTTGGTTTTCTCGAGTCCTTGGGTGACGTACCGCGTTATCGGCGAGAAGGCCGACGCCCCCGAAATTGCCTCGCAATACCGCGCGTTCTCCGATTGGTCGGCCAAGCTCAACGCGTTCCTTCGGCCGGGCAGCCAGCCGCCGTTCGCCCGGATGATCGTGAACGAGGCATTGGCGGCGCGCGAGGAGTCGCCGCGGAAGGTGGAGTTGACAAGCGTGCGGAAGCAGGGGCTCATTGCGCGTCGGACGAGCATTCACAGCGAGCATCTGCTTTCGCGTCGGCTTTTGGAGTCGGACCGTCGCCGCGTGGCCCAGACCGACGAGTACATGGCCATCTTCAGCCCGGTCGGCCCCAAGGAGTACGAAGCCCGCCTGGGCAAACCGAAGCAATGACGGCCTCGCGCGTGCCACTGGCTTTGCCCGTGGCACACGATGGAGACCACGCCTCCTCATGCGAAGCAAAGAACCGCGTAGCGTTTTTTGCCCGTGCGAAGGACCAGGGCGGCGCGGCCCGCCAGATCGTCGGGGGTGAGCCGGGCGTCGGGACTCTCGACGCGGCGGTTGTTGACGTAGGCCCCGCCCTGGGTGATGGTCCGCCGGGCTTCGCCCTTGCTCTTGGCCAGGCCGGCCTCGCACAGGGCATCCACCACGGCGAGCCCCTCGCCCGCGAGCCGGTCCCGCCCGAGGCGGCTGCTGGGCACGTCGGCGAAGATCTCCGTCAATTGAGCGTCGGTCAGATCGCCCAACTCGGCCCCGAAGAACACGTCGGTCGCCCGTTGGGCCGCGGCGAGCCCCTCGGCGCCGTGTACCAGCCGCGTCAGCTCGACCGCCAGCCGGCGCTGCGCCCCGCGCTGGCCGGGGTCCTGCTCGTGCTGAGCCACGACGCCCTCCAGCTCGGCCTGGTCCAGGTCGGTGAAGAACCGCAGGCAGCGGCCCACGTCGGCGTCGTCCAGGTTGATCCAGTATTGATAGAACTGGTAGGGGCTGGTCCGCTCGGGCGCGAGCCACACGGCGCCCGATTCGGTCTTGCCCATCTTCGCCCCGTCGCTCTTGGTCAACAGCGGGCAGGTCATGCCGTACAGTTGCGCGCCGCGGAGTCGCCGGGCCAGATCGATGCCGGCGGTGATGTTACCCCACTGATCGCTCCCGCCCACCTGCAACTCGCAGCCGTGCCGCTCGTTCAGGTACACGAAATCGTACGCCTGCAAGAGCATGTAGCTGAACTCGGTGTAGCTTAGGCCGGAGTCGGTCCGTTCGAGGCGCGACTTGACCGAGTCCTTGGTGAGCATCACGTTGACGGGGAAGTGCTTGCCCACGTCGCGGAGGAATTCGAGGTAGCCGAAGCGGCCCATCCAGTCGAAGTTGTCCAGCACCAACGCGGAGCGGGGCGAGTCGTCCACCTCCAAGAGCCGGCGGATCTGCCGCTCCATGCCGGCGATGTTGGCGCGCAGCTCGTCCTCGCCGAGCAGATTGCGTTCCTGGCTCCTGCCGCTGGGGTCGCCGATCATGCCGGTGGCTCCGCCCAAAAGCGCGATCGCGCGGTGGCCGGCCCGCTGGAACCGCCGCAGGATGTTCACGGCCATGAGGTGGCCGACGTGCAGGCTGTCGGCCGTCGGGTCGAAGCCGGCGTAGACCGTGCGCGGCCGCTCGGCCAGCCAGCCGGGCAGGCCCGCGTCGTCCGTGCTCTGATGGATCAGCTCCCGCCAGGTCAACTCGGCGTATACGTCGGACACGGATGGGTTATCCTTGTGAAGTCTGTGAATGTCGCTACATCAAGGCCGGATAGCACACGTCATTCTGACGGCGCACGTCATTCTGAGCGAAGCGAAGAATCTCGGTAAGTATCCGGTCAGAGATCCTTCGCTTCGCTCAGGATGACGCGCTTCGCTCAGGATGACATGGAGGCCACCGTTCGGCAGAGGAGGCGATTTCCTTGTGTGAAACTTCTTACCGCCACATGTCGTCGTCCGCGAAAGGATGTATGGGGCCGTCGAACTTCGGTTTGGGCAGAGCTTTCATGGCCTGCTCGGCCAGGCGGAGATCGTCGCGCGTGGTGATTTTGATGTTCGCCCGCGAGCCGAGCACCACCGTGACCGCGTGGCCGATCCGCTCGACCAATTGGGCGTCGTCCGTGGCGGAGAAGCCGTTCCGCTTGGCGTAGGCCTCCAGGAGCACCTCGCGGCGGAATACCTGGGGCGTCTGGGCCTCCCAGAGGTCGCCGCGGTCCACCGTCTCCTCGATCCGGCGGTCCGACTTGACGCGCTTGAGCGTTCCGGCCACGGGCACGGCGAGGATCGCGGCGCCCGATTTCTCGGCGGCCTCGAAAACATGGTCGATCCAGACGTCGGCCAGGCAGGGCCGCGCGGCGTCGTGGACGCAGACGAACTCGGCCTCGGGCTTCACCCGCGCCAGCGCGGCCTCGACCGAGTCGCTCCGCTGGGCGCCGCCCTCGACCACGTCGATGCCGAGGATCGCCACGTTCGAGGCGAATTTGGCGTTAAAGTCGTCCCGGTCCTCGCGGCCGATCACCAGGATGAGCTGCGCGACGTCGGCGCGGTTGAGGAACCGCTCGGCCGAATGGAGCCAGACCGCCCGATTCGCCAGCGGCGCGAAGGGCTTTTTGTAGTACTTGTCGTGGAAGCGGCTGCTGCGGCCGGCGGCCGGCAGGATGACGGCGTGTTGGGCCACGGGCAAAGCCCTCCTTTGGGCAGGTCAACCGGGAGCAGAACCCCTCGATTGTCCATCTTCCCGGGTCGAAGTCAAGGCCGCGGCCGGGGCGGTGGCCGGAACGCCTGGACTGAGGTAGACTTGACGGACGTGTCGGAACGGGGTGCCACTGGCTCCGCCAGTGCTTCCGTCACGACGCGTGGAAGCACTGGCGGAGCCAGTGGCACTCGGTTCAAGGGATTCCATCGGCTTGGAGTCCGCGAAGCGGGCGAGGAGACCAAAGGGATGTCGGGCGCGGTCAAAGTGTGTCGCGGGGTCCGCGGGGCCACCACGGCGGACGCGAACACCAGCGAGGCGATTCTCGAAGCCACGCGCCAACTGCTGGCCCTCCTCATTCGCCAGAACGGCATCGAGCCGGAAGACGTCGCCAGCGCGATCTTCACGCTCACGAAGGACCTAGACGCCGAGTTTCCGGCGCTGGCCGCGCGGCAGTTGGGCTGGCTGGGCGTGCCGCTCTTGTGCAGCTACGAACTCGAGGTGCCCGGCTCGCTGGGGCATTGCGTGCGGGTGATGTTGCACTGGAACACCGAGAAGTCGCCCGAGGAGATCGTCCACGTCTACATCAAGGGCGCGGCGCGGCTGCGGCCCGACTTGTGCCACCTTCCGCCGGTCGATTGGGAGGAGCTGGAGCGCTGGATCGCGGACCATCTGGACGAATCCGCCCGATCGAGCCGCGCCGCCGGGGACGATGGGTGACCCATGCCCGAATCGTTCGACCCGTACCATCAATGGTTGGGCATCCCGTCCGCCGAGCAGCCGCCAGACCACTACCGGCTGTTGGGCGTTGCCCGGTTCGAGGCGAACGTCGAGGTCATCCGCTCGGCGGCCGACCGGCAAACGGTCCATCTGAACACGTTTCGCGGCGGTCCGCGCGGGGCGCTGGCCAAGCGGCTGTTGGACGAGGTCCAGGCCGCGCGGTTGTGCCTGCTCGATCCGACGAGGAAGGCCGCCTACGACCGCCGATTGCCTGGGCCCTGCGCGGAGGGCGCCCTGTCCGACGACGACCTTGACGGGTTGTTGTCGCAGGTGGACGAGACCGGCCCGAAAATGCTCGCGCCCTTGCCGCGGCGGCGCAAGCCCGTCTGGCCTTGGGTGAAGCGGGCGGCGATTGTGACGGTGGTGCTTGTGGCAGTGGCTTTGGCGGTCAGTGTCGTCCGCTTCGGCTTGCGACGGCTGGAGGCATACCGCGAGTCGGCGCGGGCCTCGCGGTACGTGGACGATCAACCGTCGGCGTTTCTCGGGCCGGCCGAGTTGCCCGTTGTGCCCCCGGCCGAATCGCTCGAGCCGCCGCTTCCGCGGGTCTTCGCGGGTCATGGCCGGCCCGTGACGGCGCTGGCCTTCGCGCCGAACGGCCGCACGCTGGTCTCGGCGGCCAAGGACGGCCGGGTGGGACTCTGGGAGGTGGACAGCGGCCAAGAGCTGTGGAAGAGCCCTTCCGAGGGCCGTGAACTGGCCGCGGTCGTCTTCGGTCCGGACGGGACTTGGCTGGCCGCCGGCGGCGATTCGTGCGAGGTGAAGATCCGGGACGCCAAGACGTGGGAGGTCCGCCGGACGCTCTCCGGCCACACGCGCCCCGTTCGCGCCCTGGCCGTTTTGCCCGACGGCGCGACGCTCGCCTCGACCGGTTTGGACGGCACGCTCCGCCTTTGGGACCCGACAGCCGGCCTCCTCCGAAAACAGTGGATTGCCCACCAGGACGGCGTCATGGCCGCTGTCTTCTCGCCGGATGGATCGCTCCTGGCCACCGGTGGTCTGAACGGCGCCGTGCGGCTCTGGACGGTCGGCGGCGAATCCCGGCATGTGCTTGCCGGCAACGGTTCCGCCGTGCGCGCCTTGGCCTTTCATCCAGAAGGAAAACTGCTGGCCTCCGCCGACGAGCGGGGCGGCGCGCGGCTTTGGGACGTGGAGACGGGCGCACTGAAGGCGACACTGACGGGCCACACCGACCGCGTGTCGGCCGTTGCGTTCTCGCGCGACGGAAAGACCCTCTTCTCGGCTGGCTATCGCCGCGATCCGGTGCTCCGCGCGTGGAACGCGACCACGGGCGAGGCCGTCCGCATCCTCTCGGGCCACGCGTCCGGCATCGCGTCGCTGGCCGTCTCGCCCGATGGTCGCCAGCTCGCTTCCGGCGATTACGCCGGGCGGATCTTGCTGTGGGACGCCGTGGAACGCTAGAGTGGCGTCTCGGAGGAGTTGGATCTTTGGGGGGGTGGTTTTGTGTGCCACTAGTTTTGCCAGTGTCTTGGGCACTGGCGGAGCCAGTGGCACACGCGCTCCGACGGCAACCGTTCACAGGGGACTGTCCCCCTTCGGCCGCACCCTGGACTGGGTTGACCACCGACCGTCCGTGATTTATGCTGCCGCCAAGACTCATCCAGGACGGGAGCCGAGACGATGTTCCGGCGCGCGCGGCGGCTGTCTTACGGGCTGATCTCGTTGGGCTTCGTCCCCTGGGCGTGGCGGGCGCCGTGTTTTGCGATGCTGGGGGTGTTGGCGGGCCTTGCCCTGGCATTGGGACACGTCTCCCGCGCCCCGTCCTATCTGAGCGACCGGCCCGAGGCGTGCGTCAATTGCCACGTCATGCGGCCGCAGTACGCCTCGTGGCGGCATTCGAGCCACGCGCGGGTGACCACGTGCAACGATTGCCACGTTCCCCACGACAACGTGGCGGCGACGTACGCCTTCAAAGCCCGCGACGGGTTGTACCACTCGACGATTTTCACGCTGCGGCTGGAACCGCAGGTGATCCGGATTTCGTCCGGGGCCGTGCCGGTGGTCGAGGCGAACTGCCGGCGGTGCCACGAGCCGGTGCTGGCGGCGGTGGCCGAGCACGCGCCCGAGGCGGCGTCGCGGCTTTGTTGGGATTGCCATCGCGAGGTGCCCCACGGCAGCGCGCGGAGCCTGTCGGCCAGCCCCGCCGCGATGAATCCGGAGCTTGCCCCCGTGACGTCTCCGCCACAGTCCCCGCGCATCGGGGGCCGGCTGCCGTGATCGTTGCTGAACGGGATTCGCTTAAATGGCATTTTCAACCACTCGAATGTGTGCCACTGGCTTTGCCAGTGCGTGAATCCCGGCATTTCCGGGCACTGGCAAAGCCAGTGGCACTCAGCGGCTGCTCCCGTTGAACCGAGGAAGACCCTACAATGACCGATCCATCACGGCCGGATAATCCTGCTTCCCGTTCTGGCGCCGCCACGACCGCGCGGTGGACCTGGCTGGGGTGGTTCACGTTCGCCGTCGTGACGGTGGCCGTGTTCTTCCTTGGCCTGTTGTTCGCCTCGGTGCTCGAGCGGCGCGACGAGGCGCGGATTCGCCCGCCGATCGTGCCCATCGACGCGCTGGAGACCGACAGCAGCCGCTGGGCGGCCAACTGGCCGCGGCAGTATGCCTCGTACAAGCGGATGGCCGACGACACGACCCGCACCAAGTACGGTGGCGCGGCGCCCCGCGATTATCTCGAGGAGACGCCCGCCAACGTGGTGCTCTTCGCCGGCTACGGCTTCGCGAAGGACTACCGTCAGGCCCGAGGGCACACCTGGGCGATCGACGACGTGACGCAGACCGCGCGGATCGCGCCGACCACGCCGGCCACGTGCTGGACCTGCAAGGGCCCCGACGTGCCGCGGATGATGGTCGAGCTGGCCCAGGCCAAAGCGGGCGCGAGGGACGAAGGAGGGAAGGTGTCTGGGGAGAATTCAAAACTCGACGACGCGGCGTTCGAGCGGCTCATTTTGGCCGGGGCGGGCGATTTCTACGGCCACGGTTTCGCCGACTTCAAGGACGAGATCACCCATCCGATCGGATGTCTCGATTGCCACGAGCCCCAGACCATGCGGCTGCGGATCACGCGCCCGGCCCTGATCGAGGCGTTCGAGCGTCAGGGCCGCGATATCCACGACGTCTCGCACCAGGAGATGCGCACGCTCGTGTGCGCCCAGTGCCACGTCGAGTACTACTTCAAGAAGGAAGGCGACTACCTCGCGTTCCCCTGGGACAAGGGCACGTCGGTCGAGGCGATCGGGGAATACTACGACGAGGCCCAATTCAGCGACTGGACGCACGCCATCAGCAAGGCCCCGATGGTCAAGATGCAACATCCGGACTACGAGATGTATCGCACGGGCATCCACGCCTACCGCGACGTGGCCTGCGCCGATTGTCACATGCCCTATCGCACCGAAGGCGGCGTGAAGTACACGGACCACCACCTGCAAAGCCCGCTGTTGAACGTGGCCAACTCCTGCGCGGTGTGCCATCGCTGGAGCGAGGCGGAGATCGTCGCCCGCGCGACGGGCATTCAGGACAAGGTCCGCGAGGGCCGCGACCGGGCGGAGCGGACGATCGCCCGGGCGCATTTCGACGTGGCCGCGTGCATCGAGACCGGCGCGACCGACGAACAGCTTGGTGACGTGCGACGCCTGGTCCGCGAGGCGCAGCTCCGCTGGGACTACGTGGCGGCCAACAACGGGATGGGCTTCCACTCGCCGGCCGAGAGTCTGCGGATTCTCGCCGCCGCCGTGGAGCTGGCCGAGGAGTGCCGGCTGACCTGCGCTCGGCTCCTGGCGCGGAAGGGCCACGCCGAGCCGGTCGCGTATCCGGACTGCTCGACCAAGGAGAAGGCGCAGGCCGTGCTCAAACAGTATCTCGACGGCAAGCCACCGAAGCTGCTGGGGTCAGCGGCGACGCAATAACGCCGCGGTCAACATCTTAGTACGTCATAAACCCACGGCCTACGGCCGTGCGACCCTGGGGGCTAAGCCGTTCCGGCGAGCCCTGAAATAGCATACGCTCT
>JAFGDS010000106.1 GCA_016931995.1 Pirellulales bacterium
CCTCCTTGCTGAACCATCGTGCCAGACTCCTTTCTGACTTGTACTGCCAAGTGGTCAAAAACGGAGTCTGGCTTTTCTCCAAATCCTCCCCGCAAGTCCAGCTCAATCTTGCGCAAAGTCCGTACATCCCCCGTCCAAAATTCTTAACGGCGTTGCCCGTTGGGGTTTTTCGTCTCGTTTGCCATTTGTTCCCAGGGTAGCGGCTCTCGCCGCAACCCTGGGCTAACCTACGAAGCCCCGTTGGGGCAAGGGCTTCGAGCCACGTCCAAAGATCGCTCTAAGGGAAGGTTAACGGCGTTGAGTGCCACTGGCTCCGCCAGTGCTCCCGTCCGGGTGTGTCAGGCACTGGCAGAGCCAGTGGCACACGGCGCGGGTCGGGATTTCCTTACCCCGGTATCTCCACCCACTGTCCTTTGCGCGCGCTGTCGAGGACGGCGTCGCAGACGCGCTGGGTGCGCAGGGCGGCGCGCATGGTGGGCTGGAAGGCGGGGCCGCCTTCGAGGCTGGCGAGGAAGTCGGCCATGCCGTTGATGAACGTGTGCTCGTAGCCGATCGTCGTGCCCGGCACCCACCAGTGCTTCATGTACGGATGCTCGAAATTGGTGACGTGGATCCGTTGCCAGCCGGTCAGATGGTCCTCGATCTTCTTGCCGGTCTCGGGATCGGCGTAGCGGAAGTACTGCAAGATGTGCGGGTCTTCCAGGTCGAAGAACAGCGCGCCGTTTTCGCCGTTGAGTTCCATCGTGCTGTAGTTCTTCCGTCCCCGGGCGTAGCGGGTGCTCTCGAACGTGCCCATCGAGCCGTTTTGGAACACGGCCAGGAACATGCAGGCGTCGTCGATATCGACCTTTTCGACGCGGCCGGTGTCGGCGTGCTTGCGCTCCTTGACGAAGGTCTCCGTGTGCGCGACGACGCGCTGGATCGGGCCGTTGAGCCATTCGGCCGTGTCGATCGAGTGGGCCAGAAGGTCGCCGGTCACGCCGGAGCCGGCCACGCGGGCGTCGAGCCGCCAGAGGGCCATGCCGCCCTGGGGCACGTCGGCGCCGATCGTGTAGTCCTGGTTGTACACCGCGCGGTAGTGGAACGGTCGGCCGACGCGGCCTTCGTCGATGATCTGCTTGAAGAGCGAGATGGCCGGCACGCGGCGGTAGTTGAACGAGACCATGTTGGCCACGCCGGCCTTTTCAACGGCCGCGACCATCTCCTCGGCCTCGGCGGCGTTCATGGCCAGGGGCTTTTCACAGACGATTATTTTGCCCGCCTCGGCGGCGGCGAGGACCATGTCGTGGTGCAAAAAGTTCGGGGCGCAGACGTCCACGAGGTCGATGTCGTCGCGGGCGACGAGCTTGCGCCAGTCGGTTTCGATGGACTGGTAGCCCCATCGCTTGGCGAACTGTTCGAGTTTGGCCCGATCTTCCTCCCGGCCGTAGCACGCTCGAAGGACGGGCTGATACTCGCCGTCGAAGAAGTGTCGGACCTGAAGGTACGCGTTCGAGTGCGCTCGGCCCATGAATCCGCAGCCGAGCATGGCGATGTTGAGGGGTCTAGACATGGTTGGAGTCACTCCGCGAAGGTACGATTTGTGGGAATGGAGAACTGTGTGAAATGTTCAATGACCAAGTGCCAATGACCAAGGAAGGCTCTAATGTTCAAGCGCCAATGGGTTGCGTTATGGGAGAATTGCGGTCTGACAGACGGCGCGGGGGTTAGCTCTTGCGGTGGATGGCGGCGAAAATGAGGGTTAGCTCGTGGGCCTCCTTCCAGAGGCGCCGGGCTTCGTCTTTGGATTGGGGCACGGCCACGGCGATCATTCTCAACCAGTGTTTGCTCTCGCGAGCCTCGCGTTTGCACAAACTGACGCGGTAGCGAAACTCCTTCTTCGTGCCCGCCTCATCCGCCTCGCCGTAGTTCGCCCCGACGCTTGTTGCCGCCCGAACCAGTTGGTCGACGAGCGATGACGTGACCGAGTCCAACTTGAGCGTCCTGGCAAACCGAATGGCCTCCTCGCCGAACTTCGCCGTCCGCTCCGCCAAATCATATTGTCGGTGTCCGTTTTCTCCCTGACGTCCGTTTCCCTCATCTTGCTCCCGCCCCATGACGTTACCCCTTCCGCCGAACTGCGGCCATTGGTGCTTGCTCATTGCGACCTTCCTTGGTCATTGGGACTTGGTCATTGGTCCTTACTATTGGTCATTGACGCTTGGTCATTGGTCCTTCCTTGGTCATTGTGGTTTGGTCATTGCGGCTTCCCCTCCTCCCACCCATGTTCCTCCCTCACCGCCAACATCGCCGAGAGGATCGTGTTCCACGTCCGGGGCTTCATCATCACGGCGTTGGGAAACATGCAGCCGTCCCAGCAGAGGTGGCGGATCCGTCGGGTGGGCTCGCCGCGCTCGCGGAGCCAGTAGCCGGCGGCGCGGGCAACGTCCAGCTTGCCGGCCGGATCGTCCGCCTGGCAGTGCCGGCCGGTCTTGTCGTGCGTGCCCGAGCCGTGTACCGTCGCGTCGTTCTGCGCGACGTGAAAATCGATCGTCCAGGGGCGCAAGGCGTCGGTCAGCCGGGCGTAGGCGTCGTAGAATCGCTCTTCGTCCTTCCAGTCGAAATCGGCCGGCAGCAAAGCGTCCTCCGGGGCGTTGTAGCCCAGCAGATACAAGAGCGTGTGGGCCATGTCGGCCTGAAAGCCAAGCGTTTGCGGTCGGTCGACTTCCTCGAGCAATTGCACCATGACGCGCCAACCGTGCATGCCACCCCAGCAGATCTCGCCCTCCGCGGCCAGCCGCTCGCCGTGATCCTCGGCGATCGCGCACGCCTCGCGAAAGGTCTTGGCGATTTTGCGGGTGTTCTCGGCCGGATTCTCGGCCCAATCGGCCGGCGAACAGGCGGAGTCGATCCGCACCACGCCGTCGGGCCGCACGCCCAGCGTGCGGAGCCGCTCGGCAATCCGGCAGGCCTTGCGCACCTGCGTGGCGAAGCGCTCTCGGTCCGCTTCGGAGCCCATCGCCGAGCCACCGCCGGTGGGCGGCCAGACGGGCGCCACCACCGACCCGACGGCCAGGCCGCGCCCGCGGACGTTGTCGGCCAGCTCCTGGAGCTGATCGTCGGTCGAGTCGATATCGACGTGCGGGGCGAAGAGGAACAGATCGACGCCGTCGAACTTCTGCCCGTCGACTTCCGCCTCGGCCGTCAGGTCGAGCATCGTATCCAGATCGATCGGCGGTTCGCTCCCCTCGCCCTTGCCCACCACGCCCGGCCAGGTGGCGTTATGCAGTTTTGGAAAGTTGTTGGTCATGGGAGGACTCCGAAAGGGGAAAGGCTAGTGCGGAAAAAGGGAGACACGGAGAAAAAGGGAAGGAGCCACGGATAAACACGGATGAACACGGATGAAAGGAGGGAAGTGCGATAGGAAGCGAAAGGAACCGCGGATGAACGCAAATGAGTTTGAGCAACAGCCTCGCCTCTCCCGCCGTGCGGGAGAGGCGAGACTTGTGCATTTGGCCGGTTGGGGCGGCGGTTGTCAAGAGTTGCGTTGGGGCACGAGAGAAATCCGACGACCCAGCCCGCGGGACCTTCACGTCACGGCGCCGGTTGCTCGACGAGCCCGTCGAGGCGGAATCGGGCCAGCGTGATGGTCTCGTAGGGATTCTTCTCTCCCCGCTCGTAGAGGCACAAGATGGTTCCGTCGCCCAGCACGGCCAAGCACGAATAGGCCGAAGGTCCCTCGTGGAGGACCTTGCTCAGTGGCCACGATTCGCCCTCGTCGTGGCTCAACCGGACGGTCATCCGCCGACGCGCGTCGCGGTCGGCGGGGTTGGAGAAGAGCAGCCGGTCGCGTCCGCCGTCGGCGGCGAGGCCGTACCGGCGCAAACTCGCCTGGCAGACGGGCTCGAGGAGGGCGGGATCGCGCGCGGGCTTCGACCAGGTGAGGCCGCCGTCGGAGCTGGTGGAAACGAGCCGCGTGCGCTGGGCCCGATCGGCGTTGCGCATGTTGAGCATGAGCCGGCCATCGGCCAGTTCGACGACCTCGCATTCGTTGGTGTCCGGCCCGGCCGTGCCGCCCAGCCGCCAGGTGCGGCCGCCGTCGTCGCTCAGGATCACGTGCGAGTTGCGGACCCGCGAGGCGGCGACGACGTGATCGCACGGGATCACGAGCCGCCCGGTGGAAAGCTGGATGCCCGCCCCCGGCCCGGTCGCGTACCAGTTCCACGTCGGCAGCTTGATGGTGGGCGTGATCTCGACCGGATTGGACCAGCTTTGGCCGTCGTCGGCGCCATGGGCGATCCACACGGTCCGGTCGCGGCGGCTCTTGCCGGCGAGGATGTCGGACTCGCGGTCCTCGCCCACGTTGTGCGTCATCAAGAGCCAGATCGTGCCCGAGGCACGATCCACCACGGGGCACGGGTTACCGCACGTGTTGGGTCCGTCGTCCCAGATGACCTTCGCGGCACCGAACGTTCGCCCTCCGTCCGTGCTCCGCTTGAGCACCAGATCGATGTCGCCCCAATCGCGGCTGCTATTCTTGCGCCCTTCGCAAAAGGCGAGCACCGAGCCCTTCGTGGTGACGATGATCGACGGGATACGATAGGTGTGGTAGCCATCGTCACCGGCGCGGAAGACGGCCGCCTGGTCGATGTCCGCCCGAGCGGAACAGACGGTCAACGCGAAGCACAACGTGCAGAGGATCGCGGAGCGTTGCATGGCGGGACCTCGTTAAAATCACCGGGGGCTCGGCGGGCACCTCGCCCTTTGAAGGAGCCCACTGGGGCGTTTATAACCACCCCGCGCCCGCTTGGCTACGCTCAGTAGTTCCAAATCTCGGAGGCAATCGATACCGTCATTCTGAGCGAAGCTCGATACCGTCATTCTGAGCGAAGCTCGATACCGTCATTCTGAGCGAAGCGAAGAATCTGAAGTGTATGCAAATCAAGGAGATCCTTCGCTTCGCTCAGGATGACAAACAGACCATGACGGCGTTCTGAGACGGTTTCTACAGGGCGATCGCCACGTCATCCGTTCAATCCGGGGGGATGGGCAAACCTGCGAGACCCCCATAACCGCCCAATACCCCTCCTACGGGTTATTGCTCGGTTGCCTTTGACGTCTGCCGTGCCATAATTGCGACACGGACAAGCGGAATCGGCGCTGCGGGGGGTGCAATGCGGCCGGCAAGGGGATATACAACCGTGGGCGTTTCACGAATCACGCTGTTCGCGGCGGCGGTGGCTCTGATGGGTTGTGGTCGTGCCATTGAGCCGCCCTCGGGCCCGGAAGTCCGCATCGTCCACAAGCCGGTGGCCATGCCCGACTCGGGGATTGAGCCGCCGGCGGAAATCCTCATTCCCAACGTGCCGGAGGTGCCCGAGGAAATCCGAGGTCCCTCCCCGCCGATTGACCCTGCCTTGCCCTGACATTGCGTTCCCGCCCGTCTACTGGGTGGAACGATCCGAGGAACGTAGGGCGTGGTTGGGCAGTTCACCACGGCCTTCGTTACTAAGGGCGTGCTTTGAAATGGGGTGCCACCCAAGCCTGGAGGCCGGGCGGTTTCGGGGCGGCCGGGCTTCGACTAGAATAATGGGTTTGGCGGATCGGGGGTTGGACGCGCTGGCGATGCAATGAACGGAACCGAGCGGCAGTCGAACGGGCGTCGGGTGGTCATCACCGGATTGGGGGTGATTAGCCCCTTGGGATGCCAGCCGGACGATCTCTGGAGGTCGCTCGTGGCCGGCCGCAGCGGCGTCGGGCCGATGACGTCGCGAAGCGCCGAGGCCCTGCCGACGCGCTTCGCCGCCGAGACGTCCGACTTCTCCGGGGCCATCGAGGATTTCGGCGATCTGGACAAGGAACAAAAAAAGGGCCTCCGCAAGGGCCTGAAAATGATGTGCCGCGAGTGCCAGATGGGCGTGGCCGCGGCGCAAAAGGCATTGGCCAGCGCGGGCATCGCGCCCGGCGCGTGCGATCCCACGCGGATGGGCGTCACCTTCGGCACCGACTACATGCTCTCCACCCCGGAGGAATTCACCGAGGCCGTGCGCGAGACGATGAACGAATCGGGCGAGTTTATCTTTGCCCGATGGGCCCGAGATGGAATGCCGCGGATGTCGCCGCTGTGGCTACTGAAATACCTTCCGAACATGCCGGCCAGCCACGTGGCCATCTACAACGATCTGCGCGGGCCGAATAACTCGATCACGCTGCGCGAGGCCGCGCCCAATCTGGCCGTGACCGAGGCGTTCCAGATCATCGCCGCCGGCCGGGCGGACGTCATGCTCGTGGGGGCCACGGGCACGAGGCTGCACGCGATGAAGACAATCCACGCCGCGCAGCAAGAGGAATTGGCCGCCACCGACGGCGACCCGGCCGCGGCCAGCCGGCCGTTCGACCGGGATCGCCGCGGCGCCGTGCTCGGCGAAGGCGCCGGGGCGATCGTGCTCGAAACGCTGGCCTCGGCCCAGGCCCGCGGGGCCACCGTCCACGGCGAAATCGTTGCCGGCGCGTCGAGCGTCTCGGTCCATCCGGGTGGCGCCGCCCGGCGTGAGCGGGCCCTGCGAAACAGTCTAACCGTCGCCCTCGACCGGGCCGGCATGACCCCCGAGCAACTTGGCCACGTCCACGCCCACGGACTGAGCACGCGTTCCAGCGACGCGGAGGAAGCCGCCGCCATCCAAAGCGTGTTTGGCCGTCGGGCCGCTCCCATCCCCGTCGTGACCGCCAAGGGACATTTTGGCAACCTCGGCGCGGCCGGGGGCATGGTGGAACTGGTGGCCAGCCTGATGGCGCTTCGGAACGATCGTCTCTTCCCGGTGCTTAATTTCACCAACGCCGACCCCGAGTGCCCCGTGCGGGTCGTGGCGGACGACCACACCCCGCCAGGCGACTCCTTCATCAACCTGAATGTCACTCCCCAGGGGCAGGCCGCCGCCGTGCTGATCCGGCGGACCGGGTGAGGGGCGGGCAGCGGGACTCGGGGATCGGGACTCGGGGATCGATGTCTGAACCACCTTCCGCGCGCCGCTCTTCCGCGTGCCACTCTTCCGCGTGCCACATGGTGCCGCGTTTCAGTTCGCGACACCCCCTCTTTCTTGTTGCATAATACCCCACTGATTTTATCTCCTGCCGGTACGCGGCTCTCTGGCGGAAAAGGGGTCGGCCGGGACCGCCGGCACCTTGACACCCCAGCTTCCGGCCGGTATTCTTACCGGATTACGTGCGTCACTAAGTTGTGATCACGTCGGCGTTTCGGGCATCTCGCGGCGTTGGGTTGCGGCGCGGGATGGCTTGAGGCAGGTGGATATTGCCTGTCGGTCGGGCATTTTTGCCTGGACGGCTGGGCGACGGCGCCGCGCCAACGGCCTTCCCCGGGGTGGCCCGAACGCGCGTTTCGGGGTGTGGGCCGGCGCGCCGCGTGGGTGGATAAACGTGGACTTTCGGGCCGTGCAAGCGGCCGTCCCTAGCGTGGGAAACCAAAATCGATGAATCCAAGCGAAGTGTTGCGGATCGTGGACACGATCCACCGCGACAAGAACATCGATAAGGCCATCGTTTTCGAGGGCATCGAAGCCGCGCTCATCTCCGCGGCCAAGAAGCACTTCGGCGAAGAGGCGGAAGTCCTCATCCAGATCGACCGGCAGACCGGGGAAATCACCGGCGTTCACGACGACCACCCCCTGACGCCCGAAGACATCGCCGAACGGATCGGCGCCCAAACGGCCAAACAGGTGATGATCCAGAAGATCCGCGAGGCGGAACGAGACGCCCTGTTCGACGAATACACGGAACTGATGAATCAGCTCGTCACGGGCGTGGTGCAGCGTTACGAGGGTGGGGCGGCAACCGTCTCGCTGGGCAACGTCGAGGCCATTCTGCCGCGCAGCGAGCAGATCCCCGGCGAGACGTATCACAACAACGAGCGCGTCCGCGCGGTCGTCTGCGACGTCCGCAAGGCCGGCAGCCGCGTGAAAGTCATCCTCAGCCGTACCCGGCACCATCTGGTCTCCCGCCTGTTCGAGCAGGAAATCCCCGAAATCGCCGACGGCGTGATCGAGATCAAGGCCATTGCCCGCGAGCCAGGTTACCGCACCAAGGTGGCCGTCAGCAGTTCGGACCAGCGGGTGGACTGCGTGGGCGCGTGTGTCGGCGTGCGGGGCAATCGGATCAAGAACGTCGTGGACGAACTGGCCGGCGAACGGATCGACATCGTCCGTTACAGCGACAACATGGAATCGCTCATCCCCAACGCCCTGCAGCCGGCCGAGGTCGAGGAGGTGATCCTCTGCCAGATGTTTGGCCGGGCGATCGTGCTGGTGCGCGAGGACCAGCTGTCGCTGGCCATCGGCCGGCGGGGCCAAAACGTCCGCCTGGCCAGCAAGCTGTGCGTCTGGGACATCGAGATTATGACTCGCGAGGAGCTCGACGAGCAAATCGAACAAGCGATCGCCGGGTTCACCGCGTTGGAGGGAATGACGGACGAGTTGGCCGAGCGGCTGGTGGGCGAAGGCTTTCTGTCGTACGACGACCTCTCGGTGATCGAGCCCGACGTGTTGATGGAGATGGGCGGTCTCGCGCAGGAGCAGGTGGACCGCGTGATTGCCCAGGCCGAGGAGAAGGCCCTCGAGGCCGAGCAGCAAGCCGCCGAGCAGCGTCGCCGCCAGCGCGAGCAGGATCGCCTGGAGGCGGCCATGGCCCAGGCCGAAGCAGCCGAGGCCGAGGCGGACGCCCGGCGGGCAGCCGAGCTCGAAGCGGCGGGGGAGCCGAGCGACGCGAGCCAGCCCGTTGCCCCGCCCGCGGCCGAGGGCGCCGGGGCAGACGCCGCGGGCCAGGAGCAAAAGGAGGAGGGGTGATCCGGTCGTCGGCGCGTTGTGGGGCCGACGGCGGGGTGGCCGGCTGGGCCGGGTGCGGCTCGGCAGCTCCGAGAGCGACGTTGTATAGGGAGACCTTGCCTATGTGACGGGAGCGTTTTGGATCGGCGCCGACTTGAGCGGGGCGCTCGCCCGAGTCGGCCATTGTAAGGGAGAGTCGCGTTGCCCATTCGCATCTACGCGTTAGCCAAGCAACTCAAGCTCGACAGCAAGACCCTGGTGGACATCTGCAACGACGCGGGTGTGACCGGCAAGGGGTCGGCGTTGGCTAGTCTGACCGACGAGGAACTCGAAAAGGTCAAGGCGCAGTTGGCAAGCGGAGGGCGGACCGGCGCCCGATCGGGCAGTGCGACGGTCGCGCCGGCTCCCCAACGCCCCAAAGCGGCGGACGCGGGCACGTTCCGGCGCGAGGATTACGTGTCTCCGTCGGGCACGATTGGGGGCAAGGTGCCGGTTCTTCCGGCGAAGGGCGACAAGGCGCCGCAGAAGCCCGCCGGAGAGCCCACCGCTCCCGCGGAAAAGACGGCGCCGGCGATCAAGCTGGCCCCCATGCCCACGTCGCAGCAGCCGCCCGCCGCGGCCAAGCCGAAGGAACCGGCCGCGCAGAAACCCGATATCAAGCTTCCGTTGGACGCCATCCGCGCCGGCCGATTGGGCGAGAAGCCGCTGGCCGAAGAGCTCGAAAAGCACGAGAAACGTCACCGCGCCGCCACCAAGAAGGCCGCGCCCCCGCAGGCGCCCGTGGACGACGCGGCGGCGGCGCCGTTGTCGACGGACCGAGGTCGGCGCACCGGTCGGCGCCCTGTCGCGGCCGAGGCCGACGCGGGCGAGACGCTCTTGGGTGGACGCGAGCAGCGTCAGCTCAAGCGCAAGCGGGCGCCGTCCCGGCGGCAAAAGGGCGAGTCGGAAGAAGACTCCCGGACACCCCGCCGCACGGCCCGGCGGATCCGCCGCACCGGCACCAACACGGCCGCCCCGCGCAAAAGCCACGTGGTCGTGGCGCTGCCGTGCACGGTGCGTACGTTCTCCGAGGCCATCGGGATGCCCGCCGGCCGGGTGCTCGGCAAGCTGCTTTCGCTTGGGGCCGGCGCGGGGCTGAACATCAACGCGGAGCTGGAACCCGAAATGGCCGAACTTCTGGCCGTCGAGTTGGGAGCGGAGGTGGATTTCCGTCGGCAGGTCGATCTGGAGACACAGCTTTTGCCTACTGTCGAGCAAGACGAAGAGGACCCGGCCACGTTGGAGCCCCGTCCTCCGATTATCACGTTCCTGGGACACGTGGACCACGGCAAGACGTCGCTGTTGGATCGGATCCTCGCGATCGACATCGTCTCGGGCGAGAAGGGAGGCATCACGCAACACATCCGCGCCTACCAGGTGCGCAAGGGCGATCGGGCCATTTCCTTCGTCGACACGCCCGGCCATGAAGCCTTCACCGAAATGCGCGCCCGGGGCGCGAACGTCACGGATATCGCCGTGCTCGTGGTGGCGGCGGACGACGGCGTGATGCCGCAGACGGAAGAGGCCATCAGCCATGCCCGCGCGGCCGGCGTGCCGATCGTCGTCGCGCTGAACAAGATCGACCTGCCCGGCGTCGACGTGCAGCGGACGTACCAGCAACTGGCGGCCAACGAGCTGCTGCCGGCCGAGTGGGGCGGCGAGATCGAGGTGGTCAAGACCAGCGCGGTCACCGGCGAGGGTATCGACGCGCTCCTGGAGACGCTGCTGACCGTGGCGGAACTGCAGGAATTCAAGGCCAACCCGAACCGGCCCGCCTTCGGCACGTGCCTCGAAGCCGAACTGCACGAGGACCGCGGCGTCGTGGCCAAGGTTCTGGTCGAACAGGGCACGCTCCACGTCGGCGACGTGGTGGTGTGCGGATCGGCGTACGGCCGCGTGAAGGCGATGTACGACACGCTCGACTTTTCCAAGCAGCACGCGACCGTCGGGCCGTCCATGCCGGTAAACGTCACGGGTTTGAGCGAAGCCCCCGGGGCGGGCGACCGGTTCCACGTCGTTCCAGAAATCAGCCAAGCCAGGCAAATCGCCGAGCACCGCGCGGCCCACGCCCGCCAGCAGTCGCTCGCCGGAGGTCCCGTCCACGTCACCCTCGAGAATCTCTTCGATCGGCTTGGACACAAGGACGAGGTGCAAACGCTCAACATCATTCTTCGGGCGGACGTCCGGGGATCGATCGAGGCCATCCGCAAGGAGCTCACCAAGCTCCAGCATCCGGAAGTCCAGATCAAAATCCTTCAGGCCACCGTCGGCGGCATCACCGAGGCCGACGTCCATCTGGCCGACGCCTCGGACGCCGTGATCATCGGCTTCAGCGTCGTCCCGGACGAAAGCGCCCGCCAGTTGGCCGAGGCCCGCGGCGTCCAGATCCGCCGCTACGACATCATCTACCAGGTGACCGACGACCTGAAGGCCGCCTTGGAGGGCATGCTCAAGCCGGAAAAGCGCGAGGCGGACCTCGGCCGGGCGCTGGTGCAGCGGACGTTCCAGATCAGCCGCGTGGGCACGATTGCCGGTTGCCGCGTGATGGCCGGCACGATCCAGCGCGATTCGCGCGTCCGCCTGATCCGCGAGAACCGCGTCGCCGGCGACTACCCCCTCGAATCGCTCCGTCGCGAGAAAGACGACGTCCGCGAGGTCCGCGAGGGCATGGAGTGCGGCATCAAACTCCGGGGATACAACGACCTCAAGGAAGGCGACATTCTCGAAGTGTATCGGATCGAAGAAATCCGCAGGACGTTCTGACCATGCCGTCGCGCCGCGTTTTGAAAGCCGCCGAAGCCGTCCGCGAGGTCGTCAGTTGGGCGATCCTCACCGAGCTGAACGATCCGCGAGTCCGCGACGTGACCGTGACCTACGTCGAGATGTCGGGCGACCTGCGCCAGGCGAAGGTCCACGTCTCGGTGATGGGCGATCTCGCGCACCAAGAGCTGAGCCTGCGAGGGCTCAAGAACGCGGCCGGGTTCCTGCAGTCCAAGCTTTCCGATCGGATCGACACCCGCTACACGCCGCGGCTGGAATTCGTTCTCGACCAGGGCGTGAAGCGGTCCATCGAGGTTTCCCGCATTCTCAAGGAAGTCCTTCCACAAAACCGGGACGAAGACCTGGCCGCGAGGCAAATGGACGAAAACGTCGACGAGCGGGAAGACCTTGAGACCAACGAGGAGCATGCCGAGGACGCCGCAACGGGCGCGTCCTCGGGCGACGAGCCCGACGGCGACGCGACAAACTGAGTCTCTTTCACGACCGAACCCCAGCATCCCGATTTCTTACGACAAGCATGGCACCTCCCAGTCGGTCCAACCAGTTCGCCAACCTGCACAAGGTTCTCAAGAAGTACTACAAGCCGATCGCGCCCGACGCCAATCGGGGAGTCTTGCAGCACTACTTGTTTGGATGCCTGTTGGAAAACGCCCCTTTTACGGTGGCCGAGGAATCGCTGGCGGCGTTGGAGGAGCAGTTCTTCGACCTGAACGAGATCCGCGTCAGTTCGATCCGAGAGCTTTCCGAGGTCATATCGCGGCTCCCCGATCCGCCGGCCGCGGCGAATCGGGTGAAGCGGGCCCTGCAGCACGTCTTCGAGGACAGCTACTCGTTCGACCTCGAAGCGCTCCGCAAGAAGAATCTTGGACCGGCGACCGACGCGATTCGGGCGATCGACGGCGCCACTCCCTTCGGCGTGGCCTACGTGGTGCAGTCCGCCCTGGGCGGACACGCCATCCCGCTCGACGCCGGCACGCTCGAAGTGATGCGGATTCTCGACCTCGCCACGGACAAGGAAATCGCGGAAGCGTCCATCGCGGGGTTGGAGCGGGCCATTCCAAAGCGCAAGGGCGTCGAGTTCGCCTCGATGCTCCACCAGCTTGGCGCCGACTTCACGGAGAACCCTTTTGCGGCCGAGCTCCGCGAGAAGATTCTGGCCATCGACCCGAAGGCCAAGGGTCGCCTGCCGAAGCGACATACGCGGCGCCGCGGCGAGCCGGAGGCGGCGCCCCCGGAGCCCGCCCCGGCCGAGTCGCCGGCGCCGACGAAGCCGAAGGAGGAGGCTCGTGGCGCGGCGGCGTCCAAAGCGCCCGGCAAGACCGCCAGGAAGACGGCCGGACGACCGGCGCCGCCGAAAACCGCGAAGAAGCGGACGGCTGCCGAAAGGAAGAAGACGGACAAGGCCCCGTCCGGCGCGAACGCCGGCCGGAAGAAGCCTTCCTCGACAGAGCCCCGCAAACGCAAGCCCCGCTGAGCCGGAGAAAGGTCATGCCTGCTTGCGACGTGAGGCGACGACGCCGGCCCCGCGACCACGTTTCCGGTCGCATTCTCGTTCCCGCCGCCGTGTTCGTTCTTGGCGTCGGGTGCCATTGCTGGCTTGTCCAGCAGTGCAAAGCGGAGCCCACCGGAAACACTGCTGGACAAGCCAGCAATGGCGCCCGAACCGAATCGCTCGGAACCGACGACGTGCCCGAGCCGCTCGTACCCCGTCGCAAGCCGACCGAGGCCGAAGAGGATCGCGCCCACGCGCTGGCGCTCTTCTCGACGGCCCGGGCGCTCGAGCAACGCGATAAGCCGGCCGAGGCGCTGCGTCTGTACCAGCGGGCGCTGCGCTACGATCCGCGATCGAAGGCCGCCGCCCGGTCGGTTGTCATCCTGGCCGACCAGTTGGGACGCCTCGACCAGCGCGATCGCTACCTGCCGCGGGCCATCGCGCTGGAGTCCGAGGCCGTCGACCCGATCGATCTGGTGGGGCTGGTGGACCGCACGACCGACGAGCCGCTTCGTCGCCGCGCGATCGCCCTGTTGGAGAAGATCGCCGCCGCCCGCGCTGGGAAAAAGGACAAGACTCCTTCCGACGTCGCGCTGGCGTGGACGCTGAGCGAGACGTACCTGGCGGCCGACGCATTCGACAAGGCGGCGGATCAGGTCGAGATCGTGATCGACGCCGCCGAGCATCCCGAACGATTCGGCCTGAAGGACGTCGAAGCCAAGGAGTGGTTCGGGGCAACGGAGTACCGGGTCTTTGGCCAGTACATGCTTCGGGCGAAACGGTTTGACCGAGCGGAAGCCCTCTTTGACGAAGCGCAGCGGCTCGCGCCCAACGCGGTCGCGCGCCAGTACGACCTTGCCCGCGTCGCGCTCGGACGAGGCAAGCCGGACGATGCGCTGGCGCGATTGGACGCCTGCCTGGCCGGCGGCTCGGCGGAACTGGGCCTTGCGCCGTACGACCTTCTGGCCGAGGCGCTCGAGGCGGCTGGCAAGAAGGACGAGTTGATCCCTCGGGTTGCGAAGCTGGTCGAGGTCTCGCCAGACAATCTGCCCGCCGCGCTCTTCCTCGCCCAGACCTATCAGAAGACCGGCGAGATAGACAAAGCCTTGGCGCTGTTCGAGTCGCTGGTGGCCCGGCGTCCCGTGGGCGAGGGTTATCGCGCGCTATTCGCGATCCATCGCGACAAGGAGCAGACGGACAAGCTTGCGGCCTTGGCGGGCGATCTCGTCGAGAAGGTCGGCTCGGTCGAGCCCATCGAGGAGGAGATCGCCTCGCTCGACGAGCCGGCCGCCGAGGCATTTTTCAAAAAGGCCCTGGCCGATTTCCCGGCCGCGCGGCCGGAACTCGCGTTGCTCTGGGGCCAGCGCCACATGGAGGCTGATGAATATGCCAAGGCGGCCGACGCGTTCCGCCTGGGCCGGGACGCCAAGAAGGCCACCGACGAAGATCGGGCAATCGCTTCCTACTACCTGGCCGCGGCGCTGGCGATGACGGATAAGACGGACGAGGCCCTGGCCGCCGCCCGCGAGGCCGGCAAGGACGCCAAGCGGCTGCCCCTGGCGCTGGCCCAACAAGCGTGGATCCTCTTCCACGCCAACCGCGACGACGAGGCGGTTCTCGCCTATGACGACCTCATCGCGAAGTACGACGCGGATCATGCGAATCCGGGTTTGCGCGAGGTGCTACGCGAGGCCCGGCTCGTGCTGGCGGGTCTTCACGTCGCCCAGGGCGACTCGGCCAAGGCCCGGGAACGGCTCGAACAAGTGCTCGATGAGTTTCCCGACGACGTGTCGGCCCTGAACGATCTGGGCTACCTTTGGGCGGACGACAACGCGCATTTGGAGCGGGCGCTGGCGATGGTCCAAAAGGCCGTCGAGGCCGAGCCCGACGTGGCCGCCTATCGCGATAGCCTCGGCTGGGCCCTGTTCCGCCTGGGCCGGCTGGACGAGGCTCTGGCCGAGCTGGAGCGGGCCGCCGCGGCCGACCCGACCGAAGGCGAGTTGCTCGAGCACCTCGGCGTCGTGTACGACGCTCTCAAACGGCCCGCCGACGCGGAAGCGACCTGGCGCCGCGCCATCGACGCCTACCGCAAGGCCGACCAGCCCGACCGCGCCGATGCGCTGGAGAAGAAGCTGCCTCCACCCGACAAGCCGGCGAAATCCGACTCTCCTCTCCCACCCACTGAGGGCGGGGCGACCAAGGACTCCCCTCTCCCGCCCGCGGGAGAGGGGGCGGGGGTGAGGGAGAATTTTAACCACGGTAGTTCCAAGTTTGCCTTCACGAGTCATCCCGAGCGGAGCGAAGGATCTCGGTGGCCAGGGAGATTCTTCGCTCCGCTCGGAATGACCATGTCGGGTTTCGGCAAAACTTGGAACTACTGAACCAGAATACGCCGTCCCACGACGGCGCCACCGAAAAATAGACCCAACCAGAAAGCGGCGATGCATCGCCGCACTCCAAAAGAGCGAGAACGACCATGTCAGGCCATTCCCATTGGGCGGGCATCAAGCACAAAAAAGCGCTCGTCGACGCCAAACGCGGCAAGCTCTGGAGCAAGCTCTCCAAGGCCATCATCGTGGCCGCGAAGTCCGGTGGCGGCGATCCCGACGCCAACCTCCGCCTGCGCTACGCCATCGACGACGCCAAGGCCGTGAGCATGCCCAAGGACAACATCCAGCGCGCGATCAAAAAAGGCACCGGCGAACTGGACGGCGGCAACCTCGAGGAAGTCATCTACGAGGGTTACGGCGCCGGCGGCGTGGCCGTGCTGTGCGAAGTGCTCACGGATAACCGCAACCGCACCGCCCCCGAGGTCCGCAAGATCTTCGAGCTGGCTGACGGCAAGCTCGGCAGCACTGGCTGCGTCGCCTGGATGTTCGAGTCCAAGGGCCTGTTCCTCGTCCCGACGGACCGGACCACCGAGGATCGGCTCATGGAGGTGGCCATCGAAGCGGGCGCGGACGACGTCGTCCCGGCCGGCAATAACTTCGAGGTCACATGCGACCCGGCCCTTTACGGCGCCGTGACGGAGGCCCTTTCCGACGCCGGCATCGAGCCCGAGGTGAAGGAAATCACCCGCATCCCCAAAAACACGATCGACCTGGACGCCGACACCGCCCGCAAGGTGCTCAAGCTGATGGAGCGTCTCGACGACCACGACGACGTGCAAAGCGTCTCGGCGAACTTCAACATTCCCGACGACGTCATGTCCGAAATCGGCGAGGCGTAGCGTTGCCGCATTGTGGGAGGCGACTCCCGTCGCCTTCAGGGCTATCGCATGTGTGCTCCATCACGCCTGATGGAACGAATGAGGTGACGATCCCCCTGTGGCACAGCGCGCGTCTTCCTGAGCGAAGCGAAGGATCTCGTTCGCATTTTCCTCTTCGTCGCAACGCACCCTCACCCCCAACCCCTCTCCCGCAAGCGGGAGAGGGAGCTACTGCGCCGACCCAACCGGCGATTCCGGAAGCTGCATGATGACCTCGACGTGCGCGGACAGATCCTTCTCGGTCATCGTCGCGTCGAGCGCGAGGCCGCGGAACCAGTTCAAAGGCGGCGTCTGGTAACCCTCGGGCACGTTCACGGCGAGCGGCCCCGCGCCGCCGGATTCGTCCAGCCGCGTCGAGGTCCAATGACCGTGCCCGGCGTCGGCGGCGCGGAATTCGTATGTCCCGCCCAACGGGCAGATGAGCCGGGCGTCCAACAGCAGCTCGGCCGCCGCGAGGCAATCGGCCCCCGGCACGTGCAACTGCTGATCCAGCGCGTGCAAGAGCCGCAGATTGCCCAGCGACGTGTCCCGCGTCCGCAGGTACCCCAGCGTATTGAGCGCCGGCGTCAGCCTGGCCGAGGCCACGTCGCCCACGCCCAGCCGGATCTGGGCGGGCCGCTCGGCCGGCTCGAAACGAAGCCGCGGGCGGACCGTGGCGAGCACGTCCGGCTGAAGCGAAAAGACGGTGAATGTCTGGTCTTGATGTCGCCACAGCCCCTCGGGCCGCCCGGCAAGGCCCGATGCATTGGCCGGCGTTCCAACCCACCGGTCCAGCAGGCTCAAGAAACCAAGCTGGCCCGTCGTGCCGATGTAGCCGACCAACATCGAGCGCAATCCACCCGCGGGCACGAACCGCCCGCCGACGATCTCGAAGGGCAACCCAAAATCGCGCAGGCCCCCGAACAACCGCTGGTTCGTAAGTTGCAGCTCGAAGGCCGCCAGGTCGCCGTCGATTGGCGCGAGGCGATCCGCGTCGGCCGCGCCGATCCACTGCGAGAGCTTCTCGACGTGCTGCCGGGCGAAGGGATTCGCATGCACGTCCAGCACGATCCGCTCCTGGCGATCGGGCAGCTCGTGCCGTCGGATGCCGATCATCATCGGATCGAGCCGGCCCCACTTGGCGTGGTAAAAATCGAGAAAACGGCGATACGCCTCGGCCTCGGCGGGCGCGATCCGCTCGATGGGCACGTCGGGCACGGGCAGGAAACGGCCCCTGCGTCCACGCAAACTGTCGCGGGCCTCGCCCTCGACCAGGACGGCGCGGCTGCCGTCCGGCCGCGGGCCGAATCCCGCGGGCAGGAAACCGCCCGCCACAAGCTCGTCGATCGTGTCGCCCGGCTTGCCCTCGGCGGCCGAGGCCAGCGAGGCCAGCTCGACCAGCTCGACGTCGGCCGCCGCCTGGAGCCGCCGGGCCATCTCGATCCAGTAGTGCGGACCGGCCATGTTGCGGAAAAATGCGTCCGAGAGGTAAACGAACACGGTGTCCTCGCGGGCCAGCGGCAAAACCGATCGGGCGTGGCGAAACTCGTCCGCCGCGCCCAGCGAATCGCCGCCCTTGGCCGTCTGGAGGAACCGCCGCATGAGCGTTTTGGAGGAGGTGACGAAGACGTAGCCGCCGTCGTTGGCGTAATAGGAGCGGACGGCGCCGTCGGGTGTCGAGATGTACGAGACGGTCTTGTCTTCCAGCGAGAGTTTCTCCTCGGTGGCCCCGCCGGGGTTGCCTTTCTTGATACGCTCGGCCCGTTGCGACTCGATATCGCGAGTAAGCAAGAAGCCGGTCCTGGCCTCGAACAACAGGCCATAGGCCGCGCCCTCGCGGAAGAACAGGTCCGTGCCGATCAAGGCCACGTCGGAAATGGCGGTGCCGCCGAGCATCCGCCCCAGGGCGGTTTGCTTGAGCACGAGCTGTTCTTCCATCCGCTGGGCCATCTGGTGGTCGATGCCCCGCAAGGCGACGAGATTGCCCAGGTCGCCGCCCCAGGTCTTGAGCGTGTCCTGAAGCCAAAGGAAATTGGCGTAGCTGCCGAACCGCACGTAGACGCACTCGGCCGGCACCCGCGCGGCAATCGGCTCGACGGCGATCTTGTCGGGCTCGGCCGGCTGGGGCAAATCCAGCGGCGGCCACTCGGTGGCCACGGGCAAGGGCAGCGACGCCTCGCCGGGTGGCGTCTCGGCGAGCATCCGCTCGCGGACAATGGCCAGCCGCACCGACTCCGTGCCCAGGAACACGCCAAGCTGCTCCTCAAGCTGCGCCTGCCACGGCCGCGCCTTGGGTGGTTGCACCAAGGCAAGACCCAGCCGACGAGCCAGCAGGGGGCGCAGATAGTTGCTCACGATCGGCGGATAATCCGGCTTGCGGCTGAACAGGCCGGTCGGATCGGCCGTGTACTGGCGCCACCAAGCCGTCAGGAGCCGCCGATGCGCCGCCGGGTCGTTGCGCGGCGGGACGGTCATCGGGATCGGCTGTCTGGCCTGAAGCGTCAACTCCAGCGGAGCGTCGCCCTGGAACAGAAAGTAGATGCTCACCCGCGGCGGCTGGCTCAGCAGGCCCTGGATTAGCCCACCGACCTCGCGGCGAACCGGCCCGCGGTTCATGATGGGCGACTGGGCCAGGATGTCCTTCACGAGCGTCATATCCGGCGGCGTCTTGATGATCGGGTAGAGCACGCGGCCGTTCTTCTCGTAGAGGGCTAGCCCTTGCACACCCAGGGGCTCCGGCAGTGCCTCGGGCGGCAGACTCAGCGAGATCTCGCCCACGCCGAACGGCTCGCCGCGGACCGCGTCGACGCGAACGTCGGCCGCGGCGGGACGGGCGAGCAGGGCAAACGAGGCCGCGACGAGCAGATGGATCGTGACTCGTAGCCCGAGTGCCACGGGCTCTGCCAGTGCCGGGGTCGGCTTGTTGTGGGGCACTGGCAAAGCCAGTGGCACTCGGCCAGTGGAGGCAATCTGTTCCATCGGCGTGCTCCTGTGATTGCGTGTGTGCCACTGGCTCCGCCAGTGCGAGGTGTAACGGCACTGGCAAAGCCAGTGGCATTCGACAAAAGGCAGTTCACGGGCTCTGCATGGCCCGGAGGAGGCCTTCGGCCTTGTGCCAGGTTTCGGCGTATTCGCGCGCGGGGTCGGACTCGGCGACGATGCCGCCGCCCACGGGGGCTTGCCACCAGCCGCGACCCGCCGTAATGGTACGGATCAGGATGCTCAAGTCCATAGCGCCGTCGAAGCCGAGGTATCCCAAGGACCCACAGTAGGGCCCCCGGGCGACCGGCTCCAGCTCGGCGATGATCTGCATCGCCCGGATCTTGGGCGCCCCGGTGATCGACCCGCCGGGAAAGGCCGCGCGAAGCAAGTCGATGGCCCCCAGGCCCTCGCGGAGCCGGCCGGTGACCGACGACACGAGATGGTGCACGAACTGGTACGTCTCGAGGCGACAGACGTCCTCGACGCGGACGCTGCCCGGGCGGCACACGCGGCCCAGGTCGTTGCGCATGAGATCCACGATCATCACGTTTTCGGCGCGGTCCTTGGCGCTTTGGCAAAGCTCGCGCCGGACGGCCTCGTCCTGCTGCGGCTCCTCCGCCCGGGGCCGCGTGCCCTTGATCGGCCGCGTTTCGACCGCGCCGTCGCGGACTTGCACGAACCGCTCCGGCGAGGCGCTGGCTACCTGGAAATCGCCGAGGTCGAAATACCCGGCGAACGGGGCTGGATTGGCGCGGCGCAGCCGGCGGTAGAGCGCGACGGGATCGTCCCGCGCCGGGCAGATCAGCCGTTGGGCCAGATTCACCTGAAACACGTCGCCCGTGGCGATGTAGTCCACGACCCGCTCGATCGAGCGCAGATACGCGTCCTCGGTGAAGTCGCTTGCAAGCCCGTCGCGGCCCGGCACGGCGTGCGACGGGGCCAGATCGGTCCGGTCAATCGGCGGTAGCGCCGACGGCGAGGCACTGGTCGGCCAATCCACGTCCTGTTTGAGCAGGCGGGCGAACGCGGCCAGTCGCCGTGCCGCGCGGCGCGACCGGGCGGCAGGCTCGGTCTCCGGAAACCCTTGCGAGATGATCCACGCCCGATTGGCCAGGTGGTCCCACGCCACGACCACGTCGAAGAGACCCACGGCCATGACCGGCACGCCGAATTCGTCGAAGGCCGCGCCGGGCAGGTCCTCTAGCTGCCGGCCCAACTCGTACGAAAACAAGCCCGCTGCTCCGCCCTGAAACAGCGGCAGCCCCGCGATCGTCGTGCCCGCAAAGGCGGCAAGCGCCGCGGCCAGCCGGCCCAGGGCGTCCGGCTCGTCCAGCCGCGAGCGGATCATCGCGAACGGATCCGCCGCCAGAAACGAATACCGCCCCCGCCGGGGCTCGACCGTGGCACTGTCGAGAAAAAGGCAATGGGGTAGCGCGCAGAACTTGGCCCAGGCCGCTTCCGTCTCCGGCACCGGACGTAGCTCCTCGACCAAAGGCTCGATCGTGCTTGAGCTGACGCGCGTCACCGCCCCGTTGTACCCCGGGCCCACCCAGCCAACAAGACGCACGCATCCCACGGGGTGCAGGGTGCCACGGCTGGCTTGTCCAGCAGTGCCCATGTCCTTGCCGTCCGACACGTTTCTGCACCGCTGGACAAGCCAGCCGTGGCACCCAACGTCGATTGCCAATACCCTCCTTCGGGGGATATTGTTCTCCGCCTGTCGCCTCACCTCCTCGAAATATGCCCACACCCGCCCCCACTCCGTGCTCACCCGCAGCCCAGATAGCTTGTCTATCTGGGCTGCTCGCTTTACGCTGCTGTTCAACTCACACGCTAGGCTTGGAGGAACCCTATGGCTGGACCAGCAGCGGCCATCCTGCTCCGTGAACCAATGAGTGCGGACACGAGAGCGGACGTTCGCGGAAACATCCGACGTCTGGCCTCGGAAGTTGACGGTGATGATTTCTGGATCCAGGGCCGTCCCTTCATTCTGACTCTTGGTCCTGAATATGAGAATGAGCTCGAGGAGTACGCAGAATCAGGTGTTCCTCATATCATCGGTTGGCCGCCACGCGACGTGATTGGCTTTGCAGCCATGTGCAACGATAGACAGGATCATCGTTTTCTGGCCGAGCCATGTCTGCGTTTTTGCCAAAGGATGCAAGGCATGGTTGACTTTGGGGGAGCGCTTTTGCCCCCGATTTGCGGCGAGGTGCAGCATTTGTTTCGCAAGTATCTTTCCCGAGAGGGAAGCGATTGGGCTGCGTGGGTACCCCATGTCCAGCAGATGGTTGAGGACTTGCCTGGTCACCTTTTCGCGGTACCGTACACAACAGTCGCTGGCTGTGATTGGATTTACCACATTTGCGACGCGGAGTTTCTCGAAGCATGGTTGTGTCACCCTCACTTCCATATGATCAAATAGGGCTCCTCCACGGAATTTGTGGATTGATTTAGCCGTGCGAGAATCGCTGTCCACGCGGGACGTTCTCAACCTGATCGACATTCCTCGGATTGGTCCCAGATAACGCGACATCCGAAGCCGCCGCTTCTCGCTCCCAGAACAGAGAAGAGGAACCCGTAGTCAACGAACTCGCTGTTTCAACGAAACTCACCCACGCATTCCGCCGAGGAGCC
>JAFGDS010000107.1 GCA_016931995.1 Pirellulales bacterium
AAATCCCTAAATCCCTAAATCCCTAAATCCCTAAATCCCTAAATCCCTAAATCCCTAAATCCCTAAATCCCTAAATCCCCAATCCCCAATCCCCAATCCCCCGACCCCATGTCCACCGCCGAAAAATATCTGAAACCGGAAGTGGTGCGACAAATCGCCCGGCTCGATCTGCGGGCGCAGTTCATCGTGAAGGGGTTCTTGCAGGGACTACACGCCAGCCCGTTCCACGGATTTTCGGTCGAGTTCAGCGAACACCGCAAGTACACGCCCGGCGATGACCCCAAGGACATCGACTGGCTCGTCTACGCGAAGACGGACAAGTATTACGTCAAGAAGTTCGAGGCCGAGACGAACATCACGGGCTATCTGGTGATGGACCTGAGCCGGTCGATGGGCTACACGTATCGCCAGGAACTCACCAAGTTCGACTACGCCATCTGCCTGGCCGCGGCGCTGGCTTACTTGATGATCCACCAGCAGGACCCCGTCGGGCTGGTGACCTTCGACGAAAAAATCCGCGCCAGCCTCCCGCCCCGCTCCAAGCGGAGCCACCTGGGCGACGTGCTGGGCCTCTTGGCCAATTTGAAGCCGTCGGGCAGCACCAACATCGCCCACAGCCTCGTCCAAGTGGCCGCCATGCTCCGCCACGCCAGCTTGGTGATGGTCTTCTCCGATCTCTTGGTCGATCCCGAGCCGGTGCTCGACGCCCTGCACCGTCTGCGCCATGGCGGCCACGACGTGATCCTGTTCCACGTCCTGGACGAGGCCGAGGTCCAGTTCCCCTTCGAGGGCATGGTCGAGCTGGAGGAGCCCGAGAGCCACGAGCGACTCGCCCTGGACGCCGCCGGGTTCCGGCAGGACTACTTCAAGGAACTCGAGGCCCTGCGCGAGACGTATCGTCGCGACTGCTTCCAGTCGGGCGTGGACTACGTGCCGTTGGACACGAGCATGCAGTTCGACAAGGCCCTGACCGAATACCTCGTCAGCCGCTCGGCGCGAGGGTAGCGCCCGCCGGCGGCGGACGGCTTGCGCGGCTTCGCCTCGCTCGACGCGGCGGCGTTAGCCGGGCTCGGGGATGGGTCCCTAGCGGCCCCGCCAGACGCGCCAGGTGGTGGCCAGCGTCGCGGGGGCATTGTGCAGAAGGAGCGAGAGCCAGCTTCGGTAGGGCAGCCGGAATTGGGGCACCGGCTCGAGCGAGATCGCCTTCGCCGTGCCGCAAGCCAGCAGGCACAGCCCGCATCCGATGCACCGGCCGGGCTGGTGAACCAGGGTCTTGGCCTGGGTGTCCACGGTGATCGCGCCCATCGGGCAGCTTTTCGCGCAGCGGCCGCAATGGACGCACGCCGCCCGATCGAACCGCGGCATGAAGTGGGGCGGGGCCATCATGCCGGGCACGCCGAACTCGTTCACCGTCCGCATCGCCTTGCAGCAACACCCGCAACAAGAGCACGACGCCTGGCTCTTCGTGGATTCCACGTTGATGATCCAGGTGACCATGCCGTGGGCCTCGGCCTCGCGCTTGATATCGAGGACGCCCTGCTTCGACACGGAGCGGAGGAAGCCGCTTTCGACGCCCTCGCGGGCCCAACGGCCCATGGCGACGCAAACCTCCAGCGGGCGATCGCAGCCGTGTCCGGCCACGCGGCTGGACGTGCGGCATTGACAAAAGCCGACGCCGAACGCGTCGAACCGATCGAGCACGACGTCGAGCCGATCGGCCGGCAACGCGGCCGGATGCGCCCCGAGGGCCCCCGCGACCGGCACGAACCGCACGAACGGCTGGCCGCGCGATTGATACTCGGCGACGTAGCCCGTCTCGAAAAGCGCCTCGAACAACTCGGCGAATCGCCAGTGCCAGGGGCTCATTGTCTCGGGCGACTCGCTGATGAGGACCATTTCGAACATGCCGGGCATGAGCGGCATGAGCCGGTACTTGCGGTCCTCCGGCGGCCCGCTGTCGCCGATCAACCGGCGGCCCACGGCCAAGTGCTCGAGCGTGGCGGCGACCGCCTCGACCGGCCGGCCCTCCGCCCGGGCCACGTCGGCCGCCCGACGGCCTCGAAACGCCCCCAGATGGCGGGCGCAGGCGGCCTCGTCCTCCAAGAACGCGTGCTCCACCAGGGCCATGAGTTCATCGCAGATCGGCGGGCCGATGAGCACGGGGCTCGCCAGCCGCCGGGCCAGATCGCGGTGCGCCGCCGAGACGCCGGGATAATCGGCGAGCCTTCGCCGACGGACCGCGTTCGGTCGCGGCGCGGTCGGCCCGATGATGCCCTTATTGACCTCGATCACGCGTCGGGTGGAGTCGGTCATTGTCTCGGCGAGGCAAAACTGTTTGACGCGACGTCCCCGCGCGCGGTCGCGTCGGACCGACCATCGTCGCACGCGCGAACCTGGCCGCGGGATGGACGAAACGACGCGCTAGCCGAGCGTCCAGGGCTTGCGGTATTCGTAGTGCAGCATGGCGTTGGCCGCGTCGGAATTGGTAAAGCGTTCGGCCTCGCCGTCCCAGTCGAGCCGCTGGCCAATGGCCAGGGAAATGTTCGCCAGCAGGCTGAACGTCGTCGAGCGGTGGCCCACCTCGACGTCGGCCTTGGGCACCGCCCGAGACTTCACGCAGTCGAGGAAATCCCGCGTGTGCGGCACCGTGATATCGCCCACCTTGGGCACGCGGACGTCGACGGGCTTCATCCGCGGCTTGCGGTCCTGGAACTGGCCGCCTCGCTCGGGAAGGACATAGTAACCGCCGGAGTCCGGGTAGAGCGTGCCCTGCGTGCCGCGGAGTTCGACCTCGCCGCGCGCCATCGCGGGATTGCCGCTGGCCTCGTACTGGCCGAACAACGCCAGGCGGCCCGAGGCGAACGCGAACGCGGCCTCCATCGTGTCGGGGATCGTGCGGTCGTCGTCCACGGCATAGCGCCCGCCCATCGCGCAGACCGACGCCGGGGCCAGCTCGTCCGTGAGCCAACGGATCACGTCGAGGAAGTGGACGCCCCAGTTGGCCATCTGCGACGAGTAAAGCTGAAACCAACGGAACTTGTACGGCGTGATGTTGTCCTGATAGGGCCGCTCGGGCCGGGGTCCCAGCCACATGTCCCAGTTCAGATCGGCGGGCGGATCGGACGGCTTGGCGTGGCCGATGCCGTGGGGGAACATGTTGTCCAGCCGGTAGCCCCGCGAAACGGTCACCTTGCCGAGCTTGCCGGAGCGGACGAACTCGACGGCCTGGGCATAAGCCTCCGAGGAACGGCGCTGCGTGCCCACTTGAACGACGCGTTTGTTTCGCCGGGCGGCCTCGACCATGCGACGGCCTTCGTGGATCGTGACCGAAAGGGGTTTCTCGACGTAGACGTCCTTGCCGGCGTCGCAGGCCGCGACCGTTTGGATTGCGTGCCAGTGGTCGGGCGTGGCGATCATCACGGCGTCCACGTCGTCGCGGTCGATCACCTTGCGGAAGTCGTCGGTCGTGGCCGCCTTGCCGTCGAGCCGGGCGTTGGCTTTGGCGAGGATCGACTCGGACACGTCGCACAGGGCCACGATTTCCAGGTCGTCGTGGGCGAGCATGGCGCCGATGACCTGGCCGCCGCGGTTGCCCACGCCGATGCAGCCCAGCCGGATCCGCTCGTTGGCCCCGTACACTTTTGCCGCGCTCAAGGCGGTCCACCCGAACGTGGCGGCGGCCCCGGCCTTGGTAAACGTGCGTCGCGTGAGTTTCCGCGTCATGATGTTCCCCGGCTGGCGTGGAAGACGTGTGGGAAGGTGTTGCGGCCGGCCGCAACGCGAGCCATTGACTTTTTCCCGGTAAACCGTCTTGGTTACAAGGGCGCCGGGAGGGCCCGCGGCCGGCTCGGAACGGCATTACCCGCCCCAATGGCGGATAGGATTCGATGGTAAGCGTTGCCCCCCGCGGCGTCAAGCTGCTCCATCGCGTGGGCTTGCCCGAGTCGGGGGGCGGAAACGGTTTCCTCGTCCAATTCCGTTCGCGATCCCGCCATACACTTGGTCGGAAGGCAAGCCCAGCGGCGTCATGGTTGTCGCGGGCGTGCGGCGGCCCTTGGGACCCGCCGGAAGACGCGGCGACCCGGCCGGAAGCGACGGAGGCATCCGGAGCGGGCCGTTCGGGGGCTTTCCTCCCATGGGTTGGGTGTTAGGATACAAGCGCCGCCGACGCCTCCCGCAAAAGAAGCGAGCCGTTGCTCGCGGGGGGGCGACGCCCGCCGGAGTGAACGTGGCGGGCTCAACGTGGAAAGCCTCCTGGAGCGCTTTCGCCCTGGTACGGGTGCGGCCGAGGCGCCGGTGGCCTTGCTCCTCTCCCCAAAATCGCGGTCTCGCGTGACCGCGCTGCCGTTGTCCCGCGGGAGCCACGCGCTCGATGGGCGACAGAATCGTATTACTGGTCGAGGATGATCCCTCGCACGAAGCGCTCTTCCGGCGCGCCGTCGAACAAAGCGGCATCCCCTGCCGACTGGACGCGGTCCACGATGGCGTCGAGGCCATCGAGTACCTCTTCGCCACCGGCTCCCACGAGCACCGCCGGCACGAGGGCGCTCCCGAGCTCATCCTTCTGGATCTGCGGATGCCGCGGATGGATGGGCTGCAGGTGCTCCAGGTGTTGCGGCGCGTCCGGGGCGACCCGGATACCCCCCACGTACCCGTCGTGGTCATCACCAGTTCGGAATACGACCGCGACATCGCCGAGGCCTATCGGCTCGGGGCGCAAAGCTATCTGTGCAAGCCAACGGATTTCGAGGAATTCGCCGGCGCGGTCCGTCGGACGCTGGCCTATTGGCTGGATCTGAATCGCCCCGCTCCGCGACGGCTGGCCACCTTCGCCATGGTCCGCCCGGAATGCCTGGAAGTCGATCACGTCTGAGGGACTTCGCGCCCCGCGGCGCCGCGGTGTAGGATGACGCCGCGACGAAGGACGTCCCCCTTCTCTGGCTCGCGCGAGAATCGGGACGGCCCCCTTGCCCCGGAGGCGTCCGCGGATGTCCCGTTCCCCTGAGACCCCCCGTCGGCGCCGACGATTCCAATTCGGGTTGGGATCGCTTTTTCTGCTGACGTTCCTGGTCAGCGTCCTGGCGGCGTCCCTGGCGGGCATGATCCAGTCGTCCGCGGCGGTCACGGCGCCGCGGTACCTGTTCGTATTGATGGCCGTCGCGGCCCCGTTGGCCACGCTGGTCGGCTTGAGCCTCTTGTGGACCGCGGCGCGGTGGCTACGCCGCCGGCTGTGAAATTCCGGTATCTGCGGATATTGCGCAGACTGCGCCGACCGCGCCGGTATTGGTCGATCCGCCGTAATCTGGTAAAAGTAGCAGCCGGTTCGCGTTGCGCTTTCTCCCGAGACCCTTCACGGATGAACAACTTCGGCAGAGTCGTTCGGCTGTCGCTTCGGTATCGCTGGACGTTCGTCGCGTCGATCGTCTGCGCGGTCCTCGCGGCGGCGCTCTGGGGCGGCAACATCGGCACGGTCTACCCCGTCCTCAAGGTGGCCTTCGAGAACGAGTCTCTTCAGAATTGGGCCGAAAAAGAGATCGCCGGTTCGCGGGAGAAGATCCGCGAGTGTGAAGACGAGATCGCCCAACTCGAGGCGCGGCTCAAGACGGTTGGCCCCGAGGAGACCGCGGCTCTCGAGGTCCGGCTGCGCGCCGCCCAGACGCGGATCGGCGCCGAGCGGAAAGCCGTCGCGACGATCCAGTGGCTCAAGCCGCTTGTGGACCGGCTGCCGCGCGATCCCTTCGCGACGCTGGCCCTGTTCATCGGCATCCTGTTGGTCGGGACCCTCGTCAAGGAGGCCTTCCTGATCGCCAACACGATCCTCGTCGCCCGGCTTGCGCATCTGGGCACGTTTCAGCTCCGCAAGCTCTTCTACCGCCGCACGCTCAAAATGGACCTGGCGAGCTTCCACAACGAGGGCACCAGCGACCTGATGAGCCGGTTCACCTACGACATGGAGGCGGTCGCCGGCGGACTGGTGGTGCTGTTTGGCAAAGTGGTCCGCGAACCGCTCAAGGCGATCGCCTGCCTGGTCGGCGCCGCGTTCATTTGCTGGCGGCTGCTGCTGTTGTCGCTGATCGTCGCGCCGGTGGCGGGGCTCATGATCCATTGGCTGGGCCGGACGCTCAAGCGGGCCAACCGCCGCGCCATGGAGGAAATGGCCCTGCTGTACAACCGGCTGGAGGAGACCTTCCGCGGGATCAAGGTGGTCAAGGCCTTCGCCACCGAGCGGCAGGAGCGATGGCGATTCCACCTCAACAGCAAAAAGTACTTCAAAAAGTCCATGCGGATCGCGCGGTACGACTCCTTGTCGCACCCGATCACCGAGATCATGGGCATCCTCACGATCTGCCTGGCGCTTCTGGCCGGGGCATATCTCGTGCTGGAAAAGGAAACGCATCTGTTGGGCATCCGGATCAGCGCGCGTCCGCTCGATCTGCCCACGCTGCTGGTCTTCTACGGCCTTCTGGCCGGCACGGCCGACCCCTTGCGCAAGCTTTCCGAAATCTTCACCAAGCTACAAGGAGCCGCGGCCGCCAGCGACCGCATTTATTCCCGGCTCGACCGCGTTTCCCAGGTCCGCAATCCCGAGCACCCCAAGCCCCTGCCCCGGCACGGCCAGGACCTCGTGTTCGACAACGTCGATTTCGCCTATCGGCCGGGCGAGCTGGTCCTGGAAGGGATCAATCTGCGCATCCGCGCCGGCGAAACGATCGCGCTGGTGGGGCCCAACGGCTGCGGCAAGAGCACTCTGGTGAATCTCATACCGCGTTTTGCCGACCCCACGACGGGCGAGGTCCGCCTGGACGGCCTCCCCTTGCCCGAGGCGCGCCTGCGCGACCTGCGGCGGCAGATCGGCCTGGTGGCCCAGGAAACGATGCTCTTCGACGACACGGTGCTGGAGAATATCCGCTACGGATCGCCCCAGGCGACCCGCGAACAGGTCATCGAAGCCTCCCGCCAGGCCCACGCCCATCGGTTCATCGAGAACGACTTGCCGGACGGGTATCAGACGATCGTCGGCTCGGCGGGTAGCCGGCTTTCGGGCGGCCAGCGCCAGCGGATCGCCTTGGCCCGGGCGATCCTCCGCGACCCGGCCATTCTCCTCCTCGACGAGGCCACCAGCCAGGTGGACCTGGAAAGCGAGCAGCTCATCCAGCAGGTGCTCGAGAAGTTCATCCGTCACCGCACGACGGTGATCATCACCCACCGTCTGGCCGTTCTCGCGCTGGCCGACCGGATCGTCGCGATGGAGGGCGGCAAGATCCTCGACGTGGGCGCCCACGCCGAACTCCTGGCCCGCTGCGACCTCTACCGCCGCCTTTACCAGATCCAATTCGCCGATCTGCGCGAAAGCGCCTAACCGGCGCGGAAGACGCCGTCACGACTGTCGCACGGGGACGGGAAGCGGCGGCGGCGGCGGCGGCGGAACGGCCGGCGGCTCCGCCGGAACCGGGGCCACCGGCGGAGGGCCAATCGGCGGAAGCGGCTCCATCGCCGACGGGGTCAAGCGGATCTGCCACCCGCCGCCCAGGGCGCGATAAAGCTGGATCAGATTCAACGCGACCGAACCCTCGGCAATCGCCAACTGGTCCTGCTGCTGCGTCAGGAATTGCTGGACGTTGAACACGCGGTTGAAGTCCACGATGCCCTCGTTGTATTGCGACATGACCAGATCCACCGACTGCCGCGCGGCTTCGGCGCTGACGGCCAGCGCGCGAACCTGCTGCTGCGCCCTGAGGAACCGGACCAGGGCGTTCTCGGCCTCCGCGTTGGCTTGAAGCACGGTGTTCTGGTACTGCACCGCCAGTTGGCCGAAGCGGGCCTCTTGCACGCGGACGTTGTTCGCCAAGCGTCCGTAGTTGAGGATGTTCCACCGGAAAGCCGGTCCCACCGCGCCGGCCATCGAATCCGCGCTGAACAGGTCCTCGAACCTCGTCGCGTCGAGGTAAATCGTGCCGTTGATGGAGAAATGGGGGTACAGTTCCGACGTGGCGACGCCGATCATCGCGCTTTGGGCCGCCACCTCGCGTTCCGCCCGGCGCACGTCCGGACGACGGCGCAACAGCTCGGCGGGGATGCCCACGGCCACCTGGGGAGGCGCGTCGGGGATGCCGGCGCGCGCCGAGAGCATCTCGTCCAGATTTTGCGGCGGCATGCCCAGAAGAATGCAAAGCTGGTTGGCGGCCTGCCGGCGCGAGGCTTCGAGCACGGGGATGCTGGCCTCGGTGTTGGCCAGGTCGGATTGCGCTTGAGTCACGTCCAGCCGCGTCGCGGTTCCCTCGTGGAGGCGGTCCTCGGCGATGCGCATGCTGCCGCGTTGGATCTCGACGTTTTGCCGGGCGAAGGCCAGCCGTTGCTCCGCGATCCGCACGTTGGTGTAACTCTCGGCCACGTTGGACACGAGCAGAACCAGGACGGCGTCGTAATTCTCGACCGAGGCGTCCAGATTCGCGTCGGCCGCCTCGATGGCGCGGCGGAACCGGCCCCAGAAATCGAGTTCCCAGGCTAGGCTGCCGCCGAGCGTCCACTGGTCGAAGTTGCTGACGGGCCCAAACCCGTGGAGGCTGTTCTCGCTCAGGCCAATGCGGGTGTAATCGCCGGAGACGTCTTGCCCTTGCGGGAAGAGATTGCCCGCCGCAATCGCCCGCTGGGCCCGCGCCTCGAGAATCCGCAAGCCCGCGATCCGCACCGTGAGGTTCTGCCGATACGCCGAGGCAATGAGTGAATCCAACACGGGATCGTCAAACGCCCGCCACCACGTCGCGTCGTCGATTTGGGCGGTGTCGAGGGCGGGATCCGTCGCGTCGATCCACTGGTCGGCCACCGGCGCCGGGGGGCGGCGGTAGTTGGGACCGACCTTGAAGCCATTGGCGAAGTACTCGCGCCAGCTCGTGCATCCCATGGAAAACGCCAATGGGACAATCACGAGAAGACAGCAGACGCGGCCGGAGCTCCCGGTCCGCGCGGCTCCGGACAAACAAGGCAACGTATTGCGTGACGCGAGGAAATCGAATCGCATGACCATTTCTCCGGCAAAACCCACAAAGGATGCACCGTGGTCATAATCGTCACCTCACGTTCAATCCGAACGAAATAAGCCGAACCGCCCTCAGACTTTACGCGACCGCATCGACCCCACCCAACCCATGGGGGGAATTGCAAGTCACTTCTCGACCGGCGGCAACCGGTAGAACCGGCAAACTCGCCGCCGGATGCCACGGCTGGCGCGTCCCGCGGTGCAAACATCGAGTGCCACTGGCTCCGCCAGTGTGCCCTTGACGCCCGGAGACCGCGCACTGGCGAAGCCAGTGGCACACCGTGGCACACTCTGGAGCCCATGGCACGCGCCGGCGTCGTTAGGACGTCGCGGCCGGCTGCGGCTTCTTGCCGAACAGGTTGACCACCACGACGTAAAACAGCGGGATGAAGATCAGGTCGATGAACGTGGCCGACAACATGCCGCCGGTCACCGCCGTTCCGATGGCGTTCATGGCCCCCGCGCCGGCGCCGGTGGTGATGGCCAAGGGCAGCGTGCCGAAGAAGAAGGCCAGCGACGTCATGATGACCGGACGGAAGCGGATCCGCACGGCCGCCAGGGTGGCGTCGGTGACGCTTTCTCCCTGGCGGCGTTGCTCCTTGATGAACTGGATGATCAGGATGGCGTTTTTGGTCGAAAGCCCCAGCGTGGTCAAGAACCCGATCTGGAAATACACGTCGTTGGAGAACCCGCGCAGGTATGTCGCCGTCAGCGCGCCGAGCACGCCCAGGGGTAGCATCAGGAGGTTGACGAACGGGATGGTCCAGCTTTCGTAGAGCGCGGCGACGCACAGGAAGATCACCAAAATGGAGAAGGCATAGAGCACCGGGGCCTGGGCCGTGGCCATGCGCTCCTGGTAGGAGAGGCCCGTCCAATCGTAGCCGAAGCCCGCGGGCAGTTTCGCGACGATTTCCTCGAAGGCCTTCATGGCCTCGCCGGAACTCCTGCCGGGCGCGGGCTCGCCCCAAATATTGAGCGAGGGAAACCCATTGTACCGTTCGAGCCGGGGAGAATTCGAGGTCCACCGGTCGGAGGCGAGAGCGGTGTAGGGAACCATCTTGCCAGCAACGTTGCGCACGTATACTCGCTTCAAATCCTGGGGCAACATGCGATACGGAGCGTCGAACTGGACGAAGACGCGTTTGACTCGCCCGCCTTGGATGAAATCGTTCACGTACGCGCTGCCAAAGCCCGCGGAAAGCGCGGTGTGGACGGAGTTGGGTGGAACCCCCTGTGCGCCGGCCGCGTCCCAGTTCACGTCGACGCGGAACTCCGGCACGTCGGCCAGGCCGTTGGGCCGCACGTTGACCAGTCGCGGGTCTTGCGAGGCCATGCCGAGCAGTTGATTCTGGGCGTCCAAAAGGGCCGTGTGCCCCACGCCGCCGCGGTCGATCAACTCGAAGTCCACTCCCCGGGCGGCGCCCAACTCGACGACGGCCGGCGGCGGGAAGGCGAAGACCATGGCGTTGCGAATTTGCGAAAACGCCGCCATCGCCCGCCCCGCCACGGCCTTGGCCTTCAGATCCGGCCGGTCGCGAAGGTCCCAGTTTTTCAGCCGCACGAACAACATGGCGTTGTTCTGGGCTCGTCCGGAAAGGCCCATGCCGGCGATCGTCATGCAAGATTCGACCGCCTCCGGCTCGTTTTCGCGAAAATGGTGAGCGACTTGGTCGGCGACCTCTTGCGTCTGTTCCAGCGTGGCGCCGGTCGGCATGAGCACCTGGCACATGAGCATCCCTTGATCCTCGTCCGGCAGATACGCGCTGGGAAGCCGCACGAACAAAAGGCCCACCGCGGCGACCAGCACCACGTAGACGAACAGATAGCGCAGCTTCTTCGCCAAGGAATGCCCCACCACGCCGACGTAGCGGTCGCGAATCCAGAAGAACACCCGGTCAAAACGCCGGAAGAACGGACGCAGGAAGACGATGGCGTTTTCGGCCGGCTCGTGCCCCTTGGGCACGGGCCGCAAGAGCGACGCGCAGAGCACCGGCGTCAGGATCAACGCGACCACCACCGACAGCAGCATCGAGGCGACGATCGTAATGGAGAACTGGCGGTAGATCACGCCCGTCGAACCCGGGAAGAACGCCATCGGGCCAAATACCGCGGAAAGCACCAGGCCAATCCCGATCAGAGCGCTGGTGATCTGGTCCATCGACTTGGCCGTGGCCTCGCGGGGCGAAAGCCCTTCCTCGGTCATGATCCGTTCGACGTTCTCGACGACCACGATGGCATCGTCGACCAGCAGGCCGATGGCCAACACCATGGCGAACATGGTCAGCATGTTGATGGAGAAGCCAAACCATCCGAGCGTGGCGAACGTGCCCAAGAGGACCACCGGCACGGCGATCGTGGGAATCAGCGTCGCGCGGATGTTCCCCATGAAGAGGTACATGACCAGGAAGACCAGCACGACGGCCTCGACGAGGGTTTTGACCACTTCCTCGATGGCCACCTCGACGAAGGGCGTCGTGTCATAAGGATAGATGACCTTCACTCCTGGCGGGAAGAACCGGCTCATCTCCTCCAGCTTGGCCTTGATGGCGTTGGCTGTATCGAGCGCGTTCGCTCCGGGCGCTTGGCGGATGGCCAGGCCCGAACTCGGCACGCCGTTGTAATAGCTGTCGGTATCGTAAGATTCCGTGCCCAGTTCCGTGCGGCCGACGTCCTTGATCCGGACCACGGAGCCGTCCGGATTGGTGCGCACGGGAATGGCCGCGAATTGCTCGGGCGTTTGGAGCAGATTCTGCACCACGATCGAGGCGTTCAACCGCTGGCCCTTGACGGCCGGCATCCCACCGAACTGCCCGGCGGAAACCTCGACGTTGTAGCTCCGCAGCGCCCCGATGACGTCCTCGATGGTCAGGTGGTATTCCGTCAGCTTGTCGGGGTTGAGCCAGACACGCATCGCGTACTGCGCGCCGAAGGTGGTGACCTCGCCTACCCCCGGCACGCGGGCCAAGACCTTCTCCAGATTGGATTGGGCGTAATCGCGCAGGTCGTGGCTGTCCATACGGCCGTCTTCCGAAATCAGCCCCACGATGAGCAGCCAGTTCCGCGTGGACTTGCTGACCGTGACACCGGTGCGTTGGACGACCTCGGGCAGGCTTGCCATGGCCAACTGCAGCTTGTTCTGCACCTTGGCCCAGGCCAGGTCCGGGTCGGTGCCCGGCTTGAACGTCAACACGATCTGCGACGAACCAGACGACTCGCTCGTTCCGGTGAGATACAGCATATCGTCGAAACCCGTCATCTTCTGCTCGATGATCTGGGTGACGCTGTTCTCCACCGTTTCGGCCGAGGCCCCGGGGTAGAAGCAGGTGATGGCGATCGACGGCGGCGCGATCGGCGGATATTGCGAGATGGGCAGGGTGTAGATGGCCAAACAGCCCAACACCATCAACATGATGGCGATGACCCAGGCGAAAACCGGCCGGTCGAGGAAAAACCTTGATAGCATCGCGAGTCCCTGTCGGCTTAGGGGAGCGTCAATGAGGCGTCGTCCGCGCCGTGTCTTGGGGTTTCGCCGCGGTCTTCGGCTTCACGGCTTCGTCTCCAGGCTTCGCCGCCGCGGAGGCCCTGACCGCCTGGAATGGGACGGCCTTGACCGCCACGTCGGGCGACATCCGTTGAAGCTGTTGAACCCGCTGCATGCCCTCCACGACCACGCGATCGCCTGCGTCAAGTCCCGAGGAGACGAGCCATTGGTCGCCCAGCGTGCGATCGGTCGAGATTCCTCGCTGTTGGACGATGTCCTTGACTTCCTCGGTCTTCTCGTCCGTCTCCGTCTGGACGATCAATACGTACGGATTGCCCTTGGGATCCCGCATCACCGCCTGTTGAGGGACGAGAACCGCCTGCTCGCGAATGCCTTCCTCGACAATCGCCTGGACGAACATGCCGGGCAGAAGCATGGCTTCGGGATTGGGAACGACAATCCGGAGAATGACCGAGCCCGTGGTCGGATCCACCGTCACGTCGCGGAACTTAAGCGAGCCCTCGAGCGGATAAACGGTCCCGTCCTGCAGGACGATCTTCACCTTGTCCGTCCCGCTGCCCTTGAGCCCTCCGCTGGTGAGGCTGCGACGCAACCGATTCAATTCCGCGGTCGATTGCGGCACGTCCACGAAAATGGGATCGAGCTGCTGGATGGTGGCCAGCGCCAACGGCTGATAGCCCGTGACGATCGCGCCCTCGGTCACGGTCGAACGGCCGATCCGGCCGGAGATCGGGGCGGTGATCCTGGTATAGCCGAGATTGATCTTGGTCGTCTCGAGCGCCGCTTCCGACTGCTTGATGGCTGCCGCGGCCACGTTCACCGCTTCCGCGTCGCTATTGACCTGCGCCTCGGCGGTCCGCAGCGTCGCCTCGGCCACCTCGACGTCGGTCTCCGCCTGGTCGCGCTGCATGGCGGAAGCGGCCTGAGTCTTCACCAGTTGCTCATACCGCTTGAGATTGGCCTGAGTGAGTTTCAACATGGCCCGATGACGCCGAAGGCTGGCTCGGCTCGCTTCGAGTGTCAATCTCGCCCGATCGAGCGACTCCTTCGCCGCCACGACATTGGCGCTGGCGCTGTCACACGCGGCCTGATAGGGCGCCGGATCAATCTGATAGAGCGTCTCGCCCGCCTTCACGTTGGTCCCCTCCTCGAACAGCCGCTTCTGGAGCAGGCCGCTTACCTGCGGCCGGATCTCCGCCACCAGCAGGGCGGACGTTCGGCCCGGCAACTCCGTGGTGAGAACCACCGGCCGAGGTTGAATCGTCACAATGGCCACTTCCGGCGTGGATGGTTGCGGAGGTCCCTGCTGGCGATTGCAGCCCGCCACGTGCGCGCATGCCAGGAGGACGACCACGCCCCAAGGTCTCCACGTGCGCCGATTCATCGATGTGCTCCCAAACTCAAAACCGGTTGGCCGAATGTGGATGTCTTTCCCCACCGTTGCGGCCGCCCTCTTGCCAATCAACCCGTTCGCCCCGCGTCCGTGGCGATGCCGAAAAGCAGCGTCCCCAATATCAAGCGGTGGATCTTCTCCCGCGCCTCGCCATGTTCGAGATCGGGCTGGCCGTGCAAAACGCCCTTGCAGAGGCCCAGGTACATGTTGGCCAGCGCGAGCGGATCATTCGGCCGGAAGACGCCTTCCGAAATACCCTGGCGAAAAAATGCCGCCAACCGCTCGCTGGCCGCGTCAAACGTCCGCCGCTCCGACGACTGAAGCAGTCCGTGCGCCGTGTCGTCCTCGAAGAGCAGCTTGAAGACTCCCGCGTGCTTGGCCACGTGCTCCAGAAACGTGCGAAGCTGCTCGGAGAGCTTCTCCCTCGCGGGTTGCTTGGCCGCGGCCAGGCGTTCCAGCTCTTCGAAGATGGGATCGACGATCCTCGCGTACACGAATTCGACGAGATCCCGCTTGCTGCGGAAGTAGCGGTACAAGCTCGCCTTGGCCACGCCCGCCGCCGTCGCCACGCGGTCCATCGTCATCCCGTCCACGCCGTGCTCGTTCAGGACGCCAACCGTCGCCTCGAACAGGGCATCCTTCATCAGCCCGTCTAGGGCTTGTTTGCGGATCGCGGTGAGTCTTGGCACGGGGACTTTCCTCCAAAATACCCAAAATCCATCTTAACGACCGAACGGTCATCTATAAATACCTGGTATCTCACAAAAGCAACTCGTGCGGCCTCCATGCGGCAACATCGGCGATATGGGTGGATTATTTCGCCCAAATACCCCTAAGGCAGTGGTTTCCCAGAAGGGGACAGCCCCCCGTTGGGGCCGTCCGACGTTGATCCGGCTTACAAGGAGCCGGCGGCACGTTGGTGGGCAAGCCGCGCGAGGCCAGCGGCGCCGATGAAGCCGGCGTCGGCGCCGAGCGACGCGAAGTCGATCGTGATCCGCTCGGCCAACAGCGCGAACGCACGGCGCTGGACCTCTTCCTTGATCCGCGCGAGAAACAACCGGCCCAATTCCGCGTCGTTGCCGCCGAAGGTCATGGCCCCGGCCAGGAGCACGCCGTTCGGGTCGATCGTGTGCAGGAGCGTCGTGATGCCCACGCCCAGGTACTTGGCCGTGTCCAGCACGATCTGGAGGGAGAAAGCGTCGCCCGCGGCCGCTTCCTCGGCGACCACCTTGGGCGTGAGCGGATCGCCGCGTCCGACGCGTTTGACGAGCGAGCTGGCACGGCCCGCGTCGAGGCCCTCTTGGGTCCGCTTGACGACGGCGGTCGCGCTGGCGTAGGCCTCGAGATGGCCCCTGCGGCCGCAGCCGCACATGCGGGCGTCCTCGGCGTCGTTGATGATGATGTGGCCGCATTCCGCGCCGTGGCTGTTTTCGCCGTCGATCGATAGATCGCCGATGATGATCCCGCAGCCGATGCCCGTGCCCAAGGTCAAGAGCACCATGCTGTGGAACGCCTGGCCGGAGCCGACCCAGTATTCCCCATACGCGGCGGCCGCGGCGTCATTGGCAAAGGTGACGCTCAGGCCGCAGAAGTGGCTCAAGCGGTCTCGGATCGGGTAGTTATCCCAGCCCTTGAGGTTCACCGGCGCGACGAGCATGCCGTTGGGGATATCCATCGTGCCGGGCGACCCGAGCCCGACGCGGGCGACGGCCCCGGGTTCGAGCCCCGCCTCGGCAATGGCGTCGGTGACGGCGCGGCCCATCCGGGCGGTGGCGTCCTCGGGCCCGTTCTCGCTTTGGGTGGGGATGGACAACCGGGCCAAGGGCCGCCCCCAATCGTCCACCACGCCCACCTTGACGCTCGTTCCTCCCAGGTCAACGCCCACGAAGAACGGTGGCTTGGCGAATTCGGCGGAGACCAGCGGGTGTGGCGTGGACATGGCCGCGGCGACCCTCCAGAAGTGGGGAATTGGTGAAACCGCCCAGTATATCGGACAAACACCGGGCAGGGCAATTGGAATGGAGGAAACCCGGCGAGTTGACATTGTGTCCAAACGGCCCATCGGGCAGAATAGCCGACCGGAAGGACCCGATTCCGGTTGTTCCGCGTACAACCCAGGTACGTGAAAAGGAGTTCCCAAGCCCGATCGCGCCCCCGCAGCCGGCCGCTTTTTTTGGGACGGACACCCTCCGGCACGACGCCGGACGAGCCGTCGGCCCTGGCGCGATTCGCGGAGAGTTCGGCGACAGGAGGTTGCCCGTTCGCCTCATCCGCCTCCCTTCCGGCTGCGCGTGCCACGTTGCGGCGCGCGTCGCATGGAGAGCGACCCGAAGGCCGTGCCCCTTGTTGCCGCCGGTTCGGCGCGATCCGGTCGTCCGGTCGCTCCGCGCCTTGGCCCCTGGCATAAGGAGGGATCCGATGGCATGGTTGTCGATCGCGGTGCTCGCGCTTGCGGCGCCGTCGAGTTCGGACGTCGTTCTTCTCGATTTCTACGCCGACTGGTGCGGTCCGTGTCGGCAGATGACCTCGACGATCGACGAGCTTTCGGGCCGGGGATATCCGGTCCGTCGCGTGAACGTGGACCGCGAGCGGGCGCTGGCCGAACGCTTCAAGGCAAACCAATTGCCGTGCTTCGTGATGGTGGTGGACGGGCGCGAGGTCGATCGCGTGGTTGGGCTGACCAGCTACGGGCGGCTGGCTGGGATGTTCCACAAGGCGTCGCTGGCGGCGGCCCCGCCTCCGGCGGCCCCGCCTCCGGCGGCCCCGCCTCCGGCGGCGCCGCCGACGGACATGCCGCGTCGGATGCCCTCGGCCGGACTCCCCGCCGTCGCGAGCGGTCCCGTGTTCGTTACCGCGCCTCCGGACGCCGCCGCGCCGTCGGCTAGCATCGACGCGGTGCCCGTCGCGGCGACCAACAACGCCGACGTTGCCGACGCCGACGGCTGGACGGGCAGGCCCCGGTCGGCCCAGGAACCCGTCTTGGGCGCCCAACTGATCGCCGCCTCGGTCCGGCTGCGGATCGAGGACCCCGACGGGCATTCCTGCGGTTCCGGAACCATCATCGACACGCGCCGCGGCTGGGCGCTCATCCTCACCTGCGGACACATCTTCCGCGACTCGAAGGGCCGGGGACGGATCGAAGTGGACCTGTTCGATTCCGGACAAGCCCAGCGGGTAATTGGTGAGCTTGTATCCTACGATCTCGGCCGCGACGTCGGCCTCGTGCGGATCCGCGCCCCCAAGCCCGTGGCCGTGGCGCGCGTCGCGCCGCCAGGCTACGACGCCCGCGTGGACGATCCCGTGATCAGCGTGGGCTGCGACAACGGCGCCGATCCGACGATCCTGCACACCCGCGTCCGCTCGAAGGACCGGTTCCTCGGCCCGCCGAATCTCCAAACCGACGGGCTGCCGGTCGAGGGACGCAGCGGCGGAGGGCTCTTCGCGGCCGACGGCCGCGTGGTGGGCGTGTGCAACATGGCCGATCCGAAGGAAAACCAGGGTCTCTTCGCCGCGCTGCCGTCGATCCACGCGGAGCTGGACCGGGCTGGGCTTGGGTACGTATACGAGCAGCCGGCCGAGAGTCCGCCCGCGGCCGCCCTCGCGGCGGTGAGCCCCCCGGCCATTCCGGAGACCATGCCGCGCTTTGACGAATCCGCCGCTCCGGTCGACGGCCCGATGCGCCCCACCTCGGTCCGCTCGACCGAGGAGCCCGCGACCGCCTGGGGAGACCTCAGCCTGGAGGAGCGGGCGGCCTTGCAGGAGATCGCCCGGAGAAAGACGCGGGACGCCGAGGTAATCTGCATTATCCGGTCGCGATCGAAACCTTCCGCCCCCAGCGAGGTGCTCGTGCTCGACGGGGCCTCGCCCGGCTTCCTCCGCGGGCTGGAGTCCCTCGCCCAAGGCGACCCGCTCCCACCCGTCGCCGCCGCTCCGCAAGCGGACCGGTAGCCACGCGGCGTGCCACTGGCTCCGCCAGTGCGGATCGAGTGCTACTGGCTCCGGCAGTGCCTTGGGACACCGAGACTTCAGCACTGGCGGAGCCAGTGGCACACGCAGCGCTGGCAGGTCCGTGCCGTGATCGACGCCTCCCTGTTGGACGATTACCGGTGGCTCGTGGGAACAACGGGCCAGGCGTGGCTCGCCCGGGCGGCGGACGACGATCGCGAGCCGGTGGCGCTGGCCGACGCGTTGCGGCGCGATCTCTCGTCCTCTCGCGCCCACCTCGTGCTCGAACAGGTCGCGCTGCGGCGTCGCGGGCGGGCGAAGTACGCCGACGCCGCCGCACGGATGCTCTTCACGCGCCGAGGGCTGGAGCAGGCCACCGATCGCTGGGTGGCCGGGTGGAAGGCCCAGCGGTTTCCCGTCGGAGGTCGCGTGCTCGACCTCTGCTGCGGCGTCGGCGGCGACCTGATCGCGCTGGCCAACCGGGGCGCGGCCGCCGGCTTCGACCGCGATCCCGTCGCCGCCTTCCTGGCCGCGGCCAACGCGGCCGCGCTGGGCGCGGCATCCGCCCGCGCCGTTATTGCCGACGTGACCCGGCTGCGGCTGGCCAACGATGCCCTTTGGCATATCGATCCCGATCGGCGCGCGGGCCGGCGGCGCTCGGTCCGGCCGCTTTGGCACGAGCCGGACGAAACGGCGGTCTCCCGGCTCCTGGCGTCGGCGCCGCACGGGGCCGTGAAGCTGGCGCCCGCCGCCGACGTGGCCCGGGCCTGGGCGGGCCAAGCCCAACGCGAATGGATCGCCCGCGACCGCCAATGCCGGCAGCAGGTCGTCTGGTTCGGCCGGTTCGCCGGCGAGCCCGGCACGCATCGCGCCACGGCGATCCGCGCGCCGCGGGCCGGACGGGACGAAGCCGTCCGCACGCTGATCGGGAAGCCCGGCTTCCCGTCCTCGCGGGTCGATGCGCCGGACCGCTGGGTCTTCGAGCCCGACCCGGCCGTGTCGGCGGCGGGCCTGGTCGGCGCGTTGGCCGCCCAACACGCGCTTGCCGCGCTGGATCCGCAAGGACTCTATCTGACCGGTCCGCGTCCGGTCCGCGATCTTGCCCTGGCCTGCTTCGAGGTCGAAGAGGTCCTCCCGTTCGACCGACGGCGGTTGCGGCGGCTGCTGGCCGCCCGCGGGATCGGACGTCTGGAGATCAAGACCCGCGGGCTGGCCCTCGATCCCCAACGGCTCGCCCGGCAACTCCAGCCGAAAGGCGACGCCTTCGGCGTCGTGTTGCTGATCCGCGGGCCAGGCGGCGTCCTGGCGGTCCTGGCGAGGCGGATCGCCGACCCAGCGGATTCCGTTCAGGAGTCGCGCGAGGAAGGTTCCTTTGGGGGGTAAGTCGCGCCAGCCGTGGGTGTCCAACGGTTGACAACGCGCCGGTTCCGAAACCCTCGCTATACGCGAAGTGCGGCGGCGGGCCCACGACGGATAACCCCGCCCGGCAGACTCCACGCAAACGGCACATCTTCCCCTGGCCGAACGCGCCTACGATTTCGCCGGGTGGCCACTTTCCCGTTTGGACCCAGAATCGGAAAGGAATCCAAGCCATGTTGGTGCTCAGTCGAAAGCCGGGCGAACAGATCGTCCTTCCGGATATCGGCATCCGCGTGACCGTGCTGAATATCAGCGGTCGGCGCGTGCGTCTGGGAATTGAAGGCCCGCCCACCACGGCCGTCCATCGCGCCGAGGTTTGGCAGCGGATGCAGGAATTCTCGGACCCCGCGCCCCGCAGCGCGGCCGCCCCGCGAACCCGCCATCGCCTTGCCGCTCGCTGACAAGTCGGCTTGCTCCGTCTTTCTCAAGCGGCCCAATCTTCCCACGCTGCCTACATCCTTGGTCAGCCCGCAGAACCTACGGAATCGCTACAGTCCACCAAGCCCGTGGCCGATGATGGGAATACCATGTGGTGCCAGAACTGCGGACAAGATGTACCCCGGGTTGTTTCCCCCAGCTCGGGTGAGTTGTGTTGCCTTCGGTGCGGACGGCCCGCCACCGAATCGGCGACCGCTCGAGGCGCTGCGCAGGCGACGGCCCCCCAGGAAGCGGCTCGGCCCACGGACGCAAGTCCTTCGGCGTCCGCGGATCCGCTGCCGGGCGTTCCCTACGACGGATGGGAACTCGATGAACAGCTCAAGCACATCGGCCGGATGCTCGGCGCCGGCGCGAAGCAACGCGACGCGGCGTCTCCGTCGTCCGCCGCCGACGAGCCGGTGCGGACGCTACGTCGGGATGCCGCGCACGCCGCCATGACGGGATCCCACGTGGCGATGGGCCCGCGAAGGACCCGGCGGGCGCGAGGAACTCCGTTGGACGGGGTCGTTTGGCTCGTCGCTCTGATCGGCTTGACCGCGCTAAGCTGCGGCGGCGTCTTGATGGCCTGGTCGCTTGCCACGGGCAGGGCGGACCTATGGGGGATCGGCGCGCCGGTAGCTGGCGGAGGACTGGCCGCGTTGGCACTGACGCTGGGCGTCGTCCTGGTCCTTCGGCTGGACCGGCTCGGCAGCGAGAGCCGCCGTACGGAAGCCCGGCTTGCCCAGGTGAACAACCAACTGCACCGGCTGGAGACCGCGGCCGTCACGCTCTCCTCGCCCGCCCACCATTCGCCCTCCGGGGCATTCTACGGACACCTCGCCGACGGCGCGAGCCCTCAACTCCTCCTGGCCGACCTGAAGAGCCAGCTCGACCTGCTGGCCGTGAAGATCACCAGCGAACCGTAGAGTATCGCCGAGTGCCACTGGCTTTGCCAGTCCCATGAGCCGCTTGAGCCATTGTAGGAAGCGACTCCGTCGCCGAACTTTTTGTGATTGGGTTGTCGGCGACGGAGTCGCCTCCTACAGTTCCCCCGCCAGCAGGCGACGGATCTCGTCGACGCAGGCGTCCTTGGGGACGCGCCACTGCCGGAGCGAGTCGCGATCGCGCACGGTGACGGTGCCATCCGTGAGCGTCTGGCCGTCTACGGTGATGCAGTAGGGCGTGCCGATCTCGTCCTGGCGGCGGTAGCGCCGGCCCGCGGCCGACTTCTCGTCGTAGAAGACGTTGAAGTGCGGCTTCAGTTCGGCGTAGATCGCCTGGGCGACCTCGGGCATGCCGTCCTTGCGGACCAAGGGGAACACGGCCGCCTTGTAGGGCGCCAGGCGCGGGTGGAACTTCATGAGCGTCCGCTTGGTGGGCTTGCCGTTTTCGTCGGGCACCTCGTCCTCGCAGTACGCCTCGCACAGAAACGCAAGCGTCGCCCGATCGGCCCCGGCCGACGGCTCGATCACGTGCGGGATAAACCGCTCCTTCGTGTCCGCGTCGAAATACGAAAGGTCGCGCCCGCTGCCGCGGTGGCGCGGCTGGCCGTGCTCGTCCTTTTCCACTTCCAGCGGGCGTGTCTTCGGATCGAGCTTGCCTTCCATGTGGCTGCGCAGGTCGAAATCGCCGCGATGGGCAATGCCTTCCAGCTCGCCGAACTCGCCCTGGGCCATGAACGGGAACGCGTATTCGATGTCGGCCGTGCCGGTCGAGTAGTGGCTCAACTCCGCCGCCTCGTGGTCGCGCAGCCGCAGCCGATCGCTCGACAGGCCCAGCTCGACGTACCACCGGAACCGCCGGTCGCGCCAGTAGCGGTACCACTCGGGCGACTCGCCGGGCCGGCAGAAGAACTCGATCTCCATCTGCTCGAACTCCCGCGAGCGGAACGTGAAGTTGCGCGGCGTGATCTCGTTGCGGAAGCTCTTGCCCACCTGCGCGATGCCGAAGGGGAGCCGCACGCGGGTGCTATCGAGGACGTTCTTGAAGTTCACGAAGATGCCTTGGGCGGTTTCGGGGCGAAGGAACGCGGCCGATTCCTCGCCCCCGAGGGCCCCGATGTACGTCTTGAACATCAGGTTGAACTCGCGCGGCTCGGTGAGCGAGCCGAGCGCCTTGGCCTCGGGCCCGAGGACCTTCGCCGAATCGTCCACCGTGGTCAACGAGACGAGCGGCCCGTCCCACACGAGTTCGTCGGCGTTCTTCGCCCGCAGGCCGAAGAATTTGAGCGCCCGCTGCTCGGTCTCTTCGAGCCCCTCGTGGCCGAGCGCTTCCGTGGTGACAAAGAACCGCTGGCCGCGGGCCTCGACCCAGCGGCCCCAGACCTGGTCGTGCCGGTAGCGGTGCTTCGACTCGCGGCAATCGACCATGAAATCGTGGAACAGATCGTAATGGCCCGAGCACTTCCAAACCTGCGGGTGCATGATGATCGCGCAGTCCAGACCGGTCATCTCGTAGGGGCCCGGGGCGCCGGCGGGCGCGGTCTGCTCGTTATGGGCGGTGACCATGTCGCGCCACCACGCCTCGCGGACGTTCCGCTTCAGCTCGACGCCCATCGGCCCGTAGTCCCAAAATCCGTTCAGGCCCCCGTAGATCTCGCTCGACTGAAACAGGAACCCTCGGCGTTTGCACAAGGCGACCAGTTGATCCATTTCCATCCCAAGTAACCTCCGGGCAGGGGGCGGCGCATGCGAGTCAAACCGATAAGTATACCTCGCGGGGGGAAAGCCCGCCAGGGCGTGGGGCAGGTGTAGGTCAGGCTGTGCCTGACAAACCCTGGGCCAGGCCGTGTCGTGTGCCACTGGCTATGCCAGTGCGCGCCGGCAGTCGGCCGTGCGTGGACGCGCCGAACGCCCAATGGCCTCGTGCTCGGCCGGCACACTGGCAGAGCCCGTGGCACACACGCACTGGCAAAGCCAGTGGCACACGAACCCGTGCATCTCCGCAAAAAACAAGCCACCGCCGGACGGGCCGACGGTGGCTTGTCGAACATCATGCGTCGAGCGACTTCCTTGGCGGGCGCCTCGCCCTCATGATCGCTTACCTCCGAGCGGGTGCGACGGGCGGGGCCTCATCGGCCGGCTCGGCGCGGCTCGTGCGGAGGATCAGGTACAACTGCCGGCTGTCGCCGCTGGCGTCGACCGGTCGGTCCTCCATCTCAAAGGGCTGGAGCGTCAGCCCACCGATGAGGATCGCTTTGCCCAACGGAACGCGCACGGTCGTGGCCAACTGCTGCGTGGGCACATTCGGCCGGTCCACGGCGATCGACGCGGACGTTGCCGGCTCCGCCTCGCCCGTTGTCGGATTGGTCGCCGGGGAACTGCCGGCGCCGATCTTGGCCGGCTCCGAGTCTTTCCAGCCGGTGACGATGTTGCGAACGTCCAGCACCGCCTCGGCGCCGTCGGTCGAAAGCGATGGGCAGACCTGAAGCATCAGGCCGACGTTCACCGTGGTCATCAGCGGCTGATACGCCGCGCCGCTTCCCACCACGGGGATGGCCCCCTTTACCACCGTTCGCCGCGAGCCCGAGGTCATGTGCACCGTCTGCCCGCTAAAACACGTGATCCGCCCTCGGTAGCTGGGCAGCTCGCGGAGCAGGGCATCGAGCTTCGCCTCATCGACGGACGACCGCCGCGAGCGGGAGTCGGCGTCTTTCACGTCCGGCGTCAACATGGCAAGTTGCTCGGAATCCAACAGGAGCCAATAGGCCTCGACCACGACCGTGCGGGCTTCGCCGATCTCGGAAAGCACGTCGGCGATCTGCTTGTGGACGTCGGGCGTTTGCAGGATGAGCAGCCTCGTGCCATACGCCTGGCACCGGCCCGGCCCGCCGGCGACGTCCCAGCTCTGCGGGGCGATGGTCCGCTGCAGGGCCACGACCAACTCGCCGATCGGTCCCTCCGGCACGTTGGCCGCGCCCATCTCGCCGCCCATGAGGCCGCCAGCCCCGCCGATCGGGCCGCCGCCGAGCATGCCCGCGTCCCCGCCGCCCATGCCGATGCCGCCCATGCCCGTGTTTTGCGCGATTGCACCTTCCGGGCCGACGCTCATCATGCCCCCGCCCATGCCCATGCCACCCATGCCGCCCATGCCACCCATGCCCATGCCACCCATGCCGCCCATCACTTCGGGGCGAACGCCGCGGGCGGGCACGGATTCGGCGTTGGTGGTCGGGATCTCGCCGCCGGCGTACGGATAATCCGGCGCGGGCATCACGAGATCGTCCACGCGATAGATCTTGAGCACCAGGTTGGCCGGCCCGGGGCCCATGCCGGGCATGCCCATGCCCATGCCCATGCCGCCGGGCGCACCCATGCCCATGCCAGGCATTCCCATGCCGCCGGCGCCCGGTCCGGGCATGCCGCCCCCGGCAGGCGCGTCGCCTTGCTCTTGCCGCGGAGTGTGTTGCGCCACGGCCGGGCCGGCCGCCATCGCCAGACACACGGCCGCCAGGGTCATCCAAAAGACTGTCGAGCGTTTCATGTCACGTTGCCTCCAGGGTTCGCGAAAGAGTGTCTTTTGAAAAAAACCACCACGAAGATCGTGCCGGCGTTCCTTGTTGCGAAGCCGCAAGCGGCTCACCGGCATTTTTTGGACGCCGCACCAAGGGTGCCACTGCTGGCTTGTCCAGCAGTGCTGGCTCCCAGAAGACCACCACGTTTCACCATGTTATCCTGAGCCTCCCACTCCGTCATCCTGAGCATCCCACTCCGTCATCCTGAGCGCAGCGAAGGATCTCGTTCGTTTCCCTGTCACCGAGATGCTTCGCTTCGCTCAGCATGACGAGGTTCGCTCAGCATGACGCGCACATCCAGGTTATGGAAAAAGTTCCATAGTTCCACCATGCCCACGCCAGCAGGAACGCCGCCTCGGACCGAACGCCCGAGTTGTCTTCGATCGGCCTCGGCGGGCGGGCGGGCGGCGGGGCAAACTCGCTTTCGACGTGATGCCGCGCTGCCGCCACCAGGCCCGCCATGGCCGGATCGCGACGCAGGTTGGCCAGAAACCGCGCGGCCGACTCGTGCCGGCTGGCGGCCAGGGCCATGAGGGCCTCGCGGCCGTGACGGTCGTGGGCCACCAGGCGCGCGAGCCGGTCGATCACCGCCGGGTTGTCCAACCGCCCCAGCGCCACCGCCGCCGCCGCCCGTTCGTCCAGCCGCGGTGAGTTGAAATACGCAAACAACTCGTCGATCGGCGGGTACGGCTCGCGGGCGAGCGCTTCGCACGCCGCCGCGCCGGTCTTCGGCGAGGCGACCAGCTTGAGATACACAACCAGCGAGCCGGAGTCGCGCCGCGCGAGCAAGCTCGCCAGCAAGGCGGCCTGGGTCTCCGGCTCGGGTTCCTTCTCGATGAGCCGACCGACGTAGCGCGGATCGGCCAACCGCCCGAGCGCCCGAATCGCCACCGGCCGGGTCTCCGGAAAATGGCTCAGATGGTTCAGAAGTGGCACGGACTGCTCGCTTCCCACGCGACCCAGCACGTCGATCGCCGCCATGAGTTCCTTGCCCCGGGTCTGGGCGATTCGCGCCGCCAGCGCCCGCTCGTGTGCCCGCCGGTTCGCCGCCAGCGGGCGGCACAAGGCGTCCAGATCGCCGTAGGGCTGAGCGACCCGCTGGGCCAGCACCTGAACGAGTGGGTCAACCGGAGTGGCCGGCGTGGCTTGTTGTTGTGCGATGCCCCAGAGGAAGACGAACGTCTCGAACGCCGTGGCCGGCCGGCCCACCACCGCGGTCGCGACGGCGGCTTGGTCGGATGGTTCTCGCGCATCGTCCGCCGCCAGCGCCGGGCCGTTGCCCGACGGTTCCGTCACCTCGACCGGCTGGGCCCCCTGATTATCATTGTTGTTTGCCACGGGCGTCCACGACCGCCAAACCAACAGCACGGAGGCCAAACCTACCGCCACGGCCGCCGCCGCGACGATGCCCCGCCGTCGGCCAAGCCGCGAGCCGGCCCGCCCGTTGTGACCGACCTTTCGGCGATCCACTACCGTGACGCCCAGGTCCGCCCGCGCGGTCGCCTCCGTTCCGTTGCCGGAACGGATGCCGCGCCAGAAGGATTCGAGCCACTGGAGCGTTTCGGGCTCCGGCTCGGGCCAGACGGCCTTGGCCAGCAGCCGGTCCAGGTCGGCCGGCTCGCCCACGTCGGATTGTCGATCGTTCTCGCCGTGTATCATCGCTTCCTCGTCATCGCTCGTTCAAATACGGGGCCAGTTCGGCCCGGAGACGTTGCCGGGCAACGTGCAACGTCGCGTGGACGTTCGCCCGGCGGATTCCCAGCACGCGGGCCACCTCGTCGGCCGAGAGCCCCTCGTAGGCCGTGAGCACGAGCACCTCGCGCTGCCGCGGCGGCAGGGCCGACACTCGGGCGGCCACCAACCGGCCCAACTCCTCGTCGAGAACCTGTTGGGCGGGGTCGCTCGGGCGGGGTTCCGGCGGTTCGCTATCCAGGGGTTCCGCCTTGGCCCGGACCGGAAGCTGGTCGCGGAAGACGTGGATCACGATCCGAAAGAGCCACGTGCGGAATGCCGCCTCGCCGCGAAACACGCCCCACCCACGGGTCGCTCGGACCAGGGCCTCTTGAACCACCTCCTCGGCCCAATGGGGGTCGCCGGTCAGCCGGATGGCCAGCCGAAGCGCGTCGCCGAGGTGCCGTGTCACGAGATCGTCCAGGCGCCCGGTCTCGGCGGATCGTGCCATCTTCTGCCTCTTTCGCATCCCGGCCTCTATTAGACGCCCGCGGGCCGGGAATCTCAAAGGAGAAAAGGCGGCATTTTTGGAGTGCGGCGACAAGTCGCCGCACTCCAAAAAGAGCTGTCGGGCAGAACCTGGTCCATGGCTTGGCCGGCCCCCCCTGGCAAGAGAATCTTGTGTCCAGTGGTAGTTATTTAGAAGTAAATAGAAATGCTACCTTAGAGGTATTCTCGGCTCCTTGATTGATAGCAATGGCTGGAGTAGAGTGTTGGATTGGAATTCGCGGGGGTCAGCATTTACGGGCTCCAGCGAATTTGAGGAAACAGGGAAGGGCTAGGTCGAGCCACGTGGCCGTCGCCGGCGACTTGGCGATCCTGCCTGGCGCGCGGCTCGGTCGATTCTTTGGTGGTAAGCAGGTACACGACGATCATGATCGTTGGCTTAAGTTGGACGGTGTTGGCTCTTTTGGGGCTCGTGGCCTTGGGGCACGTGGTGGCGTGGCTCGTGTACGTGCCCATCGTGGCGCGGGTTTTTGGCCAAACGCCGTGGCTGCCCGCGGCGCCCCGCGAGCCGTTGGACGAGGGCCCCGAGGTCGAGATCCTCACCGAGGACGGCGTTCGCCTGGAGGGAACCTACCTGGCCACGCTGGCGCCGCGCCGCAAGGGCGTCATCGCATTCTGCCACGAGCTGAACGCCGACCGCTGGGCGGCGACCCCCTACACCGAGGACCTCCGCCAACAGGGTTTTGACGTTTTCACCTTCGACTTCCGCAACCACGGCACCAGCGCCCACACGCCGGGCTACGATCCGCTTCCGTGGGTCACGGAGTACGACCTGGCCGACGTCCGCGCGGTGATCAATTATCTCTGCGCCCGCGACGACGCCGATCCCCGCGGGATAGGGCTGGTTGGCGTGAGCAAAGGGGGCACGGTGGCCCTGTGCGCGGCGGCCGACGACCCCCGGGTGCGGACGCTCGTGATCGACGGCGCCTGCCCAACCGAACGGATGCAATTGCACTACATCCGCCGGTTCCTGAAGATCTTCGTTCGCTTTCCCCAGCTTCTTGCCTGGCTGCCCGACGTCTCGCTGCGGACGACGGCGGGCTGGGCCCGCTGGGTATTGGGGCGGCGCCGCGGGTGCCGGTTCGTGACGGTGGACCAGGCCGCGCGGCGGATCCACCAGCCGACGCTCATGATCCACGGCCGCCGGGACGCCCACATCCCGCTGGCCGTGGTCCGAGCCCTGCGCGACAGCATGCCGAGCCGGCCGAAGCTCTGGGTCACGCCCAGCGCGAAGCACAACGAGTCGATCACGCTGGAGCGCGTCGAGTACCACCGGCGGATCGCCCGCTTCTTCAACCGCAACCTGGCCAGCGTCGTCGACGCGGCCCACGCAAGCGCGGTGGGCCCCAAGCGCCGGCGGCGCCGGGCTGCCCGCGCCCGGGTCGCGATGAGGGCGCGGTAACTCGCGTGCCACGGGCTTTGCCCGTGCCGAGTGCCACTGGCTCCGCCCGTGCCAAATTCTCGGCATGTTGACGCACTGGCAAAGCCAGGGGCACGCGGCGCGTCACGCAAGCGGCGGGACATCGACCCAGCGGCGCTCGCGCCAGGATTGCAGGCCAAGCTCGGCAAGCTGCACGCCCTTGGCGCCCTCCAGCAGATTCCAGCGGAACGGCGCATCGAGCGCGACGTGCGCGAGGAACAGTTCCCACTGGACCTTGAAGGCGTTGTCGAACGCGCGATTGTTCGGCATCTTCTCCCAGTTGGCGTAGAAGTTGATGGGCTGCTCGACGTCGGGGTCCCAAACCGGCTTGGGGGTGAAGGAGTCGTGCTGGACGTGGCACTCGCGCAAGCCCGCCACGGCCGAACCCTCCGTGCCGTCCACCTGGAGCACGAGCAGATCGTCGCGACGCACCCGCGTGCACCAACTCGAATTGAATTGGATCGTCACGCCGTCGTCGAGCGCGAAGATGCCGTAGGCCGAGTCGTCGGCCGTGCAGTCGAATTCGCGGCCCCGCTCGTCGACGCGGCGGGGCACGTCGATGCTGCCCCGGGCCACGAGCGACCCGATCGGACCGAACAGATTGTCGATCACGTAGCGCCAGTGGCAGAACATGTCGAGCATCAAGCTGCCGCCCTCTTCCTTGCGGTAGTTCCACGAGGGCCGCTGGCACGTCTGGCGGAATCCGTCGAACACCCAATACCCGAACTCGCCCCGCACGGCGAGGATCCGCCCGAAGAACCCCGCGTCGAGGAGCGACTTGAGCTTCACGAGGCCGGGCAGCCACAGCTTGTCCTGGACCACGCCGTGTTTGACGCCCGCGGCGGCCGCCTCGCGATACAGGAGCAGCGCCTCGTCGGTCGAGGTGGCGGTCGGCTTCTCGCAGTAGACGTGCTTGCCCGCAGCGATGGCCTTGCGGACGCACGCCACGCGGAGGTTCGTGGACAAGGCGTCGAAGTAGACCGGATAGGCCGGATCGCCCAGCACGTTGTCCAGATCGGTCGAGCACTTCTCGACGCCGTGTCGAGCGCAAAGCTCGTGGAGCTTGTCGGCGTTTCGACCGACGAGGATGGGCTCGGGCACGATCGCCAGGTCCGCGCCGACGCGGACGCCGCCTTGCCGCCGAATCGCCAGAACCGACCGGACCAGGTGTTGGTTCGTGCCCATCCGGCCGGTGACGCCGTTCATGATGACGCCGACGGTGTGTGTCTTCATCAGGTTGCCTCTCTCTCGAACAAGGTTGCGAAGCCGCGAGCGGCTTGACGTCTATACGTGTCGCAAATAGGCTCGCTTGATCTCGTCGAGAAACGCGTGTTGATCCATCGCCCAGTAGCGATGGGAGAAGATCTCGACCTCGATCGCGCCGCGGAAGCCGGCCGCCTCGACCCAACCGCGGATCCGCGGGATGTCGATGCAGCCCTCGCCCATCAGGCCGCGATCGTTGAGAAAATCCTCGGTGGGCGTGCGCCAGTCGCACACGTGAAACGCCCAAAGGCGCTCGGCGCGGCCGCACCGGCCAATCTGCGTCTCCAGTTCGGGGTCCCACCAGAGGTGATACACGTCCACGGCCACGCCGACCCAGGGCGAGGCCAGCTCGTCGCACAGGTCGTTCGCCTGGGCCAGCGTGTTGATGGCCGAACGGGCGTCGGCGTACATCGGGTGCAACGGCTCGACGGCCAGGCGAACGCCGGCCGCCGCGGCATGGTCTACCACGGCCGCGATCCCGTCGCGGATCTGCCGGCGCGACTCGGCCAGCGGCTGCTCGGGCACGGCGCCGCAGACGAGCACCACCAGCGGCGCCCCGAGCGCCGCCGCCTCGTCGATCGCGCGGCGGTTGTCGTCGATGGCCGCCTGGCGCCCGGCGGCGTCCACGGCGGGAAAGAATCCGCCCCGGCACAGCGAGACGACGTCCATGCCCGCCTCGCGCACGGCCTGGCCCACCGCCGCCGGGTCGCGGCCGGCGAGCCATTGCCGCCAGACGGTCATGCCGCGGATCCCCGCCGCGGCGTAGTGCCGCGTGGCCTCCTCCACCGACCAGGGTTTGGTCGTGATCGTATGCAGGCAGAGGCGAGAGAAATCGGCGAGCGGTTCCGGCGGCATGGACGGCTCCGGATATTTCGGGGGCCACCGCCGACTCGTCCGGCGATGCAACCCCGGGACGGATTCCGGGCGAAAACCTCCATTCTAGCCGTCCTCTCCGCGTCCGCAACCGTCGTGCAACCGGCCGCCGCGCGGTATGATGGCCCTCATGGACGAGATCGACCTGGAAGTCTGGCACATGCGCCGGGCGCTGGAACTGGCCGCCGAGGGGCTCGGCCGCGTCGAGCCCAACCCGATGGTCGGCTGCGTCATCGTCCGCGGCGCGGAGATCATCGGCGAGGGCTGGCACCGGCAATTCGGCGGGCCGCACGCCGAGATCGAGGCCCTGCGGCTGGCGGGTCCTCGCGCGGCCGGGGCCACGATGATCGTCACGCTCGAGCCGTGCTGCCATCACGGCAAGACGCCCCCCTGCGCCGATGCCGTGATCGCCGCCGGAATCCGCCGCGTCGTGGTGGCCCAACGCGATCCGTTTCCCCAGGTGGACGGCGGGGGCATCGCCTGGCTGGAAGCCGCGGGCGTCGAGGTCCGTTCGGGCGTGTTGGAGGACGACGCCCGGCGGCTCAACGCGCCTTATCTGAAGTTGATCGAGACCGGCCGCCCCTGGGTGATTGCCAAATGGGCCATGACCCTTTGCGGCAAGACGGCCACGCGAACCGGCCGCAGCCGTTGGATCTCGTGCGAGGCGTCCCGCGAGATTGTCCACGCGCTGCGGGGTCGCGTCGATGCGATTCTTGTCGGGCGCGGCACGGCCCTGGCCGACGACCCGTTGTTGTTGGCCCAACCTCCCGGACCCCGAACGGCCCTTCGCGTCGTGCTCGACAGCCGCGCGACCCTCCCGAGCAACTTGCAACTGGTCCGCACGGCCCGCGACGCGCCGGTCCTCATCGCCGCGGGTCCCGATGCCCCGGCGCCGGCGACGGCGCGGCTTTCTCAATCGGGCTGTGAGGTCTTCGTCTGCGACGGAGCGACGCGCGAGGAGCGTCTCGATGCCCTGCTGATCGAGCTGGGACGACGGCGGATGACCAACGTGTTGGTCGAGGGTGGCGGGCAACTGGTCGGAAGCCTTCTGGACGCCGGCCAGATCGACGAGGTCCACGCGTTCATCGCGCCGAAGCTCTTTGGATCGGCCGAGGCGCCCTCGCCCGTGGCCGGCGCCGGCGTCGCCGAGGTTGCGGCCGCCGCCGCACTCGACGAGCCGACGATCCGCCAAGTCGGCTCGGACGTGTACGTCTTTGGCCGGACGGTCCGCCCCGCGTCATGACACCCGAGCGCCGCCGGCTCCGCGTTGAGTGCCACTGGCTCCGCCGGTGCCATGCGATGCGAGTGCCACTGGCCAGTGCCGTGCGACGCCAAGGCGCACGAGCACTGGCAGAGCCAGTGGCACGCGCGCCGTCCATCACCGTCAGTGTTGCGACAATTCCAGGTCCAACGTGGGCGTGGCGAAATCGCAGTGATAGGCGAGATGGACGAGCGTGGCGACGCTGTCGACGCCCATCTTGTCGAAGACGCGGGCGCGATGCTTGGCGACCGTCTTTTCACCGATCTGGAGCTTCGCGGCGATCTGCTTGGCGTGGTTGCCCGCGATGAGCAGGTCCATCACCTCGCGCTCGCGGTGCGAGAGCAAGTCAAGCCGCGCGGCCACGTCGGCTCGCTGGGCGTTGCGCCGGCGGTAGGCCGCGTCGCGATCGATGGCCTCTTGCACGCGGGTGAGCACGGCCTGGCGGCTGAACGGTTTCTCGATGAAGTCGATGGCCCCGGCGCTCATGGCCTTGACCGCCATGGACACGTCGCCGAAACCCGTGATCACGATGGTCGGAATAACGATGCCCTTGGCGGCAAGCTTCTCCTGAAGTCCCAGGCCGCTGAGGCCCGGCATCCGAACGTCGAGGATCAAGCACCGCGGCGGTCCGGGCGAGTCGTCGTAGCCGTCCAGAAAGTGCTCCGCCGAATCGAAGACCTTGGTGTTGAACCCGACGCTCCGCATGAGCAGGTTGAGCGATTCCCGCACCTGAGGGTCGTCGTCCACGACGTACACGATGGGCTGTTCCGTCATCAGCAGCGCCTCACGATGAGAAGTGGTCGTCGGCCGCGCGTGGCGGCCAGTATCCCAGGAATCGACAGTTTCTCCAAGGTGACTCGTCTTCAAAAGGGGCCATTCTCCTAGGGATTCTCGGGCTCGCCGAACCGGCCTGGAAGTAGGGGCGAAGTTTTCGCATCCCAAGGCGAATGATTCCTCATTTAGTGACCATATTCGCCCGCGCCTCTGGCGCACCGTCCGTCCCGCTGCCCGCGTGATTCGATGGCAACCCTACGGACGGGGCCCGAACGGTGGCCGGGCGCGCCGTTGAGCCCTTGGGGACAGATCGGGAGGGAATGTCAGGCTCCATAATGCCCGAAGACGCCGCGCGGCCGCGCCGCGCGGCGCCGAAGTCGCGGAAAACGACGCCGACGCCCGGCGAGCCACCTTGCCGCAAGGGACGCTATTGGGTTAGAGTGCGACCAGTCGTTCCGTTGGTCGCGCGCGTTGGGTTGGGTCGCGGGGATCGGTCCCATGATCGACAAGTTGGGGGAGTCCGGGGGCGCCGCGGACGCGGCGTCCTCCGCGGGCGAGATCGCGATCCCCGCCGTGTTTTGGTGTGCCGACGATCAGTTGCGCGTGACGGTGTTTTCGAGCACGGATGCGGCTCTCGTTCGGGATCTGGCCCACCGGATCCACGGCCAGCCGCTGGCGGCGCTTCGAGACGACCAGGCCATCCCTCTTCCACCCCGCGGCGCGTGCGAGGAGGCGCTCCGCGGAATCGCGTCCTCCCACCGGACGTTCTGGCGGGACCGCGAGTTCCAGTCGCACGTGGGGCCGCTCTTCGGGACGGAGCAACAGGTCGTCGGCTGCGTCGGCTCGTGCCAAGACGTCCGCGTCCTGCACTGGGCCCAGGGCGCCCTGCGCGAGTCGGAGGCCCGCTACCAGGCCATCTCGGAGCTGACCTCGACCTACGCCTATTCGGCGCTCTTGGAGCCCGGCGGCCACCTCTTCCCGGAATGGGTCACCGGCGACTTCGTCCAGATGACCGGGTATACGCTGGACGAGGTCACGCGGTTGGGCGGGCCTCTGAAGTTGATTCATTCCGCCGATCGATCCGTGGCCGTGAAGCGGACCGAGCGTCTTTTGGCGGGCGAGCCGTCGGTGTCGGAGTTTCGCATCATCACCAAGTCGGGCGCGACCCGCTGGCTGCGCGATTATGGCCGGCCGGTCCAAGACGACGCCCAACGTCGGACGATCCGCATCTTCGGCGCGGCGCAGGACATCACGGACCGCAAACAGGCCGAACAGGCGCTTCGCGAAAGCGAGGAGCGTTTCCGCTCGGTGTTCGAGGAGGGACCACTGGGCATGTTCATCCTCGGCGCCGAGGGCGCCTTGGTCGAGGTCAACCGCGCGCTGGCCCAGATGCTCGGTTACCGCCCGGAAGAGCTGGCCGGCCGGCGCGTCGCCGATCTCGTCCATCCCGACGACCTCGACGCCTCGACGGCGATGCTGGGCAAGGTCAGCTCCGGCGAGAACACGCGTTGCACCTGGGAAAAGCGATGTCTCGCCCGCGAGGATCGGATCGTCTGGGCCCGCGTCACCGCGACGGCCCTGCACGACCCCGAGGGCCGCCGGCGCTACGTTTTGGGCATGATCGAGGACATCACGGATCGCAAACGCACCGAACAAGCCCTGCGCCGCGCGGAGCGCCTGGCCTCGATCGGCACGCTGGCCGCCGGAATCGCCCACGAAATCAACAATCCCCTGGGAGCCATCACGCTGAGCGTCGACGCCGTGACGCTCTCGGAGGACCAGCCCGACCACGGGGCCATCCTGAAAGTAGCCTTGGAGAATATCCGAGCCAGCGCCCATCGTTGCGGGCGGATTGTCAAAAGCGTATTGCAGTTCGCCCGGGGCGAGGTGTCGCAAAAAACCCAGGGCGACCTGGCCGAGGTCGTCCGTCGCGCCCACGACATGGCCCGCTCGTTCGCCGCCCAACGCGACGTCTCGATCCGGCTGGAGATTCCCGACGATCCGCCACCGGTGATGATGAACGCCACCGAGATGGGCCAGGTTGTCCTGAATCTGCTGTCCAACGCCATCCACGCCTCCGGACCTGGCGACGGCGTCGCGCTGCGGATGGCCGCGTCGCGCGAGACCGTCCAGGTGGCGGTCGAGGACCACGGGTGCGGCATGACGGAAGAGGAAATCGACCGGATGTTCGATCCCTTCTTCACGTCCCGGCCCGACGAGGGCGGCACCGGGCTGGGCTTGAGCATCACCTACGGCATCGTCCAACGGCACGAGGGCACGATCGACGTGACCAGCGCGCCGGGCCAGGGGACCACCGTGACGATCGCGTTGCCGGCCCTCCACGCGGCGACCGAGGAAGATGCCCCGCCGCTTGAGCAAGACGAACGTCGTCCTCAGGAGACCGGACTCCACCCCGCGCACGGCGAACGCCGTCGTAACCGCGCCGAAGGATCGCGTCCGCACCCGAGCGAGAGCGATGCGTCGCCTCGCCCGGCGTGACGGGCTCGGCAACGCCCCGCGCGCAAAAAAAGGGGACGCGTCCGCACGGATCAGGACGCGACCCCCAAGGAGTGGCCTTAAACTCGGATCTTAGTGGGGCAGTAGGATTGTGGCGAAACGAGCACAAGGCCAATAGTAATGTTTATCGCCCAGCGAGCCCTTTGAATCGAGTGCCTTCTTCCACCCATTGGTAGAATTTCACGCACCGTCCCCGAATCAGGGGGGCGGTCGTCGAACGCCCCGCGCCGGCCGCCGCCGGGCTCGTCGCGATGCCCGCCGGTCGGAAGACGCTGAGTGCCACTGGCTCCGCCAGTGCTCGGAGACTCAGGCGTCCGCTCGGTCCGGCTCCCGCACGATTCCCAGCAAGACCGCGACGCCCAGCGCGCGCATGAGCCAGCCGAAGAGGAACAGCGCGCCAAAATAGTCCACGTGCCAGACGCCGCCCAGCACGAAGGTGGCCGCTTCCCAGCGATCCGCCAGAACCCCGCCCGTCACGGTGCTGGCCGCATAGCATAGGCCCGTCACGGCGAAGTACAGGGCGATATGGCCCGCGTTGTCCCGCTCCGGCGACAGTCGCAGCATCAGATTGGGCAAGCAGACGTTCAAGCCCGCGTAAGCAATCCACACGGCCCACGCGCCGGCAAGCCACCACGGCTGGTCGCGCGACGCGAAGAAGTAAAACAACGGCCCCTGGGCGACCAGCAGGAGGCTCGCGGCCATGACGGGGCGGTTGCCCCAGCGATCGGCCAGGCGACCCATCCAGGGGCTCAGCGCGAACTGCCCCACGCGCATGAACGTCCTCAGCCCGAGCATCGCCACGAGCGTGATCCCCAGCGCCTGCGCCGGATAGACGTAATGCGCCGATTGCGTGATCCCGTTGAAGAACGAAAACCAGCAGCCGAAAAACACCAAACGCAAAAACCGGAAATCCGTCAACGGGACGAACATCGTTCCCAGGGCCTTGAGCAGGGGCACGCGCCGCCGGGAGGCCATCGCCGGCATGAGCGCCACGGGCACGAGCGCCCCCAGCATGAAGACAACGCCCAAAAGCGCCGGCAGGGCGTAGCCGATCCAACGCGGCTGGTGGGGGTGGAGGACGTGCCAGCCCCAGGTGAACGCCCCCGCCGCGAGCATCGCCCCGGCCTGACCGGCCACGAGCCATCGTTCGCGCCGCCCGAGGAACCGACCGCGAATGCGGACCGGCACGAGATCGGCCAGCCACGACCAGAACGCCACCGTGCCCAGGTATTGCAGCAAATGGTAAACGCACCAAATCGCCACCAGCGCCGCCAGCGACGCCCTCGCGGTGGGCAACGTTCCCGGGGAGGCCAGCCAGGGCAGCGCCGCGAGAACGGCCGCCGACAGCGCGAAGGCGCCCAGACAGAATTGTTTTCGGTCGGCCAGCCGGTCGAGGAGGGCCGGCGCGATCAGACGCAGCGCGCCGACCACGTGGGGCGCGGCCAGAATCAGACTCACGCCCAAGCCGGCCACGCCCGTGTCCAACTCGAGCGCCAGATAGACCACGAGCATCGTGCTGGCCAACCCGTTGCCGATCGACCACAGCCCGCCGTTCCAATACGCCATCCGCCGGGCACGGTGAAGCGCGCGGAGAGACGGGCGGTCGTCTGACTGGGCAGCGGCAAGGGGCATCGCACAAGGTCCGTGCCGGCGATTCTCGGGACTGTAGAAGGCGACTCCCGTCGCCGATCACCCGCAAACGAGGCCGGTATGGACGACGGGAGTCGCCTCCCACAAGACTCGTTGCCTCAGTATACGGCGGGGGCGAAAGACAGGGGATAGGGGGCGCGGAGCCCGCGTGCCGGGCCAGCGGCGCGAGTGCCACGGGCCATGCTGGGCGCCATGCCCACGCTCGTCGTGGGCATGTCTCGCCAACAAGCATGCTTGCTGTCTCGTTGCGCTCGCCTAGCAAGCATGGTGCCCATAATGTGTCTCATCCGCGTGACGCACCACACTAGCGCGACTTCGCGTGCCGCGGCTCGTCCAGCCCGAGACGCTTCATCTTCTTGTACAGCGTCGTCCGGTTGATCCCGAGCGACTCGGCCGTGGCGTGGCGATTCCAGTTGTTCATCTCGAGCACGTCGAGAATGATCTGGCGTTCGGGGGCCTCGAGGGCGTCCTTGAGAGATCGTTCGCCCACCGGCGCGACGACCACGCCGCCCTCGACGCCGAATTGCGGCGGCAAATCCTCCAGGCCGAGCGTCGCGCCGCGGCCCAGGAGGACCGCCCGCTCGATGACGTTTTGAAGCTCGCGAACGTTGCCGGGCCAGGCGAATCGCTGCAAGGCGGCCATGGCCTGCTCGTTGAACTGCCTGGCTGGTTTGCCCGACTCCTCGCAGACGCGCTTGAGGAAATGCTCCGCCAAGAGCGGGATATCGGAAAGCCGCTCGCGCAGGGGCGGCAGCTCGATGTTGATGACGTTCACGCGGTAGAACAGGTCCTGGCGGAACCGCCCCTCGGCCACCGCCCGGCCGAGATCCTCGTTCGTGGCGAGGATCACGCGGGTGTCCACGCTGAACGTCTTCGTGCCGCCGACCTGCTCGAACTCGAAGTCCTGAAGGATCCGCAGCAGCTTGACCTGCATTCCCGGGCTGGCCGTGGCGACTTCGTCGAGGAAAATGGTGCCTCCGTTGGCGAGCATGAACTTGCCCATCTTCTCGCCGGTGGCCCCCGTGAACGCGCCGGCCGTGTGGCCGAACAGCTCGCTTTCCAACAACGTCTCGGGCAGCGCGCCGCAGGCCACCTCGACGAAGGGTTTGTCGCGGCGCCCGCTGCGGCGGTGGATGGCGCGGGCCACGAGCGACTTGCCCGTGCCGCTTTCGCCCGTGATCAGCACGGTGGCCTTCGTGTCGGCCACGCTATCGACCATGTCGTAGATGCGGCGCATGCGATGGTCGTTGCCGACAATGTTCTCCATGCCGAACCGCATATCGAGCTGCGCTTTGAGCTGCGTGTTCTCCTCGACCATCCGCCGCTGGTTGAACGCGCGATCGATGGCGATTTCCAGCTCCTCGTCGATCAAGGGTTTGGTGAGGAAGTCAAACGCGCCGGCACGTATGGCCTCGACGGCCGAATCGACGGAGCCGTAGCCGGTGATCATGATGACCTGCGTGTCGGGGTGCTTTTGCCGGCAATGGCCCAGCACGCGGAAGCCGTCGCCGTCGCCCAGCCGGATATCGGCCAGCACGACGTCGTAGGGCTTTTCGTCGGTCGCGGCGATCGCCTCGGCGCAACCGGAGGCGGTATCCAGATCGAAGCCCTGGTCGCGAAGCCAGTCGGCCATCGAGTGGAGCACTTGCCGATCGTCGTCCACCAGGAGGAGTGCACCGCGGGTCATGGCGTCACCGTGTTCGTTGCCGCGCAGGGGGGAGTGGGGAACGTGCCGCTGGACACGGGCGGCCACGGGGGCCGTCGAGAAAACGCTACGTCACGGGTGGTGGCCGGTCAACGCGCGAGGCGATCGGGCTCGACACTCCCAGGCGAACGCCCCGAGCGCCATCCGGCACAACCCTTTCCGGCATCCCAGCCAACGTTGCACGGTGGGCGACATTTGGCGGGGCTTGTCCGGCAATTTGGTAGGGAAACGGAAGAAAAATGGCCCCCACTTGCGAAGGGTTTCCGCGTGTTTTTCCCCACGAATAGGGCCATCTTTGGCCGGATATACCGCTGGGTCGGGGGGATTATCTGGTAGCGGGGGGGTATTTCGCACTATCCCCCAGTGGACTAGGATTGTGTGACGTTCCTTGCCGGGGATTTGACAGCAGTCAGCCGAGGCAGTCGGCGGGTGGGGCGGAGAGTCGCAATGACGATTGGTAGCAAAAAAACACGCGCCGGCGCGATCGCGCTAACGGTAATCGCGTGGGCCATCTCGTCCGCGACGCTGGCTCAATTACCCGAACCGGCCACCGAACGCACCCCCGTTCTTGCCGAATGGGAATCGCTCAAATATGGGATGTTCATCCACTTCGGGCTGAGCACCTTCGTGCGGGAGGAATACGGCAAAAAAGCCGACGCCACGTGCGCCGATTACCGGCCCACGCAGCTTGACCCCGATCAGTGGATCCGCGTGGCCTACGACGCCGGCATGAAATACGCGGTGCTGACGACCAAGCACTGCTACGGGCACTGCCTTTGGCCCAGCCAACACACGGACTTCACCGTGGCGAAGGGGCCCGTCAAGGACGACGTCGCGAAATTGTTCGTCGAGGCGTGCCGCAAGCACGGAATCAAGCCCGGGTTTTATTACCTGTTGGGTTGGGATAGCCGCCACCAACCGCGCATGACGCCCGACCAATACGAAGAGTTTTGCGGCAATCAGGTTCGCGAACTCCTGACCGACTACGGGCCCATCACGTTGCTTTGGTTTGACATTCCATGGGACCTCGGACCCGACAATAGTGGACGCCTAAGACGGATCTACTCCCGGGTCAAGGAACTACAACCGGACTGCCTGGTCTTGTTCAACCAGTCGTTCTGGGATGGCACGGGACCGCGAACCTTTCGCGTGACGTGGAATTATCACCGGGAGGTCCTCGACGAGCGCGTCACGCTTTGGCCCGCGGACGTTTTGAACGGCGAGGTGACGCCGCCGCCGAAGGACGGCCACGTGCCGCGCATGGGCGTGGGCGGGAAGATCTTTTACGTGCCCATGCAAACGGAAGACTGTTTGACGGACGTGTGGTTCCACATTGGAAAGAACAAACCGAAGTCGTTGGATTGGTGTTTGAATCGCCATGACGAAGTCGTGGGACGCGGCGCGAATTGGCTGCTGGACGTGGCGCCCGACCAAACGGGCCGCATTCCCCAGGACCAGGTGGACGCCCTGATGGCGTTGAAGCGGGCATTGAACGACCGCGCCAAGGACGCCGAGGCCCAGCGCGTTTCGCGATGAGGTCCCCTACTACCCCCATGGACATAAACCGTCCCTTTCGTTGACCCAAACAAGACGCATCCCTTCTTTTTATAGGAGCCCCCCCATGTCAATCAGACTGCTCGTCTGTGACGATCACGAGGTGATTCGCACAGGGCTGGCCAGCCTCATGGCCGGGTCGGACATCGAGATCATCGCCGAGGCCGGCAGCGGCAAGGAAGCGGTGGAAAAGGCCGACAAGCATCGGCCGGATGTCATCCTCCTGGACATCCGCATGCCGGACATGGATGGGTTGGCCACGCTCGAAAAGCTCCGCGCCAAGGTGTCCGACTGCCGCGTCGTCATGCTCTCGACCTACGACAACCCGACGTACATCGCCCGGGCGGTCGCGCTGGGCGCCTGCGACTACGTGCTCAAGGGCTCGTCGCGCGAGGCAATCATCGCGACGATCACCGCCGCGGCCCAGGGCGAGTCGCCCTCCCGCAGCGGCGAGCTGCGCCGCGTCGCCGGCGCGATGAAGATCCGCCAGGTGCTCGACGACGACGAGGTGCCCCTGACCCAGCGCGAGACCCAGGTGCTCCGGCACGTCGCCCTGGGCTTGAGCAACAAGGAAATCGGCCGCTCGCTCGAGATCAGCGTCGAGACCGTCAAGGAGCACGTCCAAAACATCCTCCGCAAGATCGCCGTGAGCGACCGCACCCAGGCCGCCGTTTGGGCCGTCCGCCGCGGACTGGTCTGAGGACGTTTGGACTTGCGCGGGTGCCACTGGCTCTGCCAGTGCCGCGCGAGGCCCATCATCCACGCACTAGCGGAGCCAGTGGCACACGAGGTCCAGCCTCCCCTCTCCCGCACGCGGGAGAGGGGTCGGGGGTGAGGGGTTTGCATGTGGGGAAGAGGGCCGGCGGCTTGGGGAGCGGACCGGCTTCGCTGACGTCCCCTGGCCGATGTCGCCTGCCCTGCCACTTCGGTGGTCACGGGAGTTGCGGGAAGACGACCGGAACGGAAAACTTGACTCGACTGACGGAGGTGTTCGATGTTGTCGATTGCGCCTGACCTCCGACTCCGAATGCTCCTGCTATCACGCCCACTCCGGCCTTCTTCTCCTTGTCCTCGGTCACGGTAAGGGCTACATCGAACTCAATGAGCCGTGGTGTCTCCTGCAAATAGACTTCTCTGCGTGCCTTCTTGTTTTTCAGAGTGGCCGGATTAATCCTCGCCTCCTGACAGTCGGGAGATTGTTGGGCAGCCTGTATGCCTGTGATGATTTGCCGCAGGCTTTCGGCTACGAACGTTTCCAGGTCCATGACGTTCCTCCTGCTCTTATTGTCCTTGCGTAACCGTCCGGTGGAACCCACTCCTGGCATGGGGCTGGTTGCCGTGGGGGGTGAGCGGTTGGAGGGGGGCGTCCGGGGTCAGGCGG